>KB911102.1 GCA_000383355.1 Flavobacterium sp. SCGC AAA160-P02 | reverse complement strand
ACCCTACACAAAATCTATGACTGTTTTAAAAACAAGCAGGTAAAGCAATTAAAAATTGCTACCTTATTTTTTAAACCAGATGTGTATAAAAAAGAGCTCCCGATAGATTATATCGGAAAAAGTATTGAAGATAAGTTTATTGTAGGCTATGGCTTAGACTACAACGGCTTAGGAAGAAATTTACCAGCAGTTTACCAATTAACAACAGAAACTACATAAATGAAAAATATTGTATTATTTGGACCTCCAGGTGCCGGAAAAGGAACACAAGCAGACCGTTTAAAAGGAAAATATCATCTAGTACACATCTCTACAGGCGATGTTTTTAGATACAATATTAAGAATAAAACTGAACTGGGTGTTCTTGCTAAAACCTACATGGATAAGGGTGATTTGGTACCTGATGAAGTAACCATTCATATGCTAGAAGCAGAGGTTGAAAAAAATGCTGATGCTAACGGTTTTATTTTTGATGGATTTCCAAGAACTCAATCTCAAGCAGAAGCTTTAGATGGTTTTCTGAGTACCAAAGGAGAAAAGATTAATGGAATGGTAGCCCTTGAAGTACCAGAAGATTTATTAGTTGAACGATTGTTAGAGCGTGGTAAAACTAGCGGCCGAGCAGACGACACTGATGAAGGTAAAATTAGGAATAGATTTAATGAATACAATACAAAAACAGCTATTTTAAAAGAATATTACGCAGCAAAAGGGAACTACTTTGGGGTAAATGGAGTAGGTTCTATTCAAGAAATTACAGAACGTTTAGCAAAAGTTTTTGATACACTATAAATTATGACAGAAGGCAACTTTGTTGATTACATAAAGGTATATGCTTCCTCAGGAAAAGGCGGTAGAGGTTCTGCGCACTTACACAGAGAAAAATTTATCACCAAAGGAGGACCAGATGGTGGAGATGGTGGCCGTGGAGGTCATATTATTCTACGTGGAAGTAAAGACATGTGGACATTATTTCATCTAAAATTTAAAAAACATTTTAGAGCGGAACAAGGTGGAGACGGAAGTAAGAGTAGAAGTACTGGAAAAGATGGGATAGATGTTTATGTAGATGTACCTCTAGGGACTATTGTAAGAGATAGCGAAACCAGTGAAATTATTTTTGAAATTACTGAAAACGGAGAAGAAAAAATTCTGTTAGAAGGTGGTATGGGTGGTCGTGGAAATTGGCATTTTAAATCGTCTACAAATCAAACACCTAGATACGCTCAACCTGGTGTTGATGGCTTAGATGGCTGGTATCAGATAGAATTAAAATTATTAGCAGATGTTGGTTTGGTTGGTTTTCCTAATGCTGGAAAATCTACACTACTTTCTGTAATTACTGCAGCAAAACCAAAAATTGCCGACTATGCGTTTACAACCCTAAAACCAAATCTAGGTATTGTAGATTATAGAGAATACAAGAGTTTTGTAATGGCAGATATTCCTGGAATTATTGAAGGAGCTGCAGAAGGTAAAGGACTAGGACACCGTTTCTTGCGTCACATAGAACGTAACTCTACCTTACTCTTTTTAATACCAGCAGACAGTGATGACATTAATAAAGAATACGAAGTTTTATTAAATGAACTCAAGAAGCACAATCCCGAGTTATTAGATAAAGAACGTTTATTGGCTATTTCTAAATCAGACATGTTAGATGATGAGTTACAAGAAGAGATAAAAAAAGAGATGCCCTCCGGAGTTCCTTTCTTATTCTTTTCATCGGTAGCTCAAATTGGCTTGCAAGAGTTAAAAGATCAGCTTTGGAAAATGCTAAACTAGTTTTCTAGTTTAATTCTTATGGGTAACTTATATTGGGTAGTTACTGGAATGCCTCTTTTAATTGCAGGATAAACGTCTGGCAAATCAGCAATACTTTTTTTAATCATTTTCTTTAAGTTAGGGATATGTTTTAATAAACTATCTGAAGCTTTTATAGATGCTAATACAACCTGTTTATCTGCTTGAATTTTAATAACTACAACAATTGTTTCATCTACATCCTTTTTAAGCTGTATAGAATTTTCAGCTAAACTTTTATAGATTTCTTGATGCATGGTTGTTCTAAAACAATCTGTCTTTTTTAATTTATTAATAAGAGAATCACACACTTTAAATGAAGGAGAAAAATCTACTGATGTAAAATCTACATCCATATCTATTTTCTCTAAATTCTTGTTTTTTTCGAATGAAAAATAATCACAAGAAGTAAAAGAAATCATCAGACATATGAATAAAAAATAGCGCACTTTAAATGATAATAAGTTTAGTGTGAAATTACACAATTATAATGACTTTAAAAACATGATGTTGTGTTCTAGCAGAACCTATTACAATCACTAAAAAAATGTCTATAAAAAAACCCACTCAATATTTTGAATGGGATCCTTTTGTAAAAGAAGTCTTTTATATTAGAACATAAAAATCTTTTCAATAGCAATTTTTTTTTAAAGTTCCTTTTCACAACTATGCTTCTACTTCTATTCTCATTGGTAATGTGTATTTAACAGTTACCTTTTTACCATTTAATTCACCGGGTTTCATTATTGGAAGTAATTTTATTATTCTAACAGCTTCTTCTTGTAATGCTGGGTGAGGTGCTTTTGCTTTAATTTCAGTAATGGCTCCTTCTTTGTTTATTTTAAAAAGCATAATAATTCTTTTCTTTCCTGGAGATAATTTCAAACTATTAGGAAGTTCTGCATCAAACTCTTTTTGAAAATGTTTTTGCATTTTTTTGTTAAAGCAGCTTTCATCATTTTCTGGGCAGCCAGGAAATGTAGGCGCCTTGTCTATCATTGTAAATGGAATTACCTCTTTTTCGATTATTTCATTTTTAGTCTGGATTTGTTGTTTTGTAATAGTCCTTTTCTCTAAAACATTATTTTCAGTATTGCTACATGCTGTGTAAAAAAGCATACTCGCTAAAATAGGAACCAATAATAAATACTTTATTTGCTTCATTTTGTTGGATTTTTCTTTTGTGATCATCATAATTCTTTTTTTAAGTTGTGAATGTTTATAAAATTGATTGACGAAAGAGATGTTCTCTACGTCAAACAATTGATTTACTAGGGTATTCATATACAATTTCTTGTCTGCAGATTTTAAAATTATAGCATCAGAAATATATTCATGTACGGTTGCAATTCTTTTTTGATAGATGTATAGTAGCGGGTTAAACCAGATAAGAATCTTTAGACTTTCAAAAAATAGCAGATCTAAAGAATGTTTTTGTTTACAATGAATTAGTTCATGAGAAATAATTTTTTCTTTTTCTAATTCGTTGATATCAGCCCCTAAAAAAATATAATTGAAAAAAGAAAATGCTTTTTTAGAATTTGGAAGAGTTATTAGAGTGTAGCTATCTTTTTTTTCAATAAAATTTTTTATAATTAAGCTTGAAAGCTTGTATACTTTGAAGGAGAACAATACTAAAAAAAATAAAAACCCAAGCCAAAAAATAATTAACCCACCATTAAAGTTTTGATATACTTCAGTTTTTTCTATCATGTTTTGTGGAGATAGTACAATCTCTGGCAACAAAATACGAACACCATTAGAAACTACTTTTTGAAAAGAGGGTATTTGTATGAATGGAATACAAAATGACATAATTGCAGATATCAGTAAATACCATCTGTTTTTAGTGAAAAAGGTTTCTTTGCTCAGCACAAAATCATATACTATTAAAAATAGTAATTGAAATAGCATTACTTGAATTATATAATTAATCATTGCTTTTCTTTTTATTTATTTCTTTTAAAATTGTCTCTAATTCCGAAATATCTAACTTATTCTTTTTTACAAAAAAGGACACCATGCTATTAAAAGAGCCTTCAAAATAACCATTCATAAGCTTTTGTAAACTCTCATTACTATAACTCTCCTTGGCAATAATTGGATGGTAAATAAAACCTCTTCCTACAGAGGTATGCCCTACAAATTCTTTAGTTTCTAAAATTCTAATAATGGTAGATACAGTATTGTAGGCTGGTTTTGGGATTGGTAATTTATCTATCACTTCTTTAACAGAAGCTTCATTTAGTTCCCACAAAACCTGCATAATCTGTTCTTCTGCTTTTGTTAATTGTTTGCTCATATTTCAACTAAGTTTTTAGTTTAAAAAGACAAATATAACTAAATATTTAGTTTGAACTAACTATTTAGTTAAAAATACCATTTGTAACAAGTACAAAAAAAAATCGTCATATATAAACAACACGTAAAATACATGGATATTTTATTACTACTACTAGGCGCTTTTTTTATTATTTTAGGAATTATTGGTGCTTTTGTACCCATATTACCTGGCCCTATCACTAGTTGGGTGGGTTTATTATTGATACATTTTACCAATGCCATTTCGTTTAATTGGACTTTTATACTAAGCACTCTAGTGATTGCAGTAGTAGTATATATTTTAGATTATATTATTCCTGCTTTAGGAACAAAAAAATTTGGTGGAAGTAAATATGGAATTATTGGAACTACAGTAGGTTTGTTATTAGGACTCATTTTCTTGGGGCCATTGGGTATTATTATTGGCCCGTTTACTGGGGCATTTATTGGAGAGCTCATTCATGATAATCAAAACTCTAACAGAGCATTTAAAGCAGCCATTGGCTCTTTTATTGGTTTTTTGTTTTCTACTGGATTAAAATTTATAGTTAGTATTATTTTTGCAGGATTGTTTTTTTCAAAAATATGGGAGGTGAAATTGTTGTTGTTTTAAGAGCAAAAAAAAAGCAACCCATCTCAGGGAAGCTTTCCATTGGTTAACAAAACCAAGACACTTTTACGAAAGTGCCAAAACAACACAACACGTTATTTATAAATAAATAACACACAAATATACTTATTTTTTTAATTTTAAAATACCATTATTTCCTTTTTAACTGCAAAGTTCTTTTTTGCAAATCACTATCTTTGCAGCTTATAATCATTTTAGAAAAGACAATAGAATGCAATTATCAGAACAAGAAGTTGTACGTAGAGAAAAACTAGCAAGATTACGAGAAATAGGAATTAATCCGTATCCTGCAGATTTATTTCCTGTAGATGCTAATTCTAAGGAAATAAAAAACAACTTTGAGGAAGGTAAACAGGTTGTGATTGCTGGACGTTTAATGGTTATAAACATTCAAGGAAAAGCTTCTTTTGGCCAATTACAAGATGGCGAAGGAAGAATTCAACTTTATTTTAATAGAGATGAAATTTGTCTTGGAGAAGACAAATCTTTATATAATACCGTATTTAAAAAATTATTAGATTTAGGAGATTTTATTGGAATTACTGGAACTCTTTTCACCACTAAAGTTGGCGAAAAAACAGTTATGGTAAAAGAGTTTACATTACTCTCTAAATCATTAAAGCCATTACCAATTCCTAAAGTAAAGGATGGTATTACCTATGATGCATTTACAGATCCTGAACTACGATATAGACAACGGTATGCAGATTTGGTAGTTAACCCTCATGTGAAAGAAGTTTTTGTAAAAAGAACAAAACTTTTTAATGCCATGCGTAACTTCTTTAATGAAGCTGGTTATTTTGAAGTAGAAACACCTATTTTACAACCTATTCCTGGAGGTGCAGCTGCAAGACCTTTTACAACACATCACAATTCTTTAGACATTCCTCTATATATGAGAATAGCTAATGAATTATACCTAAAAAGATTAATTGTAGGTGGTTTTGATGGAGTGTATGAATTCTCTAAAAACTTCAGGAATGAAGGCATGGACAGAACTCACAACCCAGAATTTACAGCCATGGAAATCTATGTTTCTTACAAAGATTATAACTGGATGATGGAATTTGCAGAACAATTATTAGAATATTGTGCCATTGCCGTGAACGGAACTTCTGAAGCTACTTTTGGTGACCATAAAATTAATTTTAAGGCACCATACGCAAGAGTTACTATGACAGACTCTATTAAACATTTTACAGGTTTTGACATTACTGGAAAAACCGAAGATGAAATTAGAGCCGCCGCAATATCAATGAATATTGCTGTTGATGAGACCATGGGGAAAGGAAAATTAATTGATGAAATTTTTGGAGAAAAATGTGAAGGAAATTATATTCAGCCAACCTATATTACAGACTATCCAAAGGAAATGTCTCCACTTTGTAAAGAACACAGAGACAACCCAGAACTAACAGAGCGTTTTGAATTGATGGTTTGTGGAAAAGAAATTGCCAATGCATATTCTGAATTAAATGATCCTATAGATCAGCGAGAACGTTTTGAACATCAATTAAAATTAGCTCAAAAAGGAGATGATGAAGCTACAGAATTTATAGATGAAGATTTTTTACGTGCCTTAGAATACGGAATGCCTCCAACCTCTGGAATGGGTATAGGAATGGACAGATTAATTATGTTTTTAACCAACAATCAATCCATACAAGAGGTATTGTTCTTCCCTCAAATGAGACCAGAGCAAAAAAAGCCTTCTATTGAATTAAATGATGAAGAAAAAGCAGTTTTAGCGATCATCACGAAAGCTATAAAAATTGACTTAAACGAATTAAAAAATCTGTCTGGCTTAAGCAATAAAAAATGGGATAAAACCATCAAAGGTTTAACCAAAAAAAGTGTAGCTAAAGTTTCAAAAACAGCAGAAGGCTTGTTTGTAGAAATAACTTCTTAAGTCTATGAATCTGAAATAATAGATATAGCTTATTGAAGACTAGTTTTTAGGAGAAAATATTTAATATCTAAAGGAATTACATTATTGTAATTCCTTTTTTATTTTTAACACCCCTACTTCTTAATTGAAAAACAATAACTTAGGCAACTACTAAACCATATAATGATGAAAAATATACTTATAGCTATTCTTTTTTTATTGGTGGGTTGCCAAGAAAAAAGCACAGAACAAGAAATAGCATGGGAGTTTAGCGGTTTTGAAAAAAATGACAGTTTAAATCCAATTTTACATCCGACTGCTAGTTTAAGTTTTGAGTGTCCTATTTCTAGCAAAAAGGTTGCTTGGGAAGAAAGAAATGTCTTAAACCCCTCTGCCATAGTAAAAGACAATAAGGTGTATTTATTTTACCGCGCACAAGATATCAATGGTACTTCTAGAATTGGCATGGCTATAAGTTTAGATGGTCTTCGTTTTAAAAAATCTCCTGCACCTGTTTTTTATCCAGACAATGATGCTATGAAGATATATGAGTGGAATTATAAAAAAATTGATAATGAAAGCTATTTAGAGGATTGTATAAGCTGCTATTTTGATGGTGTAGAAGATCCAAGAATTATAGAAACAGCAGAGGGTGTCTATATTATGACATACACTGCTTACGATGGAAAAACAGCCAGACTAAGTGTAGCTTCTTCAACAAATTTAACCACTTGGACCAAACATGGGCTGGCCTTTAAAAGTGATAAATACAAAAATCTATGGTCTAAAGCAGGAGCTATTGTTGTAGAGGTAAAAGAAGGTAAAAATATTGCGAAAAAAATTAATGGAAAATATTGGATGTACTTTGGAGATACTAATATATTCTTGGCTAGCTCAGAAAACTTAATAGATTGGGAGATTTCTGAAAATGAAGAAAACAAAACTAAAATTTCAGTATTGCATCCACGAATGGGATATTTTGATAGTAGATTGGTAGAATCTGGCCCTTTTGCATTGTATAAAGAAGAAGGCATTTTACTTATTTACAATGCCAGTAATGCGGCAAATTTTAACGATGTAAGTTTACCTAAATTTACGTATGCTGCTGGACAGGCATTATTTGACAAGGAGGCTCCTTTTAAGTTAATTGACCGAAAAAAAACATACTTTATACACCCAGATAAAGAGTATGAAAAAGTTGGTGAAGTAAATGAAGTTTGCTTTGTAGAGGGCTTGGTTTATTTTAAAAACAAATGGTTTTTATACTATGGCACCGCAGATTCAAAAATTGCTGTTGCAGTAAAAAGTATAGATCGTTAGTTGTTTATTTGGCTACTTAACCACACTTATTTCCACTTAATATTACAACCCATACTTGGTTTTGGAACTCCTTTATAAATTCTATTACTTAACATTGTTTCTAATACTCTTCTAATGTCTTTTCCTGAAACAGGAACTCCATTTCCGGGTCTAGAATCATCTAATTGCCCATGATATATAGATTTTAAATCACTGTCAAATACATACAAATCTGGAGTACAAGCAGCATTATAAGCTTTTGCTACTTCTTGAGTTTCATCGTATAGATAAGGGAAAGGATAGTGTTCTTTTGTAGCATGAATTTTCATTTTTTGTGGACCATCCATTGGGTATTTTTCTGCATCATTACTACTAATAGCTATAAAACTAAAACCTCTGGAGGTATAGTCTTTTGCCAATTGAACTAATTCTCTGTTGATATGAATTACAAACGGACAGTGGTTGCATATAAAGAAAATAATAGTTCCTCGCTCACCTTTTAATTCTTGTAAAGAGATTATTTTTTCAGAAATAGTCTCTAACAGTGTAAAGTCTGAAGCTAAAGTTCCTCTTTCTAAAATATTGGATGGTGTAAGTGACATAATCTATGCTTATAAAAATACAACCATTAAAGTGCCTGTATTTTGATTAATTTTTTAACCCTTAAACTTCATGGGCAAGTGTACTACTTTTTTAGTCTCAAAAAAATCTTCCGCAAAATAATCTGGCAAATTATAAATAGTTGCAGAAGTATATTTTTTTAATTCATCAGATAGGTCGCCACCTTTTAGGTAAAGAATTCCATTTTTTATAGGGTGTTGTTGTTTTTTGTTGATTTTACCTTTGGTCCAAAAAACAAAAGTTTCCATTTGTGCAACAGCTCTACTTACAATAAAATCATAGGTTCCCTTAATTTCTTCAACTCTTCCCTGGGTAGTTTTTATATTTTGTAGCCCTAAACCTTCCGAAACATCATTTACTACTTTAATTTTCTTACCAATACTATCTACCAAATGAAACTGTGTTTCTGGAAATAAAATAGCCAACGGGATTCCGGGAAAGCCTCCACCAGTTCCAACATCTAGCACTTTGGTATTTGGCTTAAACTGAACTACTTTTGCAATTCCTAAAGAATGTAAGACATGTCTTAAATACAACTCGTCAATATCTTTTCTAGAAACAACATTAATTTTCAAATTCCAATCTTTATACAGCTCTTGTAATTGAGAGAATTGAGAGATTTGAAGTTGTGTAAGGTTTGGAAAATATTTTAAAAGTAAATCCATGATATCATTTAATCACAAAAGTAATTAATCATTAGAACAATTACATGAAAAAACAATCGTTAATAATCGTATCAAGCACATAATAGCTTATTTTTGTTATATAACTTTTTTTCAATCATACATGAAGACCGTAAATTTCTCTAGAATAGATAAAGCAAAGTTTTTTAGAACTCTCAATAAAAGAGTAAATAACTACTTCAAAGAAAATAACCTTAAGCGAACTGGGAACTGGAAACTATACACCAAAGCCTTCGTTATGTTTTCTGTTTTCTTAGTGCCTTTTATTTTAATATTAACTGTAGACATGCCACAATGGTTGATGTTTATTTTAATGGCTGTTACAGGTGTTGGAATGGCTGGTGTTGGAATGAATGTCATGCATGATAGCAATCACGAATCTTTTTCAAGTAAAAAGTGGGTGAATAAATTAATGGGAAGTAGTATCTACATTCTTGCAGGAAATGTATATAATTGGAAAGTTCAACACAACGTTTTACATCACACATTTACCAATATTAAAGATCATGATGAAGATATTGATGCTGGTAGAATTATTCGTTTTTCACAACACTCTAAATGGCTTAAAATTCATAAGCTGCAAAAATACTATTCAATTTTTTTATATGGGTTGTTAACAATCAATTGGGCAATTACTACAGATATTAAGCAAATGCACAACTATTTAAAACGAAAATTATCGTACGGGAAATTCCCAAGTCCTGCAATAGAATGGACAAAATTAGTTGTTTCTAAATTAGTCTATTATGCGATGTGGATTGTATTGCCTCTAGCTGTTTTAGACATTGCTTGGTGGAAAATATTGATTGGTTTTTTTGTAATGCATTATACTGCAGGGATGATATTAAGTCTTGTTTTTCAATTAGCACATATTGTACCAAATACAGCAATGCCAATTCCAGATAAAGATGGTAATTTAGAACATACTTGGGCAGTCCATCAGCTATACACAACCTCTAACTTTGCACCTAGTAATAGATTGGTAAACTTCTACACTGGTGGTTTAAACCATCAGGTTGAACATCATATTTTCCCACATATTTCTCATGTACATTATGGTAAGTTGGCTAAAATTGTAAAAGAAACAGCTAAAGAGTTTAATTTACCCTATAATGAGTATCAAACAATGAGTAAAGCCATTATAGAACATTTTAGACACTTAGGAGTTTTAGGTAAAAATCCAGAAATAGCATAAAAAGTATTTACAATTTTACAATATAAATGGCATATCCATTATCGAATAGAATAAAAAGCCTGCCGGTTTCTCAGACATTGGCAATGGCTGCAAAAGCAAGAGAACTAAAAGCTGCAGGAAAAGACATTATTAGTTTAAGTTTAGGGGAACCAGATTTTAACACACCAGACTTTATTAAAGATGCTGCTATAGAAGCAATCAATGAGGGTTATAATTCTTACACTCCTGTTGATGGATATGTAGAATTAAAAGAAGCAATCTGCACCAAGTTTAAACGTGATAATAACTTACATTACACACCCAATCAAATTGTGGTTTCTACAGGAGCTAAACAGTCTATTGCAAATATTGCACAAGTACTATTAAACCCTGGAGATGAAGTATTATTACCTGCACCATATTGGGTAAGTTATTCTGCAATTGCAATTTTATGTGAAGCAACATTTGTAGAAATACCTTCTACTATAGATACCGATTTTAAAATCACTCCAGAACAATTAGAAGCGGCAATTACACCAAAAACAAAAATGGTGTTTTTTAATTCTCCTAACAATCCAAGTGGAACAATTTATACTGAAGAAGAATACAGAGCGTTGGCTAAGGTCTTAGAAAAACATCCTCAAATTTATATTCTTTCTGATGAAATTTATGAGCACATCAACTACGGAATTAAATCCTTTAGTTTTGCTGCTATAGAAAACATGTTCGATAGAACTATTACTGTTAATGGCCTAGCAAAAGCTTTTGCGATGACAGGTTGGAGAATTGGCTATATAGGTGCACCTGATTGGGTTGCAAAAGCCTGTACAAAAATGCAAGGCCAGATTACCTCTGGAACTAATTGTATAGCGCAACGCGCCGCTATTACCGCTGTTTTAGCACCTGTTGAAAAAGTACAATATATGGTAGATGAGTTCAAATCTCGTAGAGATATTGTCTTAAATCTACTTGGTAAAGTTGAAGGGTTTAAATTAAATATTCCTGATGGAGCATTTTATGTGTTTCCAGATATTTCTTATTTCTTCGGAAAAACCATCAAAGGAAAAACCATTAATAACGCAAACGACTTCTCGTTATTCTTATTAGAAGAAGCTAATGTAGCAACAGTTACAGGGGATGCTTTTGGTGCTCCAAATTGTATCCGAATATCCTATGCTGCTTCTGAAGATTTACTTAGAAAAGCGATTGATCGCATTCAGAAAGCTATTCAATCTTAAAAGTTTCAAAATATTTCATGATCTATTCAATGAAGTAATTTTTTTATTAAACACTTCATTTATTTACAAGATTTAACTAAAAAACCGCACTCAAGGGCATAAGTGCGGCGGAGATAGTCAGGGTTAAATCTTCTTAATCTACATTATCATGAAGAAAAGAGTTATTAGACTTTAGTTGGATGTCTTCATTTTCATCGGTAGCCAAGCTAGTTTTAGATTTACTAATAGTTGAACTAGTATCATCTAGACTTACTCCTAATCTTTTATAAGCTGGCTGACGCTCAATTTCATCAATATTTTTATTCATCTGATCGGTGAATTTATAATTGAATCCTTTCATTTTATTTCGCCTTTCTTCTGCTCTCTTTTGAAGTTCTGTAATAGTAAGACTCATTGGAGAAACTTCTTCGCTAGTAGCTGCTATTTCATTAATTTCTGATTGTGAAATTGATGTTTTTAATTCAAATTGAAGTACTTCTTCAGCCTCTTTTTTCTCTGTTACTATAGAAGAACTTTTACCAATAGTTGGTTGAATATCAAAATCGTCTAACACATGTATTTTTAAAGGCAATTCATCTATTTCTGCTATAATTTCTTGAGCATCATTTACCTCTAAATTTAAAATTTCTGATGTTAATTCAAAACGAGTATCAACATCATCTATTTTAATTTCCTGATAGCTGTTTAACGGAAGATCAAATAATAAATCTGCTTGCATTACTGGTGGTTCTTCAACAACCTCTGTTTCTATTTGTAGTGTTTTATTGGTAATAATAAAATCTTCTTCTGAAATAGTCTCAATTGCAATTTCATCGAAAACAACAACACTCTCTTTAATAAATTCTGAAGTTGGAATTAAATCCATCTGAACTTCATCATTAACTAATTCACTCGCAATTTCGTCATCATCTTCCAGCACATGAATTATTTTCTTTTCAAATCTTTCAATTGGTTCTTTTACAAGAGGAGATTTAGAGGCTATATCATCAGAAAAATTATACGTAGCTTTTTGTTCGTCTTCAAGTGTATGAACAATTTTCTTCACCTCTGTATTGGTAATATTACTTTGTTGATCTGCAGCAAAACCTGTGGCAACAATTGTAACAGAAATAGCATCTCCTAGCTCATGATCTTCGCCAATCCCCATAATAATATTAGCTTCAAAACCTGCTTCTGTTTGAATAAAATCATTAATCTCACCAATCTCATCAAGTGTTACTTCATTTGTTCCTGAAACAATTAGTAATAAGACATTTTTGGCTCCTGTAATTTTATTATCGTTTAATAATGGAGAGTCTAATGCTTTTACAATAGCATTTTTTGCTCTAGACGTTCCTGCTTCTTTTGCAGAACCCATAATAGCAGTTCCGCTATTAGAAAGCACTGTTTTTGCATCATGTAAATCAATATTTTGCTTGTAGTGATGTGTAATTACCTCAGCAATACCTCTAGCTGCAGTAGATAATACTTCGTCAGCTTTAGAGAATCCTGCCTTAAACCCTAAATTACCGTATACCTCTCTTAACTTATTATTATTAATAACAATTAAAGAATCTACATTACTACGCAACTGATCTATACCTATTTGAGCTTGTTTAGATCGCATTCTTCCTTCAAACTGAAAAGGCATCGTAACAATTCCCACAGTAAGAATATCCATGTCTTTTGCCACCTTAGCTATTATAGGTGCAGCTCCAGTACCAGTTCCACCACCCATTCCAGCTGTGATAAATACCATTTTAGTTTGGGTATTTAACATCTCTTGAATTTCTTTGATACTCTCTTTGGCAGCTTGTTCGCCTACGTCTGGATTTGCTCCAGCTCCCAAACCTGAAGTTAAATCTGCTCCTAGTTGAATTTTATTGGGAATTGAACTATTTTCTAATGCTTGTGCATCTGTATTACAGATGACAAAATCTACCCCTTTGATGTCTTGCTGAAACATATGATTAACAGCATTACTACCTCCACCACCTACTCCAATTACTTTTATTGTATTGGATTGTGATTTAGGCATATCAAATAAAATGTTATCGAATTCTGTGCTCATAAATAATAACTTTTCTATTTTGTTTGTTTATGTATTCTTTTCTAATTATTCTGCGTTGTCTAAAAACTCTTTTAAGCCATCTGTGAATTTATCAAAGAAAGATTTCTTTTTAATCTTTGGTTTAGCTTCTACAATTGGTTGTTCTGAATCTTCTTGATTATTTTCAAACTCTAATGCCTCTTCCTGCTCTTTCTCTTCTCTTACATGGTTCTCTAAGCCCTCCATTAACAAGCCAACTGCTGTTGCATAAGATGGACTAGACAAACCATCGTCTGAATCTCCTGCAAGATGTTCGTTTGGGTATCCAATTCTAGCATCCATTCCAGTAATATACTCTACAAGCTGTCTTAGATGCTTTAATTGAGAGCCTCCTCCTGTTAAAACAATTCCTGCAATGAGTTTTCCTTTTTGGGTCTCATGACCGTAATTTTTAATTTCTAAATACACATGCTCTATAATTTCTTGCACTCTAGCATGAATAATTTTAGAAAGATTCTTAAGTGTAATTTCTTTTGGCTCTCTACCTCTTAACCCCGGTATAGAAACAATTTCTGTTTCTTTGTTCTCTCCAGGCCAAGCAGAACCAAATTTTATTTTTAATAACTCTGCTTGCTTTTCTATAATAGAACAGCCTTCTTTTATGTCTTCTGTAATTACATTTCCTCCAAATGGAATTACCGCTGTATGACGAATAATACCATCTTTAAAAATTGCCAAATCTGTAGTTCCACCCCCTATATCTATTAAAGCAACCCCAGCTTCTTTTTCTTCCTGACTTAAAACAGCCGAAGCAGATGCTAATGGTTCTAGAGTAATGTCAGATAAGTCTAAGCCTGCGCTTTTAACACAACGACCAATATTTCTGATAGAAGAAACCTGCCCAACTACTACATGAAAGTTAGCTTCCAGCCTTCCACCATACATTCCAATAGGTTCTTTTATGTCTGCCTGACTGTCTACCTTAAATTCTTGAGGCAGTACATGAATAATTTCCTCACCTGGTAACATGACTAGTTTGTGAACTTGATTGACTAGGTTTTCAATATCATTTTCATCAATTACTTCGTCTGCATTAGACCTTGTAATGTAATCACTATGGTGTAAACTTCTTATATGTTGCCCAGCAATACCAACAACAACATTTTCTATCTTCTGTCCTGAAACACTTTCAGACTCTTCAACTGCTTGTTGTATGGATTGTATTGTTTGTGTTATATTACTAACAACACCTCTTTTAACACCTAAACTTTTGGCTTTACCAATACCTAAAACCTCTAGTTTTCCGTATTCGTTTTTACGCCCAATCATAGCTACAATTTTAGTTGTACCTATATCTAAACCAACGGCTATTTTATTGTTTTCCATCTCTGTTATTTTATACCAACAACTTGATTGTGATATTTGATGTTTATGGTTTTGTACTTGTGTATTGTACTATCTAAAAACACTTTGCTGTAAAATGCTTTTAACTTTTTTATTTTACTATCTATTTCTGTTAACTTACCAAATTCAATTGTATAATCTCCACTTCTAACAGTCATCATATATTCTTTGGTAGCCTGTAAGTGAATTCCAATAATCTCTTTATTCAAAAAATCATCACCAACTATTTTGTTTAACAACACCATTAATTCTGACACCTCTTTTTCATCATCTACCCCAGTAATTAGAGGAACTCTAGCTGAATAATTTTCAGAAATAGGAACTTTTACCGCCTGTGAATCAATATAGTAAGATGAATTACCTGTAAATATTCTAGCAATGGGTTGCCTTTGTTTGATAAAGGAATTTAGCGTACCATCTATAGTCATAAAAAGTGATGCTTTTTCTATATATGGGTTTTCTAAAACCTGTTCTTCTAACTTGTATAAATCTATTACAGATTTTGCTTGTTTTTGTACTCTTTCATTGTTTTGTATTAACAATTTATTAACCATTGTTTGTGTTAAAAAATAAGACTCATTAGAATGGAATTCAACAGCTGTTTTCTGGATGATTTTTTGTGTATTTCTATGGTTCGAAAAACCATACAAAAAGCCCATAAAGCTCAGTAAAATAAGAAGAAAAACATATTTCATAATTCTTTTTAACCTCATGATTTCTGTTCTAAAATTAGTTCATTTTTAACTCCTTCTACCATCATCCCAATATCTCCTGCACCTAACATTGCAACAATTATAGCATCAGAATTTTTAATATCTTTTACTAAATTTTTTTTCTGAGTGATTTTTTTATTCTTATTGAGAATTTTTTCAAGAAGCCATAAAGATGAAACACCCTCAATTGGCAATTCTCTTGCTGGATAAATATCTAATAGTAATATTTCATCAAACTTAGATAATGCAGCAGCAAAATCTTCTGCAAAATCTCTGGTTCTAGAAAATAAATGTGGTTGAAAAATAACAACATTTTTTTGAACTGGATATAGTTCTTTGATAGAATCGTACACTGCCGTAATTTCTGTTGGATGATGTGCATAATCATCAATTAAAGTTAATGCATCTGATTTTATTTTATAAGAAAAACGTCTTTCTACACCTGTAAATGTTTGCAGCGATTTCTTAATGCTTTCTAGTGGAACTCCATAAGAATCTGCCATTGCTAGAGCAGCTAGCGCATTCATCATATTGTGGTTTCCTGGGAGTGAAAAGACTACATCATTGATATGATTAGTAGGAGTTGTAACATCAAAAACATACTGTCCTGTATTACGCACAATATTAGAAATTTTATAATCTGCTTCTTCATTTATAGCATAGCTTAAGCCTTTTATTTTAATTCCTTTGGCTACTATTAAGACGTCTGAAACTTTGTTTGCAAATTCTTGAAAAGAGTTTATTAAAGAAGCATGTTCTCCATAGATATCTAAATGATCTGCATCCATAGATGTTATACAAGCTATATTTGGCGATAATTGTAAAAATGATTGATCAAACTCATCAGCTTCTACAACTGAAACCTCATCGGCTCCTAAAATTAAATTAGAACCGTAATTTTCAGAAATTCCTCCTAAAAAGCTTGTAGCATTATAAGGCTGCATAATGTGCCCTAAGACAGCAGATGTTGTTGTTTTACCATGGGTTCCTGCTACTGCAAAACAAAAGGTATCTTTAGTAATGAGTCCTAAAACCTCTGCCCGTTTCATTACTAAAAATCCATTATTTGTAAAAAATTTTAATTCTGAATGGTCTGATGAAACTGCTGGCGTATAAACAACCAAAGTGGTGTTTTTATGTTTGAAATTTTCTGGAATTAACCCTAAAGAATCATTAAAATGAATCTGTATGCCAAGTTTTTCTAAATCTGTAGTAATACGATTTCTCGTTTTATCGTAACCCGCAACGTATTTACCTATTGTAAAAAAATACCTAGCCAGAGCACTCATACCGATGCCTCCTATACCAATAAAATAAATAGTATGTATGTCTTTTAGGTTCACAGATGTAATAACTTTTCTACTTGATTTATAATATTATGTGTTGCATTTGGCAATGCTAATTCTTTTATATTTTGACTTAAACTCTCCTGCTTGCCTTCATCTTTTAACAAGGTTTCAAAAACAATTGAAAAAGTCTCTAATTCATTTTCTCTTAATAAGATAGCACCATGTTTGTCTACAATAGATTTTGCATTTTTTGTTTGATGATCTTCGGCCACATTTGGTGATGGAATAAAAATTGTTGGCTTACCAACAATACACAATTCAGAGACAGAACTTGCTCCTGCTCTAGATATGATAATATCTGCAGCTGCATATGCTAAATCCATTTTATTAATAAATGCATGAACATAGAAATTCTCTTTTTGAGCATGTTTTTTATAATCATCATAATAAAGTTTTCCACATTGCCAAAGTACTTGTACTTTCTGTTCTTTAAAAAATGAAATATTTGCTTCAATTAATTGATTTATTTTTCTTGCCCCTAAACTTCCACCAAGCACTAAAACAGTTGTTGTTTTCATCTTTAATTGAAACAATTTATTAGCCTCTTGTATCTTTTCTTTTACATGAATAGATAACAAACTTGCTCTCACCGGATTTCCTGTTTTGACAATTTTTCCCTTAGGAAAGAATCGTTCTAATCCGTCATAAGCAACACATACTATTGTAGATTTCTTACTTAATAATTTATTGGTAATTCCTGGATAAGAATTCTGTTCTTGAATTATTGTTGGAATTTTTTTTCTATTGGCCATAATTAATGTTGGACCACTTGCAAACCCTCCTGTTCCAATAACAATATCTGGCTTAAATTGTCTGATTATTTTTGCTGCTTTTACTAAACTATCTAGAAGCCTAAAAGGAAATAATAAATTCTTGAAACTTAATTTTCTTTGAATTCCTGAAATCCATAATCCAATTATTTGATAGCCTGCTTCTGGAACTTTTTCCATTTCCATTTTATCTTTTGCGCCAACAAATAGAAACTTAGCTTCTGGGTATCTTACCTTTAATTCATTTGCAATAGCTATCGCCGGATAAATATGCCCGCCTGTTCCACCGCCACTGATAAGGATGTTAATTGATTGTTTCATATAGGTTTTTCTATTGTTAGAAATAGGGTATATGTAACATTATTAAATAATATTTTTACTAGATATTTTATAGTTAAATTATAATGTTTCATGTAAAATATCTAAAGGATTATCATCTAAAATTGTTTCCTCTGTTTCTTCTTTGGAGGCACTAACACTTAAAATCATTCCCAAGGCAAAACATGTCATCCAAATAGAAGTACCTCCACTGCTAATTAATGGCAAAGTTTGTCCGGTTACTGGAAATAAATTTGTGGCAACGGCCATATTTATTCCTGCTTGAAATATAATGGGTAAACCCACTCCTATCACTAATAAAGTTCCAAATATTGTGGTTGCTTTTTTAACTGTAATAAATATTCTAAATAATAATAAAAAATATACAAATACAATAAGTATACCACCTACCAATCCATATTCTTCAACTATAATAGCATAGATAAAATCTGATGATGATTGTGGTAGAAAATTTTTCTGAATACTCTTCCCAGGCCCCTTACCTAAAACACCCCCAGTAGCAATTGCTATTTTTGCTTTTTCTACCTGATAAAGTTCTTGCCCACCAGATTTAGAGAAATTTTCTATTCTATTACCCCATGTATTTACTCTGTTTGGCATGGCGTCTGGAAATGCTTTGGCTGTTAAAATAAATAGCGTCAATACTATAACTCCTGCACCTAAAATATACCCAATGTACTTTAACGGATATCCGCCAACAAAAGCAACAATTAAAATCATAAAAAATATAATTGCTGTGGTAGAGAAATTTGCAGGTAAGATGAGTATTAGAATTAAAGCTACAGGCAACCATAACTGCAACAAACTTTCTTTAAATATTATTTTAAGGTCTTTATTTTTAGCCAGATATCTTGCGGTATAAACCATTAACACCAAGCCTGCTAAAGTAGATGTTTGAAAACCTACTCCAATAATTGGAATACTTATCCATCTACTTGCATAAGCTCCCCCAATAGTGGTTCCTTGAGCTAGTGTAAAAATTAACAAGAAAAATACTATTGGTAAAAACAATACAGAGCCTCCACTAAAATATCGGTAAGGAATTTTATGAACTGCATATATGATAGCAAATCCCATAAGTAATAAAACAACGTGTTTTATCAAATAGCCAAGAGTAGAACCACCAACAATACTAACTAAGTTAGCACTGGCGCTGTAAACTGGCATAAAAGAAAACAAGGCCAAAATAGCGACTAAAGCCCAAATGGTTCTATCTCCTTTAATATGTTGAAAAATTCTTCTCACTTACTGTTATTATTCCTGCAAAGCAGGCTTTTTATTTAGTGTATTTATAAACTTCTTACTGCATTTTTAAATTGACGACCTCTGTCTTCATAGTTTTCAAACAAATCAAAACTTGCACATGCTGGAGATAATAAAACAGTATCTCCTGTTTGAGATAATTTATAGGCAACTTTAACAGCTTCTTCTGCCCCTGCAGTTTCAATCATCATATCTACGACATTGTAAAAGACAGCTTTTAGTTTTTCATTGTCTTCACCTAAACAAACAATGGCTTTTACTTTCTCTCTAACTAAGGGTAATAAATCTTCATAATCATTTCCTTTATCTACCCCTCCAACAATCCAAACTGTTGGCTGCTCCATACATTCTAAAGCGTAGAAAGTTGCGTTTACATTGGTTGCTTTAGAATCGTTAATAAATTGAACGCCGTTTACTTTTTGCACATTTTCTAGTCGATGTTCAGCTCCTTCAAAATTTGCTAAGCTATCTTTTATAGATTGACTTCTTACATTTAATAATTGTGAGGCCAGGGCTCCTGCCATGGTGTTTTTTACATTGTGCTTTCCTTGTAATCTTAGGTTAGATATACTCATGGTAAATTGTTCTGTATTTAATTTTATTACTATTATGTCTTCTTTTAAAAATGCCCCTTCATTAACTTCTTTTTCTATAGAGAAAGGAATTAATTTAGCATTTACTGGATGTTCTTTCAACCAATCATTTATGGCCGGGTCGTCTGCATCGTATATTAAAAAATCATCTGCTGTTTGATTTTTTGTGATTCTAAATTTTGAAGCAACATATTGTTTGAAATCATTGTCATATCTGTCTAAATGATCGGGTGTTATATTGGTTATTATTGCAATATGTGGTCTAAAATTTACGATTCCGTCTAATTGAAAGCTACTCAACTCTACTACATAGCTTTCAAAGTGCTGTTCTGCAACTTGCTTAGCAAAACTGTCTCCAATATTCCCAGCAACTCCAACATTTAGTTCTGCTACCTTTAGCAAATGATGTGTAATGAGTGTGGTAGTGGTTTTTCCGTTAGAACCTGTAATTCCAACAATAGTTGCTTCTGTGTATTGTGATGCAAACTCAATTTCAGAAATTACCAAAATTTTATTTTTTATCAGTTGCGCTACAATAGCAACCTTGTCTGGAATACCAGGGCTTTTTACCACTACATCAGCATTTAAAATCTTTGATGCTGTATGCTGCTGTTCTTCAAACTGTATTTTATGATGTAAAAGAACTTTTTTATACTTTTTTGCAATACTTGCTTTGTCTGAAACAAAAACCTCATATCCTTTTTGTTTTCCTAACATGGCGGCTCCAACACCACTTTCTCCTCCGCCAAGTATGACTAATCTTTTCATTATTTTTAGATTTCTATAATTACTGGAATAGAAATACTATCTTAATTTTAATGTTACAATTGTGAATACAGCCAAGAGAATTCCAATAATCCAAAAACGAACTACTATTTTACTCTCATGGTATCCAGATTTTTGATAATGATGATGCAAAGGCGACATCTTAAAAATTCGTCTTCCTTCACCATATTTTTTTCGTGTGTATTTGAAATAGGATACTTGCAGGATTACTGATAAATTTTCCATCACAAAAATTCCAGCAAGTATTGGTAATAATAATTCTTTACGAATAGAGATGGCTATCACTGCAATGATGCCTCCTATTGTTAAACTACCTGTATCTCCCATAAAGACTTGAGCTGGATAGGTGTTATACCATAAGAAACCTATTAATGCGCCAGCAAATGCTAGGATATAAACTGTCATTTCTCCAGAATTTGGAATGTACATTACATCTAAATAATCTGAAAAAATAATGTTCCCAGACACCCAAGCAAAAAGTCCTAAAACCACCACTATAATTGCTGAAGAACCCGTTGCTAATCCGTCTATTCCGTCGGTAAGGTTTGCACCGTTAGAAATAGCTGCTATGATAAAAATTGTAATAAATATAAAAACTAACCAACCATATTTTTCATGACCTTCTCCTAAGAAGCTCAAGAAATTAGAATAATCTAATTCATTGTTTTTAAAGAATGGAACTGTGGTTTTTGTTGATTTATGAGCTTCGCCAAAAACCTGTAATTTTCCGTTTTGTTGAACAATTTGTTGTGCTGCTGGCAACTGCTCTTTAATTGTTACATTTTCATTAAAGTAAAGTATAGAACCTACAATTAAACCCAATCCTACTTGACCCAATATTTTAAACTTCCCTTGTAAACCTGCTTTGTCTTTTTTAAATACTTTAATATAATCATCTAAAAAGCCTATTAAGCCCATCCAAACTGTAGTTATTAATAAGATAATTATATAAATATTATCTAATTTGGTGAGAAGTAAGACAGGAATTAGTGTTGAGAAAATGATGATAATCCCTCCCATGGTTGGGGTTCCTGCTTTTTGAATTTGCCCTTCTAGCCCCAAATCTCTTATGCTTTCACCTACTTGCTGTTTTCTTAAAAAATTGATGATCCTTTTCCCATATATAGAAGACACTAATAATGCTAAAATAAAAGCAGCTGCCGCTCTAAAAGTGATAAACTGAAACAATCCAGCACCTGGAAAATTAAAATGAGCTTCTAAATAATCAAATAAATAATACAGCATGTTATTTTTTTAATAGATTAAAATATTTCTTCACTTCTACTAAATCATCAAAATGAAATCGTTCTCCATTAATTTCTTGATAATTTTCATGACCCTTTCCTGCTATCAGTAAAATATCTCCAGTCTCTGAAAATTTACAAGCAGTTTTAATGGCTTGTCTTCTATCTGATATGGTTATTGTTTTTCTTAAGTTCTCTGCTGAAACCCCTACTTCCATTTCTTCCAAAATAGTATCAGGGTTTTCTGTTCTTGGATTGTCTGAGGTAAAAATTGCTTGAGTGCTTAATTGAGAAGCAATATGAGCCATTTTAGGCCTTTTTGTTTTATCTCTATCTCCACCACAACCAATAACTGTGATTAGTTTTTCATTATCTGATCTAATATCATTAATTGTTTCTAACACGTTTTTTAAAGCATCTGGCGTATGAGCGTAATCTACAATAGCAATTACGCCAGTATCCGAAACAAGGTATTCAAACCTACCACTCACACTTTCTAATTGACTAACAATTGTTAAAACCTCTAGTTTTTCTAAGCCTAATTCATAGGCCGTTCCAATAATTGCCGCTAGATTATAAGCATTAAAATTTCCTATTAATTTAGTCCAAACTTCAATCCCGTTAATAGATAGCAATGTTCCTGAAAAACTTTTTTCAATAATTTTAGCCTTGTAATCTGCCAATGTTTTTAAAGCATAGGTTCTTTTTCTAGCTTTTGTATTTTGTAACATGACAGTGCCATTCTTATCATCTAGATTTGTTAATGCAAATGCTTTTTTAGGCAATGAATCAAAGAATGTTTTCTTTACATCTCTATAGGAAGCAAATGAATTGTGATAATCTAAATGATCATGAGAAAGGTTTGTGAAAATTCCACCAGCAAACTCTAATCCTTCAGTTCTCTTTTGATGAATTCCATGAGAACTAACTTCCATAAAACAATAATCTACTCCTAAAAGAACCATTTGATGTAAATAGTTGTTTATAGTCACAGAATCAGGTGTTGTATGAGTAGCCTTGAAGACAGTTGTATCTACTAAAATTTGCACCGTAGAAAGCAAGCCTGTTTTATAACCAGATTTTTTTAAAAGCTGGTATAGTAAGGAGGCAACAGTAGTTTTACCATTAGTTCCTGTAACACCTATTAGCTTTAATTTTGATGAAGGATTGTTGTAAAAATTTGACGCAATAATTGCCAGGGTTGTATTAGAATCTTCTACTTGAATAAATGTAATACCATGCTGCATTTCTTCTGGTAATACTTCACAAATAATTGAAGTTGCGCCCAGACTAATTGCCTTGTCTATATATAAATGACCATCTACAGAAACACCTTTTTGAGCAACAAATACAGCTCCGTTTTTAATTGTTCTAGAATCAAAAGCTATTTGAGTTACCTCCAAATTAGTATCTCCGAAAACAGCATTAACAGAAACCTTATACAATATGTCTTTTAATAACTTCACCTAAGACAGATTTAAAATTATGGTTGCTCCCTTTTTAATTGGTGTACCCTTTTTAAGAGATTGTTTTTTTACTTTTCCTATTCCTTTAACCTCTACTATTAATCCAAAATTTTCTAATAAAGAAATAGCGTCCATTGCTGGCATTCCGGTTACATTTGGAATGATATCATTATTTTCTGTTATTTCTTTATTGAAACTAGTGTAGAGATTCTGAATTATTTCTGAAGAAAAATTTTCTTTTACAATATCATCTTTAATTGGAGTGCTAGTATATATCTTTTGTGCAATCTCCTTAAAAACTGGAGCAGCTACTGTAGCTCCATAATATCCTTTTTTCTTGTTAGGATCATGAATAACTACAATACATGAATATTTTGGAACATCAGCAGGAAAAAAACCTGCAAAAGAAGCTACATATCTTTTGTTTGAATACCCTGCAGGAATTGTATCTCCTTTTTCGTTTACATACTTACCAATAAATTTTTTTGCAGTACCTGTTTTTCCTGCCATCGAAAAATTTGGAGAATAAATAGTACTGGCAGTTCCTTTTACAACAACATTTTCCAATACTTTTTTAAGCTTTTTAATCGTTTCTGGAGAAGCTATTTGAGGGTTTAAAATTTCTGTTTTAACTGTTTTTTTAATTCTATTTTCTTTTCTCAACTCTTTTATAAATTGTGGCTTTACCATCACGCCATTATTAGCAACTGCATTGTATAGCGTTAATGTCTGAAGAGGAGTGATGGCAATACCATATCCCCAAGACATCCATTCTAAACTAATTTTACTCCAGCCTGGTTTACCAGGATAATAAAAGGTAGGCTCTCCCTCTCCTTTAATAGGTAATCCAATTTTTTCAGTAAGACCGTACTCTTTTAAATGTTTGAGAAACTTCTCTGGTTTATCATCGTAATGTTTGCGAATTAATTTAACAATACCCACATTTGATGATACTTCAAAAACTCTTGCAGCAGATATTTCACCATAGCCGCCTCTTTGAGAATCTTCAACTCTTTTGCCGTGAATAAAAATTCGCCCTTTTTCTGTATCTACCACCGTAGATGTATCTATTACCTTATCATCTAACGCAGCCATTAAGCTTGCCAACTTAAATGTAGATCCGGGCTCATGAGATTCCCAAACTGCATAATTTCTTTTTTCATAATATTTACCTGCAGAGGTTCTTCCTAAATTTGAGATCGCTTTAATTTCTCCAGTGGCTGTTTCCATCACAACAGCACAGCCATGGTCTGCCTCAAAATATTCTAATTGACGTAACAGTGCATGATGTGTAATATCTTGGATATTTACATCTAAAGTGGTGATAACATCATGGCCGTCTATAGGCTCTTTTTCATTAACATCGTTAATAGGTTTCCACTGTCCTTTTGCTATTTTCTGTTTCCAACGCAAACCGTCTTCTCCTTTTAAATCTTCAACAAAAGCTCCTTCAATTCCTGCCTCACCTCTTGTATCGTGATATCCAATTGTTCTTTCAGCTATTTTTCCTATTGGATGAGCTCTTACTGTTTTTTGCTCTGCAATAAACCCTCCTTTATAAACTCCTAATCTAAATATTGGGAACTTCTTTATTTTGACATAATCATTGTAACCAAGATCTTTTGCAATAAGCACGTACCT
The DNA here is from genome assembly GCA_000383355.1 of Flavobacterium sp. SCGC AAA160-P02. Lineage (GTDB taxonomy): Bacteria > Bacteroidota > Bacteroidia > Flavobacteriales > Flavobacteriaceae > Polaribacter. The sequence goes on along the minus strand of KB911102.1, from coordinate 176,025 downwards.
ATTTTTAAATTTTCTTGCATTTCGTAACTTTTTTTCAAAATAGCTAGTTGGTTTTCCTAAAAAATTGGCTAATGATTGAGAGAGTTCATACACATCTTTATCAAAAGTTTTAGCTGCTACAGACATAACATCCATTCTAATGGTAAACTTAGACATTGAAGTTGCTAGCAGGTTTCCATCAGCAGCATATACATTCCCTTTGTTTGCGAAAATTGTGAAAGGCTTTCTGGTAAGTTCTTTAGAAATTTCTCTGTATTTATCTCCTTGAAAATATTGAATATCTACTATTCTAACTATAATTATTGAAAGAAGAAGCGTCATAAAAGCAGCTACAATGTAGAATTTTGTGAGTATGCTTTTTTTATGATTTCTCAAGGTAATCTGTTTTATTCGTTATTAATAACTTTTATTCTCTTTGGTGGGGTCTCTGATGGCTGTAAACCCATTTTTTTTTGCTTTTTGACGAATGCTAGACTCCATTTTCATTCGCATTAATGTTGTTTGAGTGTCTATATACTCTGCTCTTAATTCTCTTTTTAACTTATTTAATTCTGAAATCTGTAGTACATTTTTATCTGAACTATGGGCACTAGAAATCATAATTAACAAAAGAGCTACTATAAAAAACATCATTCTCCAATTTTTAAAAGACGATTCGTCAATTAGAAACCCTCCTTTTAAAACATCATATATGCTTTTCTTTACCTTAGACATTATGTTTTTAATTTAGCCACTCTTAATTTTGCACTTCGGGCTCTATTATTATTTCGAATTTCCTGCTTATCTGGAATCATTAGTTTTCCTACTTTCATTAGAGGAACATCAATGTTGCCAAAAAAGTCTTTTTCGGGCTCGCCAGTAAATAATCCTGTTCTTATAAATCTTTTTACCAATCTATCTTCTAAAGAGTGATAGGAAATAATACTTAACCTACCTTCTGGTGTTAAAAGCTCTGGTGTTTGGATTAGAAACTCTTTCAAGACATCCAACTCCTCATTTACTTCAATCCTTATAGCCTGAAAAATCTGAGCTAAAATCTTATGCTCTTTCGCTTTTGGTACATATTTCTGCAATAACTTTCTTAACTGAAAACTTGTTTCTATGGCTCCTTGGTCTCTAGCCTCAACAATTGTTTTTGCAATGGCTCTTGCATTTCTTAATTCTCCATACATAAACAAGATATTTGCCAACATCTCTTCTGGATATGAATTAATAATTTTCTTTGCAGAAATCTTTGAACTCTGGTTCATTCTCATGTCTAGTTCACCATCAAAACGAGTAGAAAAACCTCTTTCTGCCTCATCAAACTGATGAGAGGATACTCCTAAGTCTGCTAAGATTCCATCTACTTTTTTTATTCCGTAGAATTTCAAAAACCGACTGATATATCTGAAATTCTCTTCAATTAAAACAAATCGATCATCTTGAATTTTATTTCTTTTTGCATCTGGGTCTTGATCAAAAGCAACTAGCTTCCCTTTTTCTCCCAAACGACTTAAGATTTCTCTAGAATGTCCGCCACCTCCAAAAGTGATATCTACATATACACCATCTTCTTTTATTGCTAAAGCATCTATACTATCGCGTAATAATACTGAATTATGATATTCCATCTTCATCAGAATTACCCATTACCTCTTCTGCTAATGACGCAAAATCCACTGCTGCATCATCTATTGTTTGCTCATAACTGTCTTTATCCCAAATTTCAATAATATTGATGGCAGAAGACAGCACCACTTGCTTTTTAATACTTGCAAACTGACATAAGTCTTTTGGTATTAACAATCTTCCAGAAGCATCTAATTCAACCACCTTTACACCAGCAGTAAACCTTCTAATAAAATCATTGTTCTTCTTAACAAAACGATTTAAAGCATTCATCTTACGCATCACTTCATTCCATTCTTGCATTGGATATAGCTCTAAGCAAGACTGAAAAACAGCCCTCTTTAAAACAAAACCTTCCTGTAAAATAGGTGACAATTGCTTCTTGAAAGCTGATGAAATCATCAATCTTCCTTTGGCATCTGCCTTACATTCATATGTTCCTATTAAATTTACCAATAGATTTGATTTGTATTAAAGTCAAAAATAAAAATTATTTACCACTTTCTACCACTTTTTACCACTTTGTTAATAAATATTAATTTTCGTGGTGTTTTTTATGATGTCAAAAGGTCTAGAAATGAAACTTTGTGCGTTTTAAATTCAATGTATTTGTCATAAAAAAGAACTACATTTGTTGTTAAGCCTAACTAAGAAAAAATGACTGAAAGCTTAAAAACTGAAGGGGAATTTACATATGCTGAAGCTGGAGAAGGAAGACCTTTGATAGTGCTTCATGGATTGATGGGTGCATTGAGTAATTTCGATAAAACTTTTCAGCATTTTTCAAAAAGAGGGTACAGAGTATTAATTCCAGAATTACCTCTATATACGCTGCCATTACTTAAAACTAATGTTAAAAATTTAGCGAAGTTTATTCATGATTTTATTGAGTTCAAGGGTTTAAAAAACGCCACTCTTTTGGGAAATTCTCTTGGGGGACACATCGCACTTTACTACACAAAACACTACCCACAAGACGTTCATTCTCTAGTGCTAACGGGAAGCTCTGGATTGTATGAAAAAGCAATGGGTGATAGCTACCCAAAAAGAGGGAATTACGAGTACATAGAACAAAAAACAAGAGATGTGTTTTATGATCCTGCAATTGCCACAAAAGAACTTGTAGACCAGGTATACGGAATTGTTAACAACCGTATCACAGTTTTAAAAACATTAACAATTGCTAAAAGCGCCATTAGACATAATATGGCTGGTGATTTACCTGACATGAAGCAACCTACCTGCTTAATATGGGGAAAGCAAGATGCTGTAACACCTCCAGAAGTAGCCAACGACTTTCATAAATTACTGCCTGATTCTGATTTATTTTGGATTGATAACTGTGGACATGCTGCCATGATGGAAAAGCCAGAAGAATTCAATCAAATTTTAGAAGCATGGCTTACCTCTAGAAATATCTAATTCATGAAAATTAAATCTGCCGAGTTTATTATGAGTAACAGCAATGTTACCAAAGCTCCAAAAGACAGAATTCCAGAATACGCCTTTATTGGTAGATCTAATGTTGGAAAATCCTCATTAATTAATATGTTAATGGGTCGCAAAGATTTAGCTAAAATATCAGGAAAACCAGGTAAAACTCAACTCATTAATCATTTTAAAATAAATGATGATTGGTTTTTAGTTGATTTACCAGGATATGGATACGCTAAAATTTCTAAAAAGAAACGAACAATTTTTCAATACTTTATTGAAAATTATTTCAAAGAAAGAGAGCAGCTTGTTTGTACGTTTGTTTTGATAGATTCTAGACATGATCCTCAAAAAATAGACCTGGAATTCATGAAATTCTTGGGCGAAAATCAGATACCATTTTGTATCGTATTTACAAAGGCAGACAAATTGGGAAGCTCTACATTAAACAAACAAATTGTTTCTTACAAAAAGAAATTATTGAACAATTGGGAAACACTTCCAACCTCTTTTGTTACTTCATCATCAACAGGTCTGGGTAAAGATGATTTTCTAGGCTTCATAGCTACTGTAAATGAAGATGTTGCAGATAATTTTAAATAATTATGCATTCTACCAAAGACAATTTAGAGGTTCTTTTTGAAGACAATCATCTGCTGATTGTTAATAAAAAATCTGGCGATATTGTACAAGGTGATAAAACTGGAGACAAACCTTTAAGTGATGTTGTAAAAGAATATATTAAAGAAAAATACAACAAACCAGGCGAGGTGTTTTTGGGAGTAGTTCATAGATTAGATAGACCTACTTCAGGTGTCATTATTTTTGCTAGAACATCTAAAGCCTTGGAGAGGCTTAATAAAATGCTTCGAGAAAGAACTATTTCTAAAACATATTGGGCAGTTGTAAAAAATACACCTCTAAAGGAAAAAGACAGCTTAATACACTTTCTAAAGAAGAATCCTAAAAATAATAAATCTACCGTTTTTACAAAAAAAACTGACGCAAGTAAAAAAGCAATACTACACTATTCAGTAATTAAAAAACTAGATAATTACTCGCTTTTAGAAATTGATTTAGAAACAGGTAGACATCATCAAATAAGAGCGCAACTTGCCTATATTGGAAGCCCTATTAAGGGAGATTTAAAATATGGTGCATCTAGAAGCAACAAAGATGGAAGCATTCATTTACATGCTAGAAAAATTTCATTTACTCATCCTGTAAGCAAAGAAAATATTTTATTTCTTGCTCCAATTCCAAATGAAACCATCTGGAATGCTTGTCTATAATTTTTGTATATTGAAGCATGTTATAGGCCTCATCAAAAACGTAAAGTAACTTTCAATTGCATTGTAAGGAATTCATGTTTATAAGAGCGTATACATCATTCATTTTTCTTATTAATTTAGAATAATGAATGACTATTTAAAATGAAGTGAGTTAAGTGAAAAATAGTCATTTTTTGCCTAGATAAGGCAATTTTTTAATTGCATAGCAGGGCTACGGAAATCAAAAATTGTAAAATATGTGTGCAAAAAGGCAATTTTTTAGTAAATTGAAAAAAGTTTAAATCAATTCAATAACTGCAAATCCATACTATTATGAGTACTAGAAGAAAATTTATTAAAAAAGCACTGGTTGGTTCAGCTGGGTTTTTTATTGTACCAAGGCATGTTCTTGGTCGAGGCTTTGTTGCACCAAGCGATAAGTTAGGAATCGCTGCTATTGGTATTGGAGGAAGAGGAACTAGTAATTTAACCAATAGTTTTGCTTCAAATGGTGCTAATATAGTAGCACTCTGTGATGTAGATGATAGAAGAGCTAAGCCTATGAGAGAGCAGTTTTCTGAAGCTCCATATATGCGAGATTATAGAGACATGCTAGAAAAACATCATAAAGATATTGATGCCGTAATTGTAAGCTCTGCAGATCACATGCACTATTCGCAATGTATGGCAGCAATGGATCTAGGCAAGCACATGTATATAGAAAAGCCTTTAACCCATGATATTTGGGAAGCTAGAAAGCTTACCGAAATGGCAGCGAATAAAAAATTGGTAACCCAAATGGGAAATCAAGGAGCTAGTGGTGACGGAACAAGATGGATTGATGCTGTTGTACAAGAAGGAATTATTGGTGAGGTCAAAGAAGTTCATGCATGGACTAATAGACCTGTTTGGCCACAAGGAATACCTGTTCCTAAAGATACCATGCCTGTTCCAAAAGAAATTGATTGGAACCTATGGTTAGGAACTGCTCCTTGGAGAGCGTATCATGAAGCCTTTATGCCTACTCGCTGGAGAGGTTACTGGGATTATGGTACAGGTGCTTTAGGTGATATGGGATGTCATTTAATAGACGTACCCTTCAGAGCTTTAAAACTTGGCTACCCAACTTCAGTTGAATGCAGTATTACAAATACCTATAAAGATTTTTTTGAGGAAGTTGTCTATGATGAAACACCTCCTGCCTCTTCAGTTATTCATCTAGAGTTTCCTAAAAGAGGAAATATGCCCGCAATAGAGTTACATTGGTATGATGGAGGAATTGAGCCAGAAAGACCAGATCTTCTTCCTGCCAACGAACCCTTAGGTGATTGGGGTGGTGGAGTAATTATGAAAGGTTCTAAAGGAATTTTAATCTGTGGAACGTATGGATCTAACCCTAAAGTATTCTTAAACGATGGTTCTGAGGTTCCAGAAGTTAAAAATATGGCTTCATTGGTAGATAATGGAATGAGTGGGCATCAAGCACAATGGATTAATGCTTGTAAAGAAGGATATGGTGCCTATACTAGTTCTCCCTTATCTCAAGCAGGGCCATTAACCGAAACCGTATTAATGGGGAATCTGGCCATTAGATCGGCGCTACTTCATGAAAAAGTTGAAAATAGATATAACTTTCCAGGCAGAAGAAAGAAACTTCTTTGGGATGGAGAAAATATGAACATTACAAATTTTGACATGGCCAATCAATTCATTAAAAGAGACTACCGAACAGGCTGGTAAACAAACAACACTATATGCAACAAAAAACAGTAGAGGAAGCGATCCATTATCGCCGTTCCGTTCGTATCTATGACCCTGAAAAAAATATAGATACTGCAATTGTGAAAAAATGTATCCAACAAGCGTCACTTGCACCAAACAGCAGCAATATGCAGCTTTGGGAATTTTATCATATCACTTCTAAAGAAACTATTCAAAAAATAGCGCCTCTGTGTTTTAATCAAAACGCGGCAAGAACAGCGGAAGAGTTGGTGGTTTTTGTTACTCGTAAAGATTTATGGAGAAAAAGAATGAAGTCAAATTTAAAAATGATTGATGCTATTTTTCCACCAAAACCAAAGTCTGAACAAAGTAGTAGGGAAAAGGTAAGTAGAAATTACTACGGAAAATTAATTCCTTTTGCCTACGCTGATTTTTTTGGATTTTTTGGTTTTTTAAAATATCTAATGATTTTAGTAATCGGGCTTTTTAAACCCATTTTTAGAGAGGTTAGAAATAGCGACATGAGGATTGTTGCTCATAAAACCTGTGCCCTAGCAGCAGAAAATTTTATGCTAAGCATGGCCGCTGAAGGCTATGATACTTGCCCAATGGAAGGTTCGGATACATGGCGAGTAAAAAAAGTTTTAAACTTACCTCGTGGTGCAGAAATTAATATGATTGTTTCTTGCGGTATTAGAAAACCAGAAGGTGTATATGGAGATCGTTTTAGAATTCCTTTTAAAGAAGTCTATAAGCAGGTATAAAAGAATAATGATATCTATTCTTTTTTCTTAAAAATCAACAGATTCTTAGAGCGCTCAATTTCGTCTTTATTTAGCATGGTTTTAACAAACTCACCATTCACGTATTTTTGTGCTTGATCTTTGTAATGCTTGCTAAAGATATTTCCTGATTGCCCTGTTGGTAATATACTTACGCTATTTTCTATGTTAGAAAAATCTATAACTCTTCGAGTAGACGGACCAGCTTTTACTTTATAAATACCTGTTTCATTCAAGGTAAATAATTGATTGTTTATGACCTCATTTCCACCATCCATAGAAAACGGACCAACATTAAATATTTTTCGTAAGGTTTCACCACCAGCAGCAAGTGCATGCCCATGCTCAACTGAGATTACCTTACTCCAAGACCACAATGAAACAGTGTCTCCTAATTGATTTTCTAAAAAAGAAATGGCATTTATAAATGACCTCTGAACAATATCTGACTTTGTTTCTTTAGGTTCTGTAGTTACATCATCAAACCATACTGAAACAGCTTTTTTAGCCTGAACAGCAATCATTTTTTTCATTAAAGGAGTTTGCATAAACATTGGAAAACTTTCTCCTAATTCATCTTTAAAAGTTCCTTCTAAAAATTCATATAAGAATCGGTTATAGATGGTTGGAGCAGTATCTTCTTTTTTATATTCACCATTCCAATCTTTTAAATTCTGTAATGCCTCTTGCTCGTTTTTAGTAAAGTTTTCAGTTTTAATACTAGCCACTAAATTAGCAATCACTTGAGGTACTACTGGAGAAGTAACATCAAAGATCATTTGCTGAACGTCTTCTTGGGTCCAATCATTTTTTACTTCTAACAACTGCTCTATTCTTTGCCCTCTGTCTTCTGGTAAATAGTATCCTGGATATAAAACTCCAGCAATAGTATCTGGTTGATTATTGGAAGAATACACATAATTACTTGCTGGGTTAATAGACTGTGGATTGTCTTCAAAATCTACATAGCTCAAGATTTCATCTTTTCCGGATGCTCCGTCTAAGTATAGTTTTGTATTGATTGAATCTCTGTATTTGTATAATTTTCCTGAAGCAATCCAAGCAATGTTGTCTTTCGCATCTCCGTACATCATATTTAATCCTGGAGCATGAAGTAATTTAGCGCCTTCTTTAAAGTCATGTAACGATTTTGCATGTGATATTTGATAACCAACATCTAAAATTTGATTGTCTGTTTTTTTATAGATCCATTGCATGGCAATAGGTCTTTGATCATCTATCTGCTTTAACAGGTTATTCATGATAGGACCATGTCTACTTATTTTAACAGTAAAAGTAGTATCTGGGGCACCTTTTATTTTAATTGTTTTCTGCACTGTTTTGTAAGTAGAAAAACCCGTAGGAGTTTCATATTCATTCAAATTTTCTGGATTGTTTTTTTCAATATAAAAATCAACATCATCATTCTCAAACATGGTTAAACCATAGGCATAATCTCTGTTGTGCCCTAAAAGAGGAAAAGGTGTTAAGGCAAGGCTATACCCATACATTTCGTAGTCTGGTGTTTTTATATGAGACTGATACCAAACCGAAGGCTGAGAAAATCCAATATGAGGATCGTTGGCAAAAATAACTTTTCCATTCTTCGTTTTATCGGCAGCTATCACCCATGAATTACTTCCAATAAATGGGGAAATAGGCAATTGCTCATACATAGCAGTCATTGCTTTCGCAAAAGAAGCTTTGACTATTGGATTTTTTTCACTTTTTAAAAGTGCTGTATTAGAATAGATCGGAATCTCTAACTCAGCTAAATAGTTGTCTCCTAATTTTTCTTTTATTTCTTGTAATAATGGATCTGTTTTTTGAGCTATTGCAAAACTAAAAGACATGTATCCAAAAACATTATAGACATCATTAACCGTAAATTTTGTTTTTTTAAGACCTATCAAATTATATTCAATTGGTGTTGCTCCTTCTTCAACAAATTGATTCACACCGTCTAGATAGGCGATGGTTAATTTGTATGCTTCAGAATTTATGTCAATTTTTGTAATGGATTCATTTGCATCTTCTACCAATCCTAAACCAGCAAAAAAGACATCAGTTTCTACTAATTTATCACCAAAGATTTCAGAAAGTCTTCCTGGAGCAATTCTTCTAATGAGCTCCATTTGCCATAACCTATCTTGAGCGTGAACATAACCTAAAGCAGTATAAGCATCTTTTTGAGTTTCTGCATTGATATGCGGTACACCATTTTCATCAAAATGAACAGTAACATTTTCCGATAGGTTTTCTAACGATAATTCTCCTTCATAGGTTGGATATAATGTTCTTGAATACAACCAAGCAGCGACAAAAACCAAGACACATACTAGGAATACTATTTTAATAATTTTCAAGAAAATTTTCATTCTGATAAATTTAATTTTGGCCAAAGATAACAGATTTAAATTGTATTTTTGATGTCCACAAATTCCATGTCAATGAAAAAAATTCAGATGGTTGATCTTCAAGGTCAGTATGCGAAAATTAAAGAAACTGTTGATATATCTATTGAAGAAGTTTTAAATTCTTCGGCATATATTAACGGACCTTATGTGCATCAATTTCAAGCAGATTTAGAAAAATATTTAACTGTAAAACATGTTATTCCATGCGCAAATGGAACAGATGCTTTACAGATAGCTATGATGGGCTTGGGGCTTGAACAAGGTGATGAAGTTATTACCGTTGATTTTACTTTTGCGGCAACTGTAGAGGTAATTGCTTTGTTAAAATTAACTCCTGTCTTAATTGATGTTGAGCCAGATACCTTTAACATAGATATTGATGCTCTAAAAAAAGCCATCACTCCAAAAACAAAAGCCATTGTTCCGGTTCATTTATTTGGACTTTGTGCAAATATGGAAGCGGTAATGAGCATTGCTAAAGAGCACAATTTATTTGTAATTGAAGACACTGCGCAAGCCATTGGCGCAAGCTACACTTTTGCCGACGGACGCAAACAAAAAGTTGGAACTATTGGTCATGTAGGAACTACGTCATTTTTTCCTTCAAAAAACTTAGGCTGTTATGGTGATGGTGGAGCAATCTTTACCAATGACGATGCGTTAGCACATACCATACGCGGTATGGTGAATCATGGGATGTATAAACGCTATTATCATGATGTTGTGGGTGTAAACTCAAGATTAGACAGTATTCAAGCGGCAGTTCTAAAAACAAAACTTCCTTTATTAGATGGGTATTGTGATGCTAGAAGAGACGCAGCTAGATACTATAACAATGCATTTGCACAAAATCCTAACATTAGTACACCAACTACAAAATCTAATGCAACTGCAAATTGTGGAGAGATTTGTGATTCTTGTGATTGCCATGTATTTCATCAATACACCCTAAAGATTACCAATGGAAAACGCAACGAGCTACACCAACATTTACTAGATAAGGGTATTCCAAACGCTATCTATTACCCTGTACCATTGCACGCACAAAAAGCCTACCAAGATACTCGTTACCAAGAAAACGACTTTACAGTAACCAATCGTTTAATAGAAACAGTTATTTCATTGCCAATGCACACAGAGTTAGATGAAGAGCAACTGGCTTTCATTACAAAAACAATCAATGATTTTGTAGGGTAGCTTTCAATAAAAAAAATCAATTTTAAAGACAATTATTATGAAAAAGATATTGGTTACAGGTGGTTTAGGTTTTATAGGATCTCATACCGTTGTTGAACTCCAGCAAGCAGGTTATGAAGTTGTAATTATCGATAATTTATACAATTCAAAAATTGAAGTTTTAGATCGTATTATTTCAATTACAGGAATAAAGCCATCCTATTTTAATATTGACCTTCGCAATAAAACAGCTGTCAAAGATTTTTTTAATACCAATAAAGTAAACGGCATTATACATTTCGCAGCCTCAAAAGCGGTTGGAGAAAGCGTTAAAAATCCGTTATTATATTACGAAAATAATATTAGCACTCTGGTATATCTCCTACAAGAGATGAAGGAACATCAATTATCTAATTTTATTTTCAGCTCTTCATGTACTGTTTACGGTCAGGCAGATGAGCTTCCTATTACTGAAAATGCTCCAGTAAAACCTGCAGAATCTCCTTATGGAAACACCAAGCAAATTGGAGAAGAAATTATTAAAGAAAGTTGTAAAGCAAACGGGCTAAAAGCTATTGCCCTTAGATATTTTAATCCAATTGGAGCACATGAAACTGCTATTATTGGGGAATTACCGCTAGGAGTTCCTCAAAATTTAATTCCTTTTGTAACACAAACTGCTGCTGGAATTAGAAAAGAATTGTCTGTTTTTGGAGATGATTATCCTACAAAAGACGGAACTGCAGTTCGTGATTATATTCATGTTGTAGATTTGGCAAAAGCACATATTGCAGCATTAGAAAGATTGCTAAACAATGGTAATAAAAAAGATTTTGAAGTCTTTAATGTAGGAACTGGAACTGGAAGTTCTGTTCTAGAAGTTATTAAAGCATTTGAAAAAGTTAGCAATACAAGACTTAATTATAAAATTGTAGCCAGACGAGAAGGAGATATTACCTCTGCATATGCAGATACTACGTTAGCTAAAGTTGAATTAGGTTGGGAAACAGAAAAAACCCTTGAACAGGCACTATTAGCTGCTTGGAAATGGCAATTAAAACAATAAAATTTTAGTTTTCAAAACTTGCACCACTTGCTGAAACAGTTCTATCTATTTTACGCATTAGCCCTTGTAAAACTTTGCCTGGGCCAACTTCAATAAACTCTGTTCCTCCATCTGCTACCATAGCTTGAATAGATTGTGTCCATTTTACTGGAGCTGTTAATTGCTTCATTAAATTTTCTTTAATTTCAGCAGCTGATGTTACTGATTTTGCAGGCTCATTTTGGTAGACCGCACAGGTTGGCTCATTGAAGTGAGTACCCTTTATTGCAGCAGCTAACTCTTCTCTTGCAGGTTCCATCATTGGAGAATGAAAAGCACCTCCAACGGGTAAAATTAAGGCTCTTCTTGCTCCTTTTTCTGTTAATAACTCACAGGCCTTTTTAACAGCAGAAACTTCACCAGAAATCACCAATTGACCAGGACAATTATAATTTGCGGCCACTACTACTCCATCAACATCATTACAAACTTGCGCAACAATTTCATCATCTAGCCCTAAAACCGCAGCCATCGTTGATGGCATAATTTCACAAGCTTTTTGCATTGCCGAAGCGCGTTTAGAAACCAATTGAAGCCCGTCTTCAAAAGATAAAACACCTGCAGCAACCAAGGCAGAAATTTCGCCTAAAGAATGCCCTGCAACCATTTCTGGTTGAAAAGAATCGCCTAGAGCTTTTACTAAAATTACCGAATGTAAAAAAATAGCTGGCTGAGTTACATTTGTTTGTTTTAATTGATCTGCAGTACCTTCAAACATAATGTCTGTAATGCAAAACCCTAAAATTTCATTTGCCTTTTCAAAAAGCTCTTGAGCCATTGGGGAGTTTTCATATAAATCTAAACCCATGCCTGTAAATTGTGCTCCTTGACCAGGAAAAATATATGCTTTCATCTCGGTATAATTTCGTTAGTTGTAGCTGCAAAAATAGGAATTTCTTATCTGATTACGAAGTATTTTAGTAAGCCTAAAAAAATCTTAGTAAATAGTTTAAATCACGGGAGTTTGTAATGATAAATAATTAGTAATTTCGTTTTGTATGATTTCACAGAAAAAATCTCAAGCCCAAATTATCTATCTAATTCTAGCTGCCTTGTTTATTGCTTCGTTAGTGACCTCCAATCTAATTTTTCAAAAATTCTTTTATTGGTATCCTATTGATAGTGAAATTTTTGACGTGAAATTATTTGAGGTTTCTGTTGGCTTATTACCCTACCCTATTACTTTTTTAATTACTGATATATTATCAGAAATTTATGGGAAAAAGAAAGCCAATCATGTAGTTATTGCTGGTATTTTTGCCTCTTTCTTTTCTTTAGGAATTATTTATGTTTCAATGGCTGTACCATCAACTTCTTGGTCTGCTGTTAATGATACAACTTTTATTGAAGTATTTGGATCAGCTCCACTAGCCGTTCTTGCCTCTATGATGGCTTATTTATTTGCACAGTTTATAGACATTCGAGTCTATCACTTTTGGAAAAACCTAACCAAGGGGAAGCATCTTTGGTTAAGAAATAACTTTTCTACATTTTCTTCTCAGGTTATTGACACCCTCACCGTATTAATTCTCTTGTGTTCATTTGATATTATTGCCTGGGATAAATTCTTAGGCTTACTCATAAGTGGTGTTGTTTTTAAAATAATGATTGCAGCATTAGACACCCCAATTTTATACGCTGTAGTCTTTTTCTTTAGAAAACATTTTAATTTAAAGATGGGAGAAGAAATAGAAATTTAAAAATTGTTGTTTATAATTGTAAAGTCGCTAAAACCTTGCGTCTAAACTAAGATAACCATAGAAAATTAATGACAAAAATTAGTACATTTATATGCATGCTTAGCTTTGTTGCAATACAGGCTCAAACTAGTATTTTTGATAGTTTACTCCAAAAAAATGTTGATAAAACAGGAAGGGTAGATTATCAATCATTAAAAAACAATGAAACACTCTTAGATAATTATTTAGCCTATATTCAAAACAATGAACCAACGAAAGATTGGTCATCAAATAAGAAAAAAGCTTTTTGGATAAATACCTATAATGCATATACTATCAAAATTATTCTAAACAACTACCCTTTAAAAAGCATAAGAGACATTAAAATTGATGGGAAGACTGCTTGGAAAATTCCTTTTGTGAAAGTTGGTCAAAAAAGATATACACTAGATCAGATTGAGCACGAAATCTTACGAAAAAAATTTAATGACCCAAGAATTCATGTAGGTATCAATTGCGCTTCAGTATCTTGTCCTAGGCTCTGGAATTTTGCTTTTACAGAAGACAATATAGCGTATAGTTTAGACAATTTAATGAAAGTGTTTATAAACGATACTACTAGAAATAAAATTAGCAAAAACAATGTAGCGCTATCAGAGATATTTAATTGGTTTTCCAAAGATTTTATAAAAAATGGAACTATTATCAATTATTTGAATACCTATGCTGCTATAAAAATAAGTGAAAAAGCCAGCATAAAATACCTAACTTACGACTGGAGTTTGAACAAAAAATAATTTTTTATGTCTAAAACATATTATGACCCTGCCGATTTACGCAAATTTGGCAATATTACAGATTGGAATGAAGAACTTGGAAACAAATTCTTTGATTATTATGGGAAAGTATTTGAAGAAGGGGCCCTAACGGCTCGTGAAAAATCATTAATAGCTTTGGCTGTAGCTCATACAGAGCAATGCCCATATTGCATTGATGCTTATACAAAAGATGGTTTACAGCGAGGAATTACAAAAGAAGAAATGATGGAAGCTGTTCATGTGGGTGCCGCAATTAAAAGTGGCGCTACCTTAGTACATGGAGTTCAAATGATGAACAAAGTGAACAAATTGGAAATGTAGGATGAGTAAAAAATCACTTTTAGCTAGAAATAATGATCTAGCCAATACAGAAAGGCAATTAGAAATTTTATCTAATGGACTATTTGCTGATGGAGAATTACCAACGTTTGCTAAAAAAATAGCAGTAACAAATCAGTTTCCATTACGTCCAAAGAAATTAGAAATTTTACAAATTAATTTGGGATATATGTGCAATCAAGTGTGTGCGCATTGCCATGTTGATGCTGGTCCGGACAGAAAAGAAATTATGACCAAAGAAACCATGCAAGAATGTTTGGATGTAATCAAAAAAACAGGAGCTCACACACTCGATTTAACAGGTGGTGCTCCAGAAATGAATCCTAATTTTAGATGGTTTGTTGAAGAAGCTTCAACAGCAGGAATCAACGATTTTATTGTAAGGTCTAACTTAACCATTATACGAGCAAATAAAAAATACCACGATTTACCTACTTTTTTTAAAAAACACAGAATACATGTTGTAAGCTCAATGCCACATTGGACCCGTGGAAAAACTGATAAACAGCGTGGTGATGGTGTTTTTGATAAATCTATCAAAGCTTTGCAAGAATTAAATGCTGTAGGATACGGAATGCAGAACAGTGCTTTAAAATTAGATTTGGTATACAATCCTTCTGGGGCATTTTTACCCGGTGACCAAATGGCTTTAGAAAATGATTTCAAAAAAGCGTTAAGAGAAGAATTTGACATTAACTTCCACAATTTATTTGCTATCACAAATTTACCTATCAGTAGGTTTTTAGATTATTTAATTGCTTCAGAAAATTATGAAGATTATATGATTTCATTGGTGGATGCTTACAATCCTGAGGCTGTAAAAAATGTAATGTGTACCAATACCCTTTCTGTAAGTTGGGATGGTTGGTTATATGATTGTGATTTTAATCAAATGTTAAATTTAAAAGTAGCCAGTAAAGTGCAACACATTTCTGAGTATAACGAAGAATTGTTACAAAACAGAAATATCATCATCAATCAACACTGTTATGGTTGTACAGCTGGATCTGGAAGTAGTTGCCAAGGAGTTGTAGCCTAATAAAAGTTATAACTTCTTAAAAATTAGTGCGTACTAATTTAAAATTAGACCCAATTGACACATAAAAGCATTCTTATCATTTTCACTCGAAATCCTATCTTGGGGAAAGTTAAAACTAGATTGGCAAAAGCTGTTGGCAAAAAAACAGCATTAGATATTTATCTTTTTTTATTGCAGAAAACAAAGGAGGTCACTCAAAACATACACTGCGATAAAGTAATTTTTTACTCTCAAGAAGTTTTAGAAAATGATCTCTGGGATACTACTACCTATAAAAAAGAGCTTCAAGTTGGCAAGCACCTAGGTGCTAAAATGAACCATGCTTTTGAAACATGTTTTAAAGACAAGTATCATAAAGTCGTCTTGATTGGAAGTGATTTATATGACTTAGAAGCATCCCATATTGAGGAAGCTTTTGAAAAATTAGAAAAAAAGGATGTTGTTATTGGACCGGCTACTGATGGTGGCTATTATCTAATAGGATTAAAAAAAACATATCCTAAAATCTTTCAAAACAAAAATTGGGGAACATCTTCAGTGAGAGAAGATACTTTAAAAAATTTAGAAAAAGTTGATGTACATTTGTTACCAATGTTGAATGATGTTGATGTAATTGAAGATATAGAACATCATCCTGCTTTTACTAAATTTCTATCAATCTAATAAGATCTATAGGCTCAGATAATAAAATCTTAAAGCAAGTTTAACCTCAGTAAATTGAGTGTCCATGAAAACAAAACAATTACAGGAAACCACAGATTTTTTAGTTTCTAAAGGATTTAAAAAACCCACAATAGGGATTGTGTTAGGTTCTGGATTGCATCAATTAATTCATGAGATTGATATTGAACAAGAGATTGCTTATAAAGACATTCCTCATTTTCCAAAAGCAACTGTTGAATTTCACTCTGGAAAATTAGTATACGGAACTCTTTCAGGAAAAAAAGTGGTGGTCATGTCTGGTAGATTTCATCTGTATGAAGGATACAATCATTGGGAAGTAACCTACGGAATTAGAGCCATGCACCAGCTAGGAATTACTTCTTTATTAATTTCTAATGCATCCGGAGCAATTAATCTTTCTTATAAAAAAGGCGAATTAATGCTTATTGATGACCATCTAAACTTACAAGGAAATTCACCTTTAGCATTTGCTGAAGTTGGTGAATTTGGAGAGCGTTTTGCAGACATGTTAGCTCCTTATTCAAAAAAAATGAATGATTTTTTGAAATCAATAGCCAACGAAAACGACATACAATTGCATGAAGGAGTGTATGCAGGTGTTTTTGGTCCACAACTAGAAACCAGAGCAGAGTATAGAATGCTACAGATTCTAGAAGTTGATGCTGTTGGAATGAGTACTGTACCAGAAGTGATTGTCGCCAAGCATTTAAATGTACCATGTGCTGCAATTTCAGTACTAACGGATGAATGCGACCCAAAAAATTTAGCTCCTGTAAATATTCAGGAAATTATTAGAATAGCTGGAGAAACAGAACCAAAAATGATCATCTTATTTAAAGAATTAATAAAACATTTATGAGTTATTTAGAAACAACACATAACGTCTATAAAGAAGCTGCACTTAGCCCAGATGTTGGTCTGTGCTGTACTACAAACCCTATTTGGGAGTTACCGGGATTAAAAATTCCAAGAATTATGCAAGAAATGAACTACGGATGTGGTTCTACTGTGCATGCTCGAGATTTAACGAACAACCCCAAAATGCTTTACGTTGGTGTAGGTGGAGGAATGGAATTGTTGCAATTTGCTTATTTTAATCGTCAAAAAGGAGGTGTTATTGGGCTAGATGTTGTCGATGAAATGTTGGAGGCTTCTCGCAAGAATTTTGTTGAGGCCGAAGCAATGAATCCTTGGTTTAAAAGTGATTTTGTTACGCTACGCAAAGGGGATGCTATGAATCTTCCTGTAGATGACAATTCTATAGATGTGGCGGCCCAAAACTGTCTGTTCAATATCTTTAAATCTGATGACTTAAAAAAGGCTGTTTCAGAAATGTATAGAGTGCTAAAACCTCATGGTCGTTTAGTGATGAGTGATCCTACCTGCGAACAACCCATGAACGATGAACTGCGAAACGATGATCGTCTGCGCGCCTTGTGTTTGAGTGGAAGTTTACCAATTGCAGCGTATGTAAAAGCCCTAACTGATGCTGGTTTTGGAACCATTGAGATTAGAGCTCGTAAACCTTACAGAATATTAGATCCCAAAAATTATCCTACAGATGAATTAATTTATATAGAATCTATAGAAGTTGCTGCCATTAAAGACCCAATGCCAGACGATGGCCCTTGTGTTTTTACAGGCAAAGCAGCAATCTATTATGGTGATTCAGATTATTTTGACGATGGCGTTGGACATACCTTATTAAAAAATCAACCACTGGCAATTTGTGATAAAACAGCCGCAGCATTGCAAGCTTTAAAAAGAGATGATATTTATTTTTCTGAATCTACTTTCCATTACGATGGTGGTGGATGTTGCTAATTTTTGAACAAACTATTTTTATCTAAAATGGATACATACTTAGACATCATTCAACAATCTTTCTCTGGTTACTATCAGTATTTAGTCAGAGAAATTATGAATCCACATTGGGGTAATTATTTCTATTGGCTACTATTAATTTCATTGATTTTTTGGAGTTTAGAAATTGTATTTCCTTGGCGAAAAAATCAAAAAAATATTAGAAAAGATTTTTGGTTAGACGGCTTCTATATGTTTTTTAATTTTTTCTTATTCTCCTTAATTTTATACAATGCTGTTTCTAATGTTGCTGTTGCATTTTTTAATGATGTGCTAATGTCTATTGGTATTGATAATCTTGCATTTTTTAACATAGAAACATTCCCTTATTGGAGTCAGTTATTTGTTCTTTTTATACTGCGAGATTTTATTCAATACTTTATTCATAGATTGTTGCACCGTATTCCGTTCTTATGGAATTTTCACAAAGTACACCACTCTGTAAAAGAAATGGGCTTTGCGGCTCATCTAAGGTATCATTGGATGGAGACAATCGTATATAGAACTCTAGAATATATTCCACTAGCATTTATTGGTTTTGGAATAGATGATTTTATTTTAGTCCATTTATTTACCTTAGCTATGGGGCATTTTAACCACAGTAATATTTCCATTCCTTTAGGAATTTTTAAGTATATTTTTAACAATCCTCAGATGCATATTTGGCATCACGGAAAGAAGGTCCCCAATAAATTTGGCGTTAATTTTGGCCTAACATTAAGTATTTGGGATTATCTTTTTAAAACCAATTATATTCCTTCAAACGGTCGTGATATTGAATTGGGATTTGAAAGTGATGAGAAATTTCCAACAGACTTTCTTGGGCAAGAAATATATCCTTTAGGTCAGAAAAAATAACCATTATATTTTATGGAGCCTGTTTGTATAAACTTCTTAGTAAAACTTCAGCAGGCTTGTTTTGTGGTGTAAATCTATTGTTATTCTCTCCTCCTACTTCAGTGTGTTTATGAAACCATTTCCATATAAAACCTCCTAAAAACCAGTCTTCTTTCCAAAACTGATTGTGAATAGCCTGCAACCCATTTTTTTGAGCTAACAAATTAATTGAGCCAGTAATTCTTTTAGAATCCCAAGGTTCCTTACCTGTAAAATCTATACTTCTATAGCCGTATTCTGTGAACAAAATAGGTTTGTTAAATTTATGTTGAATTTTTTGAATTTCAATTTTATGTGGTCGCCACCCTGCTTCAAATTCTTCAACAGTGGGTGTCTTTTTATCTGTTACTGGAAAATATGCATCTATACCAATACAATCTAATTCACTCCAAAACGGAACACGTTTAAACTCATCCCAATTGGCTGCATAGGTAAGTTTGCCTTTGTATACTTTTTTAATTTCTTGAATTAAAACGTTCCAATAAGCTGGCCTACTAATCACAAATTTTTCTAATTCTGTACCAATGCAAAATAAGGCTGCATTTGTTTCTTGAGCAATAGCAGCATACATAAGAATAAAAGATGAATATGAATCTTCTAAAATATTCCATTGAATTTCTGAATCCATACTAATATGACCTGTAAACTGGCCTCTCCAAACCCAAATTTGAGGTTTTATCATAAACTTAATTCCTTTGTTTTGAAGCTCTTTTGCGTACTGACGAATACCTTGTTCTCGTTCGCCAAACCATTGTCTTTTAGAATTGAAACGAATTTCTGGAGAAGACAACTCTTTAATAAACCCGAAAGGCATTAGTGCAACATAATTGGCATTTACATCAATTACAGAATTTACATGCAAGCTTGTAATACTATCTCTTGATGCAACTAAACTAACGCCATTAATTTTTTGTGCACTAACCAGCATCGAAAAACTAACAAGTAAAACTGTAAAAAGAAAATGTTTGCTTCTGATCATAATTATCTCCTAATTTAATAGATTTTTGAGGAATATGAAGACCAATACACGTAATATATTCTAGATTTATTTATACTCTTTCTAAATTAAAGAATCGTTTAAGAAATTCTCATTAACTTCGACAGATAAGTAAACTAATGAAACATATGGATCACATTGTTATTATTGGAAATGGAATTTCTGGAGTTACGCTTGCTAGACATATTCGCAAGAATTCAGAGAATGAAATTACGATAGTATCTGCAGAAACAGAATACTTTTTTTCACGTACTGCACTGATGTATGTTTACATGGGGCACATGAAATTTGAGCACACACAACCATATGAATCTTGGTTTTGGAAGAAAAATAGCATTAATTTAAAGAAAGGCTATGTAAAAGAGATTGACACAAGTAATAAACAGCTTATATTCTCTAACAATGAACTTCTTTCCTATGATAAGTTGGTATTAGCTACAGGTTCTAAACCAGCAAAATTTGGTTGGCCAGGACAAGACTTAGAAGGTGTTATGGGAATGTATCACAAACAAGATTTAGAAAACCTAGAAAAACACGCTCCAAATAATAAGGTTTGCAAAAGAGCCGTTATTGTAGGTGGTGGATTAATTGGAATAGAATTAGCAGAAATGCTGCATTCTAGAAATATTGCTGTCACTTTTCTAGTAAGAGAATCTAGTTTTTGGAACGGAGTTTTACCAACTGCAGAAAGTGAAATGATTAACAGACATATTATAAACAATCATATAGACTTACGATTAAACACCAATCTAAAAGAAATAAAATCTGATGAAAATGGTTGTGTAAAATCAGTTATTATTGAAGAAACAGGAGAGGAAATTACCTGTAATGTAGTTGGCTTAACTACAGGGGTAGCTCCTAATATAGCTTTCTTAAAAAATTCTAACATAGAAACTAACAAAGGAATATTAGTAAATAGATTTTTAGAGACAACTATTAAAGATGTTTATGCAATAGGAGATTGTGCAGAACAACGAGAGCCCATTGGAAATAGAAGACCAATTGAAGCAGTTTGGTATACAGGAAGAATGATGGGTGAAACACTGGCGCAAACAATTTGTGGAAATAGAATTGAATACAAGCCAGGAAATTGGTTTAACTCTGCCAAATTTTTTGATATTGAATACCAAACCTATGGGTGGGTATTTGGAGAAAAAGGCAGACCAGCTTATGAAAAACATTTTCATTGGAGCCATCCAGATGATACAAAATGTATTACCATTGCATATGATAAAGATTCATCGCTATTTTTAGGAATTAATACCTTTGGAATTAGAATGAGACATGAAATTTTTGACAAATGGTTAACTGAGAAAAGAGACGTAAATTATGTCATAGAGTTTTTAGCTGATGCCAATTTTGATCCAGAGTTTTATTCACTTTATGAAAAAGAAATTACCACAAAGTTTAACCAAGAAAATGGTACTTCTATTACATCTAGAAAGAAAAGCTGGAAACGAATTTTTACCAAAGCTTAAAAAGATATGAAAATACTAAAACAAGCAGGCTTCGTCATATTTTTAATTGGGTTATCTATCTTTACAGGAACATTATTTACAGGAACTTTTAATCTAACATCGTCTGAACTAGCCTCTTTTGTAACTGAAAAAGGCTATAAGAATGAGTTAATTTTAGACGAACTCACCAAGGCTGTAGTTACAACTGAAGAACTAACTATTTTTGAATTCTCTAACCGTGTTCGTAAGGCTTATAAAACTTCTAATGATCATTATGATGCATTAATTGCAAGCTTTGATGCAGATAAAAACTGGGATAAAAAGGGAGAACAATATCAATATAAAATTTACGGAAAACCACATACATTAAGTTTTGAGCTTGCTAAAATAGCTGGTAAAGGACCTGCTAAAGAACATGCAGGCATTCTCTGGCTGCTTACTTTTGGCTTGGGAATTATAGGAGCTTTACTTTTTATACTGCCTAATTTTGTCTTACTTGGAAAAGCTGGTATTAAAAATAATGGCATCTATTTAGAGGCAAGTACCAATCGGGGTTTTATTGCTTGGTTGGTGTTGGTGTATTTAGTTTCATTTTATTTGGTACTGTATTTCATGCCAGATTATGTGGTAAATTGGACGTATATTTTAGACCCAATTAGCAAAACACTTAATGGAGGTCTCGCTTCTCAGTGGTTTGTATACGGGTTTCTATATTGTATCATTATGCTAGTAATGGCTTCGCGCATGTATATCAAATACAGGCACAATAAATACCAACTCATTAGAACAACTTCTGTACTATTCTTTCAAATTGTTTTTGCTTTTTTAATCCCTGAAATTATGACTAGCCTTAACATGCCTGGTTATGATTTTAAAAATGCTTTTCCTTTAGATTATGATTTCTTTTTTGATTGGAATTTAGACAGCTTAAGAAATAGTGGAGGAATTGGAATCTTTATTCTTGTTTGGGGAATTGTTTTAACGCTAATTATTGTTCCAGTAATGGTCTATTTCTTTGGAAAAAGATGGTATTGTTCTTGGGTTTGTGGTTGTGGAGGATTGGCAGAAACTTTAGGAGATCCTTACAGACAGCATTCAGACAAAAGCTTAAACTCTTGGAAGTTAGAACGATGGTTAATTCATTTTGTATTGTTATTTTCTTTAGTAATGACTCTAGTAACCTTATACACATATTTTACTGGTACCGATTCCTTTTTAGGGATCAATTCTCAATGGATTAAAGATACCTATAGCTTTTTAATAGGTGCTTGGTTTGCTGGAGTAATTGGTACCGGATTTTATCCAATTTTTGGGAATAGAGTTTGGTGTCGTTTTGGGTGCCCATTGGCAGCTTATTTAGGGTTTGTGCAACGTTTTAAATCTAGGTTTAGAATTACAACCAATGGTGGTCAGTGTATTTCTTGTGGTAATTGTTCTACCTATTGCGAACAAGGTATAGATGTAAGAGCCTATGCCCAAAAAGGAGAAAATATTGTTCGCTCTAGCTGTGTAGGCTGCGGTATTTGCTCTGCTGTTTGCCCCAGAGGTGTTCTTAAATTAGAAAATGGCCCAGAGAATGGAAGAATTAATCCTACAGATATTTTATTAGGAAACGATGTAGATTTAATGGAGCTAATAAACAATAAGTAATGTCTTTTAAAAAACCCTTTTTATGTCGGTTTTTATTTTCTTTGTACAGATTTCAAACAACAAAAAACCTGGAGGATTTAGAATAGATGACACAAAAAATTAAGGTAATTATACCTGCATATAATGAGGAAGACTCTATAGCCAAAGTAATAAATGACATCCCAACTATTGTGGATGAAATTATTGTTATTAGTAATAATTCAACAGACAAAACTGAAGAAAATGCTGCCAATGCTGGTGCTACAGTTTTAAAAGAATCTAAAAGAGGTTATGGATATGCCTGTTTAAAAGGCATGGATTATATCGCTTCGACTTCGCTCAGCGATCAAGAAAAAAAAACTACTATTGTTGTTTTTTTAGATGGTGATTATTCTGATTATCCAGAACAATTAACAGAGCTTGTTGCACCAATTATTAATGGCAATATAGATCTTGTAATTGGATCACGAGTAAAAGAGTTAAGAGAGGCTGGTTCTATGACACCACAACAAGTATTTGGAAATTGGTTGGCAACTTTTTTAATGAATATTTTCTTTGGCGCAAAATTTACAGATTTAGGGCCATTTAGAGCTATTAAATACCAAAAATTACTTCAACTAAAGATGGAAGATAAGACCTATGGATGGACCGTTGAAATGCAATTAAAGGCAATCAAACAGCATTTTTCATATAAAGAAGTTCCTATGAAATATAGAAATAGAATTGGTATTTCTAAAGTATCAGGAACTTTAAAAGGCTCTATATTAGCAGGTGTAAAAATTTTAGGTTGGATCTTAAAATACAGTTTTAAATAATGATTGTAGCATACACCATCATTGTTGTTTATTCGTTAGCGCTCATTCTTATTTTCATGTATGCGTTGGCACAACTAAATCTATTGTTTAACTATAGAAGTGCTCAAAAGAAAGAAGATACTTCACCAAAATTTGATTTCACAAATTCAAAAGAAATTCCCAGAGTTACTATCCAACTTCCTGTGTATAATGAAATTTACGTAATGGAGCGTTTGTTAGACAATATTGTAACATTAGAATATCCAGGAGATAAGTTAGAAATACAAGTATTGGATGACTCTACAGATGAGTCTATTGTAACTACTGAAAAGCACATCAAAAGACTTCAAAAAAGAGGAATTAACATACAACATATCCGAAGAAGCAACAGACAAGGTTTTAAAGCTGGTGCTTTAAAAGAAGGCTTAGAAATTGCAAGAGGAGAATTTATTGCCATTTTTGACGCCGATTTTTTACCTCAAAAAGATTGGTTATTACAAACTATCCCGTATTTCAAAAATGCAGCCATTGGGGTTGTTCAAACTCGCTGGGGTCATATCAATAGAAATTATTCTACACTAACTAAAATACAAGCTTTTGCTTTGGATGCTCATTTTACCCTGGAGCAAGTTGGAAGAAGTGCCAAAGGACATTTTATCAATTTTAATGGCACTGCTGGTGTATGGCGTAAAGAATGCATTTTAGATGCTGGAAATTGGGAAGGAGATACCTTAACGGAAGATTTAGATTTAAGTTACAGAGCACAGTTAAAAAAATGGAAGTTTAAGTATTTAGAACATGTAAAAACTCCAGCAGAATTACCAGTTATTATTAGTGCTGCGAGGTCTCAACAATTTCGCTGGAATAAAGGTGGAGCCGAAAACTTCCAAAAAATGACAAAGCGTGTTTTAGTAAACAAACATATCTCCATAAAAACAAAGATCCATAGTGTATTGCATTTACTAAATAGCTCTATGTTTTTAATGATTTTTTTAGTGGCTGTTTTAAGCATTCCAATGCTATATATTAAAAATGAATACGCCCATTTAAAATCGTATTTCTATATGATGAGTTTCTTTGTAATAAGCTCTGTTATATTTTTTATTTGCTACTGGTACATGTTTAAAAAAAGTTATGGAGGCGGACTCAAAAGTTTTTTTAAATACACAGGTACTTTTTTTACCTTCTTTTCTATTGCCATGGGATTTTCCTTACACAATAGCATTGCTGTTTTAGAAGGTCATTTTGGTAAAAAAAGTGATTTTATAAGAACACCAAAATTTAATATTAAAACGCTACAAGATTCTTGGAGAAAAAATAAATATATTACTAAAAAACCCTCTATTAATATACTTGCTGAAGGGGTCTTGACTCTTTATTTTGCTTTTGGTATGTATAGTGCTTTTAAGGTTGGAGATACCGGTGGAGATTTTGGATTGTTCCCTTTTCACTTGATGCTGTTTTTTGGCTTTGGCTACGTGTTTTATACCTCAATTTTTACAAAATCTTAAGACATGTTTTCATCACAAAAAAATAGAACAATACTCCTTATTAGTGTTGGTATTTTGTTTTATTTCTTAACGGCCTATTTCTTAGACAGAACAAATTTTACTCAATTAATAGTTCAGTACTTAATTTTATTTATTCCATTTTGGTATTTAATCACAAAAGAAAAAAATAATTTCACACTTCTCGTCGCTATTTCCATTTTATTTAGATTGGTGTTTTTATTTGCTATCCCTAATTTATCACAAGATTTTTATAGATTTATTTGGGATGGTAGATTAATTCTTGAAGGGTTAAATCCTTATATTTCTTTGCCTGAAACCTTTATTAAAAAAGGCAATTTTCCAATCATTGAAGCAATTGATTTATATGATGGAATGGGTACTTTAAACGGCAGTCATTACACCAATTATCCACCTATAAATCAGTTAAGTTTTTTATTGGCAGCAATCTTTGCAAAGACAAGTATTCTATGGTCTATAGTTGTATTACGATTGCAAATTATTTTAGCTGATATTGGAATTATTTATTTTGGAAAAAAAATTCTAGAAAAATTAAATATTCCTATTCATCATATCTTTTTATACGCTTTAAACCCCTTTATTATTATTGAATTAACTGGTAATTTACATTTTGAGTCTGTAATGTTATTCTTCTTAGTTTGGAGTTTGTATTTACTACTTCAAAGAAAATGGATTTGGGCCGCCCTTATTTTTGGACTTTCTGTTTCTGTAAAATTAATTCCATTATTATTTTTACCCTTGTTTTATCAGTGGTTTACTAAAGACAAAAAAACAACAGGAGTTTTAAAATTCTTGTCTTTTAGCGCCATCATCATCGGATTAAATGTGCTGCTATTTCTTCCTTTTCTATCTTCAAATTTGCTAAGCAATTATCTAGATTCTGTAGGATTATGGTTTCAAAATTTCGAATTTAATGCTAGTATCTATTATATTGCACGAGAAATCGGAACCCTATTTAGAGGCTATAATGAAATTGCCATTATTGGAAAAATTTTGCCTGTTTTCACCATTATTTTTCTAGCTATTATTACATTTTTTAGAAAAAACAACAGCCCTCAACAATTGTTAACTGCTTTATTATTTGGGCTCTCTTTTTATTATTTTATGGCAACCACTGTTCACCCATGGTACATAGCAAGTTTGGTTTTATTATCTGTATTTACCAAGTATAGATACCCAATTGTATGGAGTGTTGTGATAATTTTAAGTTATCAGGCGTATGCCAACAATCCTTGGCAAGAAAACGCATGGTTTATACTCTTAGAATACCTCCTTGTTTACGGTGTTCTATTTTGGGAAATTATACAGCTAAAAAGAAATTCTTTATCAATTAAATAACATATCCCTGATTCTTTTTTAAAATGAATCTCTTACTTTTAAAGCAAAATATTTCAATGGATTTATCAAATATAAAAATGATTGTTTCAGATATGGACGGAACCTTACTCAATTCTAAAGAACAGGTTAGTCATTTATTTTTTGAACAGTTTAACAAACTGCAAGAGCTAGGAATTCACTTTGTAGCTGCTAGCGGAAGACAGTATAACAGTATTGCACAGAAACTTCATCCAATAAAGAATCTAATTACTATTGTTGGTGAAAATGGTGGGGTAATAAAAAGAGAAAACAAAACACTTCTTTTACAAACGTTTGACCCACAAAAAGTAGTTGAATTAATTCCTGCTTTAAGAAATATCAATAATACTTCTATTATTTTATGTGGAGAGGATACCGCCTTTATTGAATCTGAAGATCAAAATTTCATCAGCATGTTTCAAGAATATTATAGTGCTCATGAAATAGTAAAAGACTTAACAACAATACCTCATAAAACCCCTATTATTAAAATAGCTTTGTATCATACTGTATCTTCAGAACAATTTATTTATCCTTCAGTTAAAAAATTTGAAGAGACTTTTTTATTGAAAATATCAGGTAAAAACTGGTTAGATATTTCCAACCCAACTTCTAATAAAGGAACCGCCATCCAATTTCTACAAAAAGAGATGAACATCACTTCTGAGCAAACCATGGTTTTTGGAGATTATCTAAATGATCTAGAAATGTTAGAAGCCGCTTACTATAGCTATGCCATGAAAAATGCTCATGAAAATGTTAAGAAAACTGCTCGTTTTATAACCGAAAGCAATACTAATTTGGGTGTTGAAAAAATAATACAACAAGTAATTGAAGCTAAAGCTGGTTAATCACTAAAATAAACAGTGCTCTGACGTTCTCTATTTACTTCTAATTTAGTCACATCTGGTCTAGAATAATGCCCAACTACATCAAAATTTTGACGCTCTTGTAAGACTTTAGAAAAATCTAAGGTTTCATAAAACAATCCTTCTTTATTAATCACAGGTTCTAAAATCCATTCTCCATCTGGACCAGCAATACATGAACCGCCATTTACCAAAATCTCTGGAGCATTTTTTACAATTTTATTAAAATGAGGGGTGTCTTTAGGAACATCTGTTTTGTTCATTAAACTAGAAACAGAAATTACAAACGAACGAGATTCTCTAGCGATAAAACGAGTAATATCTTTGGTGTTGTGGTCACTGCCTGGCCAAACGGCAATATGTAAATTTTCTCCTTGACCGTATAATGCAGCTCTGGGTAGTGGCATCCAATTCTCCCAACAATTTAGTCCCCCAACGGTAAAGTTTTTTAATGGATGAACCCGTAATCCGTGCCCGTCTCCTGGTGCCCAGGTTAATCGTTCATCATAAGTTGGCTGTAATTTTCTATGCACAGATTTTATCTCTCCTTCTTGGTTTATGTATACCAAGGAAGCATAAATACTATGCCCGCCTCTATTTTGAGCACGTTCTATAATGCCCAAATAAATAGCAATATTATGTTCTTTTGCAAGCTTGCAAATAGTCTCTAATTCTCCTTTTTCTATTGTAATAGAGTTTTGCACATAATGGGCATGAATTTCTTTTTGAACAGAAGAATTCCACGCTGCACCATTAGTCAATCCAATCCAGAACGGATAACCAGGAAGTAATGCTTCTCCAAATACAATGAGTTCTGCTTTTTCTTTGGCTGCATTTATGATAGCATTTTCAATTTTTTGAATGGTCTGTTCTTTCTGTAACCAGACAGGTGCTATTTGTGCCAATGCTACTTTTAGAAAATTAGATTTTATCATGTTTTTATAATTTTGAACCAAGTATATCTGATGATTACTTAGTGTTTAGTACATTTATTCGAACAACAATACCCTCATTAGATCTTACATTAAATACCCTTTGATCTTCAAAAATTAAATATTGTCCTTTAATACCTACTAATTTACCTGTATAGTTTTGTTCTTTTACAATGTTTAAACTTTTAGGTTTTTCTGGATATTGATGTACAGGGAAATTTATTTGTGTCTCTGTATTGTTTTCAATAAAATATTGTTGTGCTTCTTCTGGAATAAAAGATCGTAATTTATACTGCCATTCTTTTAGATCTACCGCTTCTATATCATTCTTTAACATCTTTCTCCAATTTGTTTTATCGGCTACATGTTCTTTCAATGCTACTTCTGTTATTCCTGCTAAATATCTATTTGGAACTTCTACAATTTCAATGGCTTCATGAGCTCCTTGATCTATCCATCTTGTAGGAACTTGCTGTTTTCTGGTAACCCCAACTTTTATATTACTAGAATTTGCCAGATATACTATATGTGGTTGTAATTGAACAGATTTTTCATAAGCTAAATTTCTATCTTCCTTACCCAAATGTGCAGTACTTAATTCGGGTCTCATAATCCAATCTCCTGCGCTAGGTGTTTCAAAAAAACACGATTTACAAAATCCTTGACGGTAAATTTCTTTTTCTAAAGAACAACTCATGCATTGATATTTCACAAAACAAATGCTCAAAGTACTGTTTAATAACTGATTGACATTTATAAAATTAGTCTCTAACTCCATATAATATTGAATTGTCTCGCTATTTTCGGTCAGCATTTTTTTTAAAACTCCTTGGTATTCCATCTAAAATATTTTTCTATTTTTAAGGTTGTCTAGTAAGACATAAACAAACTTACGGAAAAATCAATTTACGAAACTCAGAAACGCTATGGCAATTCCATTTGTTAATTCTATTATTTCATGGTTTCTCAAAAAGAGAAAGCATCAGATGGAGTTATTCATAAAATATCCTGTAGATGTTCAAGAAGAATTACTATTTCGTTTAATACAGTTTAGTAAGAATACTGAATTTGGTGAACACTATAACTTTTCATCAATTAATACCTATAAAGATTTTGCTAGTAAAGTACCTATTCAACAATACGAAAGCATAGAGCCTTTAATTGAACGCTGTAGAAAAGGAGAACAAAATTTGTTTTGGCCAACAAAAATTAAATGGTTTGCAAAATCTAGTGGAACAACCAATGCTAAAAGTAAATTTATTCCGGTAAGCGATGAAGCAATTGAAGATTGTCATTTAAAAGCTGGAAAAGACATGTTGTGTCTTTACATTAATAACAATGAGGAAACCGAGTTATTTAACGGAAAAGCATTACGATTGGGTGGAAGTGCAGCCGTTTATGAAGACAACAATTCTTACTTTGGAGATTTGTCTGCCATTATTATTGAAAACATGCCTTTTTGGGCAGATTTTAGTTCAGCTCCTAGTCAGGAAACAGCTTTAATGAGTGAATGGGAAACAAAAATGGAGGCTATTATTAATGAGACCATTCATGAGAATATTACAAGTCTGGTAGGTGTTCCTTCATGGATGTTAGTATTATTAAATAGGGTTTTAGAAAAGACAGGAAAAGATAATATATTAGAAGTTTGGCCTAATTTAGAAGTCTATTTTCATGGAGGTGTAAACTTTAATCCCTACAGAGAGCAATACAAAAAACTCATTCCTAAGAAAGATTTTAAATATTATGAAACCTATAATGCTTCTGAAGGTTTCTTTGCCTTACAAGACATTAATGGCTGTTTAGACCTGCTGTTAATGTTGGATTATGGAATCTTCTATGAATTTATTCCTATGAGTGACTATAATGGTGAAAACTCTGTAGCGATTCCTTTATCTGAAGTAAAAAAAGGAGAGAATTATGCCGTTGTTATCTCTACAAACGGTGGCTTATGGCGATATTTAATTGGTGATACCGTTAAATTTACCTCATTAGCTCCTTACAGAATTAGAATTACAGGAAGAACCAAGCATCATATTAATGTATTTGGGGAGGAATTGATTATTGAAAATGCAGAAGAAGCTTTAAAGCTAGCTTGTAAAAAAACAAAAGCAACCATTACAGATTATACTGTTGGTCCCATTTTTATGGATGGTAAAAAACAAGGAAGTCATGAATGGATAATTGAATTTGCAAAAGCTCCAAAAAATTTAGAATATTTCACAGAACTACTAGACAATGCCTTAAAATCTATTAACTCAGATTATGAAGCCAAGCGCTATAATAATATGACTTTGGTAATGCCAAAAATTCATAGTGTAAAAAAAGGATTGTTTTATTCTTGGCTAAAGAAAAAAGGGAAGTTAGGCGGACAACATAAAGTACCTAGACTGTCTAATAAAAGAGATTTTGTTGAGGAATTGTTAGGTATTTAAATCTTACGCTCCACCACATAGTCAATCATTTTAATTAAAGAAGATTTATAATCAGAATCTTGGTAATTATCTAAAATTGCCAATGCTTTGGTTTTATAATCGGTCATTTTTTTGATGGTGTATTCTATACCTCCACTTTGTTTTACGAAAGTAATTACTTCTCTAACACGTTTTTTGTCTTTGTTATGTTTTTTAATGGAGTTTATCAACCAAGCCTTTTCTTTTTTTGAGCAATTGTTTAGCGTATAAATTAAAGGTAAGGTCATCTTTTGCTCTTTGATATCTATTCCTGTAGGTTTTCCAATTTTTTCTTCAGAGTAATCAAACAAATCATCCTTTATTTGAAATGCCATTCCAATATATTGTCCAAATTTTCTCATTTGCTGAATTGTATCTTGATTGGCTCCAACAGATGCTGCTCCAATACCACAGCAAGCTGCAATTAAAGTAGCTGTTTTCTGGCGGATAATTTCATAGTAAACATCTTCAGTAATATCTAGTTTTCTGGCTTTTTCTATTTGTAGTAATTCTCCTTCGCTCATTTCTCTAACGGCAATGGAAATTAGTTTTAACAAATCAAAATCTTCATTATCTATAGACAGCAACAAACCTTTAGACAGCAAATAATCACCCACCAAAACTGCAATCTTATTTTTCCAAAGGGCATTAATAGAGAAGAAACCTCTTCTTCTATTGCTATCATCTACAATATCGTCATGAACAAGAGTTGCTGTGTGAATTAGTTCTACTACGGAAGCACCTCTATAGGTTCGTTCATCAAAACCGCCATCAGAAACCATTTTGGCTACTAAAAACACAAACATCGGACGCATTTGCTTTCCTTTTCTTCGAACAATATAATAGGTAATTCTGTTAAGTAAGGGAACCTTAGAAATCATAGAGTCTTTGAACTTTTCTTCAAAGAACTCCATCTCCTGTTGGATGGGTTTTTTTATTTCCTCAACAATCTTCATAAAGAATTACAAATTTACAAAATATAACATGAAAATAATGCTATGATTTGTTGGCCAACTGACCACAAGCAGCATCAATATCTTTCCCTCTAGATCGTCTAACATTTACAACAATATCATGCATTTCTAAATTGGAGATATAATTATCTATGGCTCTAGAGCTGGCCTGCTGAAATTCTCCGTCATCTATAGGGTTGTATTCAATTAAATTAACTTTACAAGGAATTAACTTACAGAAATTAATCAAGGCTTTTATATCTTCTTTTTTGTCATTTATTCCGTCCCAAACAATATATTCGTAGGTAACAACTCGTTGTGTTTTTTCATACCAATACACCAATGACTCTCCCAAATCTTTTAATGGAAATGTTTCATTAAAAGGCATGATAGATGTTCTTACTTCATCTATTGCAGAGTGAAGAGAGACTGCTAAGTTAAATTTCACTTCATCATCTGCCATTTTCTTAATGATCTTTGGCACACCAGAGGTAGATACTGTAATTCTTTTTGAAGACATTCCTAGACCTTCAGGAGATGTTATTTTATCAATAGATTTTATTACATTGTTGTAGTTCATTAAAGGCTCTCCCATACCCATAAAAACAATGTTAGATAGTTTATGATTGTGATAAAGTTTGCTTTGCTTGTTTATGGCTACTACTTGGTCATAAATCTCATCTGGATTTAAGTTTCGCATCCTTTTTAGTCTAGAAGTGGCACAAAAACGACAATCTAAACTACAACCGACCTGACTAGATACACAAGCCGTAGTTCTTTTTTCTGTAGGTATTAAAACAGATTCTACAATTAATCCATCGTGCAAACGAATTCCATTTTTTATGGTTCCATCTTTACTTCGTTGCATAGAATCTACTTCTATATGATTAATCACAAAGTTTTCTTGCAACATTTCTCTTGTTTCTTTAGAAATATTGGTCATGGCTTCAAAAGTATGCAGAGATTTAGTCCACAACCATTCATATACTTGATTTCCTCGAAAAGCTTTATCTCCGTTCTTTTCAAAGAATTCTCTTAATTGCTCTTTTGTTAAGGATCGGATGTCTTTTTTCTTTGGTTTCATCTGTAGTTTCTATTCTTTCTTAGTCTAATATGCAATTTCTAAAAACTTGGCATATGCTGCGCAAAAATACAAAAACCTCATAGCATGACTATGAGGCTTTTGATTTAATATTTTTTGATCTAAATTAAATAATCAACATTGCATCACCGTAGGTATGAAACTTGTACTCTTCTTTAACCGCTACTTTGTAGGCTTCCATTAAAAAATCATATCCTGCAAAAGCAGCAGCCATCATCATTAGTGTAGATTTTGGAGAATGAAAATTTGTAATCATAGAGTTTGCGATACTAAAATCATAGGGCGGAAAAATAAATTTATTGGTCCAACCAGTATAACTATTTAATCTAGCGCTTGCAGAAACAGAAGATTCTACAGCACGCATAACCGTGGTTCCAACAGCACAAATTCTTCTCTTATCTACAATTGCATCATTAATTAATTGAGCAGTTGCTGGAGGAATACTAATTTGTTCAGAATCTGTTTTGTGTTTTGATAAATCTTCAACTTCAACTGGGCTAAAAGTTCCTAGACCAACATGTAGTGTTAGTTCAGCAAAGTCTACTCCTTTAATTTCTAGACGCTTCATTAAATGTTTAGAAAAATGCAATCCTGCGGTTGGGGCTGCAACAGCTCCTTCATTTTTTGCAAAAATTGTTTGGTAGCGCTCTTTATCAGAAGCTTCTACTCCTCTTTTGATGTATTTTGGTAAAGGCGTCTCTCCTAATTCTAATAATTTTTCTCTAAACTCTTCGTAATCTCCATCATATAAAAAACGCAGGGTACGACCTCTAGAAGTAGTATTATCTATTACCTCAGCAACCAAACTATCATCTTCTCCGAAAAATAATTTGTTCCCAATTCTAATTTTCCTTGCTGGATCTACTAAAACATCCCATAATCTATTTTCAGCATTTAATTCTCTCAATAAAAAAACTTCAATTCTAGCACCTGTTTTTTCTTTATTCCCAAACATTCTAGCAGGGAAAACTTTCGTATTGTTTAACATTAATACATCACCTTCATCAAAGTAATTAATAACATCTTTAAACATTTTGTGCTCTATGGTTTGCTCTTTGCGATTTAAAACCATCAAACGAGACTCATCTCTATGTTCTGCTGGATATTCTGCCAATAATTCTTCTGGCAATTCAAAATTAAAATGGGATAATTTCATATGTCCTTTATATATTTTTAAAATGTCATATGCTATGTATCTATAAAATATTGAAAGGTTTTACGCTCACAACAAGACTCATTTCATATGTAGTTTTGGGGTAATGACGGCAAATATACGATTTGAAGATAGGGGTTGTCAAGTGTTTGAATGTTTAATTTACACTTTATTTATTTGAAAACCAATTTGCTGCAAGTCTTTCCAAAAATTTCGATACGATTTTGTAACCACTCCTGCATCTAAAATCTCTAGAGGAACTCTCATTGCTAAAGGAGCAAACGCCATTGCCATTCTATGATCATTATACGTTTCTATAGAAACATTAGCATTCATTATTGAGCTAGTTCTTAAGTGTAAGCTAGTATTAGTTACGGATATATTGGCTCCTAATTTAGTGAGTTCTATATGCAATGCTTCTAGTCGGTCTGTTTCTTTAATTTTCAAGGTATGTAGGCCTAGTAATTCACAAGAAACTCCCAATCCAAAACAGGTAACCGCAATAGTTTGTGCAATATCTGGAGCTTTATTTAAATCTATTTTGAGAGGCTCTTTGTTAGATTCTATCGTTTTTCTAAGAACCACACTATTGGCTTCATAAGTAGTTTCTACACCAAAATGTTCATATATTTTTGCCAATACAGCATCTCCTTGTAAGCTTTCTTTCTTGTAAGAAGATAATCGTATAGATGAACCAACAGTGCTTAAAGCCACTATCGAATAAAAATACGAAGCTGAACTCCAATCAGATTCTACTACTAAAGACTGTTTTTTAACATCTTTAAAAGGCTTTACTTCAATTACCTGATCTTCAAAAGCAGCTGAAACACCAACCTGTTCTAATAAAGACAAGGTCATGTTAATATAAGGAATAGAAGTAATTTCACCTATTAGTTCAACTTGTAATCCATTTGGTAAGCTAGCCGCTATAAGCAACAAAGCAGATATATATTGACTGCTAATATTGCCATTAATTTGCACCTTGTTTTTGGCGAGTTGTTTTCCAATAATTTTTAATGGTGGAAATCCTTCTTTTTCAATATAAGAAATCTCAGCTCCTAAATCTCTTAATGCCTCCACCAAAACTTTAATAGGTCTTTGATGCATTCTTTCAGAACCAGATAAAACAGTAGTCCTTTTATGTTGTGTTGCAAAAAAAGCAGTTAAAAAACGCATGGCAGTTCCTGCATGTCCTATGTTTATTTCAATATCTTGTGAAGAAAGCGCGTGTTGTAGATGATGTGTATCATCAGAATCTGATAAATTATGTATAGTGATTTCATGAAACAATTTTTGCAAAACTAGCATTCTATTTGATTCACTTTTAGATCCAGAAATGAAAATATCTTTCACAATATGCTTAGTATCAACACCTTTGATGAAAATTCTCATAATTAACTTAGTCTCGTTTTAAATTCTTAAATTTAGGCTCCAAAAACTAACTAACATGAAAAAACTATTTTTTGTCTTCCTATGTCTTCTTATTTCTGAAAGCTACAAAGTTAACGCTCAAAAGAATTCTACCAAATATTCTGAAGATTATTATAATGCTACCGAATGGAGAAATATTGGACCATTTAGAGGTGGAAGAAGTGCCGCTGTTACGGGGGTTGCTGGAAAAGCAAATTTATTCTATTTTGGTTCTACAGGTGGAGGTGTTTGGAGAACAACAGATGCAGGGAACACTTGGGAGAATATTTCAGACGGTTTCTTTGGTGGATCTGTGGGTTCTGTTGCTGTAAGTGAATGGGATAATAATGTTATTTATGTTGGGAATGGTGAGAAAACAGTTCGTGGAAATGTTTCTTCAGGAGATGGAATCTGGAAATCTGTAAATGCTGGAAAAACATGGGAACCTATGGGTCTAAAAAATGCCAGACATATTCCAAGAGTTCGTATTCATCCTAAAAATCCAGACATTGTATTTGCTGGAGTGATGGGTGATCTGTATAAGTCATCTGAAGACAGAGGTGTCTACAAATCTACAAATGGTGGAAAAACTTGGAGTAAAAAATTATTTGCAAATAAAGATGCCGGTGTTGTTGATTTAATTATAGATCCAAATAATTCAAGAGTTTTATATGCAACTACTTGGAATATTAGAAGAACTCCATATAGCTTATCTAGTGGAGGAGACGGTTCTGCTTTATGGAAAAGCACTGACGAGGGTGAAACTTGGACTAATATTTCTACACATAAAGGATTGCCAAGCGGTCTTTGGGGAATTAGTGGTGTAACAGTATCTCCTGTAAATTCTGATATTGTTTGGGCATTAATTGAAAATGAAAAGGGAGGGGTTTACAAATCTATAGATGCTGGAAAAACCTGGAAGCTAATTAATAGTGAACGAAAATTACGCCAACGAGCATGGTACTACACCCGTTTGTATGCAGATACCCAAGATGAAAATATTTTATATGTTCTAAATGTTAGATATCATAAATCTACAGATGGTGGAAAAACCTATAAGACGTTTAATGCACCACACGGAGACCATCATGATTTATGGATTGCTCCAGAAGACAATCAGCGAATGATTATTGGAGATGATGGTGGTGCTCAAGTTTCTTTTGATGCAGGTATAAACTGGTCTACATATATGAACCAACCAACCTCTCAATTCTATAGAGTTACTACAGATAATCATTTTCCATATCGTATTTATGGGGCACAGCAAGACAATTCTACTGTTAGAATTGCTCATAGAACACAAGGTCGGTTTATTGGTGAATCTGACTGGGAATCTACCGCTGGAGGGGAAAGTGCTCATTTAGCGATAGACCCTACAAATAACGATATTGTTTATGGAGGAAGTTATGGCGGATTACTTACCAGACAAAATCATAAAACAGGTGAAACAAGAGCCATTAATGTTTGGCCAGATGACCCA
The DNA here is from genome assembly GCA_000383355.1 of Flavobacterium sp. SCGC AAA160-P02. Classification (GTDB taxonomy): domain Bacteria; phylum Bacteroidota; class Bacteroidia; order Flavobacteriales; family Flavobacteriaceae; genus Polaribacter. Next base: position 139,074 of record KB911102.1, on the reverse strand, counting down.
ATGGGACATGGAGCTGAAGATTTTAAATATCGTTTTCAGTGGAATTTTCCAATCATGTTTTCTCCAAATCACAAGAACAAACTGTATGCAGCATCAAATCATCTGCATATGACAACAAATGAAGGACAATCTTGGGAAATTATTAGTCCAGACTTAACAAGAAATGACCCAACTACGCTTAAATCTTCTGGTGGCCCTATCACAAAAGATAATACAGGTGTAGAATACTATGCCACAATTTTTGCTGTGAATGAATCTAAGCAAGAAGATGGTTTAATATGGACTGGATCAGATGATGGCTTGGTTCATGTAACAAAAGACGGCGGAAAAAATTGGACAAATGTAACTCCTAAAAAAATGCCTGAATGGATGATGATTAACTGTGTTGAAATAGATCCATTTACAAAAGGGGGAGCCTACGTGGTAGGAACAAAATACAAATCTGGTGATTACTTGCCTTATATCTATAAAACAGAAAATTACGGAAAAACTTGGAGGCAAATTACCAATGGAATTGGTGCTGAAGATTTTACACGCGCCCTGAGGGCAGATCCAAAACGTAAGGGATTATTGTATGCTGGAACTGAAAGAGGAATGTATATTTCTTTTGATGATGGTAGCAATTGGAATAAGTTTCAATTGAACTTACCTATTGTACCTATTACAGATCTAGCCATTAAAAATGACAATCTAATTGCTGCAACTCAAGGAAGGTCTTTTTGGATGATTGATGATTTAACACCAATGCATCAATTAACGTCTAGCCTTGTGCAAGAAGATGTTATTTTATTTAAACCTCAAGATAGTTACAGGATGGGGGGCGGAAATGGAAGAACATCTAAAACTGAAGGCACAAATCATCCTGGTGGAGTTGCCATCAATTATTTCATCAAAGAAAAAGATGCTAAAGAACCCGTATCTCTTCAAATTCATGACAGTAATGATGTCTTAATTAAGACCTTTAGTACCGACCCAAATAAGGAGAAAAAAGAGGCGAAGTTAACCCTAGAAAATGGCAATAATATTTTCTATTGGGACATGATGTACCCTGGTGCAGAAAAAGTAAAAGGAATGATTTTATGGTGGGCTTCTTTAAATGGACCCATGGCATTGCCTGGAAATTATAAAGTAACCTTAACTATGGGAGAAACTTCAAAATCTCAAAACTTTACGATTTTAAAAAATCCTATTTCTGAAACTACCTTAGCAGATGCAACAGCTCAGTTTGACTTTATTAATGACATCAATACAAAAGTAACTGAAATTCATAAAGCTTTGAAGAACGTAAAAAAAGTAAGAGCTCAGGTAATATCGTTGCAAAAATCAATAAAAGATAAAGAGAAGCATACAGAGTTATTAGACTATGCAGCTAGTTTATTAAAGGAAATGACCGTTGTTGAAGAAACCTTATACCAAACGAAAAGTAAAAGTGGACAAGACCCATTAAATTTCCCAATTAGATTAAATAACAAATTGGCGCATTTAAATTCATTAACTAGAATTGGCAGTTATGCTCCAACACAGCAAGCCATAGATTTTAAAAATGAAATTAATAAAGAGATTGATAAAGAATTATCAAAACTCTACGACTTATTTAACAATAAAGTGAAAGTCTTAAATAAAAAAGTAAAAGACAGTCAGATTGATTTAATTCAGCTAGACTAGTTCATTAATCAAAATCAATAAAAAAAAGCGACCGGTGGTCGCTTTTTTTTTAAAATTAGATGACTAAGAATCTCGAAGTCACTTAATTTTAATCATATTATTTCATATTCTTATTAGAGACATAAATTCCATAAATAAAGCCTGCAATTACCTTACTTGAAAAGAAACGTTTCCATTGCTCGTTGCTAAAGTTTTTATCAGAAACTGCTTCCCAATTGCCCGAGATAAGATCTGAGAAACTATTAAAACATAAAGATATAATTGTAATTAATACAACAAATACAGCTCCAACTTTCATCACATTTGACCAAAAGGCTGCTTTTTTAATATTTTTAGATAATGCCATCTACTGTAGTTTTTTATTGTTTTGATGACGATCATGATCACGTTTTGTTTTGATATCTAATTTATTTTCAAAAGATTCTTGAAGATTTATGCCTGTCTGGTTTGCCAAACATAAGACCACAAACAACACATCTGCCAATTCTTCGCCCAAATCTTTTCCTTTGTCCGAATCTTTTTCAGACTGCTCACCATATCTTCTTGCTATAATTCTAGCTACTTCTCCTACTTCTTCTGTAAGTTGAGCCATATTGGTTAGCTCATTAAAATAACGAACACCATGGTTCTGAATCCAATCATCTACTTGTTGTTGTGCGTTTTGAATACTCATTATTTTCTAAAATTTTTGAATGTCAAATATACCTAACTAATTTTTCATGTTTAAAATAAAAAGGTAAATTAAGTGTTCTAATCATCATTATTGCTAAAAATACATGAGTCAATATGAAATAAAAACAATCAAAAAAAAACAATTTAACTATTTTTATAAACCTATGTTTAGAGTTGTTTCGGCTGCTTATATTTTTTATCTTACGATTTACACCATTGAACGTCTCTAAAATTTCCTTCATCGAAACATTAAAAATAAAGACAATAAGTTGACTAGTTTTGGAATGTGATCCCTAAAATTACAAGAAAAATAAAAAAATCCTTTTTTAAAAAGGACCTTGATTGTAGCAGCTATTTACCTAGTTGTTACTCAGTCCTTTTTAATGATTATTGTAAAAATGTTGACCCTTTCAAACAGGCAAATAACAAAGTCTCCTTCTTTAATGAATTTGAATTCGGAACTTCTTCAAAAACAATGGAAAAGAAGTTAGGAGAACCTCTATTTACTAAAATTCAAGATTCTGTAAAGATTTCAATAACAAAAAGGAAGGTAGCAGGGTTCAAATTTGTTTTCAAATTATACTTCATAGAAGATCAGTTAGTTCATTTTGAGTCTGAATGTAGAAATAACTCTAAAACTCTTCAAAAAGCATTATTAGATACGGTCATTCAAAAACACAACTGTCATCTAGAAGTTTTTTCTTTTAATCAAAATTGTGCAGTTAAAGTGACTAAGATATTTAACGTACGTGTTCAGTTTTTTAGTATTAATAGAAAACATATTGAAATGATGAAAAGCTTTAAAGAAAAAAACTCTATTGATTACTCTATCAATGAAATTTTTAATTTATCTGAAGTACTAATAGATCAGTATATTTAAAAACTCATTTCTTGAGATTTCTCTAGCTCCTAAACTTGCTAAATAATCATTATAAACCTGGCAATCAATCAATTTATATAGATTAGATTGTACTAAATAAATAAACGCAAGTTTTGAAGCATTGGAAACTTTAGTAAACATACTTTCTCCACAAAAAACAGAACCAATTTCTATTCCATACAAACCTGCTACTAAAACTTTTTTATCACAATTTACACCTCTGTAATCTATATCTGGAAGCCATATCTCTATTGACTTTGCATAGCCTTGTTTATGAAGTTCTATATACGCTTGTTCCATTTCATCTGTAATCCAAGTTCCAAAGCCATCTTTACGCGCTGTATTTTTACAATGAAAAATTACTTCCTCAAAAGCTTCGTTTTCAGTAATGATAAACTCACTTTTTCTAAGAACTTGTTGCATCGATTTAGAAATCTTTAATTCCTTTGGAAATAAAACCATTCTTTTTGGAGGACAATACCAAACAATTGGTTCATTTTCAGAATACCAAGGAAAAATTCCTTGTTGATATGCATGTATTAATCTTTCTGGAGTTAAATCTCCACCTAGAGCAATAACACCATCTTTATTAGCTGTTTTATAGTCTGGAAATTCTATTTTTTCTGAAAGCCAAATCATACGATTATATATTTAAAATAACAGGATTCCAATTATATAAATAAGACTTCCAACAAACATTGCAATTAATGTATAGGGTAAAATTTCTTTGGCTTTTAATTTAGTAATACCTAAAAGTGGTAAGGCCCAAAATGGCTGAAGCATATTGGTGATTTGATCTCCATAGGCCAATGCCATAATTACTTTTTCTAAAGGTACCCCTAGCTTTAATGCAGATTCTATAATTATGGGACCTTGTATAACCCATTGACCACCTCCGCTTGGTACAAAAATATTTACCAAACCAGCACTAAAAAAAGTAACTAATGGCAATGTTGTTGCTGTAGAAATAGATACAAAAAAGTTTGAAACTTGAGTAACCATTCCACTAGAACTCATAATACCCATAATTCCAAAATACAAAGGAAACTGAATAAGAATTCCAGAAATATCGGAAATTGATTCCCCAATTGCATTGGTAAACTTTTTAAAACTCCCATGTAAAACAATTCCCAAACCTAACATTAAAAAATTAATAAGATTTGGAGTAATCTTTAATACTTTAATATCATCTATATATTGGCAAAAAAAAGCTACAATAATAAGCGCCCCAAATGCTCTAGCTAAAATTTTTGAATTGTCTAATTTATCAGCCTTGCTTATTATTATTTCTTCTTCATGATGCATTTTATACTCAGGTAAATTTATTTCTGTTGGTTCTGACCTCTTTCCTAATAGATAAAATAATCCTGTAATTACAACAACTATAGAAGAAAAAATTATGAGATTAGAACTGTTAAAAATGGTCTGATTAAAATTTATTGCTGAAGGAATTTGGGATACTATTTCTAAAGATGATGTGTTTTTCATAATACTAGAAAGATGTCCAACTTCATTTATTTTTATTGGAGCAGATCCTGAAATTCCTCCATGCCAGACCATCATTCCCATATAGCCTGAAGCACCAATAATTGGGTAATTTAACTTTATGTTGTTGCTATATGCATGTTCTGCAACTTTACGTGCTAATAAGGCTCCAAAGATGAGTCCTAAGCCCCAATTAAAAAAAGCTACTAACATCGTTAAGCAGGCTACAATAGCAGCACTTGTTGCAGTATTGTTACAATACCTTGTAATTTTCATTATTAAGTTACTAATTGGCTTACTTAACACCAATACGTGACCTAATACTAAAATCAGCATCATTTGATAGGCAAATTCTAATAAAGAACTAGACCAAATTCCTTTTTCCCAATATTGTAATATATCTACTGTATAGCCTACAAAACCTATTGAATCTGGCTTGGTAAAAAGTAATGCTAAGAAAATAGTAACAATTGTTAATAGAACAGCAATTGTAAAAGGTGATGGAAGGTATTTATTAAAAATGGCTTCAACTGCTTTCGAAATGTTCATTTATTTTTATTTAGTGGCTAAAATATAAAGAAAAGTTAATTATTTACTTTTCTATTCATAAAGAGATTTTTACTTCTTATTTTTGTAGTCCCTTTGTTATGAAAAAAAAGAAATCTAAAACAAAATTATTACACCAATATTACAGCTATACTGGCTTCTATACCTTCGTAGGTAATAGTTTAAAAAAAGCAGCAACCCCAGTAATCTTTATTATTGTAGGGCTGTATTTAATTAATGAATATGTATTTACTATAGATGATGGATTGCTGTTTCTAACCCAAACCTTTTCAAGAACGGGCATTATTATTACTTTTTTTATTTCTGAAACTTTACTGGGGTTAATTCCACCAGAAATTTTTATTGCTTGGTCTAAAAAAACAGCGTCACCTATTATAAATTTATCAATTTTAGCAACTCTTTCGTATACAGGAGGAATTTTATCTTATTTTATTGGTAAAACTATTTTAAAAATTAACGCCGTAAAAAATTATTTAGAAGTAAAAATGGCTAAGCATCTAAAAAATACAGGAAAGTGGGGAGGATTTTTAATTCTTATTGGCGCCCTATTGCCTGTTCCCTTTTCAATTACATGTGTAGCTGCAGGAATGATCAAATACCCTTTAAAAGGAGTTATTCTTTTTGGACTGTTTCGCTTTCTTCGTTTTGCTTTATATGCATGGGCAATTTTTAATGTAGTCAATTAAAACTACTATCTTTATCGCATGGGATTAACTAATAATGATATTTTTAAAAAATTACGCGTAGCTCACAAGCTTAGAGATGATGATATTGTAAACATCTGTAAATTAGTAGATTTTAAAGTTTCAAAAAGTGAACTAGGAGCGCTTTTTAGAAAAGAAGATCATCCAAAATATATGGAATGTGGAGATCAAATTTTACGTAATTTCTTGAACGGATTAGTCATTCATTTGCGAGGACCAATGCCAGCAAAAAAAGAGTAGCTATTAAATTTATTTTTCTTCTTTAACAATCGTTTTAAAATCTGAAACAATCTTATTAATTACATCATCAATTCTTTTTTCATCATTATTGTAATGAAGCTCTAATGATTTTTTTTCTGGAAACTGCTCAATCATAACTGTTGTTGATGGAAAAGCGAAATCTACTCCAAGCTCTTTTGCCAATTTAACTATAGTAATATGAATTTGGTGTCTAGATTTTTGCTCGCTAGACCAAGCCAAATCTTTTAGATACATATTCATCATTATTAACAAAGCAGAATCACCAAAACCTGTAAATTCTACATTAAAAGAATCTGATTTAGTATCTGGATGTGCTATTATAATTTCTCGAACACCTTTCACAAAAGCTTCAATTAATTCTGGTGGTGTGTCATAACGAAGTCCTAGTTGAGTATTGTAGCGTCTATAAAGTCGTAAACCACTATTGTTAATTACTAATTCTGACAAGCTACTATTAGGGATTTGAAAAATAGACGTGTCTGCTGCTCTAATTCTAGTAGATCTAAACCCAACTTCTTCAACTGTTCCTACTACTTCACCCGCAGAAATCCAATCGCCTATATGAAATGGTTTGTCTATAAAAATCATAACCGTTCCTATAAGGTTTTTAACGGTATCTTGTGATGCAAAGGCAAGTGCCAAACCACCTATAGAAGCACCAGCTAAAATAGTTGCAGCATCTACTCCAAAAAGTAATAATAATTTAAATGTTCCAATAATAAAAATAAGAACAGTCGCAAAATTTTTAAGAATTGGTGTTAACTGATCGTCTAATTTACCTTCTGTTTTCTGAGTATATTCATGATATAAACTAATTAAAACTTGTGCTAACTTTAAAAACACATATATCCAAAAAACTGTAGATGCAATATTAATTCCTAAAAATATCCATGTATTAATTTCTAATCCAAATTGTAACGACGGTAAAACTTTATCAAGCAGAGCTATAGCAACTAATAGACTGAGGGGATGTGCTAATTTTTTTATGGTATCATTAACCTCACTACTACTCTTCGTGTATTTATAAAGAATTCTTCTTAAAAATAAAAACGCCAATTGTTTAACAATTAAAAATAACACAAATGCTATTACTACTAACAATATAAGTGCTATGTATTGCCAAACTTCAATAGATAGTATTTTTTTGTGTCCAGCTCCCGGAACAATATTTTGAATCTTCTCAATATACCAAGGAAAAATTTCTGCATGTAGGACATCTAGATTTTCGATTGTTTCAGAAGAGTAATACCAGGATTTGCCACTTTTTTCAAGAGAAATCAACGGCATGCGTTCTGGAAATAAGACGAATTTATGTTGTTTTAAAAAAGAAATACTATCTGTGTACATAGAATCATTAGAAATCCTATTAAAATCTATTTTTAAGCCTTTCCCGTCAAGAATTCTTTTAATTTTAATAACTGCTTCTATGGCCTGTTTTTCATCTAAGCCTTTAATAGTTTTTGCAGCTTTCTTAGGTTGGTAGGAAGAAGTTTGCAAAAAATAAATATGAGTATAAACAGTTGCTCTAGGATTAGACAAATCTACTTCTGGCGCTTTTTGACCCATAGCTAGATTAGAGACAAATAGCAATAAAAACAGTATATTTTTCATACGTAAGTTATTAATCACTTATTAAATTAGATTTCAAATTTAAACCTTTTCAAATTTTATAGCTCAAAAAAATATATAATAAATATTTTACTTAGGAGTTCTACTATAATATGTAGCTTATTTACTTTTTAAACCAGCTAGAATATTCTACATAATTGTTGGCAATCCTATCAATTTCTCCAGAAATCATTTCGTTAGAAATGTTTTTAATTTTTTTAGCTGGAACTCCTGCATAAATAGTTCCACTCTCTACGTGAGTATTTTTTGTTACTACAGCGCCGGCTGCAATAATTGAATTACTTTCTATCACACAGTCATCCATAATAATACTCCCCATACCTATTAATACATTATCATGAATGGTACATCCATGAACAATTGCATTATGACCTATAGAAACGTTGTTCCCAATTGTAGTTGGTGATTTTTGAAATGTAGCATGAATTACTGCGCCATCTTGTATATTTACTTTGTTTCCAATTTTTATATAATGAACATCACCCCTTATAACTGCATTAAACCAAACACTACATTGTTTTCCTATAAAAACTTCTCCAACAATTGTTGCATTTTCTGCGATAAAACAATCTTTTGATATCTGTGGATGTTTTCCATTAACAGGTTTAATAATTTTCATTTACATCTATTTTACAATTAACAAGACCCTTATTTTATTTAAATAAAGTCGTAGGCTTTTAATTAATGAGAAGTTTTTGACCAATAGAAAGGGTATTACCAGTTAAAGCATTAACTTTTTTTAATTTAGTAACTGAAGTTTCGTATTTTCTAGCAATTGAATACAATGTATCCCCTTTTTTTACTTCGTAATATTTTTTAACTCTTTTTTTTGTTTTAATTTTTGGCTTACGTTCTGTTTTTGAAGTTTCTTTTTTAACCCGCTTCAAATCTTTTTCACGAATCTTATCAAATTCATACAACCCATAAGTCTCAATAATTTTTATCAATTTTTTGGGATAATTTTTATCAGTCGCATACCCTGCTTTTTTTAATCCTTTTGCCCAACCTTTATAATCTGATTTTCTCAGTTTAAATAAATTGGCATATCGTCTTCTTCCGCTAAGAAACTCTGAATGATCTTTGTAAGAAGTCTCTACAAATTTGTATTTTCTAAAGCATTCTCCTTTCTCATCATCATCATGATATACTTTTTGACCTTTCCACCCCGTATGACATTTAATTCCAAAATGATTGTTAGATTTTGAAGCTAACTGACTTCTTCCATTCCCAGATTCTAAAATCCCTTGCGCTAACGTAATACTTGCAGGAATATCATATTTATGCATCTCTAAAACAGCCAACGGGGCATATTTCTTAATGTATTGAAGTGTGTGTTTATTTAAAGATTTATTCCCTTTTTCTAGCTTTTTAACATGTTGTTGCTGTCTTACTGATGGTAATTTATTAATAGGATTCTTTACAACTTTTACGTTGTTATTTTTCTTTGTAGAAATTTTTCTACTAGAGCTACAACTTGCTAGGAACAGGATACACAAAACTCCAAAAAAAAATTTAATCTTCATTTATAGTATTTTTAAATCTTTCTGTTTGCTTTTTAATCGTTGATTAAAGCCTTCAATTCCTTGAAGACCACCTGTATGAATGATCAGTATTTTACTTCCATTTGGAAATCTTTTATTGTTAATCATATCTAGCACTCCAAACATCATTTTTCCTGTATAAATTGGATCTAATGGAATATCAGTTTCGCTTTTAAATCGATTGATAAAATGAATTAACTCATCAGTATATTTTCCATAACCTCCAAAATGATACTCTTTTATCAGCTCCCAATTCTCTTGTTTTTTAGCGTATTTTAGAATTTCATTTTCTAAAAAATCTCCTTTCAAGGCTGGAAACCCTAAGACTTTTTGATGGTCTTTTGCGTTGTTAATGATCCCTGAAATGGTTCCTCCAGTTCCGACACACGAACAAATATAATCAAACTGACTGTCTTCTGTTGTTAAAATTTCTTCACAGCCTTTTATTGCCAACTCATTGGTTCCTCCTTCTGGGATACTATAAAAGTCGCCATGTTTTTCTTGAAGTGTTTCTATAAACTGAGGCCTTGTTTTCTCTCGATAGTATTCTCTAGAAATAAATTCAAATTTCATTCCGGATTCAGAAGCCTTTCTTAAGGTAGAATTGTTGGCAAGTGTTTTCGCAACATCTTTTCCCAACTCATCACCTCTAATAATTCCAACAGTTCTAAAACCACGTAATGTCCCTGCAACAGCGGTTGCAACAATATGATTGGAAAATGCACCGCCAAAAGTAAGCAGTGTTTTCTTTTGCTGATTTGTAGCTTCTTGAAGGTTGTATTTTAATTTTCTAAACTTATTTCCAGAAACCAACGGATGAATTTGATCTTCTCTTTTGATATACAATTCAATATTTTTTTCTTTCAAAACCGAAAGAACAATATGTTGATTTTGAGTTTTAATAATATTATTAAAAAAAGAATGCTTGTCTAAACTCAAAGTTAAAAATTAGTTTACACAAAGCTAAGAGATATAAATTTCACAAACCTGTTTTAAAATGAAAAACTAACTTTGATATTTTTAAAAAAAAAACTAGCTTTGAAAAAAAAAATGAAAAAAACTTTATTGATAATTTTGCTTTGCTTTCTTACTATAAATATTCAAGGTCAAAGCAAAAAAGAATCGATTCTTGAAACCATAGAAGGAAGTTATGATCGGGCTCCAAATACGGCAAATTTAGCTAAATACTTAAACAAATTAAAAGGTGATATAAAAAATATAAGCAAATCCTTTAAATCTTTAAGGTGGGCCGTTAGTAACAATAATAGAAGCAATAAGAAGAAACATGCACAAGCTATAAAAAATAAAACAGAAGTTTTAATGAGTAATTGTTTATTGTCATACAAATACGCTGAGAACATCACCACAAAATTAAAAATCAGCTCAGAACAAAAGCAAAAAATGTTTTCTTTAAAAACAGAAATATCATATTTATATAAATCTGGAGAATCCCTAGGAAAAACTTGTGATTTCTTGATTAACAAACCGGGGAAACTTACGCCTAAAAAATTTAACTCAATGGTAGATTCATATCAATTAGGTAAAGAATATAACAGATTGATGAAAAAAACAAAAGTTTTATTAAGAATCGCTATTACAGAATCATATCAATAAAAAAAAAGTCTTAAAAATCAGTAACCTCTTGTTCTACTTGCTCCCAATCTGACATTAGAGAGTCTAGTTGGGCTTTTTTAGCTTTGTATTTTTCAAAGAAATTAGGTTTGCTAGAGACTTCATCATAATTTTCTGCTAATTGTAAATCTATCTTTGCAATTTCAGTTTCTAAATCGCTAATCTGAGTTTCAATTTTAGACAACTTATTTTTTAGTTTCCTTAGTTGCTTCTCTTGATCTCTGGTTAATTCATGTGCTTTCTTTGAAGTACTTTTATCTACTTTTACAACCGTTCTTTTTTCTGCTTCACGCAGATTTTCCATCTTGTGCTGCTCAAGGAAATAATCGATATCTCCCAAATATTCTTTAATAACTTTATCTTTAAAACCAAAAACGGTTGATGTTAAACCTTGTAAGAAATCTCTATCATGAGATACTAAAATTAAGGTTCCATTAAATTGTCTTAACGCTTCTTTTAGCACATTTTTAGAGGCAATATCTAAGTGATTTGTTGGCTCATCCATGATTAAAACATTAAAAGGCGATAACAATAATTTACACAATGCCAATCTATTTCTCTCACCTCCAGAAAGCACTTTTGCCTTTTTATCTACGGCATCACCACCAAACAAGAACGACCCTAACATATCTCTCACTCGCATTCTGTTACCATCGGTAGCAGCATCTTCCATGATTTCTAAGACAGTTTTTTCTGGCGGCAAATGTTCCGACTGATTTTGAGCAAAATATCCAATTTCTACATTGTGTCCTAGTTTTAGATATCCTTCAAAAGGAATTTCACCAACCATCATTTTTGCTAAAGTAGATTTCCCTTGCCCGTTTTGTCCTACAAAAGCAATTTTACTACTTCTCTCTATGAGAAGATCTACATTTTCAAGCACGTGTTTATCTCCATAACTTTTACTAATTTTTTCTGCCTCAACAACAATCTTTCCTGGTTCTTTTGAGATTGCAAAACGAACATTCATTGCAGCATTATCATCTTGATCAACTTCAATAAGCTCTACCTTATCTAATTGTTTCATTAACGATTGTGCCATAGAAGCTTTACTTGCCTTCGCTTTAAACTTATTAATTAAAAGCTGTTTTTGTTTGATTTCTTTTTCTTGATTCTTCTGTGCTTGTAGCTGTTTTTCTTTTATTTCTCCTCTCAATAATAAAAACTGAGAATAGGGTTTTTTATAATCGTAAATCTGACCTAAAGAAATTTCTATAGTTCTATTGGTTACATTGTCTAAAAACATTTTATCATGTGAAACCAATACAATGGCTCCTCCGTATGATTTTAAGAAGTTTTCTAACCAAATAATAGATTCTATATCTAAGTGGTTGGTTGGCTCATCTAATAATAGAATATCATTGTTTTGTAACAAAAGTTTTGCCAATTCTATACGCATTCTCCAACCTCCTGAAAAGGTATCGGTGAGTTTATCAAAATCTTCTCTTTGAAACCCTAATCCTTGTAATATTTTCTCTGTATCTCCCTGATAATTATATCCACCCAACAATTCATAACGCTCTGTTAGGTCTGTTAGGTCAATAATTAACTGACTATATGCTTCACTTTCGTAATCTGTTCTAGTAGCTAATTGTTCATTTATAGCGTCTAGTTTTAACTCAATTTCTTTAATTTCTTCAAATGCTTGATAGGCTTCTTCTAAGATGGTTCTTCCTTCAACAAATTCTATATCTTGACGCAAAAAACCAATCTCAATATCTTTATCAAAAGCCATGGTTCCTGCACTACTTTCAATATCTTTTGAAAGTACTTTTAATAAAGTAGATTTTCCTGCTCCATTTTTACCTATTAATCCTATTCTGTCTCCTTTATTTAATTTAAAAGTAATTCCTGAAAACAAATCTGTCCCCATAAAAGAGACCGTTAAGTTGTGTACGTTAAGCATTAAATTTTATCATTTTTTCTGGTGCAAAACTAGGTAAAAAAAGAATACAATCGTATTTCTAAATTTTCATGTTTTTATAGATCATTACTCACAGGGTATCGTCTCAACTATTATAGTTTATAGAATTAAATCAAACAATACTATTTTGTTTTCAATTTAAGTATTTTTACACCTACTAACAATTAAAAAAAGGTTCATTACAAAAATCATAATGCTAAAAAAAGGAACTAAAATCTATAGTGTTTTAACAGGGAAATGCCCACGTTGTCATGAAGGTGGTTTTTTTAAATACTCATTTACAATGAATCTTTTTAGGGTAAATAAAATTAAAAAGACATGCTCTTATTGTGATCTTAAATATATGATTGAACCTGCTTTTTATTTTGGAGCTTTGTACGTGAGTTATGGAGTAACTGTTGCATTATGTATAGTAACTTTTATTATTTCAAAATTAATATTGAATCTTGCTCTTTTAACATCTTTTGTCACAATTTTTGTAGTTCTGATACTTTTTATTCCAATAAACCTTAGGCTTTCCAGAATTCTTTGGATTAATCTGTTTGTAAGCTATAAACCCTAAGTTATTTTTTAACAAATCTTTTAATATCTATTTCTTGATCTAGTTTTTCACCATATTCTAAATGATGAAATAAATTCTTAGCAACCGTTGGCGCTATCATAACTCCACGAGTTCCTAAGCCATTTAAGACACTTAATTGACTGTGTTTAGCATGTATACCAACCATTGGTCTTCTGTCTTTCACCGCTGGTCTTATACCTGCTGACTGCTCGACTATACTATATGGAACAGTAATTACTTTTTTTAATTTTTCAATTAACTCTTCTTTTCCCTCTTTAGAAGGTATAGATGTTTTGTCTTTATGATTAAAAGTAGCCCCAACTTTGTAATGATTGTTTCCTAATGGAAGTACAAATAATGTTGATTTTAATAGAAAGTCAATTTCTAATTCAGGAGCGAGAATAGTAATGATTTCTCCTTTAACTTCCTCTAAAGGCAGATGATTAAAGTAGGGATTCTTTTTTAGTCCGAAGCCTTCGCAAAAAATAATTTTAGCTGCTTCAAGGCTATGGTATTTTACGGAAGTATTTTCAAAATGGATGTCTTTGTGATTAAATTTTTCAAATCGAATCCAATTATTTTCTTGTAAATACTTTCTGTAAGTTTCTACCAATTTAAGAGTGTCTATTCTACCACCTTCTTTTACATTTCCAAAAAGATGATTACCTACAACTCCTCTATAGGCTTGATTGTCTAATTCTGGGTCTAGGAATGGTGCTACAGTTGGTTTATCAAATGCTGAAAACCAGTTGTTTTGATCTTCAATAGATTTGAAGGCTTTTTTAATAATAAATTTTTGATCAAAAGTTTGATAAAATTTTTTTTCTAATTTCTCATAAAAAGGAAGTGCTATCGCAAGTTGTTCTTTTGCATTCCAAACAGGGGAAAATCGTTTTAAAATAACCGGGTTATAAACACCTCCTGCAACCAAAGAAGATGTCTGTGAAGCATCTTCAAAGACAATGAAACTTTTATTAGCTGTAATCAATTCTTCTACAAAAGCTAATCCTGCTAAACCCAAACCAACAATAATATAATCTACTTTCACAATTCAAAAATACTCTTTTACAATAAAAAAGCGTTTCGAAATTCGAAACGCTTTTTAAAATTTATATTATTATAGAATTAATAATTCCACATATCTATCTCTTTATCTCTGATAGACTCCTTTATTCTATCTGCCTCTAGCAGCTGAAATAATGAATTCCCTCTAATATAATCTGCAATTTTCCTGTTACCGTACATGTTTTCTTCGCGTACAATTACAGAGCTAAATCTTCTTGCATTTAAAAGGTGGTCATAAGAAATTGGTTGAGATACATTTTTTGGGTTAAAAACCTTTGCCTTATGTAAAATATTTCTAGCTGAAGGATAAAATACCCAGAAAAGCTCATATAATTCTTCGTCTTCAATGTCTGGCAACCCTAAAGTTAACACATCTTTACCCATTGGCGCTAATGCTAGTAACCTGTATTTTAGCTCTCCCAAACGTTTGTCAAAGTACCACATACCTTTCATCATATACCCTTCAATATCTTGGGTTTGAATTCTAAAAGTATCTGGATAATCTCCATTTAAACGAATGTTAACTAATTTTTCATCAATTTCTGAACCTGTTATTTTTGATGTAAAAAAAGAATCTGAATAAACATTTTTAAGATCGCCTCTTCTAATTCCTTTTAAAAGAGTGTCAAATAAAGAACGCCTGTCATTAGATATATTAGCTGTATCTATTGGGAAGTAATAAGGAAGATTAATTTTTTGATTTAAATCTACAAATTCCCAAACTACTTTAGACCAAAGAATGTCTCTGTCATCTATAAAACCATAAGCTAATGGACTATCATTGTCTGCAGCTATTTTCTCTTTGGTTTGCTTACCAATCTGTTCTACCTTGGTAGCATTTAACAAATTGGATTGAGCACTTATGTAGTTTGTAACTAAAAGTGCAATAACAACTGTGTAAAAAAGCTTCCTAATCATACTGCTTATAATTTTATTCTTCTAATTCGTAATAGATATACTTACCGGTAATACTTTCTTAATTCTAGTTCCTTTAAGTTTTTCAAAGGCTTGAATATCAAAAATAGTAACTAAATCTCCTCTTCTTGCTTTTGCTAGGGCTTTTTTTGCTCTAGCGTCTAATTTATCTCCTGAAACTTTTACTGCTAATTGCCCTGGCACCTTAATGGTAAACCCTTTTACAACTAACTGTAAGTCAAAAACAAAATCTGGTAGAGCAGCACCTATTGGAACATTGCTTAAACTAGATTTTGGCATTGGAACAATTCCAAAATCATTTCTAACAGTTCCTGCTGCGGCTGGAATATCTTTAATTCTAAATACCTTAGGTGTGTTAATTTTTTTCCCACTACTTAATTTTGCAGAAACGTTAATTTTAACTTCGGTTCCTTTTCCTGGGTTTAAAATATATTTTCCATTACCTGTTTTTGTTAATGTATTACCATTTCCAACATTAGGAGTAATGTCTTTATCTCCAACGCCTGGCACTGAAATAGAAATAGGATTGTCTAGACCTCTATACACTACATTCATTTTGTCTGCAGAGATAACTGCTTCACTAGGCTCTGCTATTACTGAATAAGAGCTTTCAAACGGAATGTCTTGAGCTTCACCATCTTGCATGAATGTGATTGTTCCTTTAATATTATTTGAACCTACATTCCCAGCAGGGATATCAACCAAAACTTGTCCATCTTTTACTTTGCTAGTAGCATCCCTTCCGTTTAAAATAACTTTGGTAGGTTTTAAAGTGGCATCGTAACGACCTAAAACAACTTTTCCTGTTACTTTCTCTCCGGAAAAATATGCTGTTTTATCGAGTGCAACAATACCATTATAATTGGTTAAAGAAACTTCACTTTCTAATTGACCACCTAAAAGATTTGTATAAATCTCAGCTTCAGTATTTTTTACATCTCCTTGGATTTGAGTAATATTTGCAATAGAAGTAATCATTGGCATTCCTTCATACCTACTGTAAATCCAAGGAATTTCAATAGGGTTGTCTTCAGTAGCTTTTTCAGGATCTGTATTAAATCGTTTTTTGATATTAGTTATCAAATCTGGGTTAGCGTTTGCTCCAAGAATAGATAATAATTGATCTCTATAGGTATTAATATTGCTAACAAATTCTTCTCCTTTATCAGTTAATCCTTCGCCTTTAAAAAACATTTCATCTAATCTATCTCCACCACTCATGGCTTCATAATTAGTTTTATCTTCCTCGTCAGTGTCTGACAGAATAGAATCTTTCAAAGCACTCATGTAAATGAATAAGTTTTCAGATAATTTATTAATTTCTTGTGCTTTCGTATTTAAATCTGCAAACTTATCTGGTTGATCACTTGCTTTGGTATTTAAACTTGTTAAAATGTTATCAATGTTTGTAGAAGATGCTACATTTGCATCTTCAATTTTTTCTTTCATAAAACCAAATGATGATAATACTTTTTTATCCATTTGCATTGCCAACATTGCAATAAAAATTAGATACATTAAATTAATCATCTTTTGCCTTGGGGATAGTTTTCCTCCTGCCATGTGAATTAGTTTTTTAAGTTATTAAATAGATGAACTAATTATTTGCTAGACATTGCAGAAAGCATCCCTCCATAAACTCCGTTAAGAGAAGACAAGTTACTTGCTAATGATTCCATTTGTTCTTTTAAACGTTCAGAATTTTCAATCATTGAATTGTTTAATTCTGATTGTTTGTTAGAATTCTCCATTTGTACTTGGTATAAACCGTTCAGAGATTCCATTTGAGTAGCTGCTAATTCTACTTGATCATTATATTTTGCTGTAGAAGAGATAGACTCTGAAGCTACACTTAAACCTTCAGCAGCTGTGTGAAAACTTTTAATACTATTTCCTAAATTGGTCATTAATTCAGTATCTACTTGAGCTTCTTTTAATAAATTATCTAATTTTTGAGATAACATTCCTTGCATTCCTGTTCCTTCTTCATCTGCATCACCAAGCTCTGGATATACTTTTGTCCAGTCCAAATCATCTTCAATTGGTTCAAATGCTGATATAGCAAATACAAGGGCCTCAACAGCCATACCAATTGTTAACATTATCCCTCCAGTTAAGAAGCCAATAGAGATATGTTGTATCTTAAATAAAGCTCCTAAAATTACAATTGCAGCTCCGATACCGTAAGCCATATTAAAAATTTTCTTTGTTGTTTTTGATTGTGCCATAATTTAAATTTATTTATTAGAGGGGGGGGTTAGGTTAAGTGAATTAATTTTTTGTTAATTTATTAGATCCCATAGAACTCTGAACAGTCCTGAAACCAATATAACTTCTTGCAGTATCTGCATATTCAAAATCTCTGGTACTAACTTCTAAAAAGTAGGCTACGTCTTTCCAAGAACCACCTCTTATTATTTTTCTCTTATTATTTCTATCTTCTACATTAGAGTTCATAGTGGATCCCATATAATAAGAAGCTGTATTGAAAGATGAATTTGTCCATTCCGCAACATTACCAGACATATTATACAAACCATAATCATTTGCATTAAAAGACTGAACTTCTACAGTGTAAAGAGCTCCATCTAGCGCATAATTTCCTCTTACTGGTTTAAAATTAGCTAAGAAACAACCTCTATCGCTTATAGTATTTGGGCCTCCCCAAGGGTACTTTGAAAATTCAAGACCTCCTCTTGCAGCATATTCCCATTCGGCTTCGGTTGGCAATCTAAAACTAGGTACAGAAACAAAACTTTTTTTATCCCGCATTTTATCATTTT
This sequence comes from Flavobacterium sp. SCGC AAA160-P02, assembly GCA_000383355.1. Taxonomy (GTDB): domain Bacteria; phylum Bacteroidota; class Bacteroidia; order Flavobacteriales; family Flavobacteriaceae; genus Polaribacter. The sequence goes on along the minus strand of KB911102.1, from coordinate 120,768 downwards.
TATTTTTAGTCCTCCAATTACAAAAAGCTTGAGCTTGGAGCCAACTTACACCTACAACAGGATAATCTTGATAAGCAGGATGAAAGAAATAATCTTGATGCATTGGGTCATTGTAGGAATAGTTAAAATCTTTTATCCATACAGTTGTGTCCGGATAAACATTAACAGTCTCATTTATTAAAAAACTCCTTCTATTCTCAGAACCTTTAGCAGCTGCGTTTCCATCAAACCATGAGTATGTGTAATTTAATTTTTTAGTATTGAAAGTTCTAATTCCGTCTCTGGCTTCATTCTTTTTTATATAAAGAGAATCCATTACTTCGGTATAGTATTCATCTGGATATTCACTAGTATCCCATATAATATCATTTTCCTTGTTAAGTGGTTTTAATGAATCTAGACCCGTTCCCAGATCATAATAATTTTCAAACATGTATTTTTGGTAAGCAGTTTGATTGGTTGTATCTGAAACAGCAAATGCATAATCATAGATACCTCCTGTTATTGGCGCACCATTTTCATCAATTAAACTTCCTCCCGATGCAAAATCTGCCATAAAAGCTAGTTCTGTTCTTACAATAGAGTCTTTAACCCAGTCTACAAACTGTTTGTATTCTGAATTAGAAATCTCAGTTTCGTCCATATAAAATTGACTTAAACTAACTGTTCTTGCAGGAGCACTCATAGTACCTGTTAAATCTTCATCTTGACGCCCCATCGTAAAAGAACCGCCAGGAATAGGGACCATTCCAAAAGGTCTTTCACTAAACCATTTAAATTTAGATTTAACTCCTACTAACTCACCTCTGTCATTGGAGCCACACCCATACATAATGGTAATTACAAACACATATAATATTGTTTTCTTCATATTTTATTGTCTTTCCAGGAAAAGTTAGTAAACCTATAATTTTTTTTGTTAAAACACAACGAAATAAGTGTGTTTTAACCTAAAGATTATAAATGTCTTTTGCTCAAAGCATTTTTCTTTGCGCTTTAAACCATCTATCTGGAATTTGTTGATTTGTTGTTTCTAAATAATCGTTATAGGTACATGGTATTAACGCATGTCTTTTATATTTATTATCTTTTATTAAATTAATCTCCATCCACCATCTTCCTGTCTTATTGCTTTTGTGAAAATTTATTGGATCATCATCTTCTAATAAAACAGTAAACTTTTGATAGTCATCTTTTGTGCTAAAGGGATAGTCTTTTGCTCTAAAATTAACGCCCTCTATAAAATACCATATCATTTGAGCTATTAAATGGGCTGTTTGATAGTTAGCGTCATATGTTGAATTGTACTCATAAATACCAAAGGATGTTACCTTATCACTTATTCCTGCATATCTAGAAATTGCACAAATTTCTTCTCCATAAAAACCATTTGGAGACACATTATTATTAGCAGGAGCATCACTTTGCCTAACAGCACCAATATCTATACTAACAATATCTGCATCCCTAAAAACTGGCTCTACAATCTCTAAGTCTTTAGCTTCCCCTAATCTGTAGGCATCAAAATTTAACCCTTGAATTAAATTAATTTCTTCTTGAGAATTAAAATAAGTTTGATATCCAATATTACTATAATTAAAAAGATTACTTGGTACCTCCATAATTATCTTACTTAAATATGATTTTGAAGACAATTCATCTTCAAGATTACCCAAATCAAACATACTATCTACTGCTACTAAATTTACAGTTTGCTCTAATGCATCGTATGCCTTATAGTTTGAAAAGGTGGTGTCCTGACCACCACCAATAATAATTGGAATAATATTTAGTTTTAATAAATCAGCAATAACTTTAGTAACTGCAAAATGAGTATCTGAAGTTGAATCACCTTTTTTTATGTTTCCTATGTCTGCTATTGAAGTATTCCAATTCCCAGGAAATAGTTGGTATAAATGTCTGCGGATATGATGTAAATCTTTACCACTCCCTAAATTATCTTCGGTATTTCTATCTTCTTCAACACCAAGAATAGCTATATTAATACCTATTAAATCTGGGAACCCATCTGTTTGAGTATGTACTTGCATAATTGCGCCAAGAGAGTTTGGTGGCAACAATACAGAATGTGCAACTACGGAGTCTTTTATAGGGATTAAAAAATCAGCGTTCATTTATTCTTAATAATAAGTTTGCAAGATAATGATTTATTATTTCTTTTGTGATAGTTTTTTCTTAACTAACTTCTTTTTTACTGTCTTTTTTTTTGGAGTTTTTGATTCAATCATCTTAACTGCTGCTTCTTTTGTAATTGCATCAATTTTTGTGGTTTTTGGCAGTTCAATTTTTATTTTTCCTTTCAAAACATGAAACCTACCCCAACGTGCTTTTTCTACTCTTATTCCAACATCTTCCCAATGATGAATTAGCTTATCTTTTTCTTTTTGTATCTTTTCTTCAATTAATTCTGTCATGTCAGTTGGTGAGAGATTGTCAAAATCATATCTTTTATTGACATTAATAAACATTGAATTCCATTTAAGAAATGGTCCAAATCGTCCAACTCCTTTTTGAATCGGTAACTCATCATGGAAACCAACCGGAGCATCTGCTTTTCGCTTAGCTTCAATTAACGCTACTGCCCTATCTAAATCTACAGACATTGGGTTCTCTCCTTTATCTAAAGAAACAAACATACTATCAAAACGAATGTATGGGCCAAACCGTCCATTTGCAACTACTACTTCATTGTTTTCATAATCACCAATTGTTTTTGGTAATAAAAATAATTCTAAAGCCTCTTCTATGGTTATGGTTCCTAAATTTTGATCTTTATTCAAACTTGCAAATTGTTTTTCTTCATCTTCTGGTGCTCCAATTTGAGCTATTGGTCCAAATTTACCAAGACGAACTAAAACTGTTTTGCCAGATTCTGGATGATTTCCTAAAATACGCTCTCCACTTTCTCTTTCTGCATTTTCTTTTACGTCTTCTACATTTTCATGAAATTTTGAATAGAAACCTTTAATCATCTCTGTCCAGTTTTCATCTCCTTCAGAGATATCATCAAACGAAGATTCTACTTTAGCTGTAAATCCAAAATCTAGAATGTTAGAAAAGTTTGTTACCAGAAAATCATTTACGATATTACCAATGTCAGTTGGTATCAATTTATTTTTATCAGCACCTGTTTTCTCCGTTAATGTTTGAGTGTTTAATGATTCTTTTGTTAAAATTATTTGCTCATATATTCTTTCTAACCCTTCATTTTGTCCTTTCTCTACGTACCCTCTTCTTTGTACTGTAGAAATTGTAGGCGCATACGTAGAGGGTCTTCCTATTCCTAATTCTTCTAGCTGCTTTACCAAAGATGCTTCAGTAAACCTGTATGGCGGACTTGTAAAACGCTGTGTTGCATTGATAAAGTTATACCCTAGATGCTCTCCAATTTTTAAATTAGGTAACATTCCTGCTTTTTCTTCATCTTCATTATCATTTCCTTCTAAATATACCTTTAGAAAACCATCAAAATTTATCATTTCACCATTTGCAGTAAAAATTTTGTCATTATCAGAATTCTCAATCTTAACGTTTGTACGTTCTAATTGCGCATCACTCATTTGTGAAGCCAATGTTCTCTTCCAAATTAAATCATATAACCTATTTTGATCATACTCTTTATCAATAGAATGCAATTTCATGTTGGTTGGTCTAATGGCTTCGTGAGCTTCTTGAGCTCCTTTTACCTTAGACTTAAAAACGCGTTGCTTGCTATATTCTTTTCCGTAAAAATTAGTAATTTCTTCTTCAGCTGCATCCCTTGCATCTACAGATAAGTTTACACTATCTGTTCTCATATAAGTAATCAGACCTGCTTCATACAATCGCTGAGCAACCTGCATGGTTTTACCTACTGGATACCCTAATTTTCTTGACGCTTCTTGCTGTAAAGTTGAGGTTGTAAAAGGTGCTGCGGGAGATTTTTTTGCTGGTTTTTTTGATAAATCAGCTATTGAAAATTCTGAAGTAGAACATGACTTTAAAAATGCTTCTGCAGATGTTTTTGATTCAAAATTCTTTGGAATAATTGCTTTAAAAGATTTTCCTTCGGTATTAAAAAACTGAGCAACTACCTTATAATGTGTATCAGCTTTAAATTGCTGAATACTTCTTTCTTTTTCAACAATTAATCTAACAGCAACAGATTGAACTCTTCCTGCAGATAAGCCTCCTTTAACTTTTCTCCATAATACTGGAGATAATTCGTAGCCTACTAATCTATCTAAAACTCTTCTTGCCTGTTGAGCATTCACCATATTATAGTCAATATCTCTAGGATTCTCTACGGCTTTTAGAATTGCTTTCTTAGTAATTTCATGAAAAACAATACGTTTTGTATTTTTGTCTTCTAAGTTTAACTGCTCTTTTAAATGCCATGCAATTGCCTCTCCTTCTCTGTCCTCATCACTAGCCAACCAAACAATATCTGCTTTTTTTGCCAAAGCTTTTAACTTCTTAACAACTGGCTTTTTATCATCTGAAATGATATATTTTGGGCTAAAATCTCCGTCAACATCAATCCCTAATTCTTTGGATGGTAAGTCTGCAATATGACCATAACTTGATTCTACTTGAAAGTCTTTCCCTAAAAATTTTTCAATAGTTTTTGCCTTTGCTGGTGACTCTACAATTACTAAATTTTTTGCCATATATGATTGTTATTTCGCTTAAATTGAGACCTAAGAGAACTCGGTTTAGGATTGCAAAAGTAGAGAGTTTTTTTATATATATTGTTTTTTCTGATAAATCTACTCAGATTTTAACAGGAATTTAGCGTAATTTATTCTGCCAATGTGTCATATTTTTTCTATTTTGGTTGTATATTTGTCTTCAATTTATATGATGAAGCATACAGAAAAAACAATAGACGAAAAGATACAAGGGAAAGCACTTGTGACTGTAAAAAAGGCAGAAAACACAAAAAAACTTTTCATAGAAAGTTATGGGTGTCAAATGAACATGAACGATAGCGAAATTGTTGCTTCAATTCTTGACAAAGAAGGATATAACACCACTCAAATACTAGAAGAAGCAGATTTAGTTTTAGTAAATACCTGTTCAATTAGAGAAAAAGCAGAGACAACTGTTCGAAGACGTTTACAAAAATACAATGCCGTTAAGAAAGTAAATCCAACCATGAAAGTTGGGGTTTTAGGCTGCATGGCAGAACGTCTGAAAGAAAAATTTTTAGAAGAAGAAAAAATTGTTGATTTAGTTGTTGGTCCAGATGCTTACAGAGACCTTCCAAATCTATTGACCGAGGTAAATGAAGGTAGAGACGCCATCAATGTTATTTTATCTAAAGATGAAACCTATGGAGATGTTTCTCCTGTTCGATTAAATTCTAATGGAGTTTCTGCGTTTGTATCTATTACTCGTGGTTGTGATAACATGTGTACTTTTTGTGTAGTTCCTTTTACCAGAGGAAGAGAAAGAAGTCGTGATCCTAAAAGTATTATTGTAGAAATTCAAGAAATGGTTGATAAAAACTTTAAAGAAATTACGCTACTTGGTCAAAATGTAGATAGTTATTTATGGTTTGGTGGAGGATTAAAAAAAGATTTAAAAAAAGCTTCTGAAATTGCCCAGGCAACTGCGGTAGATTTTGCTCACTTGCTAGACATGTGTGCTATTAAATTTCCAAAGACACGTTTTCGTTTTTCAACCTCTAACCCACAAGATATGAGTTTAGATGTAATTCATGTGATGGCAAGACATAAAAACATCTGTAAATACATTCACTTACCTGTTCAGAGCGGAAGCAATACGATGCTAAAAGCAATGAATAGACAGCATACTCGAGAAGAATACAAACAACTGGTAGACAATATCTTTAAAATTATTCCAGAAATATCACTTTCTCAAGACATGATTGTTGGTTTTTGTGGAGAAACAGAAGAAGATCACAAAGACACTTTAGAACTGATGAAGTATGTAAAATATGACTTTGGTTTTATGTTTGCATACTCTGAAAGACCAGGAACTTTAGCGGCAAAAAAAATGCCAGATGATGTTCCTCATTCTATAAAGAAAAGACGCCTGCAAGAAATTATTGATCTCCAACAAATACATAGTTTATATAGAACTCAACAACATCTTGGTAAAACTGAAGAAGTACTAATTGAAGGAACTTCAAAAAAAGATCCAAACCAATGGAAAGGAAGAAATACACAAAACACAGTCATTGTTTTTCCAAAAGAACAATACCAATTAGGTGAGTTTGTAAATGTAAAAGTTGAGAATTGTACCTCAGCAACCTTAAAAGGTGTTGCTGTTGGATATTCAGAAAATAACTAAAACAGTATGGAAAACTTACAAACAGTAAAACAACGATTTGGCATCATAGGAAATGATGTTCAACTCAGTAGAGCACTTGAAAAAGCAGTGCGAGTTTCTCCTACAGATATATCAGTACTAGTTACCGGCGAAAGTGGCGTTGGTAAAGAAAGTATTCCAAAAATAATCCATCAATTATCCCACAGAAAACATGCTAAATATATTGCTGTAAACTGTGGTGCAATTCCGGAAGGAACAATAGATAGTGAATTATTTGGTCATGAGAAAGGAGCTTTTACAGGAGCCTCAGCCGCCAGAAAAGGGTATTTTGAAGTAGCAGATGGTGGAACAATTTTTTTAGATGAAGTTGGTGAATTACCCTTAACTACTCAAGTTAGATTATTGCGTGTTTTAGAGAACGGAGAATTTATAAAAGTAGGCTCCTCTCAAGTTCAAAAGACCAATGTTAGAATTGTAGCTGCAACAAACTTAAACATGCAACTTGCTATTGAAAAAGAAAAATTTAGAGAAGATTTGTATTACAGGCTAAGCACCATTGAAATTCACCTTCCTCCATTAAGGGATAGAAAAGAAGACATTCATTTATTGTTTCGAAAATTTGCCTCAGATTTTGCTCAAAAATACCGAATGCCTACAATTCGATTAGATGAAAATGCTACAAACCTTCTTTTAAATTATCGTTTTCCAGGAAACATACGTCAGTTGAGAAATATTGCAGAACAAATATCTGTAGTTGAAGAAAAGAGACTGATTACTGCTGAAAAAATGGGGCAATATTTACCTAATAATAAAGGAAATTTACCTGCGCTTATTGGAGGGAACTCTTCTAAAAGCGATTTTTCTACTGAAAGAGATATCATGTACAAGGTTCTCTTTGATATGAGGAATGATATTAATGATCTAAAAAAATTGACACTTGATTTAATGCGAAGTGGAAACTCAGAAAAAGTACAAGAAGAAAACCATCAATTAATTGAAAAAATATACCAAGAAAAAGAACAAGAACATTACCCTGTTGAAGTAGTTAAATTACCTCAACACGCAACACCTAAGAATGAATACGATTTTGCTGAAGATATTGAGGAATCTGAGAATCTCTCTCTACAAGAGAAAGAAATTGAAATGATTAAGCGGTCTTTAGAAAAAAATAATAACAAAAGAAAATTAGCTGCTAAAGAACTGGGTATTTCGGAACGAACCTTGTACAGAAAAATCAAACAATACGATTTATAATTAAGTTGTACATTTGAAATAATTATGAAAAAAACAACATTTATCTTGATGTTTCTTCTAGTTACATTACTTATTTCAAGTTGTGGTATCTATAAATTTAATGGAGGGTCTACGGGAGATGCTAAAACAATTCAAATAGATTTTTTTCCAAATCAAGCAGCTTTAATTGAACCTCAATTAAGTCAGCGTTTTACACAAGACATGCAAGATTTATTTTTAAGACAAACAAATCTAGAACAAACTAGAACTGGAGGAGATCTGCGTTTTGAAGGAGAAATTACTGGCTATCGTGTAAATCCAATGAGTGCAACATCTCAGCAAACAGCGGCACAAAACAGACTCACTATTACTGTAAATGTGCGCTTTTATAATCGTTTAAAAGAAGAGGATGATTTTGAAAAGCAATTTTCATTTTATTCAGATTTTGATGCAAATGCTCAATTAACAGGAGGTGTTTTAGACGCTGCTCTGGATGAAATTTTAGAAAGAATTATTCAGGATATTTTTAATGCTTCTTTAGGAAACTGGTAATGAACATAGAAATTTATACAAATTTAATCTCTAATCCTGATATCCTAAAAGATCATCAAACTTCTGAGTTAAAAAAGATCATTAAAGAATATCCGTATTTTCAGTCAGCCAGAGCCCTTTATTTAAAAGGGTTAAATAATCAAGAAAGTTTTAGGTACAACAACGAATTAAAAACTACTGCTGCTTTCACTTCAGATAGAACTGTTTTATTTGACTTTATTACTTCAACATCTTTTGAGAATACCGCTGATATTCATCATCAAATTAGTCAAAAAATAGCCCAACAAGATGTTTTTGAGTTTCAAGAAATACTGCCAAATATAGAACAAGAATTAGCCTTGGGAACCCCTATTAACTTTTCAAAAAATGAAACTCATTCTTTTCAACAATGGCTTCAAATTTCTGTTCAAAAACCTATAAAAAGAGAGGGATTAGAAACTAAAAAAAATGACAAAGAGTTTATAATTGATCGTTTTATTGAGAATAATCCAAAGATTGTCTCTGTAAAAAATGATGAGAAAATAACTGTTTCTATTCCTAAAAATAAATCGGACACATCCTTAATGACAGAGACATTAGCAAAGGTGTACTTAGAACAAAAAAAGTTCTCAAATGCTATAAAAGCTTATGAGATTTTAAGTTTGAAATATCCAGAAAAAAGTGGTTTCTTTGCAGACCAAATTAAAAGAATTAAAATTTTACAAAAATAATAAAATCATGAGTTATAACTTATTTCTAGCTGTGATACTACTTGTAGCCGTTATATTAATTTTAATAGTAATGGTTCAAAATCCAAAAGGTGGAGGATTATCGTCCTCATTTGGTGGTGGTGGAGCACAATCTTTAGGAGGTGTACAAAACACAAATAATTTCTTAGACAGAACAACTTGGACTTTGGCAATTGCAATGTTTGCATTAATTTTGTTGTCTAATTTTTCCATAGAAAGAAATGGTTCATCAGATATTAAACTAGATAATACGCTAGAGGATATTAGATCAACTCCAAAAACTACTGAATCTTCAATGCCAGCTACTAACGATTCGTTAAATAACTAAGCTTTGTAAGCGTCAAAAAAAATGCCAACGAAATGACACGTTGGCATTTTTTTTTGAGTTAAAATTAAAATTAGATAGAGTATATTGAAAAATTGTCAGTTCTTGTTAAATGGCATAATTACTGACTACTTATTCTTTGAAAATCAATTAAAAATAAATATTTATACAAATGGGATTAAACATTCAACCTCTAGCAGATAGAGTTCTTGTAGAACCAGCTGCCGCAGAAACTACAACAGCTTCTGGTATTATTATTCCAGACAACGCAAAAGAAAAACCACAAAAAGGAACTGTTGTTGCTGTTGGGAATGGCAAAAAAGATGAACCTTTAACCGTAAAAATAGGTGACACAGTCTTGTATGGAAAATATGGTGGAACTGACTTAAAACTTGAAGGAAAAGACTATTTAATGATGCGCGAAAGCGACATTTTAGCAATTGTATAATTTTCAAAAAAACAAATCAAAATGGCAAAAGATATAAAATTTGATAGTGACGCAAGAGACGGCCTTAAAAGAGGTGTAGATGCTCTTGCTAATGCAGTAAAAGTAACCTTAGGTCCAAAAGGACGTAACGTAATCATTTCTAAATCATTTGGATCTCCTACAGTTACTAAAGATGGTGTTTCTGTTGCAAAAGAAGTAGAATTAGAAGATGAGTTAGAAAATATGGGAGCTCAAATGGTTAAAGAAGTAGCTTCTAAGACCAATGATTTAGCTGGAGATGGAACTACTACAGCTACTGTATTAGCACAAGCTATTGTAAAAGAAGGAATAAAAAATGTTGCCGCTGGAGCAAATCCTATGGATTTGAAAAGAGGAATAGATAAGGCCGTTCTTGCAATTGTTGCTGATCTAGAAAAACAAGCTCAAAAAGTAGGAAACTCCTCAGAAAAAATAAAACAAGTAGCAGCTATCTCTGCAAATAATGACAATACTATAGGTGATCTAATTGCCACAGCTTTTGAAAAAGTTGGAAAAGAAGGTGTTATTACTGTTGAAGAAGCAAAAGGAATGGAAACCTATGTAGATGTTGTAGAAGGAATGCAATTTGACAGAGGATACTTATCTCCATATTTTGTTACTGATGCAGATAAGATGATTGCCGATTTAGAAAACCCATATATCTTATTATTTGATAAAAAAATATCTAATTTAAATGAAATCCTTCCTATTTTAGAACCAGTCGCACAATCTAGCAGACCTCTACTAATCATTGCTGAAGACGTAGACGGACAAGCATTGGCAACCTTAGTTGTTAACAAACTTAGAGGTGGTTTAAAAATTGCTGCTGTAAAGGCACCAGGTTTTGGAGACAGAAGAAAGGCAATGTTAGAAGATATTGCAATTTTAACTGGTGGAACTGTAATCTCTGAAGAAAGAGGTTTTTCTCTAGAAAATGCAACTTTAGACTTGTTAGGAACTGCTGAAACTATTACAATTGATAAAGACAATACAACAATTGTAAACGGAAATGGAAATGCTGATGCAATAAAGGCACGAGTAAATCAAATTAAAGCACAAATAGAAACAACTACTTCAGATTATGACAAAGAAAAGCTACAAGAGCGTTTAGCTAAATTAGCTGGAGGTGTTGCCGTTTTATATGTTGGAGCAGCTTCTGAAGTTGAGATGAAAGAAAAGAAAGATAGAGTGGATGATGCACTTCATGCAACAAGAGCAGCCGTTGAAGAAGGTATAGTTGCAGGTGGTGGTGTTGCTTTTGTAAGAGCTAAAAAAGCACTAGAAAAAATAGTTGCAGATAATTTAGATGAATCAACAGGTGTACAAATTGTAAACAAAGCAATTGAATCTCCTTTAAGAACTATTGTAGAAAATGCAGGTGGTGAGGGTTCTGTAGTTATTAATAAAGTACTTGAAGGTAGCAAAAACTTTGGCTATGATGCTAAATCAGAAACCTATGTAGATATGCTAGAGGCCGGTATTATAGATCCTAAAAAAGTAACACGTGTAGCATTAGAAAATGCTGCTTCTGTTGCAGGAATGATTTTAACTACAGAATGTGCTTTAGTAGACATCAAAGAAGAAAGTGCTGGTGGTGGAATGCCTCCAATGGGTGGAGGAATGCCTGGAATGATGTAATCATTCTTATTAAAAAAGATAAAACCCCAAGAACTCTCTTGGGGTTTTTTTGTAATCATTATTATAAATAATATTTTTTTACTTGTTTTTAAAAACAACCTTATAATCTGAATAAAAATAAGCAGCTCTCAAATAGTCTTTAGTCGCATCTGCTTTTAAAAAAACACTTTCTCTTTCAGCATTAAACACAAAAGGTGTTAACGTATTAAATTTAGTATTTTGTATAAAGCTCATCGTTGGTGAATGGTTTACTTTACAGGCTACTACAAGAAATGTTTGAGCGTCAAAATAGTAAGTCCATAAATCAGAATTTTCTGTATCTCCTTTATAGGAAACATTTACTACATATGTTTTCTTATTCTTTAAGACAGTATCCTTAACATACAGAAGAGATGCAGTACTTTCTTTTAAATTAAAAGGCTGGCTAACTACATAATACGCTGCTTTAAAAGCATTTTTTAAAGCAGGTAGCTCTTCTTCTGTTATTAATAGCAAAGAGTCACCAATACTCTTAGAATAGAGACCATTAGTGAGCGTTAAGCTTGTATTATCTGATCCTAACGAAGTAATGGCTACATTAAATGAACTTCCAAAAGAAAATGATTGATATTGCTTTATCTCTTTTTCTTTAAGACCTTTCTTGGTGAATAAAACTGTTTTTTTTACAAAAGAAAGTGTGTCAATTTGTTTCCATTGATTAAAACCACCGTGAGCGTCTATTGATTTTGAAACAATTTCGTTGGCAGTTATTTTTTTCTTATCACAAAAAAGAAATGAACTTGCAACTAAAACTAAACAAGTAGTTTTTAAAAAAAAACCTCTAATGTTAAAGGTCATCATGAGCGTCTACTACTTTCTTATCTCTATATTTACAACAAGGGTTAATTCCATTATAAACATGATCTTTGGCCTTAATCCCTTTAGTGTCATGACCAACAGCAGCAACGTTTTTTTGAATAGTTTTGGTATCTGTTTTATTTTCATCAATGATTAAAGAAAGTAAATGAGTTTTCACATCCCAAGTTGCAAACTTTACTCCTTTTGAGTTTAAGGCTGCTTTTTCAATACGTTTTTTACACATCATACAAACACCATCAACTTCAATTGCTACTTTAAAATTCTTTTTTTTCTTTTGTGCTTCTGCTGATAAACCTACCAACAACAAGCAAAACATAAGGATAATTTTTTTCATTTTTAATCAATTTTAAATCTTAATCCGCTATAAAACATTCTTCCAAAAATTGGTCCATAAATGATAGTTGAATCAAAATTAGCGCCAAACGGATTATCACTCGCTAAAATAGGATTTTTCTGCGTGAAATTTGTTAAATTTTCAACACCAAAATACATTTCAAACTTTTTAGAAAAAACTTTGGTGACTTGAGCGTTCAGTAAACTATAAGAATTTGAATACTCTTCTAATTGATATTCAATAGGATTACTTGATGTATCTGGCAGACGTTGATCTCCAATAAAATTATAGGTTAAGTCAAACTTCCATTGCTTAATCAATTCTACTGGCTTTGTTTCATATGAAATATTTGCAAAGAAGCGATGATTTGGAGTCAATGGTTTTGATAATTTCCCTGAGTTATAATCAGTTTCTATGTCATAAAATTTATAAGCTAAGCGTACATTTAGATACTCATTGAAGAAATAATTTACTTCTGTCTGAAAGCTATTTGCATAACTTTCACCTTCCAAATTATAAAAGGAAATTCTTTGTGGGTTTTCCCAATCTACCACTACTTGGTTTTGAAAATGAGTTCTATAAAAGTCGAAGGTAATATCTCCTTTTTTATCAAATAAATTAAATCCTTGTAAATATGAAATTCCATAATTCCAGGCAACTTCTGGATCTAAACCGTATATTTTACCACCAGAGGATTGAATGTCTATTTGTCTAGCACTTGCAAATAACTGTTGATTTTCTGCAAATACATTTGCACTTTTTCTTCCCTGACCAACTGAGCCCCTAAACACTGCTTTTTCCCAAGGCGCATACCTTAAATGAACTCTAGGTGTAATAAAGGTTCCTAATAAATTATGAGTATCAACTCTCAGCCCTGTGGTAAAACTAAAATTATCTAAATTATCATACGCATATTCAAAAAAACCTCCAAAAGAATTCTCATTTCTAGAAAAATTAATAGAATTTACAAATTCATCATAGGTGTCATAAGTAAAATTTATCCCTGTTGTAAACTTGCTTCGAGTATCTCCTATAATTGAATTAAATAGCAAATTTGAATAAATACTTTCATGCTTAATATCATAGGTTTTTAATCCAAAATAAGAATCTTGTTCATGATTGCTATAAGCAAACTGGAAACCAAAGCTTTGAAAAGGAAGCTCTGGAAAAACGTAGCCTAATTTTAAAGAAGAATCAAAGCGTTTAGTGTCAATTTCACCTCCCCAGATATCTGACCCTCCTTTATCTAAACTAGGATTAAAATTGATTTCTCCTGTTTGTTTCGCATCATTCATATAACGAACATTGATAAAGCTTACCCAGCCTTTTTCTGCATCTAAGTATTGCCATCGACTCATCACATTCACTTGGTTTGTTAATGGGTTATCTAAAAAATTATCTTTATTTCTATCAAATTTCTCACCTCTGTAGTTTCCATGGATATACAAGCCTGTTTGCCATTTTTCAGAAATTTTATGATTAAAATGCGTGTTCAACTCTAATCTACCACCTAAAGACCCATAGGTGTTTAAAAAAAATCTTTTATCTGTAAAAGGCTTTACTAATTCAGCATTAATCTGTCCAGAGATACTCTCATAACCATTAATAACACTTCCTGCTCCTTTAGTTATTTGAATGCTTTCTACCCAAGTACCGGGTGTAAAAGTGAGGCCAAAAACCTGGGCTGCACCACGAATTGAAGGAAGGTTTTCTTGAGTTATTAGTAAATAAGGACTTTTTAAACCTAACATTTGAATTTGACGAGTTCCTGTTAAGGCATCTGAAAAATTTACATCAATAGACGGGTTGGTTTCAAAGCTCTCAGCTAGATTACAACAGGCAGCCTTTAATAATTCCGCACTGTTTACTGTAAAAACATTTTGTGTTTGTACAAAAGATCTTTGTGTTGCCTTCTTTTTGCTTTTTATAGTTACTTCTTCTAACTCATTTTCTGGTGTTATAAAATGATGTATGGGTTCTAAATTAGTTATAATAAGCGTATCTGTCTTATAACCAACATAACTAACTACAAGCTTCTTATAACTTTTTTTATATGGAATTGTAAACCATCCTTTTTCATTAGTTGTGGCCCCTGTAGAGCTATTTAACCAATAAACATTGGCCCCAAAAACTCCTAAATTATCTTTGGGATTGTTTTTATCCATAATCATGCCTGTTAATGTTTCTTGAGAAAATAAGAACAAGGGTAGTAATAAAAAGATGGTAATGATGCTGTTTTTTTTCATTGGATTGTATTTAACTTTTAATAATAACTAGACGAGTAATCAACTAAAAAGATGATACTATTGTAGTACTATTTAAAATTAAATTAAAAAAGCCTGATGTAAAACCTGAATATCTTGGGCTATATCATGTGGAGAGAAGTTTGTATAATATTCTATTTCTATAGCAATGTCTTTGTAAGTTCCTAAATAAGAATTTGCCTTAAAAAAAAGAACCTCTGCATCTATATGCTGTAGATTTATGAATTTTTCTTTATTAAATATTGATGATTCAAGGAGTGTTGTTTCATTTTTACAACAATTATTTTGTTTTACTGTGGATGAACTAGAGTTCATAGTTACCTCCTCTGAGCCACAATTATCGGCATCACCAAAATAAGACACATCCATTAAGTTATTCCCACAATAGTGTTCATCTATGGCAAAAGACATAGATGAGAACAGTACTATAAATGACAACAGTGTTGTACTTATTTTTTTTAAAATTGTATTCATTGAATTGCAAATTTACAACAGAATTTTTTAAAATTATGTTAAACTATTTTTTTTATAGTTTCTTATGATAATAAAACGCAGGTAAAAGAATCAATAAAAAAAGAGGCTGAATCAGAAATCTCCGAATATAAAAAGTAAAAAGGTAGCCTCCTTCTAGGTTATTTCTCAATGAAAAAGAAAAAGAAATAATCAACAATAGAAATGCAACAGTAAAAAATAACTGCGAAAATTTTATAATTTTTTTATTCCTAAAAACCATATAAATAATAGCTAGAGAAATTAAACTATTAATAGTGTATCTGTAAAAAAGATGAAGTAGTAAATTCCATCTATCTAATTGAGGAATTTTCTTGTATAAATAATCGTTTTGAAAATAACTATTTAATGGGTCATAAAATAACTGGTCTTCAAAGGCTCTCACCAAAAACAAAACTACAAACAACAATACAATTATAATTATTCTTATTGTTTCTTTCATTTCTTAAAATTTGAAAATTTATGAACCCAAACTATCCATAGCAAAAAAGTAATCCCATAGATAATTGCAGGAAAAACAATGCTATGAAAAAACTCTTGATAACTTTGGTATTCATAAATCATTACTGTTAAGAAAGCTATTCGCAAAATATTAACAATATAAATAATCATAGCACCTACAACTCCAAAAATAATAGTGTTTTTTAAAGATCCTTTAAAAGCAACAATAAATGCTAAGAATAAGATAATAATACTAACTGAATTACAACCTTCAATTACTCTAGCTACATATCTACCATTTAATATAACTTTCATAGACATTTCATCTTCATGTTGTAATACTCGTGTTTCATAATTAAACAAAGACAAAATAGTTTTGGTTTGCTCTGCAACTTTAGTTGTGATAGGAGAACAAGAAAAAATACCTACTTTTTGTTGTGTTTTATTTAGATAAAAAGAGTAGAGTCCAAATAAAACAAAATACACAGTGAAAAACTTAACTAAAAAAAGAACGATACTCCTTTGACCTTTCATTAAAAATTTAATTTATTTTTGTTGAGTTTAATTACAATAAACAAATATAGAAAAAACGTGAACATCAATAGTTTCAAGAATGTCATAGAAGACATTATTTTATCCGAAAAAACAACTAAAGAAAAGCAACAGGCTATTTGTGATTTTTTACAAAGTGAAATTTCTTATTATGATTGGGTTGGCTTTTACTTCAAAAATGGAGAAAAAGAAGAGTTAAAATTAGCAGAATTTACTGGAGAACCAACAGAACACACCATTATTCCTTTTGGAAAAGGCATCTGTGGTCAAGTAGCTTTATCAAATGAAAATTTTATTGTTCAAGATGTTACTGAACAAGAAAACTATATCTCCTGTGGCTGGAAAGTAAAATCAGAAATTGTAATTCCAATTTTTGTGAATGGTGAAAATATTGGTCAGATAGACATTGATTCCCATACTGTCAATCCTTTTTCTAATGATGATACAAAACTTTTAGAATTTATTTGTTCTAAAATTGCTACTTTATATTAAAGTAAAACCTCCAAGTATAAAACATCAGATTAAACTAATTTTTCTAGTTTAGATTAAGCCTATCCTTTTAATTACCCAAAAATGGGTAGTTATAAAAATCCCCTTTTACAGGTATTGTTAATCTCTAATGTTATTAGTAATATTGTTGTATCATAAAAACCCCAAATTGATGAGTATCAACAAAAGAATCAAATTAAAGTCCCTATTAGAAAATATAGGTTTAAAAAAAAAGAAAAATGAAAAACCTCCAAAAGATTATAATGATGAAGTGAATTCGTTTAAGAAAAAAATTTATTCACAATTTTAGTATAAGTTTCCATATTTCAGAGTAGTTTCTATTGTTTTAACTCTTCACATTTAGTAAGTTTGTATGCTTAACTAAGCATACAAAATGAGGAAAATAAAAACTATTAAATCTGCATTAATTTCTGTTTTTCATAAAGACGGATTAGAACCTTTGGTAAAAGAATTACATAAAAATAATGTAACAATATATTCTACAGGAGGTACCGAGAAATTCATTAAAGGGTTATCTATTCCTGTCACTGCGGTTGAAGATCTAACTTCTTATCCTTCCATCTTAGGAGGGAGAGTAAAAACATTGCACCCAAAAGTTTTTGGTGGTATTTTAAACAGGCAAGATCATGATGGTGATATTTCAGAAATGAGTGAATATGACATTCCTCAAATAGATCTCGTGATTGTTGATTTATATCCTTTTGAGAAAACAGTAAGCTCGGGAGCATCTGAACAAGACATTGTCGAAAAAATTGATATTGGTGGCATTTCACTAATAAGAGCTTCAGCAAAAAACTTCAAAGATACTTTTACCATTTCATCAATGGATCAATATGAAGAATTTTTACAGCTATACAAAACTAATAATGGTTCTTCATCTCTATCTGAAAGAAAGAAATTTGCTGCAAAGTCCTTTAATATTTCTTCACATTACGATACCGCTATATTTAATTATTTTAATGAAGATGAAGTTGTTTTTAAGGCAAGTGAAACAATTTCTAAAACACTACGCTATGGAGAAAATCCTCACCAAAAAGGATACTTTTTTGGAGATTTAGATGCTATGTTTGAAAAACTTCATGGAAAAGAATTAAGTTATAATAATCTTCTAGATATTGATGCTGCTGTTAATTTGATGAATGAATTTCTTGGAGAAGACCCAACTTTTGCCATTTTAAAACACAACAATGCTTGCGGTTTTGCTCAAAGAAAAACTATTTCAAAAGCTTATGTTGATGCATTAGCAGGTGATCCTGTTTCTGCTTTTGGTGGAGTATTAATTTCAAACACAAACATTGATAAAGCTACTGCTGATGAAATTCATACATTATTTTGTGAGGTAGTTATTGCTCCTTCCTATGATGATGATGCACTTACTATTTTAAAAGGAAAAAAGAATAGAGTTGTTCTAATCCAAAAAAATATTGAAGTCTCTAACCAGATTGTAAGAACCTCGTTAAATGGATTATTAGTTCAGGATAAAGACACTAAAACTGATGCCCTTGAAGACTTGTCTTATGCGACTATCAGCAAACCTTCTGAAAAAGAGTTAGAGGACTTACTTTTTGCTTCTAAAATTTGCAAGCACACAAAGTCTAATACGATTGTTTTAGTAAAAGACAAACAGCTATATGCTAGTGGAACTGGTCAAACCAGTAGAGTTGATGCTCTCAGACAGGCAATAGAAAAAGCAACTAATTTTGGATTTGATTTACAAGGGTCTGCCATGGCAAGTGATGCTTTCTTTCCGTTTCCAGATTGTGTAGAAATTGCTAAAAATGCAGGGATTTCTAGCGTAATTCAGCCTGGAGGCTCAATTAAAGATCAATTAAGCATAGATTACTGTGATGAAAACAATGTTTCTATGGTAATGACTGGAACTAGACATTTTAAACATTAAAATTCAACTTGCTTACTAGCTTATTTTTACTAGATTTGTAATAATACACACGTACTTAGAAAATTAATCATATTTATGGGCTTTTTTGATTTCATGACGGAAGACATTGCCATCGATTTAGGAACGGCAAACACGCTTATTATTCACAATGGAAAAGTTGTAATTGATAGCCCATCTATTGTTGCTAGAAATCGAGTTACTGGTAAAATTATTGCCACCGGACAAGAAGCAAACTTAATGCAGGGAAAAACGCATGAAAACATCAAGACTATTCGTCCTCTAAAAGACGGAGTCATTGCAGATTTTCAAGCTTCAGAAGAAATGATTAAAGAGTTTGTTAAAAAAATTCCTGCAATTAAAAAGAAACTCTTCCCTCCTGCTTTAAGAATGGTTATTTGTATCCCTTCTGGAATAACTGAAGTTGAGAAAAGGGCTGTGCAGGATTCTGCAAGACACATGAATGCTAAGGAAATTTATTTAATCTATGAGCCTATGGCTGCTGCAATTGGTGTTGGTATAGACATTATGGAGCCGAAAGGAAATATGATTATTGATATAGGTGGTGGAACTACAGAAATTGCTGTTATTGCTTTAGCTGGAATTGTTTGCGATCAATCTGTGAAAGTAGCTGGTGACTTATTCACTAATGATATTATGTATTATATGAGAACTCAACATAACCTTTATGTTGGAGAAACAACTGCTGAAAAAGTGAAAATTACTATCGGAGCAGCTACAGAAGACCTAGAAAATCCTCCTGAAGACATGTTGGTTCAAGGTAGAGATTTATTAAGTGGAAAACCAAAACAAGTTCAGGTTTCCTATAGAGAAATAGCAAAAGCATTAGACAAATCTATCCTTAGAATAGAAGATGCTGTTATGGAAACCTTGTCTAAAACTCCGCCAGAATTAGCTGCAGATATTTACAACACAGGAATATATCTTGCTGGGGGAGGCTCTATGTTGAGAGGATTAGACAAACGTCTTTCTAGAAAGACAGATCTACCTGTATATATTGCAGAAGACCCTTTAAGAGCAGTTGTTAGAGGTACTGGAATTGCCTTAAAAGAGTTAGATAAATATAAAAGTGTCTTAATGAAATAACTAGACATCTTTACTTCTTATGCAACAACTAATCTATTTTATTCGGAAGTATCGGTATTTTTTATTTTTTCTAGTTTTAGAATTTATAGCATTTAATCTTGTTATTAACAACCATAGTTTTCATAAAAGTAAGTTTATTAACTCTGCCAATTCTATTACAGGTGGGTTCTATAACAAAACAACCTCTATAAGCGATTATTTTCAACTCAATAAAGAAAATAGTGAACTTTCAAACGAAAACTTACTCCTAAAAAACAACCTTCAAAAAGCTTTACAAGTTTTAGAAACAGTTCATATATCTAGAAGTATAGATACAATTCAATTTAAACAACGATATTCTTTTATTAATGGTCGGATTGAGAAAAATCAGTACGCTAGTTATCATAATTTTTTAACCATTAACCTAGGTGAATTAGACAGTGTTTTTAGCGAAATGGCAGTTATAAACAGCAAAGGCATTATTGGTATTACAGAACATGTTTCAAAAAATTATTCTAGAGTACAATCTATTTTAAATACAAATAGCAAAATTAATGCTAAACTTAAAAACAACTCTTATTTTGGGAGTTTAACATGGAATGGCTCAGATTATAATACCGTTCAACTATTGGATATTCCTAGGCAGGCAATTGTAAAAATTGGGGATACAATTATAACAGGAGGAATGTCATCAATTTTTCCAGAGGGAGTACCCATTGGACAAGTAATCAATATAAAAGAAGAGGCAACTATTAAACGAGTTATAAATATTCGCCTTTTTAATGATATGAGTAATTTAAAAAATATCTATGTTATTAAAGATTTTGACAAAGAAGAAATTATGAATCTAGAAAAAAGCAGTAATGAATAAATTCCGCATCTTTTTTTGGAGTATCCTTATCCTTTTACTACAAATATTATTGTTTAATAATATCAATTTTTCTCAACATATTAATCCATATGTATACATTGCTTTTATTTTTATATTCCCTTTAAATAAAAATAGGTTTGTATTTTTGTTCATAGCTTTTATATACGGCTTAACCTTAGATCTCTTCTCTGATACTGGTGGTATACACGCAGCTTCACTTTTATTTGTAGGGTTTTTACGTTTATCCTTTATTAAACTTTTTTTTAAAAAAAACACTATAGATTACCTGCTTTTTAACCTTCATTCAGAAGCATTTGGACAAGTATTTAATTACGTAGTAACTATAACAGTCATTCATCATTTTGTTTTATTCTCCTTAGATAACTTTAGCTTTCACAATATGGAAACTGTATTCTTAAACACCCTCTATTCAAGTACTTTTACTTTGGTTCTTTATTTTTTAGGATCATATATACTGAGAAAAAAAATAACTTAATTACTATGAAAAGAAGTTTTTTACTATATTTTTTAATTTCAATAATCGGACTTCTTTTCATTGGAAGATTATTTCAATTACAAGTAGTAAGAGGAGGGAATTATAATCCTGTGAAAACTTCTGCGGTTAAAATAAAATTTGATTTTCCTGAAAGAGGCTATATTTATGATAGAAATGGAGAATTATTGGTTGCTAATCAACTCTCGTATGATGTAATGATTATTCCAAATGAGGTAACTCCTTTAGATACATTAGAATTTTGCTCGCTTTTAAAAATCACCAAAAAAAACTTTATAAAGCGTTACAAGAAAGCAGAAAATTATGCGCCTTGGCTAGAATCTGTTTTCTTAAAACAACTAGCAAAAGAAGACTTTGCTTTTCTACAAGAAAAATTACATAAGTTTCAAGGGTTTTATATTCAAAAAAGAATTATAAGGGATTATCCCATAAAATCTGCTGCAAACATTTTGGGGTATATTAATGAAGTAAATGAACTCGTTGCTAAAAAAGATGACTACTATCAACAAGGCGAATTAATTGGCAAAGCTGGAATAGAGGCTCAATATGAAAAAGTATTGAGAGGAAAGAAAGGAAAAAAACATTTCCGAAGAGATCGACTCAATAAAATAATGGGGCCTTTTAAAGATGGAATATATGATTCTATTGCAATCAATGGAAAAGACATTACATTAACCATAGATAGTAAACTTCAACAATATGGAGAATATTTAATGAAAGGAAAAAGAGGCGGTATTATAGCACTAGAACCCTCAACTGGTGAAATTCTTGCGTTAATTACCTCACCAAGCTATGATCCAAACATGATGGTAGGTCGTGTACGGTCGCCTAATTCAGTGAAGCTCATTGGAGATACCATTAACAAACCAATGTATGATAGAGGTCTAAAAGGAACCTATGCTCCAGGGTCTCCTTTCAAACTAGTAAATGCACTTATTGGGCTTCAGGAAGAAGTTATTGATGAAGAGACACATTTCTATTGCAATGGTGGGTATCGTTATGGTAATCGTAAAAAAGAATTTATGAAATGTCATTGTGATATTTATGGAAAACCTATTCAACTAAATACCGCAATTTCAAAATCTTGTAACAGTTATTTCGCAAATACTTACAAAAGAATTATTGAAAAAAATAATAACTCTACAAACGGAATGAATAATTGGAGTGCTCATGTTAAAAGTTTTGGTTTAGGAAACTATTTGGGGTATGACTTACCTGAGGGTGATAAAGGATTAATACCTAATGGAGATTACTATAGTAACATGTATAAATATAGATGGAATGCATCTACTAATATCTCTAATGCCATTGGGCAGGGTGAAGTGCTTACAACTCCTATACAACTAGCTAATGTAACCGCAGCGATTGCAAATAGAGGTTATTTCTATACGCCTCATGTGGTAAAAAGAATAGAAAACAAAGCCATTACAGATTCAGCATTTACAATTGCTAAGCAAACCACTATTGACAAAAAGCACTTTGACCCAATTATTGAAGGAATGCATGAAGTATTTAAGACCGGAACCGCTAAGTGGGTTAATATTAAAGGAATAGATATTGTTGGCAAGACAGGTACTTCAGAAAACTTTATGAGACTTGATGGGAAAAAAATTAAATTACCAGATCATTCTATTTTAGTTGCTTTTGCACCAAAAGAGAATCCTAAAATTGCAGTTGCAGTATTTATTGAAAATGGCGGTTATGGTGCTACAGTTGCAGCGCCAATAACAAGTCTTTTAATTGAAAAATATTTAACAGGAATTGTGAAAAGAAAATGGATTGAAGATCGAATGTTAAAAACTGATTTAAGTTCAATATATCAAAGTCAAATCTTAGCACCCAAAAAATTTGAGACAGGAACGAAATAATATTTTTTTTGGTATAGATTGGTTACTCGTACTTTTCTTTCTGTTACTTGTTGGCTTTGGATGGGTAAATATTTACGCAGCTTCTCATTCAGACGAAAGTATTCAGGTATTTGATTTTTCTTCAAAATATGGCAAACAACTTCTTTGGATTTTATTAAGCATTCCTCTTATCATCTTGATTTTATTTATTAACGCTAAGTTTTTTCAGCAGTTTTCAAGTATTTTTTTCATCCTTTCATTAGTAACGTTGATAGGGCTATTTATTTTTGGTACAGAAATTAACGGGGCAAAATCTTGGTATCGATTTGGAGGTGTTAGTTTACAACCATCAGAATTTGCAAAAGCATTTACAGCGCTTGCGCTTGCAAAATTGATGAGTGATAGAAAGTATAATTTAAGTATCCTAAAAAACCAACTAAAGGCTTTTATTGTCATTTTTTTACCTGCTTTTTTAATTGCGTTGCATGACCCAGGTTCTGCTATCATATATTTAGCGTTCTTTTTTGTTTTAAATAGAGAAGGATTAACCTTAGCTTATATTATTTTAGGATGTACCTCTATCATATTATTTATAGCGACTATTTTGGTAGGTGTAAAAATCATTATTGGCTCCTTATTCATTATTATTTCCATATATCTTATTTATAAGATCTACAGAAATAAACGTTTTTTACAATTTAATTGGATGAGAGTTGTAGCAATCTATTTATTTTCTTCTCTTTTTATTTTCTCTGCAGATTACTCATACAATCATGTTTTAAAAAAACACCAAAGAGATCGGTTTGAAGTTATCTTAGGAAAAACCTCAGACACAAAACAAATAGGATACAACTCAGATCAGTCTATACAAACTATTAGCTCAGGGAAATTTTGGGGAAAAGGATTCTTAGAAGGAGATAAAACTCAGGGAAACTTTGTACCTGCTCAAGATACAGATTACATCTTTAGTGTTGTTGGAGAAGAATGGGGCTTTGTGGGATCTAGCCTTGTAATACTGCTGTTTATAGCACTTCTCTTTAGAATCATACACAGAGCAGAAAAACATGCTAATAAATTTGGGAGAATCTATGGCTATGGTGTAGCCTCAATTTTATTTTTTCATCTAATTGTAAATATAGGAATGGTTATTGGGCTTATACCAACAGTAGGGATTCCATTACCTTTTTTTAGCTATGGTGGTTCTTCTCTTTGGGGCTTTACACTCCTACTCTTCATTTTTATAAAACTAGATGCTGAAAAAAGTTATGATTGGTAAATTGCCATCTTAAAATGATTTCATAAAAAAACGCTCTGAATATATTCAGAGCGTTTTATTATTTTATTTAATGAAACTAGTCTACAAAGTAGCTACTTGCTTTGTTAATTTAGATTTTAAATTAGCTGCTTTATTCTTGTGAATAATATTGTTTTTCGCTAGTTTATCTAACATAGAAATTACGTTTAATAACATACCTTCAGCTTCTTTCTTGTCTGAAGATGCACGTAAATCTCTTACAGCATTACGAGTTGTTTTGTGCTGATGCTTGTTACGTAACCTTTTTGTCTCGTTACTTCTAATTCTCTTTAATGCTGACTTATGATTTGCCATTTCTTTTATGTTTGTTTTAATAAAACTTGTAGTCCGTACGGGAATCGAACCCGTGTTACCAGGATGAAAACCTGGCGTCCTAACCCCTAGACGAACGGACCAATTGCAATCTTACAGAAAATAATCCTCCGATTGCGGATGCAAATATACAACGTTTTTAAAATTCTGCAATATTTTTTTAAAAAATTTAATAGGCCTTTGCAAATAAGACTCTTCTGACTGATTTTTTACCAGATAAAATACAGAATCCAGCCTCTTCTATTACTTCATTTGGGATGCATCGAATAGTTGCTTTTGTTAACTCTTTAATTTTATTTTCAGTTTCAATTGTTCCATCCCAATGAGCAGAAATAAATCCACCTTTGTTATCAATCACTTCTTTAAACTCATCAAAAGAATTTACCTCAGTAATATGATCATTTCTATAAGAAAGTGCTTTACTGAATAAATTTTCTTGAATCTCTTCTAATAAGTTTTCAACATAATCAATTAACTCGTCTTGAGAAACTGTTTGTTTTTCTAAGGTATCTCTTCTAGCTACTTCTACTGTATTGTTTTCTATGTCACGATTACCAATAGCAATTCTTATAGGAACACCTTTTAGTTCATATTCTGCAAACTTAGCTCCTGGCCTGTAGGTATCTCTGTCATCAAATTTTACTGAAATTCTTTTTGACTTTAACGATTTTACAATAATCGCTACTTTTTCAGAAATAACAGCTAGTTGTTCTTCTCCTTTATAAATAGGAATAATTGCTACCTGTATTGGCGCTAATTTTGGAGGTAAAACCAACCCTAAATCATCTGAATGAGTCATAATTAACCCTCCAATTAAACGAGTAGATACACCCCAAGAGGTTGCCCATACGTATTCTTGTTTTCCTTCTTTGGAAGTATATTTTACATCAAAAGCTTTCGCAAAATTTTGGCCTAAAAAATGAGATGTTCCGGCCTGTAATGCTTTTCCGTCTTGCATTAATGCTTCAATTGTAAAAGTATCCTCGGCACCCGCAAATCGCTCACTTTCAGATTTATATCCTTTCACAACTGGCATTGCCATGAAATTCTCGGCAAATTCAGCATATATTTCTTGCATTTGAGTTGCTTCTGCTACTGCTTCTGTTTTTGTTGCATGAGCAGTATGACCTTCTTGCCATAAAAACTCAGCTGTTCTTAAAAATAGTCTTGTTCTCATTTCCCAACGAACAACATTTGCCCATTGATTAATTAATAATGGTAAATCTCTGTAAGACTGAATCCATCCTTTATAAGTATTCCAAATAATAGCTTCAGATGTAGGTCTAACAATTAACTCCTCTTCCAACTTAGCTTCAGGGTCTACTCGAAGCTTCCCCTCATTATCTGGATCATTTTGCAATCTATAATGAGTAACTACGGCACACTCTTTAGCAAAACCTTCTGCATTTTTTTCTTCTGCTTCAAATAAGCTTTTAGGAACAAACAATGGAAAGTAAGCATTCTGATGCCCAGTTTCTTTAAACATTCTATCTAACTCTGCTTGCATATTCTCCCAAATAGCAAATCCATAAGGCTTAATTACCATACAGCCTCTTACTGCAGAATTTTCAGCTAAATCTGCTTTCTGTATAATTTCATTATACCATTTAGAATAGTCTTCTGCTCTTTTTGTTAACTTCTTACTCATAATACAAACTTTGGCACAGATATTGTTAATTATTTGTTATAAAAATTGTAGTAAATTTGTTTATTATCAAAATACTAATACAAAACTAAAGCATTTTGAGCATAGACAATAAAATTTTTCTAATTTTTAGCTATCAATTTATGTTTTTTTAAATCTCTAATAATTTCATTATGAAAACAAATTACATCAACACAACAAGCTCAATAATTTTTTTCTATTTATTTGTGATTGTTTTCGCTTCTTCTTGCACTATTTATCAAAACGTGCCAGGTAATGATGGTATTTATTCTTCAAATACAACTGAACGCAATATCATTGTAGCAAATAGTGATGAGCATAGAGATTTTGAGCAAAATTATTTCACAAAAGAATTAGAGAGAATAGATTATATTAATGGAACAGACATCCTTACAGACATAGAAACCTATAGTTCTGTGAACGATACTATTTCAAATTCAAGAGATAGCATTAGTAACTATAATACAAATAGTTCTTGGGGCTATGAAGATAGCCAGAGTGTTGTTATTACTATTAATTTAAACAATAACAATAGTTTTGGATGGGCTAATAATTGGAATTTATACGATCCATATATTGGGTATGGGTATGGGTATGGTTCTTTTAATTCTTGGTATGGAAGACCATGGGGCTTAAGATGGGGGAACAGATGGAATAATGGCTATTATTGGGGTGGATACGGATATTTTAACAATCCATATAATAATTTTGGTCCTTATAATCCATATAATTATGGCATGTATGGTTATGGATTCTCAAATTGGGGGAATTATTATGGTAGTGGTTTAGCCTATAATGGAAGAAGAAATTATAATTATGGCAGGAGAGCATCCACTAACAATTCATATAGTAGAAGAAATTATAGCACTACAACCAGAAGAGCAAATGCTTTTGTGAGAAACAATACTAATAATACTACCAAAAGGGTTAGGAAATCTGATAATACTACTAGTAAAAGAAGAGTCGCAACTACTAGAAGTAAGACCAATACCCGAAAAAGCAGAAGTTATAACACTAGAGGCAACAATAGTTCAAATTTCAACAGATCTTCTCCCAGGACTAACCCTTCTCCAAGAAGATCATCTTCAACTAGAAGTTCTTCAACAAGATCTTCTAGTCCTTCAAGAAGAAGTAGCCCTTCGAGAAGTAGTAGTACACCAAGAAGAAGCTCTTCTAAAAGAGGAGGTTAAAATATCTAAACAAGTAACTATGAAAAAAATTATCCTTTTTGTGGCTTTTGCCGCAGTGAGTTATACATCCTATTCTCAATCGTTAGGCTACGAGGATTTATCTACTATGTTTTCAAGAAATGATAGAAATGGAAGTGCCCGGTTTGTTGCAATGGGAGGTGCTTTTGGAGCTGTAGGTGGAGATGTAACTGCTATGACGATAAACCCTGCTGGAATATCTATATTTAACGATAGCAATGCATCTATAGCTTTTCAATCTAGAAGCACAGATTACTTAACAACTTATTATGGAAATTCAACAACAACTCAACAAGATTTCTTTAAAGTATCAAATGCTGGTGTAGTATTTACTTTTAACAACTACACAAGTGACGAATGGTCTAAATTAGCAATGGGTATAAATTATAGGGTTTTAGCAGATTTTGAAGATACATTTATTGCTAAAGGAACTAGTGGTTTTGCTTCGTTTGATAACTTTCCGTTAGATAATAGTGAAAATCAATTAGTGTATGATATTGCAGATAATCAACAATTATCTAACTTTTACAATGGAGACATGTCCGAATTAAGCTTTGCTTTTTCAGGGGTCTATGAAGAAAAAATGCATGTTGGAGCTGGTTTAAATTTTTATGATCTCAATTTTAGTCAGCAAACAATTTTAAGAGAAAACAATAATGATGGAAATAACAACACTTTAAATGCTCGTCTTTACCAAGAAAACTTCACAACTGGTGTTGGGTTTTCTTTAAGTGCAGGAGTTATTTACAAACCAACAAATGCTTTTCGTTTAGGTATTAGCTATCAGTCTCCCACTTGGTTTACCGAAATCATTGAAAATACCAACATCACAAATAATGATGGTTTTTTTGGAGATACTGAAATTGAAGTAAGTAATGATGATATCATCTATGACAATACTTTTGGTGGTAATTTACCAACACAAGGCTTGCTATATAAATTAAGAACTCCAAGTAAAATTACAGCAAGTACCGCTATAATTTTTGGAAAATTTGGATTGATCAGTTTAGATTATTCAACAAAGAACTATCGTGGTTTAAATTTATCTGGAGATGATTTTTCTGAGGAGAATTTATTTTTCGATAATCAATTAAGAAAAGTTGATGCACTTCATCTTGGGACAGAATGGAGAATTAAAAAACTAAGTATTAGAGGTGGATATATATATGAGCAAAGCCCAGACGTGAGAGCGATAGCATCAGATGATCTACAAAGCTATTCTTTGGGGTTTGGATATAATTTTGGATGGGTAAAATTTAACCTTGCTTACACCAACAGCAATAAAACCGGACTTTACGACTTTTACCCGCAGTATAATCAGGTAGAAGCTGCTGAATTAAACATAGATAATACTATGGTAACTGCCGGGTTTTCAGTACATCTATAATTGCACTACTCAGTGTATTTTAAGAAATATTATCACAAAATTTGAAGAGCTATTTTATCTCTATTTAACATATCTATTCATTTTTTTTGCAGTAATTTTGCACTTCATTTACTAACAAGAAAAAATGAGTTCACAAACAATTACAATTCAGTCTACTAACAACGATAATATCTTAAAATTTGTAAGTACTCAAATTTTAATTAACGGAGGTAGTTATGAATTTAATAATATAGATGATGCTAAAAAATCTCCTTTAGCGCAACAATTATTTTATCTGCCTTTTGTAAAAAAGGTATTTATTACAGCAAATTTTATTGCCATACAACGATTTGATATTATTGAATGGAGTGATGTACAAGAGGAAGTAAGAGAGCAAATTGAAGCCTATCTTCAAGCTGGAAATATTGCTGTAAAGGAAACAGACAATTCCAGAAAAAAAGAAGCTATAGAAGTCTATGCAGAAGTAACTCCAAATCCTTCAGCCATGAAGTTTGGCACCAATAAATCTTTGACAGCTACAGATGTTGAATATAAAAATATTGAAGAAGCAAGTAAGTCTTCTCCATTAGCACAAGCCTTATTTGGATTCTCTTTCGTAAAAGGAGTATTTATCTCTGAAAATTACATCTCTATTACCAAGTTTGATGTTGTTGAATGGAATGATGTGTATGCTGAAGTAAGAAATTTTATCAGTACGTATCTTCAAGACAATAAAACCATCATTAAAGAGCTTCCTAAAACAGAAAGCACTACAAAAAAAGAAAAAGAAGAAGCTACTACAGATGGTTTAGATGGTACGCCTGGAAAGATTATAGCTATTTTAGATGAATATATTCGACCTGCAGTTGCTTCTGATGGTGGTAATATTGCTTTTAAGTCTTACGATGAAGAAAGTAAGGTTGTAAGTGTAATTTTACAAGGTGCCTGTAGTGGATGCCCATCTTCTACCATTACTTTAAAAAACGGAATTGAAACAATGTTAAAGGAAATGCTTCCAAATGAAATTAGTGAGGTAGTTGCTATCAATGGGTAATTTCTACTAAATTAAATAACGTGTTTATCTCTAATAGATAAAAATAAGATGTCGAAAACAATTAAACCTTATAAAGATTCTGACCTAGGTAAAAAAGAGCAAGTAGCTACAATGTTTAACAATATTTCTAAAAACTATGATGACTTAAATAGAGTTATTTCATTTGGGATAGATATTAGTTGGAGAAAAAAAGTAGTGAAAATTATTTCTAAAAATAAACCTCAACAAATTTTAGATATTGCCACTGGAACAGGAGATTTAGCATTAATGATGTCTACATTACAACCACAAAAAATTATTGGATTAGATATTTCAGAAGGAATGCTGGCTGTAGGGAAAGAAAAAATAGCTAGAGCAAAATTAACTGATAAAATAGAAATGGTTGTTGGTGATTCTGAGAACATGCCTTTTGAAGACAATACATTTGATGCAATCACGGTATCATTTGGTGTTAGAAATTTTGCTAATTTAGACAAAGGGCTTACCGAAATAAGACGCGTATTAAAACCTAAAGGAACATTTGTTATTTTAGAAACATCAAACCCAACAAAATTTCCGTTCAAACAAGGTTATAAATTTTATACCTCTATTATTTTACCTATGATCGGGAAACTATTTTCTAAAGATAAAGTAGCCTACTCTTATCTGAGTGAATCTGCAAATTATTTTCCTTTTGGCGAGACCTTCAACAATATTTTAAAAAAAAATGGGTTTATAAATACAATACATACACCTGTTACGTTTGGCGTTGCTACAATATACTCTGCTACTAAATAATATGAAAAAAATAGTCTTCTTTATTGTTTGTTGTTTGTTTGTTCTATCTGCTACTGCTCAAAAAAGAAGAAATGTAGACAACCTACCTACTTTTGATGACCCAAAGATTCATTATGGTTTTTATTTAGGACTTAATAAAAACGATTTTAAAGTAAATTACAGGCCAAGTAATTTTCCTAGTACCGTTGTTGAAATAAAACCTACAGCTGGTTTTAATGTGGGTTTAATTACAGATCTTCGAATTCATAAAAATATTAATTTGCGTTTTGAACCAGGCCTAATTAGCAATTCAAAAACTATTTATTTTAATAATAGTCCATCTTTGCTGACCGAGAGGGATAGTGTTCGCGAAATTGGCTCTACGTACCTACATCTTCCATTGGTTTTGAAATTTAGTACAGATAGATGGAATAACGTAAGGCCTTATGTGCTTGCTGGTGTATCTTACGATCATAATTTTTCAAGTAATCAAGAAAATTCTGATGATAATTTTAGTGGAGAATTTAGAATGAAAACTAGTAATTTCATGTATGAATTTGGTATTGGTGTTGACGTCTACTTATCCTTTTTTAAATTTTCACCTTCTATTCGAGGAGTATTTGCAATGAATAGGGAGCTTATAGATGATAATAATGGCAATAGCCCTTGGACATCACCTATTAATATATTTTCTACACGAGGAGTTTTTCTAAACTTTGCTTTTGAATAAATCTATCTTCGGAATTCACTTAATAAAATAGCAGTAGCAGTAGCTACATTTAAGCTTTCTGTTAGCTGAGAGTCCCCGTACCTTGGTATAGTAATCTTAGTGCTAACTATTTCTTTTATAGAATTAGAGATTCCATTAGCTTCATTTCCCATAACTAAAACTGCTGAAGCTGGAGGCTTCATTTCATAAACATTATCTCCATCCATATCCGCTA
Organism: Flavobacterium sp. SCGC AAA160-P02; assembly: GCA_000383355.1. Taxonomy (GTDB): domain Bacteria; phylum Bacteroidota; class Bacteroidia; order Flavobacteriales; family Flavobacteriaceae; genus Polaribacter. The sequence goes on along the minus strand of KB911102.1, from coordinate 89,224 downwards.
TAAAAATAGGAATGGAAACCGACAATAAATATTCTTTTAAATCAATATAAGAGATAGCTACCCTAGTTAACGAACCCATGCTTGATTGTACAACTTTTGTATTATAACAATCTACCGTTTCTTTTGAACAAAGAAGTTTATCTACACCAAACCAATCACACAAACGAATAATAGTTCCCAAGTTTCCTGGATCATTAATAGCATCTAAAGCGACTATCAAACCAGAAGAGTTGCTGTTTTTCTCCACTGGTATTTTAAATAAAGCTACCACTTTATTTGGTGTTTTTAAACTACTGATCTTTTTTAACTCTTGTTCAGAAACTTCAATAAAATTATCTAAATATGAAAAACTACTTTCTGTAGAAAATAAGATTTCTAATTCATACGATGAATTTAAAAACTCTTGAACAACTTTCATTCCCTCAACTACAAATAATTTGTACTTGTGCCTATACTTTTTTTGAGATAAACTTGTTATAAGTTTTAGATGATTTTTAGATAAACTCATGAATTAAACTGGTTTTGTTTCACTAAAAAAAAACAATAAAACCTAAGCGTCTTTCTCTTATAGACGACTCAGAAAAGTTTTTATCTTAATAAAGTAATCAAAAGTAGTATTTTTGAATTTATATTGCGAGTACGTTTCATGAAAAAAATCTTTATTTTCTTTTTATTGACATTGTTTTTGTCTGCATGCAGCTCTGTTAAAAGAGTGCAAGATTCTCAGTTTTTACTGACACAAAATACAATTACAGTTAATGAAAAGAAAAACACTAATACAGATTTAAATGAATTATTAGTTCAAAAACCTAACAGTAAAACATTAGGACTTCCTCTTTCTTTATATTTCTATAATTTAGGAGACAATACAAAACCTAAAAAGCCATCAGAATGGGGTAAAACCAAACCTAAAACATACAATTTTATAAAAAATATTTTTTCTGAAAAGCAAAGCATATCTTATGCTAAAAGTATGATTGGCTTAAATAATTGGTTTTTAAAAAATGGCCAATCTCCAATAATAATTAATGATGATAAAATTAAAAAAACAATCAATAACCTAAATGCCTACCATAAAAATAATGGGTATTTTAGAGTAGATGTAAGTTCAAAAAAAGAGCTATTAAAAAATAAAAAAGCCAGTATCAATTACATCATAAATACAGGTCGCCCAACTTTTTTAGATGCTATAATAACAAAAATAAAATCACCTGTTTTAGATTCTTTATATCAATCTAAAAAAGCATCATCTTATTTAAAAACTGGAGACCAATTTAATGAAACTAATTTTATTAAAGAAGCAAAAAGAATCACCAATCTTTTTAGAAATAGTGGTATTTATCACTTCACAGAAAGTGATTTGGGGTACTACAACATAGATTCTGCTAACACAAATAATTACAAAACAAATGTTGATCTTGTTATTTTTGATAAAAAAAGAGTTTTAAAAACAAATGGGGAGTATGTTTTAAAGCCTTATTATATTCAAAAACTGAGAAAAGTAACTGTTTTTACTGATTATTCTTTTACTGAAAAAGACAGTCCATACCTAGACTCTATAAACTATCAAGGAATTAACTTTCTTGCTCATAAGAAAATAAAATACAATCCAAAACTATTATCTGAATCTATCTTTATTAAACCCAATGAAGTGTATGCAGATTCTCTAAGGAATCTAACGAGAAAACATTTAAAATCATTAAGAAACTTTAAAGTTACCAATATCAAATATGAAACAGTAGACAGCCTAAATAACCAACTAGATGTTTCAATTTTTCTGACACCTCTAGATAAATTTAGTTTAGATTTAGAAACAGAACTCACACACTCTAACATAAGAGACCTTGGCGTTTCTGCTAAGTTTTCTATTGTAAACAGAAATATCTTTAAAGGTGCCGAAATCTTTAAACTCTCGTTTTTAAGTTCTTTTTTTAATGCTTCTCAAGATGCAAATAAAGAAGAACGCTTTTTCAACTCATGGGAAATTGGAGCAGATATGTCTCTAGAAATTCCACGTTTTGTCGCGCCTTTCGGAATTAACAAATTAGTTCCAAAGAGGATGTCTCCAAGAACTATGTTTACATTAGGAACAAGTATTCAGCAAAATATTGGACTAGATAGAGAAACGGTCACAGCATTAATTGATTACAAATGGCAGTATAATTCAAAAAAAACAATTCAATTAGATGTTTTCAATACTCAATATGTAAGAAACTTAAGAATTGGGAATTACTTTGATATCTACAATTCTGAATATATTAAACTTAATTCTATTGCAAAAGAGTTTTTTAACGATCCAGATTATAATTTAGAAAGACAACAGGAAACTGTTTCGTTTATGAGAACTATTTTTAACGATTCTAACTTTCAATCCAACAATCCAGATTCATACAGAAACAATTTAAATATTTTAGACAGGTACAATATCATTACATCAGATTTTTTAATTCCAACAATAGCTTATTCTTTTACCTATAATAATCAGCAGGACTTTAGAGATAATAATTTTTCCTTTTTTAAAATAAGAATTGCCAACTCTGGAAATATTGGAGGTTTATTGTCTAATAAAAAAGACAATAACAATAGGAAAACTATTTTTAATATTCCGCTAGCTCAGTATTTTAAAACAGACATAGAGTATAAGAAATTTTGGGAAATAGATGATAGTTCAGTTATTGGTTTTAGAAGTTTTATTGGTGCAATTATTCCTTACGATAATTCAGCAATTCCTTTCACAAAAAGTTATTTTGCTGGGGGGTCAAATGATATTAGAGCTTGGCAAACTTATGACTTAGGTCCTGGAAGTCGAAATTCTGGATTAGAATATAATATTGGAAGTCTTAAGTTTTTAACCAGTGCAGAATATAGATTTGATTTGTTTGGAAGTTTAAAAGGAGCCTTATTTGTTGATGCAGGAAACATATGGGACATCACAAATTCTATTTTTGCTGAAGAAGAAGCAAGATTCAATGGATTAAATTCAGTAAAAGATATTGCTGTTGGTTCTGGTTTTGGACTCAGGTACGATTTTAGTTTTTTAGTCTTTAGATTAGACCTTGGTTTTAAAATGCACGAACCCTACTTAGAAAGTAATAAATGGTTTAGAAATTACAACTTTTCAAACGCAGTTTATAACATTGGAATAAATTATCCTTTTTAAAATAATATCACCATTTCTGCTACAACGATTTCGATGATTTTTAAGCTCATCTGAGCCAAAATCTTCTCCTCATAGCTATTTTTTGATTACTTTTGATTCCTAAATTTCAATCATTTAAAACAAAAAAAATGAGTCACAATATCAAACCAGGAGTTGCAACAGGTAAAGAAGTTCAAGCTATTTTTAAACTAGCCAAAGAGAAAGCATTTGCTTTACCAGCTGTAAATGTTGTTGGTTCAAATACAATTAATGCTGTATTAGAAACAGCTAAAGATTTAAATGCTCCTGTAATTATTCAGTTCTCAAATGGTGGTGCACAATTTAATGCAGGAAAAGGTTTGTCTAACGAAAACCAAAAAGCAGCAATAGCTGGCGGAGTTGCAGGTGCAAAACATATTCATTTATTAGCTGAAGCTTACGGAGTTCCTGTTATTTTACATACAGACCATTGTGCAAAAAAGCTATTACCTTGGATTGATGGTTTACTAGACGCAAGTGAAGAACATTTTGCCGCTACGGGAAAACCACTTTATAGTTCTCATATGATTGATTTATCTGAAGAGCCAATTGAAGAAAATATTGAAATTTGCAAAACCTATTTAGCTCGTATGTCTAAAATGGGGATGACTCTAGAAATTGAGTTAGGAATCACAGGTGGAGAGGAAGATGGAGTAGATAATTCAGATATTGATGTTTCTAAATTATACACACAACCAGAAGAAGTTGCTTATGCATATGAAGAATTAATGAAGGTTAGTCCTCAATTTACAATTGCTGCAGCCTTTGGTAATGTTCATGGAGTTTACAAGCCAGGAAATGTAAAATTAACTCCAAAAATCTTAAAAAACTCTCAAGAGCATGTTTCTCAAAAACACAACCTAGCCCACAATACAATTGATTTTGTATTTCATGGTGGATCAGGTTCTACCCTTGAAGAAATTAGAGAATCTATTGGCTATGGTGTTATTAAAATGAATATTGACACCGATTTACAATATGCTTTTACTGAAGGAATTCGCGATTATATGCAAGGAAAGGCAGATTATTTAGCAAACCAAATTGGAAATCCAGATGGTGCAGATCAGCCTAATAAAAAACATTATGATCCTAGAAAATGGTTACGTGAAGGAGAAGTTACCTTCAAAACTAGATTGAAAAAGGCTTTTGAGGACTTAAATAATGTAGATACATTATAGTAGGATACGTTTTAAAATACAAGAGTCTGTTTAAAGATTGAATCGCAGTTATAATTCAATCTTTAAACAGACTTTCTTTTTTATTGGAAAGTTACATATTATTCCATTAAATTTGTCAACTTAGCTTGAGGAGATATTTCCTTAAATTAATAACACAAAACAGACGACTAACTAGTAGTATATGGCTTGGTTTAAAAGAAAAGAGAAAGGAATTAATACGCCTACAGAAGCAAAAAAAGATACCCCAAAAGGCTTATGGTATAAGACTCCTAGTGGTAAAATAATAGATACTGAAGAATTAAAACGAAATTTATACGTAAGCCCAGAAGATGGCTATCATGTTAGAATAGGCAGTAAAGAATACTTTGAAATGCTTTTTGATGACAATAGATTTAAAGAATTGAATTCTAATATTACAGCAAAAGATCCTCTTAAATTTGAAGACACAAAAAAATATCCCGACAGATTAAAAGCTGCGCAAGAAAAAACCAAGCTAAAAGATGCCGTTAGAACAGCAGTCGGTAAATCTTTGGGCAAAGATATTGTAATTGCAGCAATGGACTTTTCCTTTATTGGAGGATCTATGGGAAGTGTTGTTGGTGAAAAAATTGCAAGAGCAATAGAATATTCGATCAAAAACAAACTCCCGTTCTTGATGATTTCAAAATCTGGTGGGGCAAGAATGATGGAGGCATCTTTATCTTTAATGCAATTGGTAAAAACCTCTGCTAAACTTGCACAACTAGCAGAAGCAAAAATACCTTATATTTCTTTATGTACAGACCCAACAACAGGAGGAACAACGGCTTCTTTTGCCATGTTGGGAGATATCAATATTGCAGAGCCTAATGCTTTAATAGCTTTTGCTGGGCCAAGGGTAGTAAGGGATACTACAGGAAAAGATTTGCCTGAAGGGTTTCAACGTTCAGAGTTTGTTTTAGAGCATGGTTTTTTAGATGGAATTTACGAAAGAAAAAACCTAAAACAACAAATCAACTTGTACATAGATTTAATTCAAAATGAACCCATAAGAGTATAAAAAGAGCATGCCCTTTTTTACTACTACAATCTTCTAGTCTAGAACAAGTTACCCTTAATCTTTGCTTCTTTACATCACTATAAAATTTATAGGTTACCATATAAAATAATTGTACATTTGCCCCGTCAATGAAAAAATCATTGATGTACATAAAAATCATTTAAATAATATTGGCATGTATTTGACAAAAGAAGTAAAAGAAACAATCTTCGAAAAACACGGTAATAGTAAAACTAATACTGGTTCAGCAGAAGGACAAATTGCATTATTCACGCACAGAATTAACCATTTAACAGGGCACTTAAAACAAAATCGTAAAGATTTTAACACAGAGCGTTCCTTAGTGAAAATGGTTGGAAAGCGAAGAAGTCTTTTAGACTACTTAAAGAAGAAAGATATCGCAAGATATCGTGCAATTATCAAAGAGTTAGGAATTAGAAAATAATACCTACATAAAAGAGGTAGCTATATGCTACCTCTTTTAATTTTTACTTCCATTGGATCACAACAACACACAACAACACACACACAACAAGAAAAGTTTAATTAAGAACGAATTATTAAAGTATGATTCCAAAAGTATTTAGAGAGGTCATAGACCTTGGAGATGGAAGAACCATCTCATTAGAAACCGGTAAATTAGCAAAACAAGCTCACGGTTCAGTTGTTGTTCAAATGGGAAAAGCAATGTTGTTATGTACAGTAGTATCTAACTACAAGCAAAGTCCTGTAGACTTTTTACCGTTAACGGTAGACTACAGAGAAAAATTTGCTGCAGCGGGTCGTTATCCTGGTGGATTCTTTAAAAGAGAAGCAAGACCAAGTGATGGCGAAGTATTAACAATGCGTCTAGTAGACCGTGTTTTACGTCCGTTATTTCCAAAAGACTATCATTCAGAAGTACAAGTGATGATTCAATTGATGTCTCATGATGAAGACGTTATGCCGGATGCATTAGCAGGTTTAGCAGCTTCAGCAGCGATTCAATTAAGTGATTTTCCTTTTGAATGTCCTATCTCTGAAGCACGTGTTGCAAGAGTAAATGGAGAATTTGTAATTAACCCAAGTAGGGCTCAATTAGCAGATGCAGACATAGATATGATGATTGGTGCTTCTGCCGATTCAGTGATGATGGTAGAAGGTGAAATGGATGAATGTAGTGAAGAAGAAATGGCAGACGCTATTAAATTTGCTCATGAATCTATTAAAATTCAAATAGAAGCTCAGGTTCGTTTAGCAGAAGCTTTCGGTAAGAAGGAAGTTCGTGAATACGAGACAGCAGAACAAAATGAAGAATTAGGAAAAAGAGTTCACGATTTAGCTTATGACAAATGTTATGCGATTGCTAAAAAAGGAACTTCTAAAGCTGAAAGATCGGCTGCATTTTCTGAAGTAAAAGAAGAAGTAAAAGCATCTTTTACAGAAGAAGAAATGGCAGAATTTGGTCATCTAGTAGGTGGTTATTATAGAAAAGCTGAAAAAGAAGCTGTTAGAGAATTAACATTAGCTGAAGGGATTCGTTTAGATGGACGTAAAACTGATGAGATTAGACCAATTTGGTCAGAAATAGATTACTTACCATCTGTTCATGGTTCGTCAATTTTTACTCGTGGAGAAACTCAAGCTTTAGCGACGGTTACTTTAGGAACTTCTAGAGATGCAAATAAAATAGACATGCCTTCTTATGAAGGTGAAGAAAAATTCTATTTACACTATAACTTCCCTCCTTTTTGTACAGGTGAAGCAAGACCTTTAAGAGGAACTTCTAGAAGAGAAGTTGGTCATGGTAATTTAGCACAACGTGGATTAAAAGGAATGATTCCAGACGACTGTCCTTATACTGTAAGAGTTGTATCTGAAGTATTAGAATCTAATGGTTCATCTTCTATGGCAACAGTTTGTGCTGGTACAATGGCATTAATGGATGCAGGTGTGAAACTTACAAGACCTGTTTCTGGAATTGCCATGGGGTTAATCTCTGATGGAGATCGTTATGCAGTATTATCTGATATTTTAGGTGATGAAGATCACTTAGGAGATATGGACTTTAAAGTTACTGGAACTTCTGAAGGAATTACTGCCTGTCAAATGGATATTAAAATTAAGGGATTACCATATGAGATTTTAGTAAACGCACTAAAACAAGCACGTGATGGTCGTTTACATATTTTAGATAAAATTACTGAAACTATTGCTTCAGCAAATGAAGAAGTAAAAGCTCATGCTCCTAAAATGATTAATAGAAGAATTCCTAATGAACTAATTGGTGCATTTATTGGGCCAGGTGGTAAACATATTCAGGAGTTACAGAAAGAAACGGAAACAACTATTGTGATCACTGAAGACGCTGTTACTGAGGAAGGTATTATCGAAATTTTAGGAACAAAACCTGAAGGAATTGAAGCAGTTATCGCTAGAATAGAGTCTATGATGTTTAAACCTGAAAAAGGTTCTGTATATGAAGTAAAAGTAATCAAAATCTTAGATTTTGGTGCTGTTGTTGAATATACTGAAGCTCCTGGTAATGAAGTTTTACTTCACGTTAGTGAGCTAGCTTGGGAACGTACAGACAATGTTGCTGATGTTGTTAAGATGGGAGATATACTAGATGTAAAATACTTTGGTTTAGATCCGAGAACAAGAAAAGAAAAAGTTTCTAGAAAAGCTATTTTAGCAAAACCAGAAGGATTTGTTGAAAGACCACCAAGAGATAATTCTCGTGGACGTGATAGTAGAGGTAGTAGAGACAACCGTGGACGTGATAATCGTAGAGATGATCGTAGAGACGACCGTAAACCTAGAGAAGATCGCAAACCTAGAGAAGAAGACAAGAAAGAAGACTAAACACCTCTTTTTAGTTTATAAATTTAAAAATCGCCAAAATATTTTGGCGATTTTTTTGTTTCCATACAAACAGTCTTCTTTTATTTAGTTTCTTTGTATGTCTTAATGAAAATACAACGCCTTACATATTTATCTCTTGGTTCTAACCAAGGAGAAAAATTAAAAAACCTACAAAAAGCAATCTTTAAGATTGCAGAGACTGTTGGTGCTATTCAAAAAATTTCTTCTATCTACAAAACAAGTTCTTGGGGATATAAAGGTGAAGATTTTTATAATATGTGTATTGCTGTTTCTACCTATTTACAACCAGAAAGCTTACTTGAAAAACTTCTAACAATAGAATCAAATTTAGGTAGAGAAAGAAATAACTTACATGAATATACTGATAGAAAAATAGATATTGATATTTTATTATTTGAGGATGAAATCATATTTTCAAAAAAAATTACCATTCCACATCCAAGAATGTTAGAAAGAAAATTTGTCTTAGTTCCTTTGGTTGAAATTGCAAAAAACTCTCTTCACCCAATAGAAAAAAAACAACTATATGTTTGTTTAAATAACTGTTCGGACGCTTCATCAATTGAAAAAATTTCATCTAAATTAATAAGGCCAATACCCCTTACTGAAAAGTATAACTATATCGCTATAGAAGGTAATATAGGTGCAGGGAAAACTTCATTAGCAAGTTTAATGAGTGATGAGTTTAACGCTAGAGTTGTACTAGAACGCTTTGCAGACAATCCGTTTCTTCCAAAATTTTACGAAGACAAAGAGCGATTTGCTTTTCCTTTAGAAATGAGTTTTTTAGCAGATAGATATCAGCAACTTAGTGATGATTTAGCTCAGTTTAATTTGTTTAAGAACCTTATTGTTTCTGATTATTATATTTTTAAATCATTAATTTTTGCACAAGTAACATTGCAAAAAGACGAATATGCTTTGTACAGAAAAATGTTTGATATTATGTATAAAGAAATTTCAAAACCTGATTTATATATCTATTTGTATCAGAATACAGATCGTCTTCTAGAAAACATTAAAAAAAGAGGACGAGATTATGAACAAAATATTCAGGCAGATTATCTACAAAAAATCCATGATGGATATCATAACTTTATTAAAACGGAACAGCATCTTAATACACTAATTATTGATGTCTCTGAATTAGATTTTGTGAATAACCATAAAGATTACAAACAGATTTTAAAGACCATAAGCTTACATCCCTCATCAAAAGCAACTTAATTTCTTAATAAAATAAATAGTAAAAAAACTAAGAAATTATGACTTCTTCAACTCAAGTTTTTCAGCAAAATAGTCGCAAAAATCTCTCATGGTTGCCGTCATTTTTTGATCGTCTGTTGCACGCTCAAAACTGGCTGCCATAGAAACTAAGGTTTGATGAAAAAATTGTTTCATTTCATCAACTGGCATATCTTTGGTCCAAAGATCCATTCGTAAAGTATCCTTTTTTTTATGATCCCAAACAGAAAGCATAATTGCTTTTGATAATTGGTTATCTATTCCTCCATCTTCAGCTGTCCAACTTATATTCTCAGGAATTTTATTCTCATCTAGTTCAACAGTGAATTCAATTTTTGAAGTATGTGCTACGGCCATTATTTTCTTGGTTTGTATTTAGAATTTTTAAAAATTTCTTCCTCATCTAAAGATAATAAGTCTTGCAAAGATACATCATTATTGTCCATAAAGGAACGAACAATTTGCCAGCCAATCCTTTGTCCAATACGACCTGGAGACATCCTATCTTCACTTATATAAAATTTTGAAAAAGGAGCCTTTTCTAAAAATCTTTTGTTCAATTTAGTATCTGTACTATACAGTAAATTATTCTCTATGAAGTATTTCCAAACTTGTTCTTCATTGGCTAACGCCCAGTTAAATTTTTCTTTAGAATAGCCTATTTTTATTTCATCTGGCTTGGACGGTAGATATAGATCTAGTAGAAATAATTTTTTGCCTTCATAAATCATTTTTGATAAAAAAGATCTATTATTAAGTGGTTTCATTTTAGATTCTATGATGTTGTTAGCAACATCAACTACAATTCTTTCTCGATTGTTATTTTGTTTAATATAAGATGGATATTCATTATAAAACGGGTGATTTTCACCAAGATAGACGTCTATAGAAATAAGCACTAAAAGATCTGTAAACACAACTCTATACTCATAATCTATATTACTTAAAACTGTGATAATATCCGGCGCATTAAACGTTGGATTATAATATGTAATATGCTTAAATAGCGAAGTTAATTCTGTCTCAATATCAGAAAATGATGAATAAACCTTTTGAGTTTCTTTGTATAATTCTTGTTCATCTTTATCTTGAATTTTTGAAATCCAAACACTATCTGGGGTATTCTTGGGGAAAAGCAACGGAAAATCTTCTTTTAATACTTCTAAATTCTCCCCATTATTCTCATAAAAATCTTGTTCAAATCTATACATCATAAAATCTACTTCTATAATTGAAGTATCAATATTATTTTTAGCATCTTTTTGACAAGAATTGAAAAATAATAGCAAAAAGAAAAATAAGAAATAATTTCGCATATGCTTTGTATCTTTGCTATGTATTAAGAACGTAAAAATACTAAAATAGTTTTCTATGCAAGTTGAAAAAGTTACTCAATATATAACATCATGGTTAAAAGACTATGCTACAGATGCGGGGGTTAAAGGATTTGTAATAGGAGTTTCTGGTGGAATAGACTCTGCTGTTACATCTACATTATGTGCTAAAACTGGCTTCCCTACAGTATGTTTAGAAATGCCTATTCACCAAGAAGAAAGTCAAGTAAATAGAGCAACACGTCATATTTCTTCACTTCAAGAACGTTTTAAAAATGTTGCTACGTACCAAGTAAACTTAACACCTGTTTTTGATAGTCTTGTAAATGCAGTGCCAACCGTTGAAAACGAAGATGATCGTTTTATGAGTTTGGCAAACACAAGGGCTAGATTACGCATGACAAGTTTATATTATTTTGCTGGTTTAGATAATTTATTAGTTGCAGGAACTGGAAACAAAGTTGAAGATTTTGGCGTTGGATTTTACACCAAATACGGAGACGGCGGAGTAGATCTAAGTCCTATTGCAGATTTGATGAAATCTGAAGTATATGCAATTGCTCGTTATTTAGGGGTAGATGAAGAAATTCAAAAAGCTCCTCCAACAGACGGCTTATGGGGAGATGACAGAACTGACGAAGATCAATTAGGAGCTAGTTATGATGAACTAGAATGGGCAATGAAAATTGAAAAAATGGGTAAAAAAGTAGATAATTTTACTGAAAGACAAAAAGAGGTATATAAAATATATCTCAAATTTAACAGCGCTAATCAGCACAAAATGAACCCAATACCTGTTTGCGTAATCCCAAATAACTTAAAATAATCTAATAGATTTTAATATTTTTTTTGACTGCAGTAAATTTCTACGTCTTTGACCTTTTGAAATTTCTAAAGGAGCTGTTAGCATTAAAAATAATGATTTTGTTAAAAGTTTAATTTTTTTCATAGGGGTAAATTTTTTTACAAAAATAAATAATAAAATTAACCTATAATAATAAAATTACTTGTTTAGCGCTAATTATACAACCCTCATCAACTTACTATACAGTCGTTTTTTTAACTCTGTATAATTTTGAATCATTTCTAAATCGGTATTCTCAACAGATGCTCCTTCCTTAGGATTGATAAGTTGCTGTATTTTTTTATCAATAAGAATTCTTCTTAGATTTAAAATAGCATCGGTAACTAGTTTTGATAGCACCTCCTCTGAATCAGTAACAAAGATATTTTTTCGTTCCCAATCACTTAAAGTATATTTCTCATCATCCATTAAAATAGAGGTAACTATTGAAGATATATTAGTATTTGGATGGTTGATAAATGCCTCCATTTCAATTTTATCTTCTTGATTTAATTGATGAATCATTTCATAATAAATACTTTGAAAAATTTCATTTGAAAACTCTATTTCATCATCTTGAAGGTTTAAATACAATTCTTTAGATACCTGATTTGTGTATTTTTCTTTTTCTAAATGCATTACACCCTCCTCATCTTCAACCTCTATAAAATCTACGAAATCTGTTTCTTGATTTCCAAATAATAATAAAATTCTAATGATTTCTCTTTCAAGAATAAATAAAGAATCTACTTCTTTTAATTGTTCTGTTTGCTTTTTTACTACCTCAAATGATTGTTTATCTTTTTGCTGATTTTTATTAAAATCTTTAGTGTTTTTAGATATTAACTGTGCTAATTCACTAAATAAAACTCGTTCAGAAATTTCCATAATACGAGAACATTCTTGCACGTAAACTTCTCGTTGTATACTATCTGGAATTTTAGAAATACTTGTTACTATATCCCTAATTAACCCTGCCTTTTTTACTGGATCATTACTCGCTTCTTCCATTAGAAGTGATACTTTAAAATTGATAAAGTCTTGTGATGACTCTTCTAGATATTCTCTTAAAGCAACTTCTGAGTGTTTTTTAGCAAAACTATCTGGATCTTCTCCGTCTGGAAATGTAACAACTTTTACATTCATTCCTTGCTCTAAAATTAAATCTATTCCTCTAATAGATGCTCTAATACCGGCTGCATCACCGTCAAATAAAACTGTAATATTTTTTGTGAGCCTGTTAACCAACCTTATCTGATCAGAGGTTAATGCAGTTCCTGATGATGCAACCACATTCTCTATACCAGATTGATAAAAAGAGATAACGTCTGTATAACCCTCTACTAAAAAGCAATTATCTTGTTTGGCTATTTCTTTTTTTGCTTGATAAATTCCATAGAGAATTTTACTCTTGTGGTAGATGTCACTTTCAGGTGAATTAACATATTTAGCTGTCTTTTTATCACTAGAGAGCGTTCTACCTCCAAAACCTAAAATACGTCCAGACATGCTGTGTATTGGAAACATCACACGTCCTTTAAAACGATCAAATTGTTTGTTTTCTCTAACAATGGTAACTCCTGTACTTGCTAAATATTTTATATCGTAGCCTTTTTTTAGTGCCTCGTTTGTAAAAGAATCCCAAGTATCTAAACAATATCCTAAATCAAATTTTTTGATGATGTCTTCTCTAAAGCCTCTTTCTTTAAAGTAGGAAAGCCCTATTGCTTTTCCTTGGGTAGAATTTAATAAAACATCATGAAAATAATCTTTGGCAAAGTTTGAAACCAAGAACATACTTTCTCGTTCATTCATTTGCTCTTTCTCCTGGTCTGATTGAACCGTTTCCTCTATTTCTATATTGTATTTCTTTGCAAGAAACTTAATAGCTTCTGGATAGGAATAATGTTCATGCTCCATTAAAAAAGAAACAGCATTACCTCCCTTACCTGTACTAAAATCTTTCCATATTTGTTTTACCGGAGACACCATAAAAGAAGGTGATTTTTCATCAGTAAAAGGACTCAACCCTTTGAAATTACTACCTGCTTTTTTTAACTGAACAAACTCGCCAATTACCTCCTCTACGCGGGCAGTTTCAAAAACTCGATCTATAGTACTTCTAGATATCATTTAAAATAGTCATGAAAAGTGAAAAACAAATATAGTAATTAGATATTTCGAATGATTTGTTATTGTCTTTAAATTAAAAAACCTCACTAATTTTTACTAGTGAGGTGTTTATCATATCTACTAAAAGTATTAAGAAGCTGCTCTTAATTTCTTTAATGTAGTTTTTGTCATTTTTTGTTCTGCATAATCCTTAGATACAATAAGTTGCTTTTCATCAGAACTAGGTAATTCAAACATGGCATCTGTAAGAATAGCCTCACAAAGTGAGCGCAATCCCCTGGCGCCTAATTTATATTCAACAGCTTTTCCTACAATATAATTTAATGCATCCTCCTCAACAGTAAACACTACATCATCTATTGAAAAGAGTTTTTCATATTGCTTTATAATAGAGTTTTTAGGCTCGGTTAAAATAGCTCTTAATGTTGCTGCATCTAGTGGGTTCATATAACTTAATACCGGAAGGCGACCTATGATTTCAGGTATTAAACCAAATGATTTTAAATCTGATGGAATGATATATTGCAATAGATTTTCCTCATCAATTTTATCTTCTTCCATAGAGGCGCTAAAACCTACAGCTTGCATATTTAAGCGCTTACTTATCATTTTATCAATTCCTGAAAAAGCACCACCAGCAATAAATAAGATATCTTTTGTGTTGATTTCTATAAATTTCTGCTCAGGATGTTTTCTTCCTCCTTTTGGAGCAACGTTCACTACAGAGCCTTCTAATAACTTTAATAATGCTTGTTGTACACCTTCTCCAGAAACATCTCTTGTAATGGATGGATTGTCTCCTTTGCGAGCAATTTTATCTATTTCATCTATGAAAACTATTCCTCTTTGTGCTTTTGCAACATCGTAATCTGCAGCTTGCAACAATCTACTTAAGATACTTTCTACATCTTCGCCAACATAACCTGCTTGGGTTAGTACAGTGGCATCTACAATGGAAAAAGGAACGTTTAACATTTTTGCGATACTACGTGCTATTAATGTTTTTCCTGTTCCGGTTTCGCCAACTAAAACAATATTACTTTTTTCAATTTCAACCTCATTTTCATCAATTACCTGATTAAGTCTCTTATAATGATTGTAAACAGCAACAGACATTGCTTTTTTTGTTTCATCCTGGCCAATCACATATTGATCTAAAAAGGTTTTAATTTCTAGAGGTTTCTTAAGAGTAATTTCTTTGTCTAAACTTCCTGTTGAAGCTTCTGAAATTTCTTCTTCTACTATACCATGAGCCTGTTCAATGCATTTGTCACAAATGTGTGCATCTGTACCTGCTATTAATAAATCTGTTTCAGATTTTTTTCGACCACAAAATGAACATTCTAAATTTTCTTCTTTTGCCATTACCTTTTTAGTGTTAAAATGATACCCATTCTGGTTATTTTCTTACTAAAACTTCATCAATCATACCATATGCCTTTGCTTCATCGGCTTTCATCCAATAATCTCTATCAGAATCATCATGTACTTTCTCTACAGTTTGACCAGAATGTTTTGCAATAATTTGATACAATTCATCTTTTAATTTCATGATTTCACGTGCGGTAATTTCTATGTCTGAGGCCTGACCTTGAGCACCTCCTAAAGGTTGATGAATCATTACTCTAGAATGTGGTAAAGCAGAACGTTTGCCTTTTTCTCCAGCGCACATTAAAACTGCTCCCATAGAAGCTGCCATTCCTGTACAAATTGTTGCTACATCTGGTTTTATAAACTGCATTGTATCATAAATACCTAGACCTGCATAAACACCTCCACCAGGTGAATTGATGTATATAGAAATATCTTTTGATGAATCTACACTTTCTAAAAATAATAATTGAGCTTGAATAATATTGGCTACTTGGTCATTAATTCCTGTTCCAAGAAAGATAATTCTATCCATCATTAAACGAGAAAAAACATCCATAGATACTGCGTTTAACTGACGTTCTTCAATAATATTCGGGGTCATGTTGGTAATTAGCTGATTGTAGTAGGTACTACTAATTCCTTGATGTTTTGTTGCGTATTTTTCGAATTCTCTTCCGTAATCCATTAGATTTATTTTTTAAAAAATTATACACGTAAAGATAGGAACTATTGATGAATAATTCTGAAACTATCTATCGCTAAAAAAACTCCTCTTTTGCAAGAGGAGTTTTCTTTTTTATCTGTGTTGGATTCTATTTATAGACCTCTTTTATAAATCCTTCATAGGTGACTTTTTTTGTCTTAAAAGTCATTTTTTCTTTATAAAAAGTCATTAGTTTTTGACTTAACAATTGGTCTTGTAATTTTTTGGCTTCTTCTTGGTTTGTCAAGATTCTATTGGCAATATCGTCTAGCTCAGCATCTTCTGGATTCATGTTTCCAAACTGTGCCATTTGACTTCTTATAAATCCTTTTGCGTATTCTTTAAGCTCTTCATAATCCAACTTTATATCATTGTCTTTTATGATTTTTTCTTGGATTAATTGATACCGCAATCCTTTTTCAGATTTGTTATATTCTTCAACGGCTTGCTCAGGAGTTAATTCTTTTTCACCTGCAGTTGCCAACCATTTTTGTAAAAATGCTGATGGTAAATCAAAACTTGTATTATCTATTAAATATTCAGTAACTGAATTTAATAACTGTTGATCTGCTTGTTGTTGAAATTGCTTTTCTGCATCTTCCTGTATCTTTTTTCTTAATTCTGAAACTGTTTTAACGCTTCCGTCTGTAAACAATTTATCAAATAATTCTTGATCTAAATCAGCTAATTCAATTTCTGTAGTTTCCTCAATTGTAAAAGATACTTTAATATCTAATCCATGAATTTGATCATTGGAAAGACCTAAGGCTCCTTCTAACTTATGATCATCAGAAAATAATCCTTTTGTTTTTAACTCAATAACATCTCCTACTTTATTTCCAACAAACTTTTTTAAATTTGCTTTTCCTTTTAAATCTGAAAGATTAATTGTGGATTTATTCTCAATCTGTTGTTCTTCATTTACAAAAGTTCCAGTAACATTAGTCTTGTCTTTAATAACATCAACAGCTGACATTTTTCCGTAACGAGATTGTAAGTTTTCTACTTCTTTATCTATTAAAGCATCGTCTGCAGAAATAACATATTGAGTTACTTTCTTTTTAGATGTTAGATCTACTTCAAATTGAGGAGCTAACCCTAATTCAAAATCAAAAGAGAATACTTCGCTATCCCAAGAAAAATCTTTTTCAATTTTAGGAATTGGGTTTCCTAAAATATCTATTTTTTCTTCTGTTAAAAACTTGTTCAAAGAATCTTGTAAAAGCTTATTTACTTCATCAATCATAATTGATTTTTCGTATTGCTTTTTAATCATTCCCATGGGTACATGACCTTTTCTAAAACCAGGAATATCTGCTTTTTTACGATAATCTGATAACATCTGATCAACTTTTGCTCGATAATCATCGGCAACAATAGCTACTTTTATCACTGCATTTAATGCGTCAATATTTTCTTTTGTAATATTCATTGTCCTCTTTTTATTCTTAAAAAATTGAGTGCAAAATTACGCCTTTTTCTTAATTCTTACAAAGTTTAAAGGGTTCAATTTCAGGTTGCTTGTAGTGTATTAATAGAGAAGATATTACTTTTGAAATTCTTCCATTACTTTTTTTTCTAATTCTGCTTGAAATTCTTCCATTACAGGTTTTACAGTACTTTCCGGAATGTCTGAAACTTTAATATACATCAATCCATCTACAGCATTGTTAAACTTTGGGTCTACATTAAAGGCTACTAATCTAGCATTTTGCTTTACGTATTTCTTTATTAAGACTGGAATTCTAAGTGCTCCAGGCTCTATTTCATCTATAACTTTGTCAAACTTTTGCATATCTGCCTTAGCAGCATCAAATACAAAATCTTTATCTGCATCTTTTAATTTTACTTTGAATTCTTTTTTTGGCTGAATGTACTGTGCGATATAAGGATCATAATAATGAGATTTCATAAATTCTATCATCAACGATTTAGAAAAATCTGAAAATTGATTGCTAATACTTACTCCACCCATTAAATATTTGTATTCTGGGTACCGAAGTGTAATATGAACAATTCCTTTCCACAGTAAAAATAGCGGCATCGGTTTTTGCTGGTATTCTTTAATGATAAAAGCTCTACCCATTTCTATGGTTTGTTCCATCATACCATGTAATTCAGGCTCTAAACGAAACAGTGTTTGAATATAAAACCCAGCAATACCATGTTTCTTATAAATATCTTTTCCAAGCCCCATTCTATATGAACCTACAAGTACTTTAACTTCCTGATCCCATAAGAATAAATGATGATAATACTTATCAAACTTATCTATATCTATAGCTTTGTTTGTTCCTTCTCCAATATCTCTAAAAGTAATTTCTCTGAGTCTTCCAATCTCTTGTAATAGATTTGGAATTTCTTTTGCTGAGGCAAAAAACACTTCATAATTTTTGCTTTCCAGCAATCTTTTTCCATTTTTTCTTAAAGAAGCAACTTCTTTAATACATCCTTGAATATTCTTTTGAGATATAATTTTTTTTGGAGGTATTGCAATTTTTAAATTTTGAGTTGACAGAATATTTTGTGTCTTTTTTTCAAAAGGGTTTGCCAACATATATGTTTTCTTCCGGAGATATTCATAAAAAGAGTTAATATCTTTGTATTCTTGTTGATCTTTTACAGAGATGGGCTTCCCTATTCTTACCTTTATAACTCTATTCTTTTGGGACAATAACTCTGATGGTAATTTAGCTGTTCTAAAGGTGTCACTAATTTTTGATAGTATATAAAACAACCAGCTATTTTTTGCGTGAAAATAAATTGGAATTACTGGCACCTCTGCTTTTTTAATTAATTTAACAGCTCCTAATTCCCAGGGCTTATCTACCATTAATTTACCATCTCTATAAGTAGAAACTTCACCTGCTGGAAAAATACCTAATGGTCTTCCATCTTGTAAATGTTGCAGTGAACTTTTCAACCCTAGAAGACTAGATTTTGCATCCTTATGATTCTCAAACGGATTCACAGGCATTACATAAGGTTTTAATGGTGCAATTCTATGCAGTAAAAAATTTGCAATTATTTTATAATCTGGCCTATGCTCTAGTAACAGCTTTAACAAAAGAATTCCATCTATGCCACCCAAAGGATGATTTGAAACTGTAATAAAAGCACCACTTTTAGGAATCCTCTTTAAGTCTTCTTCAGGGATTTCAAACTCTATTTGAAACTCATCTAAAATACCATTTAAAAAAGGAAGGTCTTTTTTATCTTTATGCTTTTGATAAATTTTACTTACCTTAGATATTCTTAGTAACCTCAATAGAATCCAACCAACAAAAGTTCCAATAAAACCAAATTTATCAGTACCAATTAATTTAGCAATTTCTTTAGATGTTACTAACTCCATAAATGAAAACTTCGTGTGTCTACAAACATAACTAAAAAAATAAAATACTGCTCATTTATTTTTTTTGAATTATAATTTGTGCAGTATTTTTATTTATTTGAGATAAAATAGATCTTCCTAAATTATGGATTTTATTTAGTGAGTTGTTTGTGAAATGCCTTACTGTATACAAATCAACACCTTTTATAAAAGATGCTTTAAAGACCAATTTAATTTCATCATAAAATTGATCAAAGTGATTGAAACGATTATCTACACAAACAGAAAAACTAATGGCTGAATTCTGAATTAAATTAACTCTTAATTGGTAAGTATGCAATAATTTAAAAATGTCACTAATATTATCTTCTACCATAAAAGAGAAATCTCGTGTAGAAATAGAAATTAATACCTGATTTTTCTTTACAATAAAACAAGGGACTATGGGATCTATAGTTATACCGCTACTAACTTTGGTGCCTGGTGAATTAAGATCATTAAACGATCTTACATATAAAGGAATTTGTTTGTTTTGAATAGGCTTAATTGTTTTTGGATGAATTACTGAAGCTCCATAAAATGCCATTTCTATAGTTTCTTCGTAAGAAATATGATTGAGCAATTGCGTCTCTTTAAATTCTCTTGGATCTGCATTTAAAACTCCAAGAACATCTTTCCATATGGTTACATTTTTGGCATCAAGGCAATAGGCAAAAATACCTGCTGTATAATCTGAACCTTCTCTTCCTAAAGTGGTTGTATTTCCATTAGAATGACCTCCGATAAACCCTTGAACTATTGTTAATTTTGAAGAATCTATCTGTGTTTTAATGAGTTGTTCTGTTTCTAACCAGTTTAAGGTAGCATCTCTGTATACAGCATCTGTTATTACCAGTTTTCTTACATCTTTCCATGTATTAGTTACCCCAATATCAGTAAGATACTCACTAACTATTGTTGTAGATAATAGTTCTCCATAACAAACAATTTGATCATATAAATAATCATATTCTTTTGCTATATTTTTCGCCAAGAAATGAATCATTTCACCAAATAGTATGGTTATATTTTGATGTATCTCATGTTCGTCTTGAAAAAGATCACTGATTATTTTTGTGTGATAATTAATGGTAAAATCTATAGATTCTGTTAATTTTTCTTGATCATTATTAACATAAGAATTTACGATATTTTCGAAGGCATTGGTCATTTTACCCATGGCAGAAATAACCAACAAGCAATTACTCGCTCCTTCTTGATGTAAGATATGAGCAATATTTTTAACACCTAAAGCGTCTTTGATAGAGGCTCCACCAAATTTAAAAATTTTCATATTAATTTTATTGAATAAATTTTTCTAGGTTTTCTTTATTCATTTGAACAACAGACCAGTTATTTAGATAGGTTGCTCCAGTGCTTTTATAAAATTCAATGGCGTTGGTATTCCAATCTATGACTTCCCACGCAACTCTATTAAAATTGTTATCATAGGCATATTTTAAGACCGCAGTGTACAAGGCTTTTCCGGCACCAATTTTTTGCTTGTTTTTTGTAACTATTAAATCTTCTAAATGAATTGTACGCCCTTTCCAAGTAGAATATCGTTCATAAAACAAAGCGATTCCAATAATTTTATTGTCTTGTTCTGCAACAAATACTTGAAACATAGGTTTTTCAGAAAAACCATCTCGCACTAGATCTGCTACTGTAATTTCTACGGCGTCTGGTTCTTTTTCAAAAACTGCTAGTTCTGTAATAAGGTCAATTACAGATTGCATATCTTTTTTTTCTGCTAGTCTTATGGTAAAATTCATTTTCTGAAAATTTCATCAAAGATAGTTTTTTTGAAATCAGTTCAAAAAATATAGCCGTTTTATACAGCTATATTCTATTTGTTTAAAAATGTTAAAAACGTTTGTATATTACCTAATAAAATGAATTACGAAATCGTTGTAGTTCCGTAAAAAATAAGCATCTTTGTATAAAAATTAAAACCTTTTCATGGCTAGTAAAAATCAGACCCTCGGTGAATTTATTATTGAAAATCAATCTTCTTTTAAATATACTTCTGGAGAATTATCTAGATTAATTAACTCTATTCGTTTGGCAGCAAAGGTGGTTAATCATGAAGTAAATAAAGCGGGACTAGTTGATATTATTGGAGCTGCAGGTGACACCAATATACAGGGTGAAGATCAACAAAAACTAGATGTATATGCCAATGAAAAATTTATACAAACTCTAACCAATAGAAATATTGTTTGTGGAATTGCCAGTGAAGAAGAAGACGATTTTATCACCATAAATAGCCAAGATGAGAATCATCAAAATAAATACATTGTCTTAATAGATCCTTTAGATGGTTCTTCAAATATAGATGTAAATGTTTCTGTTGGTACTATTTTTTCTATTTACAGGCGCATCACTCCTGTTGGAACCCCTGTTCAGTTAAAAGATTTCTTACAGAAAGGAAATCAACAAGTTGCAGCTGGCTATATTGTTTATGGAACTTCTACAATGTTAGTTTACACCACAGGAGATGGCGTAAACGGGTTTACCTTAAACCCCGCTATAGGAAGTTATTATCTATCGCATCCTAATATGCAATTTCCAAAAGATGGTACAATCTACTCTGTAAATGAAGGGAATTATATTCATTTTCCGCAGGGAATTAAAAATTACATAAAATATTGCCAAGAAGAGGAAGGGAATAGACCTTATACAAGTAGGTATATTGGATCATTGGTTTCTGATTTTCACAGAAATATGATAAAAGGTGGAATCTATATGTACCCTAAAAGTTCTAAAAACTCCAATGGTAAACTACGGTTATTATACGAATGCAATCCAATGGCTTTTTTAGCTGAACAAGCAAACGGCAAAGCGAGTGACGGTTTTACTAGAATTTTAGATATAGAACCAACAGAACTTCACCAACGCGCACCCTTTATCTGTGGAAGTAAAAATATGGTCAACAAGGCTGAAGAGTTTATGTTAGCAGCTAAATAACCTTTCTTTATACCATTATCAATTATCAGAAAGTGAAGTTCTTGTCTGCATCATTATTAATAGTTAAATTTGTAAGAGTTATTAACTAAGAACAATCAAAAATTTAAAAATATGGCTTTCAAATTACCAGAATTAGGATATGCATATGACGCATTAGAACCTAATATAGATGCTAGAACTATGGAGATACACTATAGCAAACATCACAACGGTTACACAACAAAATTAAATGGCGCAATTGCTGGAACAGATCTAGAAGAATCATCTATTGAAAATATCTTAGGGAACTTAGATATGAATAATGGAGCTGTTAGAAACAATGGTGGAGGCTTTTATAATCATTCTTTATTTTGGTCTGTAATGAACCCAAATAATACCGGTGAATTATCAGGAGACTTAAAAGATGCTATTATGGCTGAATTTGGTTCTTTTGATGCTTTTAAAGATGCTTTTTCTAATGCAGCAGCAACTCAGTTTGGTTCTGGCTGGGCTTGGTTATGCGTTCATCCTGGTGGAAAAGTAGAAGTTTGTTCTACTCCAAACCAAGACAACCCATTAATGCCAGGTGTTACTTGTGGCGGAACTCCAATACTTGGAATTGATGTTTGGGAGCATGCTTACTATTTAAATTATCAGAATAGACGACCAGACTATATTAATGCATTTTTTAATGTGATCAACTGGAATGAAGTTGCTAGTAGATATGCAGCCAATAAATAAGATTTATATAATTATATCTTTATTAAAAAGCAAAAAGCACCCAATTGGGTGCTTTTTTAAATCTAAAGCTATTTTTTTAATAAGCTCTCTTATTATTTCCTTCATAAAAATTAATAAATGCCTCGTTTACAACTCTATGCCCACCGTGTGTTGGATAATCTCCAGTAAAATACCAATCTCCTAAATTATCAGGACACGCTTTGTGTAAATTATCAACAGATTGATAAATAACCTCAACCTCAGCATTTATATCGTTTGTTTTTAGCATTTGAGCAATTTTTTCAGAAACTTGTTCTGTAGTAAATGGTATGTAAATTTCTTTTACATAATTAATAATTTCAGCATCTACCTTTTCTCGTTGATCAATTGCTTTCTTATACACTGTATCTACAATATGATATTGATTTGTTTCTTTTAATAATTCTAAAGCTGCTTTAAAAGCAATAAAATCTTCAATTCTTGCCATGTCTATTCCATAACAATCTGGATAACGAATCTGTGGTGCTGACGAAACCACCACAATTTTCTTAGGACTTAACCTGTCTAGAATTTTAATGATGCTTTTCTTTAAGGTGGTACCTCTAACAATACTATCATCAATAATAACCAAGTTATCGGTAGGTTTTACAACTCCGTAGGTAACATCATAGACATGTGCTACCAAGTCATCTCTGCTACTATCATCAGCAATAAAGGTTCTTAGCTTGGCATCTTTAATGGCTATTTTTTCAAAACGCGGCCTTTCTGATAAAATTTCTGTGACTCTTTGAGCTGATAATGATTTTCCTCCAGATAATATTTTTGCAGTTTTTTGTTCGTTTAAGATATCTTCTGCAGCTTCAGTCATTCCATAAAAAGAGGTTTCTGCAGTATTTGGTATGAATGAAAAAACACTGTTAGAAATGTCATTATCTATAGATTTCAATATTTGAGGAAAAACAAATTTTCCCAAATTTTTACGTTCCTGATAAATAGAAGCATCACTTCCTCTAGAAAAGTAAATACGCTCAAATGAGCATGATTTTTTTTCTCTAGGCTCCAATACTTTTTTAATAGAGGTAACTCCACTCTTTTTTATGATTAGTGCATGACCTCTTTCTAATTCTTGAACATCTTCAATAGCTACATTAAATACTGTCTGAATTACAGGTCTTTCTGATGCCACAACAACAACCTCATCGTCTTCAAAGAAATAAGTAGGTCTAATACCGTTTGGGTCTCTTAACACAAAAGCATCTCCATGACCTACCAAACCTGCCATAGCATACCCACCATCCCAGTTTTTAGACGATCTTTTTAAGACGTTTTGTAAATCTAAATTTTCTTCAATAAATGGTGAAGCATCTTTTTTAGTGAATCCTTTTTCTTTGGCCTCTAAATATAATTGAGATACTTCCTCTTCTAAAAAGTGCCCTATTTTTTCCAAGACTGTTACCGTATCTGTAAACTCTTTTGGGTGTTGTCCTAATTCTACCAATTCTTCTAATAACTGTTTAGAATTGGTCATATTAAAGTTTCCTGCAACAATTAAATTTTGATGTTTCCAATTACTCTGACGAAGAAATGGATGTACACTTTCTATGCTGTTTTTTCCAAAAGTTCCGTATCTAACATGTCCTAAAAACAAATTACCTACATAGGGTAAATTCTCCTCTTGCCAAGCAACATCATCTAATTTGTCTTGGTTCTTTTCTAAAACGCCGTTTAAACGCTCGTTTATTTGAGCAAAAATATCTTGTATTGGTTGCGATTTGTTAGATCTAACTCTACTGATGTATCTGGTACCTGGAGAAATGTTAAATTTAATACTGGCAAAACCAGCACCATCCTGACCTCTATTGTGCTGTTTTTCCATTAACAAATACATTTTATTGATTCCGTAAAAAGCAGAACCGTATTTGTCTTTATAAAACTGTAATGGTTTTTTTAATCGTACTAAGGCAATTCCACATTCATGTTTAATAGCGTCGCTCATAGTTTGGTCATGTTATTTAAAATAAAAAAATCCGCGCAAAGGCGGATGTTGTTTTTAGGCTAATTTAATATCAAATTGTGTTAACTCTTTAAAAACTTTTAGTCTGTCTTGTACTTCATTATTATGCAAATCTTCCATTCGTTCTGTGCCAAATTTCTCTACACAAAAGGAGGCTAAATTTGATCCATAAATAACCGCATTTTTCATGTTTTCAAAAGAGATATCTTCTGTTTTTGCTAGATATCCAGAAAATCCTCCTGCAAATGTATCTCCAGCTCCTGTTGGATCAAAAACTTCAGCTAACGGTAATGCTGGTGCGTAAAACATTTTTCCTTCATTAAACAATAAAGCTCCGTGTTCTCCTTTTTTAATGACTACATATTTAGGCCCCATTTCATGAATTTTTTTTGCAGCATTCACCAAAGAATATTCTCCACTTAATTGGCGAGCTTCTTCATCATTAATGGTAATTACATCTACTCTTTTTAAGACTGAATGCAAGTCTTCTAAAGCTATATCCATCCAAAAATTCATAGTATCTAAAATAACTAATTTTGGTTTTTCATCCAGTTGATCTAACACAGAGTTTTGTGTTAATGGATGTAAATTACCCAGCATAACAATTGCTGAGTCTTTAAATGCTTTTGGAACTACTGGCACAAAGTCTGCCAATACATTTAACTCGGTAACTAAAGTATCTCTGGAGTTCATATCGTTGTGATATTTTCCACTCCAAAAAAATGTTTTTCCCTCTTTTACAACTTCAATACCTTCTGTATTAATACCTCTTTCATTCATCATATCTAAATATGACTGAGGGAAATCTCCACCAACAACAGAAACAACACCTGTTTGTACCCCAAATTGTGCCGCAGCTAATCCAACAAAAGTTCCTGAACCTCCTAAAATTTTATCTGTTTTGCCAAACGGAGTTTCTATGGCATCAAATGCAACAGTTCCAACTGCTAATAGTTTACTCATTTCTTGTTTTTTTACCGTAATTTTGTATGGTGCTATACAACGGTTTCTAAGAGATCAAAAATAAGTTTTAAAAATGACAATTAAAGAAATACAAGAAGAAATAATTGAGGAGTTTAATCTATTTGATGATTGGATGGAACGTTATGAATATCTTATAGAAATAGGAAAGTCACTTCCAATTATTGAACCACAATACAAACTAGATGAAAACATTATTAAAGGGTGCCAGTCTAAAGTTTGGCTGTATTCTAAAATGAATGGTTCTAAAATTGATTTTACCGCAGATAGTGATGCCATTCTAACTAAAGGACTAGTAGCATTGCTGTTACGTGTCTTTACAGAGCAAACACCTAAAGATATCTTAGCGGCAGATACTCTTTTTATCGATGAGATTGGACTTAAAGAACATTTGTCACCAACCAGAGCAAATGGACTGGTTTCAATGCTTAAACAAATAAAACTATATGCCATCGCACAACAAGCAAATACCTCTAATTAATTGTATATTTGTAAAGCAAAATTTTTAAAATGACAGAAGAAGTAGTTCAAGAAATAGGAGACAAAATAGTAGGTGTTTTAAAGACCATTTACGATCCTGAAATTCCTGTAGACATTTATGAATTAGGATTAATTTACGATGTTTTTGTGAATGAAAAAAATGATGCAAAAATATTGATGACATTAACATCTCCTAACTGTCCAGTTGCTGAAAGCCTTCCTGTAGAGATTGAAGACAAAGTGAAATCTTTAAAAGAGATTAATAACGCTGAAGTTGAAATTACGTTTGATCCTACTTGGACACAAGAAATGATGAGTGATGAAGCTAAACTAGAACTAGGAATGTTGTAAAACAATATTCAATCTACTATTAAGAATACTTTCAATGTCAGACGAAATTATAAATAAAGTTTCAAACAGCAAACTAATCAATATTGATCTAGAAGAGTTTTATCCTGTTGGAGAGAGAGTGCTTTTTGATATCAAAGACTGGTTGTTTGAGGGTATTATCTTAAAAGAAAAAGATTTTAGAGCATCTGTTAAAAATCACAACTGGTCTGGCTACAAAAATGCTTGTGTAGCTCTTACATGTTCTGAAGATGCTATTATACCATCATGGGCTTACTTATTACTAGCATCCGAATTAGCAGTTTATGCAAAAAAAGTTGTGGTTGGTAATTTAGAGCTTCTGGAAACAGTCTTGTTTCTAGAGGTGATACAAAATTTAAATATTGAACCGTTTAAAGACAAACCAATTATCATTAAAGGTTGCGCACAAAAACCTATACCTCCTTCTGCTTTTACTATGTTAATTCAGAAATTACAACCCATTGCAAAAACCATTATGTATGGTGAAGCTTGCTCTACAGTACCCTTATATAAAAGAAAAAAATAACAATTTATTTTTGTGTCTCTTTTTTATTCCGTAACTTTTAATTAAATTATTATACAATTTTGTTTAAAAAATTTAATACCTCCAAATGAAAAATATATTTATTGCATGTGCGTTTTTGATGAGTATCTCAATTTTTGCACAAGAAAAAAAAGCAGACTCCACTGCTAACTGGACAAAAAAAGGAGTCGTTAGTTTATTATTTAATCAAGCTTCATTCTCCAACTGGATATCTGGAGGAGAGAATGCTATTTCTGGAACAGTTAGCATCAACTACGATTTTAATTATAAAAAAGGTAATTGGGCTTGGGATAATAAAATAATTACCAAATATGGAATTAGTAATATCAGCGGAACCGGAGCAAGGAAAACAGATGATCAATTCGAAATTAATTCATTAATCTCAAAAAAAACTTCCACCAATTGGTCGTATTCATTTTTTGCCAACATTCGAACTCAATTCACAACAGGCTATGATTATTCAACACCTGAAAAGACCTCAACCTCAGACTTCTTCGCTCCTGGGTATGTTACTTTAGGGCCTGGTTTAATCTATAAAAAATCTGATAATTTTAATATTAACTTAGCTCCCAGCACTGCCAAAGCCACCTTTGTTAGTACTGATTTTTCAGGACAGTATGGAACAAAAGCTGGAGAAACATCTCTTTATCAACTGGGTTTTTATGCGTCTGTATACTACAAAGCAACTTTAATGGAAAATATAACTGTTGAACATATCTTCAATACTTATGCAAATTATCTAGAAGAACCACAAAATATTGATATAAACTATCAAGTAAATATTATCATGCAAATTAACAAGTATTTATCTACGAATCTAAACCTTCATATGATTATTGATGATAACGCTTCTACTGCTGTTCAATTTAAACAGTTATTTGGATTAGGAGTAAATTACATATTCTAACATTAGTTTTAAGAACCTCATAAAACCCTGAGAATTGAAATTCTTAGGGTTTTTATTTTAATATCTTTACCATTTAAAATTTATTAATGACGCTATTACTTGTTTACGCAACAGTTTCAATATTTTTCTCTTTCCTATGCTCCATACTTGAAGCTGTCTTATTAAGTGTAAGTGGAACATTTATCAACTTAAAGAAAAAAGAAGGACATTCCTACGCTCTAGTTTTAGAACAACTAAAGAAAGATGTAGACAAACCTCTTATTGCTATTTTAACACTCAATACCATTGCACACACTGTTGGTGCAATTCTAGTTGGAGTGCAAGCAGAACAACTCCCTTATAAAATAGAGTTTTTAGGGATTAATATTGTAGGAATTGTATCTGCTATTATGACC
This sequence comes from Flavobacterium sp. SCGC AAA160-P02, assembly GCA_000383355.1. Lineage (GTDB taxonomy): Bacteria > Bacteroidota > Bacteroidia > Flavobacteriales > Flavobacteriaceae > Polaribacter. The sequence goes on along the minus strand of KB911102.1, from coordinate 60,599 downwards.
TTATTAATACTGGTAGTTTCTGAAATTATTCCTAAAACTATTGGTGCATCTTATTGGAAACAGTTGGCAAACTTTACTTCAAAAGCATTGCTAGTTTTAATTTTTCCTTTAAAATATACCGGAATTTTATGGCTACTTCAGCTTACAACAAGTTTAATTGGCGGCAAAGAGCACGGTAGTGTTTTAAGTAGAGAAGATTTTACTGCAATGACAGAAATTGCAGAAAAAGAAGGTGTTTTTCAAGCTTCAGAAAGTACCGTTATTAAAAACTTACTAAACTTTAAAGAAGTGAGAGTGCGAGATATTATGACTCCAAGAACAGTGTTAAAAACTGCTGACGAACAGCAAACTATTCAAAGTTTTTATGATGAGCATCCGCTTTTACGCTTTTCTAGAATTCCTATTTACACAGAAAACCCAGATAATATTACAGGATATTTTCTAAAAGATCAATTATTAGAAGCCATCATTAAAGGACATGGTGAACAAGCTTTAAAAAATATTAAGCGAACTATTTTAATTACAGAAAGAGATTTACCAATTCCAAGTTTATTTGATAAATTAATAGACGAGCGAGAACATATTGCTTTGGTAGTAGACGAATATGGTTCTGTAAGTGGCTTGGTTACACAAGAAGATATGATTGAAACCTTACTTGGTTTAGAAATCATGGACGAAAGTGACACAGTTGAAGATTTACAACTTTTAGCTAGAAAAAGTTGGGAACGTCGTGCAAAACGTTTGGGAATTATTGAAGACCTAACTACTGAAGATTAATTTATTCTTCCTTATATTCATAATATAAAAAATCATTGTAAGGAAACCGTTGTATGTGAATCTCTTTTACTTCTTCATAGGTAGTCTCTTTAAAAGCGTCTAAATTTTCTTTGTTTAACGCTGAAATAAATATAGATGTATTCTTATCACCACCCATCCATGTTTTTTGCCAATCTTCTAAAGAATAATATGCTGACGTTTTTTCAGTAACCAAGTCATCTTCATCAATAGTATCATAGGTGTATGCATCTATTTTATTAAAAACCATTACCGTTGGTTTATCTGCACAATGAATTTCATCTAAAATAGTATTTACAGAGGAAATATGATCTTCAAAATTAGGATGAGAAATATCTACAACATGCAATAATAAATCTGCTTCACGAACCTCATCTAAGGTAGACTTAAAAGATTCTACTAACTGTGTAGGTAGTTTTCTAATGAAACCAACGGTATCTGTCATCAGAAAAGGAATATTTTTAATCACTACTTTTCTGACCGTTGTGTCTAGCGTTGCAAATAATTTATTTTCAGCAAAAACATCACTTTTACTAATCACATTCATCAAGGTAGATTTCCCAACATTAGTATAGCCTACTAAAGCTACACGAACCATTTTACCTCGGTTTTTACGTTGCACAGCCATCTGTTTGTCTATGACCGTTAATTTCTTTTTTAGGACTGCAATCTTATCACGTATAATACGTCTATCTGTTTCTATCTCTGTTTCACCAGGTCCACGCATTCCAATACCCCCTTTTTGTTTATCTAGGTGTGTCCATAATTTTGTTAATCTAGGCAACAAGTATTGATGCTGCGCTAGTTCAACTTGTGTTTTTGCCGAACTTGTTTGAGCTCTCTGCGCAAAAATATCTAGAATAAGATTGGTTCTATCTAAAATTTTACAATCAAGAATTTTTTCAATATTTCTTAACTGAGCCGGAGACAATTCATCATCAAAAATTGCTGTTCCAACACCATGACTATCAATATAAGCTCTAACCTCCTCAAGCTTTCCGGTTCCTAAAAATGTTTTTGGATGTGGTTTTTCTAATTTTTGAACAAAGCGTTTTACAACAACTCCTCCAGCAGTATCTGTTAAAAACTCTAATTCATCTAAATACTCTTTAGATTGAGTTTCGTTTTGCAACTGTGTAATTACACCAATTAATACGGCTTTTTCTGAAATGGCTTCTCTTTGGTCAATCATAAGTTGCAAAGGTACTAAGAAATCTAATTGAAAGGTCTAAAAAAGTAGGGTATAGAAGAGTTGAAATTATTCTTCTTTTTTCATTTCACCAAGCAATGTCTTATCGTTAATAATATATTTTTTATACTTCCCATCTTTATATCTCCAATAGATAAAAATAGGCATAAAAATAAACGAAAGATACATCACTCCAAGACCCATAACAATAGGCCCTTTTGGATGTTCTGTAGATTCTAGGTAGCCACCTAAAAGCATCCAAAGAATAAAAATAATAAAGAGTATTTTTAATACTAATTTCATAAAGACAAAACTACAAAAAGTTCTACCTTTAAATAAAACTTTTTTTAAATGAAAAATCTTGTATTCATACTCTTGTTTTTGGCAATCTTGTCCTGCCAATCCAATAAAAAAAAAGATATAAAATCAACTAAAAAAATAACTGTGATTGCTCACAGAGGAGCTTCTGGATATTTGCCTGAACATACCTTAGCATCTAAAGTAATGGCATATGCCATGCAGGCAGATTATATTGAACAAGATGTAGTATTGAGTAAAGATGATGTTCCTATTGTAATTCACGATATTTTACTAGATGATGTCACAAATGTTTTAGAAAAATATCCTAACAGAAAAAGAGAAGATGGTAGGTATTATGTGATTGATTTTACTTTTGAAGAAATTAAAACCTTAGTGGTTACCGAACGGTTTGATTCAGAAACAGGTCTGCAAATTTACCCAAATAGATTTCCTAAAGGAACAAGTTCTTTTCGGTTGCATTCTTTACAAGATGAAATAGAACTAATTCAAGGACTCAATAAAAGCACGGGTAAAAATATTGGAATATATCCTGAAATTAAAAAACCAGAATTTCATCACGAAAACGGAAAAGATATTTCAAAAATTGTGCTAAATATTTTATCCGATTATGGTTATAAGACTAAAAATGACAAGTGTATTGTTCAATCTTTTGATGCTGTAGAATTAGAACGAATAAGAAAAGAATTGAAGTCTCAATTATTTTTAGTTCAATTAATGGAGTTCTCAGAACAAAAAAATCTTTTGGAGTTTTATGCAAGTTATGCAGATGGTATAGGCCCTTGGTACAAGCACCTTATCTCTTCAAAGACCGCTGATGGTTTTTCGTTTACTCCTTTAATTAAAGAGGCTCACAAACTAGATCTGGTTGTTCATCCTTATACCTTTAGAGAAGACCAATTAGATGAATTTGATTCTTTTGAACAAATGATTGATGTTATTATACATCAAGCAGGAGCAGATGGTGGTTTTACAGATTTTCCTAACAGAATGAGAGAGATTTTACAGGCTAAATTATGAGTTTGTTAGCTCAATTAATTTATTTCTATACGCTGTTAGTAATTTAGATTTTGAAATAAAGCCGAGGTATTTTTGATTTTTAATTACGGGTAAATTCCATGCCCCAGATCCTTTAAATTTTTCCATGATGGTTTCCATAGAGTCGTTATAAAAAATAATATTTGGAGGAGATTTCATAAAAAGAGAAACTGTTGTGTTTTCGTACAAACTTTGATCAAACATTACAGATCTCACATCATCTAATAAGACTATTCCTAGAAATTGCTCGGCTTCATCAACCACTGGAAAAATATTTCTACTAGATTTAGAAACTCCTTTTCTAAGCATCTCTCCAAGGGTCATTTCAGTTGATATTTTAATAAAATTTGTCTCTATAACTCTGTCTATATTTAGCATCATGAGCGCATTCTTGTCTTTATCATTTGTAATGAGTTCGCCTCGTTTTGCAAGTTCTGCTGTATAAATAGAATTTGGCACAAAATATTTTGTGAAGCCAAAAGAAATGGTGGCTACTAACATTAGAGGAACAAACAAATCATATCCGCCTGTAATTTCAGCAATCAAGAAAATTGCCGTCAAAGGCGCATGCAATACTCCGGCCATGAGACCTGTCATCCCAATTAAGGTAAAGTTAGCTTCTGAGACCTCAAACCCAAACTGGTTGATGGCCTTTGCAACTGCATTACCTAATGCACTTCCCATAAATAATGTAGGAATAAAAATTCCTCCAACACCCCCTGCTGCAAAAGTTGTGGTCATAGCGATCGCTTTAAAAACTGCAATAATTAGCAGTATTACAATCACCATCCAAATATTGTTGAAATCTATTTGATATTGAATGCCGCTGAGCGCTACTTCTGTATTTCCATTGAGCAAATTATTAATTAGTCCGTAGCCTTCACCATACAATGGTGGAAATAAGTACAACATAAACCCAATAGCAATTGCAGCAATTCCAATCTTTATATAGGCATTTGAAAACCGCGAAAAAAAACGTGTAATCAAAAAGTACATTTTAGAAAAGTAGACAGAAGCAATACCTGTTGCTAAGCCTAACAATACATAGAATACAATATCTTTAACCCGCCATGCATCTAGTAATTCGAAACTAAATAAGACATCCGTTCCTCTAAAAAAATAAGAGGTAATAACTGCTGCAATAGAAGCCAAAAGCAATGGCACTAAAGATGCAAAAACTAAGTCTAAACTAAATATTTCTATGGCAAAAACAATCGCTGCTACTGGTGCTTTAAACATAGAAGACATAGCTCCTGCTGTTGCACAGCCAATTAATAACATTCTTGTTTTTGCGTTCATATGAAACAATCTTGCAACATTAGACCCTAAGGCTGCTCCTGTACTTACAGCAGGTCCTTGCAATCCAACAGATCCTCCAAAGCCAACTGTAATTGGCGCGACTATAAGTGAAGCAAACATTTTGTAACGCTCTATAATTCCGCTTCGTTTAGAAATAGAATACAAGGTGGTAGAAATACCATGACCTATTTCTTTTTTAATGAAGTTCTTTTTAATCAGATATACGAGCCAAACCCCTATAATTGGAAAAATAAAATACAATGAATAGTAGTAATTTTTTATAAACCCACCTTCTAAAACAGATTGAATAAATAGTGTGAGATATTTTAATAGAACTGTACCTAAACCCGCTAAAAAACCAACAAAAATACTTAACACCAGTATAAACTGCCGCTCGGAGATGAACTTATATCTCCAAATTAAAATTTTAGTAAAAATATTTCTCTTTTTGGTGGACATTATAGGTTATTGCTAATCATATCTTTGTCTTGTGATTAAAAAGTCTGTGCCTAAATATTTTGATTCCTTATTGTAATACCAGGCGCGTTCTTTTGGCAGTTTAATTCCATTTACAGTTTCTAAGCCTGACAATAAAATAAATTCACCATCATTTTTCTCTTCTTCGTGATAAAACTGATAGACTTCCATAGCATAGGTTGTTGGATCAAAATAAAAATACCAAGTATCTTTTCCTACCTCTTTTTCATAGGTAACTTTTAGCACTAAATAATTTTTTCCATTAAACTCCTTTAAAATTACATTCTCGTCTATAATAGTTCCTGCATCTTTGAGTTTCATTGGCAATCCGTATAAATAGGTGTAATAATTTTGATACATAGAAGCACGATCACAACTTAAGTTATTGCTTGTTTTTTCTTCCTCTGTGGGTGTTTTTCCATTTAACTGAATATTACATACATCTTTGGTTACACTATAAACTGTTGTTTTATCTCCTTGAGAGGCTTTTACATAAAAAGACTGGTTAGGTAAGTCTATTCTAATTTCACTAGTTCTTTTAGGCTTGTTTGGGGTTTCCATGGTTACAAACAAAGATCCTGTAAATGTTTTCCAATTATCATTAGGGTCGTGAAACTGAATGGCTTTATCTAATAGTTGTGTTCCTGTGATTTCTTGTGCGAAAGATTGACTAGCTGAACATATAGCCAGCAGAAGTAAGATGATTTTTTTCATATTTCAAGGTAATAAAAAATCTCGCTATTGCGAGATTTTATTTTATTCTTGAATATCTAATTTGATATTCAATTCTTTTAATTGTGTATCATCTATGGTGGCTGGTGAATCTATCATCACATCCCTACCAGAGTTGTTTTTTGGAAAAGCAATAAAATCTCGTATGGTTTCTTGCCCTCCTAAAATAGACACCAATCTATCCAATCCAAAAGCAATACCACCATGTGGTGGCGCACCATATTCAAAAGCATCCATTAAGAACCCAAACTGTGCTTTTGCCTCTTCATCAGAAAAACCAAGTTTCTTTAACATAATTGCCTGAATCTCTTTGTCGTGAATTCTAATAGAACCTCCACCAATTTCATTTCCGTTCAATACCAAATCATAAGCATTGGCTTTTACTTCGCCCGGTTTAGAGTCTAACAACTCTAACTGACCGGGTTTTGGCGAGGTAAACGGATGATGCATGGCATGATAATGACCTGTTTCTTCATCCAATTCTAACAGAGGAAAATCTACTACCCATAATGGTGCAAATTCTTTTGGATTACGCAGTCCTAAGCGTTCTGCCATTTCCATTCGTAAGGCGCTCAACTGCACTCTTACTTTGTTTGTATCTCCAGATAAAACACAGATTAAATCACCTACTTTAGCTCTAGTTACTTCAGCCCATTTAGCTAAATCATCTTGGTTATAAAACTTATCTACAGACGATTTATAAGAACCATCTTCGTTGCATTTTACGTAGACCATGCCCAAAGCCCCCACCTGAGGACGACGTACCCAATCTACTAATTTATCGATTTCCTTTCTGGTATAAGAAGCTCCTCCTGGAATGGCTATCCCTACAACTAATTCGGCTGAATTAAACACCCCAAATTCTTTGTGCTGAGCTACAGAGTTTAATTCTCCAAACTGCATCCCAAAGCGGATGTCTGGCTTATCATTTCCATACAATTTCATCGCATCATCATACTGCATTCTTGGAAACTCTGCTACATCTACCCCTTTTATTTCTTTTAATAAATGACGCGTTAAACCTTCAAATGTGTTTAAAATATCTTCTTGTTCTACAAACGCCATCTCACAATCTATCTGTGTAAATTCTGGCTGTCTATCTGCACGTAAGTCTTCGTCTCTGAAACATTTTACAATCTGAAAGTACTTATCTAAACCACCAATCATTAACAATTGTTTGAATGTTTGTGGAGATTGTGGTAAAGCATAAAACTGACCTTGATTCATTCTAGAAGGCACCAAAAAATCACGAGCTCCTTCTGGTGTAGATTTTATTAAATAAGGTGTTTCTACATCTACAAACCCTTCATCAGAAAGATATTTACGAACCTCCATAGACACTTTATGACGGAACAATAAATTCTCTTTTACCGGATTTCTACGAATGTCTAAATAACGGTATTTCATTCTCACATCTTCTCCTCCATCAGTTTTATCTTCAATAGTAAATGGAGGTGTTTTAGCCGCATTTAAAATTGTTAACTCAGTAACCAAAACTTCTATAGCTCCGGTTTTCATATTGGGGTTCTTAGACTGTCTTTCTATGACAGTTCCTGTTACCTGAATCACAAACTCACGTCCTAAACTTTTGGCAATGTCCATTAGGTTAGCTGCAGTTCTTTCTTCATCAAAGATCAATTGTGTTAAACCATACCGATCCCGAAGATCTATCCAAATCATAAATCCTTTGTCTCTAGATTTCTGTACCCAGCCCGCTAAGGTTACTTCTGTATTGATGTCTGAAGCTGTTAAAGCCCCGCAAGAATGTGTTCTATACATTGTTTCTTATTAATAATTGATACTGCCATTTCCATTACAATAGAAATACACAAAAACAACAATTTCTGCCTTCTTAGAAACCAAAAATAGTTATCGACTACAAATTTAATCAAATACTATCAATAACAATGGTTTGGGCGTTCCATTTCTTTTTGCTCTTAAATAAGCATCTAAGCGGGTCATTTTTTTCTTTAGAACAAACAAGTAATGTGGGTTATTTATAAGAAATGGCAGGCTTTTCACTGTATCTTTTTAATTGCTGGAAACTATCAGCAATTAAAAAGGATGTCGTTTCAATCCTTAACGCACCAGCTCAATTAACTTTTCGTAAATTTGCCTGATGAGCAAGGTGATTAACATTCAAGAGAAATTTAAACTTTTTACAGACTTATGGTCTCCTAAAAGAATTGGAGAACTAAACGATCAGCAAATTTTATTGGCAAAAATTAAGGGCGAATTTGTTTTTCATAAACACGATGATGAAGACGAACTATTTCTTGTCATGAAAGGGCAATTAGAGTTGGTACTTGAAGATAGAACGGTAGTTTTAAATAAAGGTGAATTTTTTATAGTTCCTAAAGGAGTTCTTCATAAACCCATTGCAAAAGAAGAAACTCACTTGTTGTTATTTGAGCCATTAAGCACAAAACACACAGGCGATGTACTGGCAGATATTACGCTAGAAACCTATGAAGAAATCTAAATTATTGATGAATAATTGACTAATAAAAATATTGCATGAGTAAATTATATTTAGTGCCCACACCCATAGGAAATTTAGAAGACATGACTTTTAGGGCTATTAAAGTCTTAAAAGAAGTAGATTTTATTTTAGCTGAAGATACCAGAACCAGCGGAAAACTACTAAAACACTATGAGATTGCTACCCAAATGCACAGCCATCATATGCACAATGAACATAAATCTGTAAATGGTGTGGTACAGCGCATACAAAACGGAGAAACCTGTGCCTTAATTTCTGATGCTGGAACACCGGCTATTTCAGATCCTGGTTTTTTATTAACTCGTGCCTGCATACAAAACAATATTGAAGTAGACTGCCTACCCGGTGCCACAGCTTTTGTGCCTGCCCTAGTAAATTCTGGATTTCCAAATGACCGTTTTGTTTTTGAAGGTTTTTTACCGGTTAAAAAAGGTCGACAAACGCGTTTGTTAGAATTGGCAGAAGAAACACGCACCATGATTTTTTATGAATCTCCTCACAAATTACTAAAAACCTTAGCACATTTTGCTGAATATTTTGGAGAGAACCGTTTGGTTTCAGTTTCTAGAGAACTCACCAAGCTATTTGAAGAAACACAACGTGGCACTGTCACAGAGGTGCTAGCCTACTATACAAACAAACCACCAAAAGGAGAGATTGTTATTGTAGTTGCTGGGAAAAAATAGCATTCTTTTAAAAAAGAAAAAACCTCATCATAAAATTAAAATATGATGAGGTTTTTTTTATGTTGTGACTAAATTATTTATCCATTCCACCCAATCTATTCGGAGAGCGTTGTGTAGGCCATGTTCTTTGTTTTCCTGTTCTAGAATTTAAAGGCATTACTCTTTTTTCTCTAGAAGTTGTTGCTGGGTCTTCACTTGCCATATAGGTAAGAATAGCTGTTAAAATTGCATTGTTTCGCACATCGTCAAAAACAATTTTATCATAAGTATCTCTATTGGTATGCCATGTATAATTCCAATAAGACCAGCTTAAAGAACTTAAGCTAAATGCTGGAACACCAGCCGCTAAGAAAGAGGCATAATCAGAACCTCCTCCTCCTGGAGTTCCTGGAAATGTTGTTTTAATTTCATCTGTAATTTCTTTGGGTACTGCTGCGAGCCATCGTCCTAAATAATCATAAGAATGCACAAAACCCTGTCCAGAGATATTAACCACTCTTCCGGTTCCGTTGTCTTGGTTAAAAGAAGCTTGTATATTTTTTACAATTTCTGGATGATCTTCTACAAAGGCTCTAGATCCGTTTAATCCTTGCTCTTCACTTCCCCAATGACCTACCAAAATTGTTCGCTTTGGATTTGGATACATTTTCTTTAAAATACGCATAGCTTCCATCATTACCAAGGTTCCGGTTCCGTTGTCTGTTGCACCGGTTCCTCCATCCCAAGAATCAAAATGTGCAGAAAGAATGATGTATTCTTCTGGTTTTTCGGTTCCTTTAATTTCTGCAATAGTATTAAAATTTGGAACTTCTCCTAGTTCTTTAGATTTTGCAACTATAGTTATTACTGGCTTATCGCCATAATCAACCATTCTATATAACATTCCGTAGTCTTCTAATTCTAGGTCTACTGTTGGAATCTTTTTTGTTCTGGCACTAAAAATTTTATTCACTCCAAATCCGCGAGACCAGCTAGAGGCAACAAGCCCTAAAGCACCAGCATCTTCTAAAGCTTTAATAATAGTTCTTCGGTTATAACCAGTGTTACTCATGTTTTCTCTCCATACTTTTGTTTGCTCAGATCTATTTGCTTTCATTTTTTCAAATGATTTTTCAGTGGCAAACTCCTCCCAATTATAATCGGGTCTTCCTGTTGGTTGATTCATAGAAATCATCACTAATTTTCCTTTCACTGAAGGCAACCAGTCTGCAAATGCTAGTGAATCTGCTACCGTTGGCAAGGTTATTAATTCTGCTGTTACACCCTCGTCTGAAGTACTTGGGTTCCAAGCTAATTGAGTTCCTTTTAAAGATTGTACTCTAGGATACGTCATGTCTATATGAGTAATTCCTCTCTCCCAGCCACGCCAAGCTCCCCATTGCTCATTTCTAGCAGTAATTCCCCAAGAATTGTATTTTTTAACTGCCCAATCATTGGCCTGTTTCATTTGTGGAGTTCCTACCAAACGCGGCCCAATAACATCCATTAATTCATGCCCTAATTGTTCTAATTGAGAGTTTTCATTGGCTTCTTTAACAATGTTTTCAATAACAGCATCATTAGATTCGTTTGATTGTGCAGTCATCATAAAACTTGTCATCAATACAATGATTACTAGGTGTATTTTATTCATGATAAAAATTTTAAGTTATTGTTTGTGTTAGCTATGCTTTCCTTTTTCCCAGCCATGTTTGCCTAAATATTGATCTCCAGATGCTACAGCTCCCTCTTCTATAGAGGTTCCCATAGAGTCATTCCAGCGGTTTAAATAGCCAAACAGTGAAATTACCCCAAGCATTTCTACAATTTCTCCTTCATTCCAATATTCATATAATCGTTTTTTTATAGCAGCATCTACTCCATTAGGAACCTGACTAGCCAATAATGAGAAATCTAATGCAGCTCTTTCTGCTTCTGAAAATGCAGGATGAGTTCTGTAGTCCCAAATATTGTCTAATTGTTCTTGTTCTGCGCCATAACGTTCTGCAGCTCTAATAGCATGTGCTTGGCAATATCTGCAACCTGTAGCATTGCTAGACACCCAAGCAATCATTCTCTTTAAGGCCGATGTTACCCTACCTTCATTTGCCATAACGGCTTTGTTTAAATTTATAAATGCTTTAGAGATTGCAGGTCTTCGTTGCATGGTTAAAACAGAATTAGGGCAAAAACCTAAGGTTTCATTAAAAAATTCTGCTAGCCTCTTGGTTTCTAGATTATGTTCTGCTGATAAAGGTGTAACTAATGGCATGTGTTGGTTTGATTATAAATACAATATGAAGTTACGTATTTTAATTGTTACCTCCTCAACAAGGAGAAATTTCCTTTTCTATTTCTAGTTCTTCCATTTCTATCAACAAGAATTATAGAGAACCAGTAATCATCAGATGGTAGTGTTTTACCACCGTAAGTTCCTGTCCATCCTGGGGTATCTACCTCTATTTGTGCCACTGCTTTTCCAAATCTATTAAAGATGTTTATTTNNGCGTTAGGATAGAACGTAGAGTTTGCTCCTTTAATAGCCCATGTATCATTAACACCATCATTATTTGGTGTAAAGAATTTNGGATATTCTATNACAGAGACCTCTAGTGTTGCATTGGGTCTACAGCCATTTTTATCTTCTACCACAATAGTGTAAAANCCACCTGCTAGATTCTCAAACAAGGGAATGTCTTGAAACGAAGTTTGGTTNCCATCTTCGTTAATTAAAGCATACTGATAATCTCCAATACCCAAATTTGTTGGATCTATNNTAATAGAATTATTNTCAGANTCATCTACTATCGTTACATCNGCATCGGTAATGGTTGCCACAATAGATTCATTTACTTGTATCTCTCTAGTTCTAGNACATAAAGTACCATTNGTAGTTGTTGCCGTAACCGTATAAAGACCTCCAGATTCTATGGTTATCTGAGAACCAAAAGATTCATNNCCNTTNGGNGCNGTCCAAACATAATCATANACTGCAGCTGGGTTCTCTACAAATAAGGTAAGTGGCGGGCCACTTAAACANACAATTTGAGGAGANGTTACNNTAAACTTAGGNANNGGATTTANAATCACNTCAAAAGTAAAATCGTCATTCACACACAGGGTATCATCATTTAGCACCCTTACAAAGATGGTTTGCTGATCTGCANTTGTATTTGTGTACGGACTAGACAAAGCATCNGTTCCTGCAGAAGCATCTGCTTGNGTTTCATGAAAGGTTACTGTAAAGTCGTCTGGGTCTTGTAAAGGCCCTAAGATTTCTGTAATCTGACTATCTAGATCTATGTTTTGTACAAAACCATTGGTGTCATCTCCATCTAGATCGTCATCACAGAAAGATAGATTAGACACATTTTCTGTGGTAGGTTCAGGATTTACAATGGCATTAAAATTTGAAATACCATTGGCACACCCTGTAAGAGAATTATACACACGGGCATAGATAATCTGAGAGAAAGGTACCGAATTAGAAAACGGACTTCCTAGTGGTAAAATTCCAGCTTGTGCGTTTGTTAAACTAGCATGGTAGGTAACACTAAACTGAGTAGGGTCTTGCGTGCCAAGAATTCCATCAGTTTGCAAATTAAGATCAAAACTTTGCGAGAACCCATTTTGTGCAGACCCATCTGTATTGTCATCACACACCTCTAAATCATCTACAAAATTGGCAATTGGTAATTCATTTACAATCAAATCAAAAGAGGTATGATTGGTAAAACATCCTGTTGTATTGTTTGCAACTCTTACATAGATAGTTTCTAGGTTAGGTATGATGTTTTCATACATNGNNGTATTTATAATTTGATTCGCTCCAGAAAGCGCATCTGTATCTGAGGTATGATAGGTAACTGTAAAGTTTAAAGGATCTTGCGTACCANGAATAATAGGTGTTTGAGATTCTAAATTAAAGGTTTGTACAATTCCATTGATAAAATCACCATCATCGCCATTATCACAAAGAATAAGATTAGTTACTGGGTCTGCCGTTGGAACAGGGTCTACAGTTAACGTAATAAAGGGCCCAAACCCTAAACAATCGTTGTCTAGATCACTATCTACTCTAATATAAATTTGTTGGGTGTTAGGATAGCCAATATTACGATAGTTGGCAGTATCTGTAATAGCATCCACTTCTGCTAAGGCATTTGCTTGGTTTCTATAGTAGGTAATGGTTAATTGCTGACTCGCAGGAAACAAGGCTCTAACTTCTGCAGTCACTGAGCTAAAATTAAAAGCAGTAACTCCATCAGTATCATCATTATTAATGGTATCAATTCCATCAATATCTAAGAAGTCATCACAAAGGGTAAAACTACGTTGAAACGTAGTTGGAAGACCCGTGGTAGAAACCACTAAATTAACTTCAGCAATTCTATAACATCCAAACCCAGAAATAGCTCTGGCCCAAACAGTATCTGTAGTAACTGTTCTATTTCTAAAAGCCAACGCTTCAGCAGGAGTATATGCATTAGTGCCATTATCTGCATCTAAAAGCCTTGGATAAAAAACAAATGTTTCATTAAGATAATTGGTAGAGATATCTGAAGCAGCTTCATTTAAATTAAAAAATGAAAAACCATCAGTATCGTCATCACATTGTTTAAGTTCTACAGTAAATGTAATTGAAGGTAATGGTTCTACTGTTAAAGTTATTTCATTGGAGGTGTCATTACAGGTATTTCCTGTTCTTTGTAAAAAAACTCTATACTGATTGTTACCTAGGGATAATTGTAGGTTTGAAATTTCTAAATCTTTAGTTGTGGCACCATTGTAGGTAGTATCATCTATAATACTTGTCCAGTTAGTTCCTCCATTTGTACTAACTTCCCATTGAAAAGTATCAGCAGTTGAATCGATTGATATAGTTGATGTAGATGTTTCACAAAAAGCAATATCTACAAATGGAGTATTTATTAAAATAGGTGCAAATATGTTATAATCAGGATTTGGTCTCGTATAACCATCTAGTATTCCAATAACTCTTCCTTTATCATCTACTACAACAGGTAAAGGTCCAATAATATTATCATTGTCTGGATCTGTAAACCCAGCTTCAATAACATCAGGGCAATTATCTCCGTCACTATCAAGATCTAGATAACTAAAAAAATTATCATCAGTATCAGGGTCAGAAATTGTGTAGTTTAAAATAAAATTATCAGGTGCTGTTTCTAATCTATTATCTAAACCATTAATACCAATATTTAAATCTACATCGTCTATTTGTCCATCGGTTAGAGTTACATCTAGAAGTGGGTGTCCTGCTTCCCATAAATCATAAACTCCATCATTGTCAGAATCTAAATCTAAGTAATCTGGCACATTGTCTAAATCTGAATCTACAGGTGTAACAAAGGTGGTAAATACATCATCTAATCCATCTAAATCAGCATCAGTTCCTAATAAAGTAACAGGTATTCCTTGAGCTTCTATAATATCGGGAATACCGTCATTTTCACTATCTGCGTCAAAAGCATCTACTATTCCGTCGTTATCACTATCTATTCCAAAACAAGTTAAGATAAGGTTTCCATTAAAAGTAGAATTGACAGTGCCATTAAGTTGATGTTTAAAAGTGATTTGATCAACATTATTAGCTACAAGTTTATATGGTGTAGTTCCACTAGGTGTTGGATTGTATTTAAAAACAATATATGATCCAGAAAAGTTATTAATATCTGTTTCAAAAATATCATCAAAATCAGTGTCAATTAATAATATATTATCAGGATCTATTACAGTGATATTTTTTGTACTAGGCCCCACACTTAATATAAAAGTTTCTCCTGTAATTGTTGTATGAGTACTTGTGGGGTTTTGGGTTAGTTTTACATTAGATGGTTTATTAAAATCAAGAGTATACACGTTTTCCGGGACTGTGCCAGCAATAATAGTTGACTCAAAATTACTATTACTATCTCCAGTTATGTCTGAACTACTTGTAGTAGCTGAAATAAATGAAGCATCTGTAGTACCGTCTTGAAAACTAAGAACAGGAGAATTTATACTTGTAAAATTGATACTAGTATCTCCTTTAGATTCATCACAATTTAGGATTCCATCGTTATCTAAATCAATATCTAAATTGTCAATAATTAAATCATTATCTAAATTATCAGGACAAGCACTCACTCGAATTATTTGAGAATCAAAAGTTCTACCTGAACAAGCTAGTGTTCCCTTTAACACGTAGTTTCCGGGAAAGGAAGGGACTAAAGTTCCAGTGGTATTTCCTGTCGTTACAAAACCAGCCCCATTCCCATCATCATAAAACCATTCAACTGAATCAAAAAAACTAGTATTTACTGATTCTAATTTTAAGCCTGGTATACAAAAACCTATGGCACCTATGTCAACTCCAAGATTTATTTCTGGAGGTGAGGGGAAACCAGAATAAAAACCTCCAGAAGCAGCAAATCCGTTATAGTTGAAATAAGCACAATACAATTCTTGATTACTTGTTGCTTTTATATTTCCAATAAGGTTATCAAATCGGTATGTTACGTAGTCTGGATTTCCTGTAACAGTAAAAGGACCGTTTGAGGGATTAATTGTAATAGGAATATTATTCTGAAACACTTCAATAACTGCAACTGTATTTGTTACAATAGTAATACCACCAGTAAAATTATCACTAGAGTTTGTTCCTGGTTGCATTCTGTTAATATTAGGTATATTGTCAACATTTCCACTATTTTCACAGCTTAAAGGTGGAACAAAAAACATTCCTTGATTTGCTTGACTTGGGAAGCCAGTATCATCTAGACCTCCAATACCTTGATAGGCAAAAACAGGTTTGGATGTTTGTAAATACATATTACCATTTGTGTTGTAACCATTCCCATTATTGTTAATACCATCTCCCTCTATAACAACCCAATCCCCAGCATTTGCTAGGTTAATTTCAGGAGAAGCAGCATCGTTTATAAAAACATCAGTATTATCTTCATGTGCAATGACTAATATATTTTCAATTATATCTTCACCTTCTGCTCTAACAAAAATATATTCATTGTCTATTTTATCAGCACCTACAATTTGATCAAACCCGTAATCACTATTAGAATCTATATTTCCAAAGCTACTATTAGCAGATCCAGAATTCACAACGATATCTTTATCTGAACTCACCAAAATCCCTATCAGCTTTTCTCTATTTTCCGAAGTCCCACCAACAGCCATGATATATGTTTCATTTTCGTTTAAATTTATGCTTACTGGTCCTGTTGTAGTAGGGCTGTTTAATAAATCAGTTCCTGAGGGAATATTGAAAGTAATGTTGGTGTTGTTTTCTGTTGCCATTACTGAGACAAAATTTAACCTATTTCCACCACTTACCTCAGGAATTAAACCTCCTACTCTAAATTCCCTGCCTAGAGCTGATAATCCTTTACTAACTAGTGCGCCAGCATGAACTTGTCCAAAACCAGTTATTAAAGCCCTCCTTACTCTTACGGACACAGATAATAAACCTTCAGTAGATTCTATAATAAATCCTTTATCATCTATGATTGTATTTGTATCTGAATTAAGCTGATGTAATTGAGAATTATTACCACCATTTGAAGAATTGAAAATCTCATATGCAAAAGGTGAATCATTTGAAGCAACATAATTAATTGGTGAACCACCTATAGGTGTAATAGTAAAATTAATATTTGTAAGACTTGGTGTAGATATATATATTATTTGATTTGCTATAGGATCACTTGTAGTAATCGGAGGTATATAGTGCTTGGTACTTAATTGAGCAAAACTTAAAGTAATTGAACTAAAAAGGAAGTAAATAAATAAGAGTTGTTTTTGGTGCATATATACTTTCAGTAAAAATTTTTATAAACATCAAATATAAGAGAAAAGTATTATAAATCTCTCCTTTTTAACAATGCATAAGAACCATAAATAAAGATAAAAGTCCATAGCATAACAATCAAGATATTTAAAAACTCTACATCATAGCTTTTAGTGAATTGTTCTCCAACTGAGGTTGCTATTGATTTAACGGCCCCTAATCTAGAAAAGGGTTCTTTAATTAAGTTAGACATGGCTTCAAAAGGTAAAAACCTCATAACTCCATCTACACTTTCAGAAACTGTATCGGACCCTCTAAAAGCATAAAATAAATAGCCTTTAAAGATGCTTTCTGCAATGAGCCATACAAACATAGCTCCCACTGCAAAAGCAGATCTCTTTACCAAAATACCAACAAACAAACCAAAAGAAAAGAACCCTACTAATTTTATAAAAAAACCAAGTAGATATTGAAGGTCTGAAGTTATAATACTGAATTCATTATAGTCAGAATAAATAAAACCTAAAACTAATGAAACAATGAAGACAAAAAGTGTTGAAAAACCAGCAAAAACAAGTACTGCATAAAACTTAGACAGAATAAACTCTTTTTTACTTAACCCGTCTATTAGGTTCTGCTTTAGGGTTTTATAACTGTATTCATTAGCAATCATAGATACAATTACTAACAATAAAAAAAACTTAAAGATAGATGCCATATAGGTATTAAAGTGCCATATGTAAGGGAAATTAAAAATGCCCATATCTGCTAAATGAAATTTAATAAAGCCAATATCAAATTTGATGGCTGCAATTAACGCGATAGAAGTAAGCAGTCCAAAATAGATAAGAGAAAGTACCTTGCTAGCTTTGTTATGTTTTAATTTGTGAAATTCTATGGTTAGTAGTCTTAGCATGACTGAAATTTTTAAGATTATTTAATGTTAGTTAGGTCTAGGAATTGTTGTTCTAAGCTTGGTTTACGTTTTACCAAATGAGAGACTGCAATTCCATTTTTAAATAAGAAGGTATTAATTTCAGTTGCTTCCATCTCTTCTGTTAAATATGCAATAATAAACTCACCTTCTTCTTTTACAGCACCAATACTATGATGTTGTTCTAAAAGAGTGAGTAATTTTATTTTATCATTTGCTGTTTTTAGTTCAAACAGGCCTTTTGAAGCAGTCATTTCATCAACTCTACCGCTGTATAATTTTATTCCTTCTCTAATTACCACTACATGACTACAGACTTTTTCTACTTCATCTAAAAGATGAGAAGCCAATAAGATGGTTGTTCCGTTTTTTGTAATCTCCTGAATAATTTGTCTTATTTCATGTATTCCTTGAGGATCTAATCCGTTGGTTGGTTCGTCTAAAATTAATATTTCAGGATCATTTAATAGGGCAGAGGCAATAGCCATTCGTTGTTTCATACCTAAAGAAAAGGTACTGAACTTACTATTTCTTCGTTCGTAGAGATTTACAATTTTTAATTTTTCATCTATTTTTTCAGTAGAAATATCTTTAATCTTACAAATTAATGATAGATTTTGAACAGCCGTCATATACGGGTAAAAATTTGGGCGTTCTATAATAGCACCAACCTTTTTAAGAGCTTGATGCGTTGAAAGTTTACCGTTAAACCAGCTAAATTCTCCAGAAGTTTTATTTACTACATTTAAAATAATTCCTAAAGTAGTAGATTTTCCACTTCCATTAGGTCCTAGAATACCATATACATTTCCTTTCTGTATATCAAAAGAAAGATTGTTTACTGCGTGAACTCGACCAAATTTTTTATTGAGGTTTTTGAGAGATAAGATTGTTTCCAAAAAATTGTATCTATTAAATTGTTATTTGTAAGACGAACAAGATACAACTATGTTACATGAGTTACTATTTTAAATAGAAAGCTTACTTAGTAAGAAATTACGAATAATAATAGGTTGTTAAGGAACGTTCTAGAGCCTTATTTACTAAAAATTAGTTGGTGAATTATTATTTGACTTAGGCATGTCTACTAATTAATTTAGGAGTTTGCAATTAGTTTATTAAAAATTAATAATGATCAAAATCTATATCATCAAGACTTTCAAATTCATCCTTAAATTCGTCTTCATCATCAAAATCATAGTCAGATTTTTCTGCAACAAATTCTTTTTCTGGAGCTTCTTTTGGAATTTCACCAATAGACAGAATTGTTTTTGGTACATCATTTTGAGTGTCTTTTGTTACTTCTATGGCTTCTACATAAAAAGTCCACATTTTTAAAAAGTCATAGACATATATTAATTTATCTCCAGCCTGTGGAAGGGTCTCTCTAATAAAACAATTTTGCATAGAAATTCCTTCACCGGCCTCAGACATATTAAAAAGAGGAATCTCTTCTCCTTCATTCCATTCGTTGTCAGTTCTATAAAATGAAGCCATTTCTAAACCGTCAAAATCAAAAGATTTTGCAATTGTTAGATGTAAGGTTTCTAAATTTATAGCATTATCTAACAAAATAGTTCTAATAACATCTGCTTCCGTATCTAAAACAATTCTAATTTTGTACATCTTTTCTTGTTGGTTTACCAAGGCAAAATTACAATATTTTATATGTATTTTTGTGTAACAAATGAAATAGGATGGATAAAAGTGAGATTTTAAGAGGTTTTAATGCCAACTCAAAAAACACATTAATGGAAACTCTTGATATTGAGTATGTTGATGTTGGCGAAGATTATTTAACTGCAAAAATGCCTGTTACTCCTGTGGTTCATCAACCTTACGGTCAATTACATGGAGGAGCAACTGCTGCATTAGCAGAATCTGTTGGTAGTGCGGCTTCTCACTTTTTTATAGATCGTAAAAAACAATTCATTAATGGCATATCCTTATCCATTAATCATGTTAAAAGTAAAAGAGAAGGATTGGTGTATGCCACTGCTAAAATTATTCACAAAGGAAGATCTACTCATTTATGGGAGGTGAGAGTTGTAGATGAAGAGAACCAGTTAATTTCTATTTGCAAAATGACAAATATTATTCTCGATAAAAAATAAAATTAATAACGTTTAAAATTGTTAGATTGAGTTTAATTTTTAAAAAAATTGTTGCTTCTTATCATAAAAACCTACCATTTGTTTGTTTCAATAAACCTAATACAACAAAGTTAAAGGCGTATTTTGGAGATGATGCATCATTGAGATATTCAGATTCTTTCAAAGAAGAAGGCTTTGTATTTGCTCCGTTTCATAATGAAAACCCCTCAATTGTATTTTTAAAAGAAACATCAGAGGTAATGGAAGAGTTGTATATTAAAAACTCAATAGACA
The DNA here is from genome assembly GCA_000383355.1 of Flavobacterium sp. SCGC AAA160-P02. Taxonomy (GTDB): domain Bacteria; phylum Bacteroidota; class Bacteroidia; order Flavobacteriales; family Flavobacteriaceae; genus Polaribacter. Next base: position 40,452 of record KB911102.1, on the reverse strand, counting down.
CCTCAGATTCTGAGTTTAAAGAATATGAATCAGCTAAAAATAGTCATATAGCATTAGTTTTAGCGGGTATAGATGCCATTAAAAGTAATTCATTTAAAAAAGTAGTACTTTCTAGAAAAGAACTTGTAACACTAACTTCGTTTGATTTGTTGCAGGTATTTGAGAATTTACTTCAAAAATATGATCATGCATTTGTTTATGTATGGTTTCATCCAAAAGTTGGCTTATGGATGGGGGCAACTCCAGAGAGGTTGGTAACTTTAAAGAATAAAGAATTTCATACAACTGCCTTGGCAAGTACTCAAAATTATGAAGGAAATTCAAACCCTATCTGGGGAAATAAAGAAATTAAAGAACATCAATTTGTGATAGATTACATTGTCTCACAAATTAAAGATCAACAGAATGGTATTATTTTAAAAAACTTTTCTATTTCAGATACGCATACCATTAAAGCAGGTAGTTTACTTCATTTAAAAGCAGATATAAAAGGAGAAATTGAGGAGTTTGAGCTAAAAAACTTATTAAACACCCTGCATCCTACTCCGGCTGTTTGCGGGTTGCCAAGAGCATCAGCAAAGTCTTTTATACTAAGTAATGAAAACTATGACAGAACTTTCTATACTGGTTTTTTAGGGGAGATTAATATTAATTCAGAAACGGAGCTTTTTGTGAATTTACGTTGTGTAGAGATTGATGGAGCTCATGCAAATATTTATGTTGGAGGTGGAATAACTCAAGACAGTGTGCCTGAAAAAGAATGGTTAGAGACTTGTCATAAAACCAATACTATTAAAAGTGTTCTATAAAAAAAACCATCTAATTAAATAGATGGTCTTTCTTGAAAATTGAATTTGAATATCAGTTGTTAAATATCATCGAAATTCACATCTGTGAAACTCTCGGTGTTTTTTTCTTCAGTTGACTCTTGATCTTGTTCTTCTTTTTTGTAGTCTTTTTGATGACGTTCACTAATTACCTCAGCTCCTTTTTCATGTAAGATATAGTCTGTAGCTTTTGTTAGCATTTCTTTAAATTCACTAAAATCTTCTTTGTATAAATAGATTTTATGTTTTTGATAATGAAAAGTTCCATCATCGTGTGTAAACTTTTTGCTTTCTGTAACGGTTAGATAATAATCGTCTGCTTTGGTAGCTCTAACATCAAAAAAGTATGTTCTTCTTCCTGCTCTTAATACTTGTGAAAATATTTCTTCTTGCTCAACTCTATCACCCATAATTCTTAAAATCTATTTTTTTGATTAAATATAAAGTAACAAATCTAATAAAATAATTTACTTGGCAAAATATCCAGCTAGTTTTCTTTTTCTAGAAGTTGCTGTTCATAGAGTTCTTTATAGTAGCCTTTTTGATTTATTAGTTGATTATGAGAACCTTGCTGAATTATTTCTCCACCATCTAGTATGATAATTTTATCGGCATTTTTTGCTGATGATACTCTGTGGCTAATAATAAATGTGGTCTTGTTTTTAGAAAGGTCTTCTAAATTTGTTAAAATTCTTTCTTCGGTTTCTGTATCTACTGCAGACAAGCAATCATCAAAAATTAATATTTGAGGATTTTTTATAATAGCTCTAGCAATAGAAACTCGTTGTTTCTGCCCTCCAGATAAAGTAACACCTCGTTCTCCTAGTATGGTATTGTAGTCATCTTTAAAATCTACAATATTTTGATGAACAACTGCTTTTTTTGCAGCGTTTATAATTTCTTGAGTTGTTGCTTTATTATACCCAAATTTAATATTATTAGAAATAGAGTCTGAAAATAAAAACGGATCTTGGGGTACAAAACCAATCGCCTTTCTTAAGTCTGTTAAATTAATTTCTTTAATTGGTATGGCATCAATTGTAATAAGACCACTATTTACATCATACAGTCTAGAAACTAAATTTACAACGCTAGATTTTCCTGCACCAGTTTTACCAAGAAAAGCAACTGTTTCTCCTTTTTTTACGGAAAAACTTATGTTCTTTAATGCCTCTATTCTTGTGTCATCATAGGTAATACTAACGTTCTTAAATTCAATATTTCCCTCGCAGTTGAATGTTTTAGTACTATTGTTTTGTATTTCTGGTTCTTCTTGAAGAAATTCATTAATTCTTTTTTGAGATGCGTCTGCTTGTTGTACCATAGAAGTTACCCAACCTACCACAGCAACCGGCCAAGTTAACATGTTTACATATAAGATAAACTCTGCAATAACACCAATAGGTATTTCTCCATTAATGTATTGTTTTCCTCCAATATAGATAACTGTTAAATTACTAATCCCTATTAATAAGATCATTAAAGGGAAAAATAGTGCTTGTACTTTGTATAAACTTATATTTTTTTCTTTGCTTTTGTCTGCTAATTCATCAAACCCAGCAATCACCATTGGTTCTATTCCATATGATTTTACAACATTAATACCAGAGAAAAATTCTTGACTGTATGTGGTTAGTTTAGATAAATATTCTTGAACTACTGTGCTTCTTTTATTGATAATCTTACTTATGTAAAATATAGAAATAGATAATATTGGGAAAGGAATTAATGTATACATGGTTAGTTCAGGATCTATCTTAACCATTTGAGTAAAACCAACAATAAATAAAAAAATCATATTCATAGAATACATCACTGCAGGGCCAAAATACATTCTAACCTTAGAAACGTCTTCACTGATACGATTCATTAAATCTCCAGTTCTGTTTTTTTTATAAAAATTTATAGAGAGTTTTTGATATTGTTCGTAAATCTCATTTTTTAGATCAAACTCAATTAATCTAGAGGTAACAATAATCATTTGTCGCATTACAAAAGTTAAAAAACCGGCTAAAATTGCTACACCTAGAATAGTTGCTAAATTCCACAATAATTGATTTTCAATTACAGATTTATCTGCAATATCACTTTTGATAAAAGTTTCAACTGAATTAAGAGATTTTCTAATAATTACAGGAATTTGAAGTGCTAATATTTTAGATAAAATAGTTATAAAAACACCAAACAATAGTCTCCATTTATACTTCACAAAATACTTGTCTAAATATCTTAAGGATTTCATTATTATTTTTATTGGAGTATTTTAAAATTAAAAAATATATAATTTAAGGGCAATTAATTTGTTGTTATTTGAAGATATCGTATTTTTGACCTTTGTTTTTTATGAATTACACAAGACTCTCACAATTAAACGAATAGGCATTTATGACATCTAAAATTATTGACACTAACTTAATGAAGAAAGATCCTGTGTTTGGACAACTCTCTTTTGATGGTCACGAACAAATTGTTTTTTGCAACGACGAAGATACAGGTTTAAAAGCAATAATTGGTATACACAATACAGTTTTAGGACCTGCTTTAGGTGGTACAAGAATGTGGACATACCAAAGTGAATGGCATGCTTTAAATGACGTTTTGCGTTTGTCTAGAGGGATGACTTATAAGTCTGCAATTACAGGATTAAATCTAGGTGGAGGTAAAGCCGTAATTATTGGTGATGCAAAAACACAAAAGAATGATCGTTTAATGAGAAGGTTTGGCGAGTTTGTAAATTCTTTGAGTGGAAGGTATATTACCGCAGAAGATGTTGGAATGGAAACCAGAGATATGGACATTATAAGAGAAGTAACTCCTCATGTTACTGGAATATCCGAATCTAAAGGAGGTTCTGGAAATCCTTCACCAGTAACTGCCTATGGTGTTTATATGGGAATGAAAGCAGCGGCTAATTATAAATTTGGTACAGAAAGCTTAGAAGGAAAAAAAATACTGGTTCAAGGAGTTGGACATGTAGGGGAAACATTGGTTAAATATATAACAGAGGAAGGAGCTCAAGTAATTATTAATGATATTAATGAAGCGCGTTTAGAGGAGTTGTCTAAAAAGTATCATACCAATGTTATTTTAGGAAATGATATATACAATCTAGACCTAGATATTTATGCTCCTTGTGCATTAGGTGCTACTATTAATGATGAAACTATTCATCAATTAAATACAAAGGTAATAGCTGGTGCTGCTAATAATCAGTTAGCAGATGAAGTAAAGCATGGTAGAATTCTTAAAGAAAAAGGAATTGCTTATGCTCCAGATTTTTTAATAAATGCAGGAGGTATTATAAATGTATATGGTGAATTAGAGGGTTATACTAAAGAAGAAAGTTTGATGAAAACTGAAAATATTTACAATACAACCTTAGAAATATTTAAACTTTCAGAAAAAGAAAACATCACTACACACAGAGCTGCATTCAATATTGCACAAAATACAATAGATAAACGTAAAAAAGAGAGAAACTCTTAATGCACCTAAAGAAATAATTATATTTTTGCAAAGCGACTGATTTTTATCTTTCGCTTTTTTTATTAAAAAATAAGTTCTTTAAATGATCAACAGAAGACATATTCGAGTTAAGGTAATGCAGTCAGTATATGCGATGATTAAATCTCATGATGACGATATCGTGAAAGAAGAAAAATTTATAAAATTTAGCATTAAAAAAATGTTTGATTTATATGTTTTGCTTCTTCAACTTCTAGTTGAGGTTCAAAAGCTAGCTGAACAAAAACAGGAAATTTCAAAGAAAAAATATTTAGCTACAAAGGAAGATTTATCTCCAAATAGAAAATTTGTAGAAAATAAACTCATAAAAAAAATAGCAGAAAGCACTTCTATTTCTCTTCATATAGAGTCTCAACATCTAATCAATTGGTCTAAAGATGATGAATATGTGAAAATTATTTGGGACAAGCTACAAAAGAGTGCATTGTTTTCTGACTACCTAACCACAGAAGAAGACTCTTTTAATGTAGATAAAAGTTTTGTAATTGATTTTTTTAGAGAGATCGTTGCTCCAAATACAAAACTTGCAGAGTATTTTGAAGATGAAAATATTACCTGGGTAGATGACATACCATTTGTAAATACATGGGTACTTAGGTCACTCAAAAAGCAAAAAGCAACTAGTACTTTCTCTTTAGGGAGTCTCTACAAAAACCAAGATGATTTAGATTTTGTATCAGAATTATTTAAAAAAGTAATATTAAATCATCATACTTTTGAAAATGACATCAAAATTCATACTCCAAATTGGGAATCAGATAGGATTGCAGATATGGACATGATTCTTATAAAAATGGGAGCCTGTGAGTTTTTGAATTTTCCAATGATACCTACTAAAGTTACCATAAACGAATATATAGAGATTGCTAAAGACTATTCTTCAGAAAAAAGTGGTTACTTTGTAAATGGAGTGTTAGATAAACTCTCTAAAGAGTTTGATAAAGACAAAAAAATCGTCAAAGTTGGCCGAGGATTATTATAATTTATTATTTTTACAAAAAACTTTACAATTATGAACAAAATAGTAACATCATCATTACTAGTGCTATCGCTAGTTTTTTTTAATTCCTGTAAAGAAGGAAACGCCTCAGAAAAGGTTAAAAAAGAAAATATAATTACTGCTAAAAAAAGAGATGTAGAAATAAGTAAGGGTTCTGCTGAAATAGAATTTGATATTACAGAATATGATTTTGGAACTGTAAATGAAGGAGAGATTGTTGAAGCAAAATTTATGGTTACTAATTCTGGAAAAACAGATCTTGTAATTTCTAATGTTCAAGCTTCTTGTGGCTGTACGGTTCCAGTTTGGCCAAGAACACCAATTAAACCAGGTGATTCTGCTGAAGTATTGGCTAATTTCAACACAGCTGGAAAGCCAAACAGACAAGCCAAAACATTAACTTTAATCACCAATACTGCACGTGGTAGAGAAGTGTTAAAGTTAAAGGGGTCAGTAACTCCAAGGGTTTACACAGATGAGGAAATTAGAAAAAGAATCAAACCACTTAAGAAAAATTAATGATTTTAACTACGTTATTTTTACAAGCATCTCCATCTGAAGGATTTGGAGGTATGATGCTTCCTATGTTAGCTCTTTTGGTTGTTTTTTATCTTTTCATGATATTGCCACAAAACAGAAAACGCAAAAAAGAAAAAAAGTTTATAACAGAGTTAAAAAAAGGATCAAAAGTTGTTACTTCTAGTGGTATACACGGGAAGTTAGTTGATATAAATGACAAAGATACCACAGTTACTATAGAGACAGGTGCTGGAAAAATTAAGTTTGAACAGGCAGCAATTTCTGTAGAATTGAGCAAGAAATATACTACTGTACCAGCAAAAAAATAATCATTATAACATCATTATAACATCATTATAGAAAAGTGAGCTCATATACAGCTCGCTTTTTTTTGTAGTTAATTTTGTCTTTGGTTTTAGTTTAATTAGCTTGCAAACAAATACAATTAGAAATGAATCAAAAAAATAATGGAAACAATAAAATGAATTATTCATTCATTTTATTCACACTTCTTTCTGTTGTTTTTTGGTTTATGACCAAATTGTCAAAAGAATATGACGGTACCATAGCTTTTCCAATAAGCTATAAGAATCTTCCAGATGATAAATTATTACAGGAGACTCCTTTAGATTTTATAAAAATTCATATTAAAACAACAGGATTTAAATTAATTTCAGCAAAAATTTCACCAAATAAATTAGAAATTAACGCATCTAATATTTATTATAAATCTTTAACAGATTATTATTTATTAGTTTCCAAGCAAAAATTGGCGCTTCAAAAACAAATGAAAACAGGGGTTCAAATAGATCATTTTATACATGATTCAATTGCTTTTAATTTAGGATTGTTAAAGATTAAAAAAGTACCCGTAAAACTCGTGTCTGATTTTACCTTTGCAGACGGTTATGAATTAAATGAGCCTATTAGTATTTCTCCAGATTCAATAATAGTAACAGGTCCAGAATCTATACTAGATACTATTAGTTTTGTCTCTACAAAACTTCTTCAAAAGAAAGAACTCAGTGCCTCAATTAATGAATTAATAGCAGTTAAAGAATTTGTATCTGAGTCTAATGTGAACATTCAACTAGAGAATATAGAAATTTCTGCAGCAATAGAGAAGTTTACAGAAGGTACGGTAGAGCTTCCTTTTAAGGTATTAAATCTACCGCCAGGTAAAACCATTAATACATTTCCAAAGGTTGTGAAAATCACCTACAGGATAGCGCTTTCTAACTTTAATAAAATTTCGCCCTCATCTTTTTTGATTGAGTGTGATTACAATATGTCTAAAGAAAATAACTTGTCTTATTTAATTCCAAAAATTGTAGAAACTTCTTTTATGATAAAAAATGCAAGAATAACTCCTCTTAAAATAGATTTCATAATAAATAAATAGTATGATAGTTGGAATAACAGGGGGCATTGGTAGTGGAAAATCTTTGGTAGCTAAAACCATTTGTGCTTTAGATAATACCGCTTATTACCATGCAGATAAAGAGGCTAAATTGCTTATAAATACCTTGCCAAGTCTAAAAGAGAATATTATTGCAGTATTTGGTGAAAAAAGTTACCAAGACAACACCTTAAATAGAAAGTATATATCTTCATTAGTTTTTAAAGAACCTGAGTTATTAAAATCTTTAAATAACATTGTTCACCCTGCCGTAAAAGAGCATTTTAGAAACTTTATTGCAAGTCAAAAAGAAAATACATTAATAATCTATGAAAATGCCATCCTTTTTGAAACCAATGGTGATTTAATTTGCAATATAATTGTTTCAGTAAATGCGCCCGAAGATACTAGGATTAAAAGAGTCATGGAAAGAGATGCTGTTACTAAAAAACAGGTGAAGGATATCATTAAAAATCAATGGTCAGACACCAAGAGAAACTTATTATCAAATTATACTATTCAAAATATTGAAAAAGATGAAACATTGTTAAAAACTAAAAATATATTTAATATTTTAACAAAAAAGTTGCTTTTTATTTAGGATAATCTTCATTTTATGTTAAAATTTGCTTAAATAAGCAAGTTGTATTGTTAATCTAAGTTAAAATAAAAAAATAACCTACTTTATAAGTCTATTTTTGACCAATGGGAAAGAAAATATTTGTCCTTATTGTAGTATTAATGAGTATTTCACTTATTGGAATAGTCTCCGTTCAGTTATATTGGATAAATAATGCGATAGAAAGTAAAGAAAATCAATTTAAAGGAGATGTTACAAAAGCATTGGCTAGAGTTTCTGAACGTCTAGAAATAAAAGAAGAAGATCTTTTTTATAACAAAATTGAAAGTTTTATAAAGACCAAAAGGTTTTTGAACAAAGCACAAATCAAAAACTTTTTAATTCAACAAATAGATACTACTAGCAAGAGTCGTTTTTCTTTTGGAACAACCATTATAGAAGAAGATTTTAAGATTCCAGCATTGGATATTTTAGACAAAAATGGCTTTTATGATAATGACAGTATCGTTGTAAAAAGATTTACAAAAAAAAGAGATGTTTTTAAAGGAACTTTTATTGTTGGTGATAATGAATTTAAGGATGTGTTTAACGTAAATAAAATTTCAACAATAGACAGAGTAGAGGAGGTAGACAGAAAATTACTATCAGATGTTTTTAAAGATTACAAAAAAACATTTCCTATAGAAGAACGAATAAACAACAGAGAATTAAACGCAACATTAAAAGAAGAATTAGAAAGAAATAATATTAATATTGATTATAAATACGGTGTTTATAATAATGACCTAGCCACTAAGTTAAAATCTGGTTACTACACTGTAAACCCAGTAATGAGCCAAAGTTATCCTTTGTTTATTAATAATGAAGGTATTAGCAACTTTACTTTATACATAGATTTTCCAGATAAAAACAAACATATCTTATCAGATATTTCTAATATTTTACTGTTATCATTATTTTTTATTTTTATAATTATAGTTGCTTTTTCAAGTTCGTTATATCAATTGGTAAAACAGAAGAAAATATCAGAAATTAAAACTGATTTCATCAATAATATGACACATGAGTTTAAAACACCTATTGCAACTATAAACCTTGCCTTAGATTCTATTAAAAATCCAAAGATTATTAATGATCAAGAGAAAGTACTTCGTTATATAAAAATGATTCGAGAAGAAAATAAACGGATGCATGGTCAGGTAGAAAATGTTTTAAGAATTTCTAGGTTAGAAAAAAACCAAATTGAAATTAATACCGAAGCTTCAGACATACATGATGTTATAGATGATGCAATTTCTCATGTAAGTCTTCTAGCCATAGACAAGCAAGGTTCAATTTCAACACATTTTCAAGCAATTCAGTCAGAAACTTTGGTCAATCAATTTCACATGACCAATGTATTGGTTAATATTTTAGAAAACGCATTAAAATATTCTGATGAAAAGCCAAAAATTGATGTTTACACAGAAAGCACTAACAAAAACTTACTGATTAAAATTGAAGACCAAGGAATAGGAATGGCAAAAAATGTTCAAAAACAAATTTTTGATAAATTTTATAGAGAGCAAAAAGGAAATATTCACAACACTAAAGGTCACGGTCTAGGTTTGGCTTATGTAAAAGAAATAGTAGACACACATCACGGAACGGTTTTTGTGGATAGTGAAAAAGGAAAAGGAAGCACATTTACAATTAAGTTACCATTAATATAAATAAACACACATGGGAAGTAAAAAAATTTTATTAGTAGAAGACGATCCAAATTTTGGAACAGTTTTAAAAGATTATTTAGCATTAAACGATTACAATGTAACACAAGCAAAAGACGGTATAGAAGGCCTAATTATGTTTAAAAACAATGATTTTGACCTTTGTATTTTAGATGTTATGATGCCGCGTAAAGATGGTTTTTCTTTGGCACAAGATATTCGTTCTAACAACAAAGAAATACCCATTATCTTTTTAACAGCAAAAACGCTTAAAGAAGATGTTTTAAGAGGCTACCAGGTTGGTGCAGATGACTATTTAAATAAACCTTTTGATTCTGAAGTGTTGCTTTTTAAGATTAAAGCAATTTTGCAAAGAAAAGAATCAGATTCAGCAGCAGAAAATGAACAGTTTGAGTTTATTATTGGTGGTTTTTTCTTCAATTCTAAATTACGTCATTTGTCTGTAGGAGAAAATGAACCACAAAAATTATCACCCAAAGAAAGTAAACTTCTTCGCATGCTAGCACTGCATAAAAATGATTTAATGCCAAGAGAATTAGCATTGACTAAGATTTGGAGAGATGACAATTATTTTACATCTAGAAGTATGGATGTTTATATTGCTAAACTTCGTAAATATTTGAAGAAAGATGAGGGTGTAGAAATTTTAAATATTCATGGAGAAGGTTTTAGGTTGGTAGATAAAAATTAACTCCCTCCAAAAACAAACATTTAGTTACAGATTTAATTTAATGTTTATTGTAGCGCTTTTTGAATTTGTTATTTATGGCATTTTTTATAAAAATATACAAAGACAATCCTAACCCTACAGAAATCAATAAAGTAGTTGATGTTCTAAAAAAAGGAGGGCTGGTAATATATCCAACAGACACCGTTTATGGTTTGGGTTGCGATATTACCAATACCAAAGCTGTTGAGAAAATTGCTAGAATAAAAGGCATAAAGCTAGAAAAAGCCAATTTTTCATTTATATGTAATGATTTAAGTCACTTATCTGACTATGTGAAGCAAATAGATACACCGACGTATAAGTTGCTTAAAAGAGCCCTGCCAGGGCCTTATACATTTATATTACCGGGTAGTAAATCACTTCCAAAAGTATTTAAAAAGAAAAAAACAGTAGGTATTCGTGTTCCAGATAATACTATCGCTAGAGCCATTGTAGAGGCCTTAGGAAACCCAATCATATCTACTTCAATCTATGATGAAGATGATGTGTTAGAATATACAACAGACCCTGAGTTAATTTTTGAAAAATGGCAGCATTTAGTAGATGGAGTAATAGATGGTGGTTTTGGAGATAATTATGCCTCTACAATTATAGACCTTACAGTTGCAGAGCCAGTGGTTATTAGAGAAGGAAAGGGATCTCTAGACATTTTGTAATTTTAACGAAGATTTTTAAATTTCTTTCTTCCCAATACAAAATATTGCCAAACAACACTAGTGTGAAGGTTATACTCATATTTTTTCTGTAAATTCTTTCTCTTCTGTAAAAATTTATAAAAATTACGATAGACACTTAAATGAGCTTTTATAATGGCCCAAGTATGAATTGGTCTAAGTTCTACTAAAAACTTAATACCAGCAATACCATCTAATAGTAAACGTGAAAAAACAACCAACAAAAACCATTGTTTGGGTACATTTTTAATAACGTTAAGCAAGCTATTTCTAAAGTTTAAGAATGTTTTTTGAGGATTGGTTTCTTGAAGAGTAGCGCCTCCAACATGATACACAGTAGCGCCTCCAACATATTTTACATCAAAACCTTCATTTTGGGCTCTCCAACACAAATCTACTTCTTCTTGATGTGCAAAATAATCTTCATCAAAACCATTTAATTGATGATACACTTTAGATCGTATGAAAAAACAAGCACCAGATGCCCAAAAAATTTCGGCAACATCATTAAACTGTTTGGTGTCTTGCTCTAGATGATTAAAAACACGCCCTCTGCAATACGGGTAGCCATATAAATCTATAAAGCCACCACCAGCACCTGCATATTCAAAAGTATCTTTGGCTTTAAAATCTAGTATTTTTGGCTGAATAATAGCGGTATTTTTTTCTTTCTTAAACACCTCTAAAATAGGAGAGATCCAATTTTGGGTAACCTCAATATCAGAGTTTATCAAACAATAAATATCTGCATCAATACTTTTTAGTGCATCATTATAGCCCTTGGCATAACCACCATTGGTGGTGTTTTCTACAATCTGTACTAAAGGGAAGTATTCTTTTATATACGCTAAAGAACTATCTGTACTGGCATTATCTGCCACATAGATTTCTGCTAATTCTGAACTAAAATTAACAATAGACGGTAAAAATTGTTCTAGCAATTTTTTCCCGTTCCAGTTTAGTATGACGATGGCAGTTTTCAAGACTACAAATCTAGCACATCTAAAATGATCTTACCCCTAAATATCTGCTAAAATTAGTATTGTTTTTTTTAAAATAGTTAAAAAAAATAGAAAATTTAAGAAGCAAAGATGTCTGTTTTTATTTTTAAAAAGTTAAAAAAAGTTAATGATTTATTCTACTTGTTTTACATTTTTTTACATAAGTAGCTAGTCGTTTAAGTTATATATACAGATAATTAGTGCTATATATTTACCTACTTATAGGGATTGACTGGTAACTCTTATTTATTTGAATTTTACGGAAGTAATTTTCAAAAATTTATTAAATGACTAATAGTAAAAATTTAACCAACGAATCTAATTTGTCTTCTCCTAAAAACAATGATCTTTTCCCAAAGAAAACAAAAACCTATAGTACATAATTACCAATTTTATGGTGTCCTATGAGTATATAGATTTAGTAAAAATTAACCACACTGTCATTAAGTCGGTGTTTTAAAAAGTAAACCATTTATAAATCAAAATCAAAATAAATAATTATGGCAGTAATAGACTACACATCCCTAAAAAACATTAAAATTAATTCTAAAGAATGTAATTTAACTAATCAAGAACTTATACAGTCGAGTATGACTCAACCTTATCAATCGGACCAATGTGGAGCCTATGCATTGGTTGCTGCAGCTGCTACATTTGAAAAACTACCTAAAACTATTTCATTATCTGCTGAAAATCTAGCAATTAATGAAGAAATTGAGGTTAAATTAGATGAATCAAATGACTTTCATGAAATTGCATCTAAAATTTATAAACTCACAGGAAATTTAAATCAAAATTTAAATGGTTATGTAGAAAAAAACGGCTACAATAATCCACTAACCTTAATAGAAGTTGCAAAACAATTAGGGCTTTCTGCTAAAATGTATTTTACTAGTGATGGCATAGTAAATATGTCTAAAATGCACCCCGATGGTGGTAATTACACTCCAGAAACTTTTATTATAGGTGAAAACCAGATAGCTCTTAGTGTTATGGTAACATTTAATAAAACCTACCATTGGATCGCTAGAAGTTCAGATAACTCTTATTTTGATTCTCTTCGTAACTTTTATCCAGGAGATAAATACGGAAGAGTAGGAGCACTTTGGCCTTCGAGACCTTATATTGATTTTGGACTAACCATTTTGCTCACAAATAAGTAAACAGTGTAAATTTTTATATTTTAACCAACAATAAATAATTAAATTTAAATTTTAAAAAAAACGGTATCTTTTTCACAATCTCCTAAATCAATAACCTTTTTACAAAGGTAGAAGAAGATCCATTCAAACTTTTATCAGCTTAAAATAGTTTTAACTGCAACTCATTACAGTGGTTATTTTTTTTATTAAAGTCATGAACATATGTTCATGGCTTTTCTGGTTTTTTAAAATTAATAAATGAGTATTTATACTCTATTCTAAACAAATACATAATTATATCTTGTTTTACTAATTATAATCATCAAAAAAGAACAAAATACATATGAAATTTAGAATTGTATTTATAATAGTAACATTCTATTTTTTTAACTCTTGCATTTCTGTGCCAAAACAAACAGTAAAGCTTTCTTCTGTTATTGGAACAGATTTAAAAGTTTTGGAAAACTCACATACCACCATGGTTGGGTTATTTTATAACGAGATTATGAATAATATGAATGGTTTTATAGAAGATGTTTATGCTCCATTCATTATAAATTACGTCCTTAAAAAAGAATTGGACAGTTATCATAATTCACAACCTTCAATTTTTGAAGCAATTGAAGATGCTGCAACAAAAGGTGGTAAGGCAAATACAGAAAAAGCTTATAATGATATGTCTGATTTCTTAAAAGCTGCTCGAACTCAAATAGAGAAAAAAAGAAACGAATTATTAGTTCCCATTCAAAAACAAAGAGACTCTATTATTTTAAATATAAAGATATCTTACGGAAACACGATTCTAGCAAGCTCTTCGGTGACTAGCTATTTACAATCTATCTCCAGTCTAAAAGAAAGCCAAAATGAGGTGTTGTCTGTTATAGGGCTCAAAGGCAAAACCGAAGAACTTACTAATACTTTATTAAAAATGTCAGACGTTACAAAATCACTTTTAACAAAAGGAAAAGAAATAGATATTAAAAGCGACGACGCATACAACAAGATGAAAACTTTAACAGATGAAATTAAAAGTATCATTCATAAATAATAAATACTATGAGTAGATTTGATAATTTATTTAACGAAGCAGACGGTGCATTTAACGCCAATGAAAAGTACCAACAAGAAATAGAACAACTTAAAGGCCTTTCACCAGAAGATATTGCAGCTATTACTCCTAATACAGAAGATCATACAGCACTTATTAAAGTTGTTAAACAAGCTTCAGAAGAGAATTTATCTAAAGCACAACTAGCAGCAAACATTAGACAATTAGGAGCTGTTGTAGTTAAGATTGCAAAAAAAACACCACTACTTTCAGAATTATTTCAAAGCTAAAATAAGTGTAGACTATTAAATAACAAGTTTATTAATATAAAACCTATTCCCAAAAAAAAGAAGTATGGCACAACAAAAAAAAGTTAGAATTTTATCTCTAGATGGTGGAGGTATTAGAGGTATAATACCAGCAACTATAATACAATATGCAGAAGCATATCTTCAAAAAAAAAGACCTGGCACAACCATAGCAGACCATTTTGATTTTATTGCAGGAACCAGTACTGGGGGTATTTTAACAGGCATTTATCTAGCTCCACAAAAAGAAGACAACACTAAGGCAAAGTTCTCTGCTACAGAGGCCTTAAAATTTTATGTAGACCATGGTTACGATATTTTTAATGCATCAAAAATTAGTGGTTTAAAGCGTTTTTGGGGTTTGGGTTCTGCTGTAAAATTTAACCCTCGTAATCTAGAAAAGTTACTACACGAAAAGTTGGGAGATCTAAAAATGAGCGAACTCATAAAGCCATGTCTAATTACAACATATAATATGGCTCAGAAATCTTCTTTCTTTTTTACCAGTATAGAAGACACAGCTAAAAGAGAATTTTTTGTTCATGATGTTTTAAGATCTACCTCTGCTGCACCTACCTATTTTCCTCCTGCAAAAATTAAAAACCTTGCTACTGGTCCTCAAAAAGAAACAAGTTGTAATTCTATGATAAATTTAGATGGAGGAGTCTTTNCAAATAACCCAACCATGTGTGCCTACGCTGAAGCAAGAAACACAAATTTTAAAGAGAGAGCTGTTAATGAACCCTCTGCAACAGATATGCATATTTTATCTGTAGGAACAGGTGGAGGAGGTTTTAAAATTAAGAACAAAGAAAAAAGCAATCGATGGAATTTACTTAAATGGGCACAATTAATTCCTGAAATAATGATGGATGGTAGTATAGACACGGTAGCTTTTCAAATGAGTGAAATTTTTCAAACATTAAACGCCACTAATGCAGATTCTTATTTAAGAATAGACACACCAGAAGAAGATAGAAAATACTCTTCAGACATGTCTAATGCTTCTCCAGAAAACATCAAACAATTGGTAAAAGCAGGTGAAAAAACTCTAGAATATGCTAAATCTGAAGGCTTAGATAAATTTTTAGATGCCCTTTTAGATTAGAAATTAAAAATTACAGACAATGAATACTATAACACCCCCAGTTATTAAGACTGAAACAAAAAAAACACAAAATTCAAAACCGTTAATAGGAATATCTCTAGGAATCTCCCAAGAGGTAATAGAAGAGTTAAGCGAAGAGATAAACAACATGCTTTCTTATGCAGTTTATAATGGTATTATTATTAATACAGATGTTAATTCTTTAGTTCAAAACAGCACTGTAGATGATTTAATTAATGCGCATAATTTACTGTGTAAAAATATTGCTCCAGCCACACCAAAATCTATCTCTTTTATTAAAGACACCATAAAAAATGGCTCAAAAAAAAGTTTTATAAACAAGTTACCGGGTATCAGAAATTTATTGCTTTTAGCATTGGTTTTTTTAGTACTATTTATTGGTTCTGGAATGTCTGAACAAGTAAATAATAACTCTCTAGACCAAGGTGTTCTGGGTAATAATGGCTTTCCTTTATTAATAAATTTTATTTATTTAGCATCTATCTCTGGTATGGGAGTTTTGTTTTTTTTGCTAAAAAATATTAGTATTTCTGTAAAAAACGGAACATTAATTCCAGAAGATTCAATAGAATACTCTACACAAATAATATTAGGTATTATATCTGGTATTATTATGTCTGAAATTATCTCTACTGGTACCATTGGTGCAGAGAGTGTTACTCTTTTAAATAAAGGTGGCTTAGCATTGCTAGGAGGTTTTTCATCAGATGCTATATTTAGCATACTAAAAGGTCTCATAGATAAATTAAAAAATTTATTTATACCTGCAAAAAATTAACATAATAGATGTTACCTATAGCTATATATTTCCCTATTTCTGGGTATTGTTTACTGCTAAAAAAAAGAACATCTTTAAAAATAATATGTTTTAGATAAAATTGCTATTACTAATTTTTATCTAATCATTTTAAGTAAGCTGTGAGCTTTAAAAGTTTTACAGATAAAGACAACTAAAAAGTTGTGTTATCAGGCAATATACGTCTGTTAGCATTAGCTTTATTAGTGTTTTGATGAGTTGGTAGCCATTTGAACGGAGTAAACAGAGTGAATTTATGACCATCCGATTTACGGAATTAACAAAAAAAAAGAAAATCACTCTCTGGAAAAGTAAAAATTGAAACCTAAAAAAGTCTAAACTGTGAACGAGTCACACTAAGAGTAAAGGCTAATTAAATTATTCTTCAATCTAATTTCATAAAAACTTAAAGTTATGAAAAATTTATTTTTATCATTAGTTTTATTATTAACTGCTTCATTCTCATTTGCAAATAATGGATTGGACAAAAAATCGGATTTCAACTCTAACATTGAAAATGTTAATGCAAAATCCTCAAAAGAAAATGCATCAATAGTCTTAGATGTTAAAAAGACATCAATTAGTGAAAACTATAGATTAGACTTCAATTCAATAGAAGATTTTAAAAATTTTGATGAAAATCAAATTAATTCTTTTCTTGATGGAAATGAAGTTCCTTGTGAAGTTACTGCAACTGTAGAAGTATCTGTAACTGTAGAAGGTAGTGCTGGTGTAATTGGAGGTTCTGTGACTACTACAGTTTCTGCATCTGTAACTGCGAGTTGTGCTGATATTGCAGCGGCTGTAAAAAAACTTAAAGAGACCCTTTTAGCAGCCATTAAATAAAATATAACACCTTGCCAGCTTCAAACTGGCAAGGTGTTTGTTTTAAAATTAAAAACGAAAAAATGATGAAAAAAGCAGTTATTTTTATTTTACTTATAAACATGCAACTTATATTCTCTCAAGAGAATTTTAAGTCTAATGTAAAAGTTGAATATGATTTAATCATAAATTTAAACAGATATACAGGAATTTTATACTTTAATAACAATTATTCTAAATTTGATTATCAACCTTTAATTAAAAAAAAAATAGAAATAAAAGAAGAAAAAATCAATGATGAGAAAATTAATGTAGCTGTTAGAATAAAAGATACTTTAAGACATTTTATTTACTTTAACAAGAAAGGTGATGAATTAATTTATTCTGCAAAAGATTTTAAAGACAATAAACTTATATTAATAAAAGAAAAATTACCAATAATTAAATGGTTAATAAAAAATGACTATAGAGTTATTGATAACATTCAATGTCAAAAAGCAACCGCAAAATTTAGAGGTAGAAATTATACCGCTTGGTTTAGTAACGATATTCCTAGTTATTTTGGACCAATGAAATTCGGACAATTACCTGGACTCATTGTAGAAATTTATGATGATAACAAAGAAGTAATTATCAATGCTACAACAATCATATATCCGAAAGTAGAAGAAATAAAAACAGAATCAGATTACAAATATTTATCAAAAGAAAAATATTTAAAAAATAAAGATGAGTATTTAACAAAAATAAATGATAGTATTTCTAAAAAAGTTAATCTTGCCATTTTGAAATTAGGTAGAAACATTAAGGCTTCCAATATAAAAACTAAGACAAAAATTAATAACAGTAAAGGAATAGAATTGGAAGATGAAAATTAGCTTAATAATTATTTTTTTTCTTATTAGTACATTTTGTTACACCCAAAATATACTTGTCAATGGAAATATAAAAAAGGAAGATAATCAACCAATACCAAATACTAATGTAGTTTTACTTAATAAAAAAAATGAAATAATAAATTACACTTATTCTGACAATAGAGGTAATTATATTTTAAAAACGGGAAAAATAGGGGAATTCAGTTTAAAATTCTCATCATTGGGTTTTAAGTCCAAAATTGTTCCTTTAGTTCTAAATTCAGAACAAAAGGAACTAAAAATCGATGCAATTTTAAAAGAAAAATCTTTTGAGCTAGACGAAGTTATTATTCAGGCAGATTTACCAATAACTATAAAAAAAGATACTATTAATTTTAAAACAAAATTTTTTGCAAATGGCTCTGAGCAAACTGTTGAAGATTTATTACAGTCCATTCCTGGAATTAATATAAATGCTGATGGTGCAATAAAAATAGGTAATAAAGAAATTGAAAAGCTTTTAGTTGATGGTGATGACCTTTTTGAAAAAGGCTATAAAATTTTGTCTAAAAATATGCCTGCATATCCTATCGAAGAAGTAGAAGTACTTAAAAACTATTCTAACAACCGTTTATTAAAAGGCGTTGAAGAAAGTAATAAAGTAGCTTTAAACTTAAAACTTTATGAGAAATCTAAACGCATTTGGTTTGGCAATATTGAAACCAGTATTGGCAATGATAATTTTTATCAATTAAAAGGAAATTTGATGAATTTTGGTAAAATAAATAAATACTACTTTTTGACTAATCTTAATAATATTGGTTACAATGCCACAGGCGATATTGAAAATTTAGTAAGACCATTTCGGATTAATGAACCTGCAAGTATTGGCGATAACCAAAGCGTAAACTCAATTCTTAATCTATCGCCAGAAAGCCTTAATTTCAAACAAAATAAAACTAATTTTAATAATGCAGAATTGGTGTCGCTAAATGCTGTTTTTTAATCCGGCAGATAAACTGAAAATCAAAACATTAGTTTTTTTTAATTGGGACGAAACAGATTTTTTTAGAAACAGCGTAGCTATTACTGATGTAAATGGAACAAATTTTACCAACACCCAAGATTTTGAATTGCGAAATAAAAATAGAGTTGCTTTTGGTAAACTAGATTTTATTTATAACATATCTAAAACAAAAATGTTAAAGGCAACTACCAAATATAATAACGGAAATTTTAATGATAATTCTAATTTAGTTTTTAATGATAATTCAACTATTGAAAATCTACAGCACCAAAATACACTTTTCGACCAAAAAATAAGTTATACTAATAATTTTAAAGACAAAAAAGTGTTCTTACTTACAGGTCGTTTTATTGATGAGAAAACACCTCAAAACTATGCTATAAATCAATTTTTCTATCAAGATTTATTTCCGTCTTTAAGTAATGCCAATAATGTAAAACAAAATAGTACTAACCAAATGCAATTTGCTGGTATAAATGCACATTTGTTAGACCGAAAAGCTAATGGACATTTATTAGAACTTCAACTAGGCAACGAGTACAGGAAAGACAAAATGATAACAAAATTTTCGCTTTTGGAGGATAGTTCTGTTTTGGTCAGTCCAAATGGTTATCAAAATGAAACTAAGTATCAAGTCAACAATCTGTACCTTAAAAGCAAGTACAGATTAAAAATTAAAGATTTTGGTATTGTTGGTAAGTTTAATATAAATCAACTATTTAACCGTTTAGAAAATAATGACGCATTAAGTAGTCAAAATCCGTTTTTTATAAATCCAAGTTTAGGTTTTGATTGGAAAATTAATGATAAAAATAAAATTACTTCTACCTACTCTTACAATACTACAAATGCAAAAGTTTTAGATGTATTCAGTGATTTTGTATTAACAGGTTTTCGTTCATTTTCAAAAGGAACAGGCAATTTTAATCAATTAGACGCTTCAAGTGTAGTTTTTAACTATCAATTAGGTAATTGGACTGACCGTTTTTTTGCAAATACATTTATTCTTTACAGCAAAAACCACGATTTTTTCTCTACAAACACAGCAATACAACAAAACTTTACCCAAGCAGAAAAAATACTAATTAAAAACCGTGAGTTTATAAGCGTAAATTCTAAACTAGATTATTATTTCAAATTTATATCATCAAACTTAAAGTTAGATTTGGGTTACACCAAAAGCGAATTTAAGAATATTGTAAATAATTCTAATTTAAGACAAGTAACATCAAATAACTACAATTACGGTTTTGAATTGCGCTCAGGGTTTGGTGGTGTTTTTAATTACCATATTGGTACAAAATGGACAACAACAGAAATAGAAACAACCATAAATAATTCATTTACAGATAATCTGAGTTTTTTAGATTTGTCATTTTTTTTTAATAAAAATCTTGATTTTCAATTACAATCAGAACATTACTATTTTGGAAATTTACAAACCGACAATACCTATTTTTTTTTAGATTTTGATGCTCGTTACAAGCTCATAGAAAATAAATTGACTCTAGGAATTACTGGTAAAAATCTATTCAATACAGAAAGGTTCAGAAATTTTTCAATCAGCGATATTGGAACGTCAACAACCGAATATAGATTACTGCCAAGATTTGTGCTTTTAAAATTGGAATATAGATTTTGACATACGAACTGAATAAAAAACGGCTACCAACAATCTGTATAGTTAATGGCTACAAATTGCTAAAACTAAAGCTACTTTGTTTTAAATTAAGTTTGATACTAAACTGTAAATTATAGAATTTTTAATACGCCACAAATCATGTACAAAAAAGTTAACTGCAAGCTTGCCCCGTCCTAAAATAAGACTACATAATTTAAAAAAACCTATGCCTACATCTATTTTTTTATATGATCTATTATTTCATAAAACATTAATACCCCGGTATGTCCTTCAAAAAAACATAGGTTTCATTTTCAGCATCTATCTGGCAGAAGTAATGCGCTAGGCCGTTGGTTACCATTAAATAACTAGCGTTGGCGGTAAGGTTATATCGTGCAATTTGGTTAAAAGTTTCCTGTGTTATTTTTACACTGGGGGCTTTGCATTCTATTAACACCTCTGGTGTGCCTTTTCTGTTATACACCACTATATCGGTTCTTTTAGTTCTAGTATGTATTTTAAGTTGCTTTTCTACAGCAATTAACGAAGCAGGATAGTTCTTTTCTTCTAGTAAGAACCAAAGCACATGTTGGCGTACCCATTCTTCTGGCGTTAAGACCACATATTTTTTTCTAATAATATCAAAAATAAGTGTCTTATTTTCGCTAGATTTGAGTTTGAATGCATAGGATGGAAAATTCAGTTCTTGCATGGGTTAAATGTAATAAAAACTAGGCTAATTGTTTGGTAGATGACAGAAATGATCATCCAAAAAGTAATTAGATTGTTTACTTAGCTTGTTATAGTATATTTTATGAATGAAATAAATGAAATTGTTTCTGATATTAAAAGTGGAAGGGTAAAGCCCATCTACTTATTAACGGGAGAAGAGCCGTATTATATAGATAAGATTTCTGATTTTATTCAGGAAAATATTTTACAGGAAGAAGAAAAAGAATTCAATCAAACGGTCATGTATGGTCGTGATGTAGAAGTAGAAGATATTGTAGGGGCCGCAAAGCGTTTCCCTATGATGGCAGAAAAGCAGGTGATTATTATAAAAGAAGCACAATATTTAAGCAGAACCATAGACAAATTAGCGGCGTATGCTAAAAATCCACAACCGTCCACGGTCTTGGTGCTAAACTACAAATACAATAAGATAGACAAGCGCAAGGCTGTATTTAAAGCAATACGTTCATCAGGTCTGGTATATGAAAGCAAACGCTTGTATGAAAACCAGGTATCAGACTGGATACGAAGGGTGCTAGGAGGTAAAAACTACCAGGTAGAACCTAAAGCAGCTCAAATGTTGGTAGAGTTTTTAGGAACTGATCTAAGTAAGATTAACAATGAGTTACAGAAGCTTATTACCATATTGCCACCACAAACTATTATTACACCCCAGCATATAGAAGACAATATTGGCATCTCTAAAGACTATAATAATTTTGAATTGCGAAAGGCAGTAGGAGAGAAGCAAGTTTTAAAAGTCAATCAGATCATCCAGTATTTTGCACAAAACCCAAAAGGCAATCCATTGGTGATGACCATCTCTTTGCTAAATAGTTATTTTACCCAGCTGTTAATATATCACGGATTGCAAAACAAGTCTAGAGATCACGTAGCTAAAGCCTTAGGAATTCGTAGTTTTTTTGTGGTAGATTATATCACAGCTGCTAAAAACTATCCGATGCGTAAGGTGGCACAAATTATTTCTTTGTTACGCGATGCTGATGTAAAAAGCAAAGGAGTAGGAGCAAACCAGTCTAATAGAGATATCTTAAAAGAATTGCTTTTTAAAATAATGCATTAAAAAAAGCCAACTCATTTGAGTTGACTTTTAAAATTCTTGTGAATAGCTGTAATTATTCAGTTTTCTTCACTTTTTCAAGCTTATCAGCTACAATCCTATTTTCTCTATTAGCCAATTCCCAAGCTGTGTGAAAAACCAAGCGAGTTCTGGTTTCTAATTGTTCATAATTAATTTTGTCTGGCGTATCTGTTTCTTTATGATAATCTACGTGGGTTCCATTAAAGTAGAAGATAATAGGTACGTTTAACTTTGCAAAATTATAATGATCTGATCTGTAGTAAAATCTGTTAGGATCATTCTCGTCATTGTATTTATAATCTAATTCTAAAGAAGTATATTTTGTATTCATTTGCTCAGAAATTTCATGCAATTCTGTACTTAATTTATCGGAACCAATTAAATAGATATACTTAGGGTTTCCTTTGTGTCTTTTATCTATTCTACCAATCATATCAATATTTAAATTAACAATGGTATTTGCTATAGGAAAAATAGGATTTTCAGTATAATAGCGAGAGCCTAACAAGCCTTTTTCTTCACCAGTTACATGTAAAAATAAAATAGATCTTTTTGGACCATTTCCTTCATCTACAGCCTTTTTAAACGCTTCTGCTATTTCTAAGACAGCTACTGTACCAGAACCATCATCATCTGCTCCATTAAAAACCTCTCCGTCTTTGTTCATTCCAACGTGGTCTAGATGTGCAGAAATTACAATAATTTCATCTGGTTTTTCAGACCCTTTAATAAAAGCAAGTACATTTTCAGAATCTTTTATTTCTCCTCGTCTACTTAACTTACTGCAATTACTGAAGCAGGAGAACTTTGGGAAATTTATAAGTTAGATGTGGTAGAAATTCCTACCAACAGGCCTCTTTTAAGAGACGATAAACNTCCTCAAGTAACAGTTACTATAGATACTTATCAATGGGGTTTTGTATTCTTTAGAAAAGAACAACAAAAAGAACATTTTATAATTCGTCTGTAACGAACAGATTAAATGAACGTTTCATCTTAAAAAAACAACGCTGTTCTCCTATGATCTATTAATAGTATTTTTTTTGTGTTATTTATCTTGTATTGATTAGCAGACTTTTAAAAAATGCAAAACTAAAAAGCCCCAAATTAGATGTAAAAAAATGGTTGCTTTCGGAGTCATTATTTATTACTGGATTTCTGATTTTTTCTCTTATGATGATAAGATTATTAGTGAAGTCGTTTCAAGATTCAAAATGTTTTAACATTCATCATATGACTTTATATTTTTTAATCTTAAATTTACGCTATGAAGATTTATACAAAAACTGGTGATAAAGGAACAACTTCCTTGTTTGGAGGCACAAGAGTTTCAAAAGATCACCTAAGAATAGAATCTTATGGAACAGTAGATGAACTAAACTCTTATGTTGGTCTGATCAAAGATCAAGCGATTGATGAGTCTACAAAAAATGTTCTTATAAAAATTCAGCACGACTTATTTACGCTTGGTTCAATGCTAGCAACACCAATAAATAAGGAAACCCTTAAAAATGGAAAAGAACGCTTAAATATTCCAAAAATAACGGCCACATCTGTAACATATTTAGAAAACAACATAGATGAAATGAATTCTAAGCTCCCTCAAATGACTCACTTTATACTTCCTGGCGGACACACAACGGTGTCATTTTGTCATATTGCCAGATGTGTTTGTAGAAGAGCAGAGCGTTTATCTGTTTCATTACATGAACAAGAAACTATAAACTTAGACATATTAACCTATCTTAACAGACTTTCTGACTATCTTTTCGTGCTGGCACGGAAGTTGTCACAAGATTTAAGAGCTCAGGAAGTTAAGTGGATTCCTGAGAAATTATAACTAAGTTCTTTTTTTATTGATATATATTTCAAAAAAAACTTGATTTTTTCAGTAAAAAAATTACTTTTGCAGAAAATTAAATCCTATAGAAATGTATTGGACTTTAGAACTAGCATCTTATTTAGCAGATGCACCATGGCCGGCAACAAAAGATGAGTTAATAGATTATGCTATTAGAACAGGAGCTCCTCTAGAAGTAGCAGAGAATTTACAAGAGATTGAAGATGAAGGTGACTCTTATGATTCTATCATTGAAATTTGGCCAGACTATCCAACCGAAGAAGATTATCTTTGGAATGAAGACGAGTATTAAAAAACAAAACCAAACAAATAAAAAAAGTCTCTAATGAGGCTTTTTTTTTGTTTACTTTTAAAGTCTTTTATCTTTATAAATAAAAGAAAAATAAAACATAGCGTAAAGAATGAGTATCTTAAATTCAGTAATTAAAATATTTGTTGGTGATAAACAACAAAAAGATCTAAAAATACTTCAACCAATTGTAGAAAAAGTAACTGCTTTTAATTCTTCATTATCAGAATTAACCAATGACGAATTGAGAGCTAAAACAGCTGAATTCAAACAAAGGATAGCAGAAAGAACCAATACTTTTAGTGATCAAATAATAGCTTTAGAAAAAGAAGCTAAAGAAGCTGAAATAGACAGGCAAGAAGCTATTTTTTCTGAAATAGACAATTTAAAAAACGATGCTTATGAGGCTTCAGAAGAAGTTTTAAATGAAATTATGCCAGAAGCTTTTGCTGTGGTAAAAGAAACGGCAAAACGTTTTGTAAATAATGAAGAAATTGAAGTTACGGCAACTCCTTTTGACAGAGAGCTTTCTGCTACTAGAGAACATGTTGTTTTAGAGGGTGATAAAGCTTTCTGGCAACACTCTTGGGATGCTGCAGGAAAACCAGTTACTTGGGATATGATTCATTACGATGTTCAATTAATTGGAGGTTCTGTTCTGCATCAAGGTAAAATTGCAGAGATGATGACAGGGGAAGGAAAAACATTGGTTTCTACACTGCCTGTTTATTTGAATGCTTTAACTGGAAAAGGAGTTCACCTAGTAACTGTAAATGACTACTTAGCAAAAAGAGATAGAGCCTGGATGGCTCCAATGTTTGAATTTCACGGACTAAGTACAGATTGTATAGATTTTCATCAACCAAACTCAGAAGAAAGAAGAAAAGCTTATAACGCAGACATCACTTACGGTACCAATAACGAATTTGGTTTTGACTATTTACGTGATAATATGGCTAGTTCTAAAGAAGATCTCGTACAAAGAGCTCCTAACTATGCAATTATTGATGAAGTAGACTCTGTACTAATTGATGACGCTAGAACTCCATTAATCATATCTGGGCCAGTTCCTCAAGGAGATAGACATGAGTTTAACGAACTAAAACCATTGGTGAGTGATTTGGTTGCTCAGCAAAATAAATATTTAGTTGGAGTCTTAGCAGAAGCTAAAAAATTAATCTCAGAAGGAAATACCAAAGACGGTGGATTTCTGCTTTTACGAGTATTTAGAGGAATTCCAAAAAACAAAGCGCTTATTAAGTTTCTATCTCAAGAAGGTGTTAAGCTACTGTTGCAAAAGACAGAAAACACCTACATGGCAGATAATAATAAACTAATGCCAGAAGTAGATGCCGAATTGTGGTATGTTATTGAAGAAAAAAATAATTCTATTGATTTATCTGACAAAGGTATCGCAGCTTTATCTACCAATACTAGTGATGAAGATTTCTTTGTATTACCAGATTTAGGCGTAGAAATTGGGACTATAGATACTACCGAAAAAACTTCAGAAGAAAAAGCAGCATTAAAAGAAAAACTATATAAAGACTTTAGTATTAAAAGTGAACGTATTCATACTATGAATCAATTGCTAAAAGCCTACAGTTTATTTGAGAAGGATGTAGAATATGTTGTGGTAGAAAACAAAGTAATGATTGTAGATGAGCAAACGGGTCGTATTATGGACGGTCGTCGTTATTCAGACGGCCTACATCAGGCTATTGAAGCAAAAGAAAATGTAAAAATTGAAGATGCTACTCAAACTTTTGCAACAGTTACCTTACAAAACTACTTTAGAATGTATCGTAAGTTATCGGGTATGACTGGTACTGCAATTACTGAAGCAGGAGAACTTTGGGAAATTTATAAGTTAGATGTGGTAGAAATTCCTACCAACAGGCCTCTTTTAAGAGACGATAAACAAGATTTTATTTACAAAACTACTCGAGAAAAGTACAATGCTGTAATTGAAGATGTTGTTCAGCTAGTGGCTCAAGGAAGACCCGTTTTAGTTGGTACAACCTCTGTTGAAATTTCTGAATTGTTAGGTAGAATGTTACAAATGCGAAAGATTAAGCATAATATTCTCAATGCAAAATTACACAAACGCGAAGCAGATGTTGTTGCAGAAGCTGGTAATCCGGGTATTGTAACTATTGCCACCAATATGGCAGGACGTGGAACAGATATAAAACTTTCCGATGAAGTAAAAGCATCTGGTGGTTTGGCAATTATTGGTACAGAAAGACATGATTCTAGAAGAGTAGATAGACAATTACGTGGTAGAGCTGGTAGACAAGGAGATGTTGGGTCTTCTCAATTTTATGTTGCTCTAGACGATAACCTAATGCGTTTATTTGGTTCTGAAAGAATTGCTAAAATGATGGACAGAATGGGATTAAAAGAAGGTGAAGTAATACAGCATTCTATGATTTCGAAGTCTATTGAAAGAGCGCAAAAAAAGGTAGAAGAAAACAACTTTGGTATTAGAAAACGCTTGTTAGAATATGATGATATTATGAACGCACAACGTGAGTTTGTATACCAACGAAGAAGACATGCTTTAGACGGAAACCGTCTACAGATAGATATTGCAAACATGATTTTTGAAACCTGTGAAGCTATTGTAAATATAAACAAAGCGGCTAAAGATTTTCAGAATTTCGAATTTGAGTTAATTAGGTTTACCTCTATGACTTCTCCTTTCAGTGAAGATGAATTTAATACTTTAACGGAACAAGAGTTAGCAAATAAGTTATACGATATTATTACGCAGCATTACAAAGATAAAGTTGAAAGAAACGCTTTACTAACCTATCCTGTAATTAAAAATGTATACGAAAACGAAGGAGACAAATACGAACGTATTGTTGTTCCGTTTTCAGACGGTATAAAAACGTTACAAGTTGTTACCAATTTAAAGGAAGCATACGATACAAAAGGAAAATCATTGGCTACAGATTTTGAAAAAAATATTTCCTTAGCTATTATTGATGAAAACTGGAAAGATCATCTTCGTCAGATGGATGATTTAAAGCAATCTGTTCAGAATGCATCGTATGAGCAAAAAGACCCTTTATTAATTTACAAGTTTGAAGCTTTTGAATTGTTTAAAGTAACTATTGATAAAATAAATCGTGAGGTACTGTCTTTCTTGTTTAAAGGAGAATTGCCAAACCAAGCAAATGATCAAATTTCGGAAGAGCGTAAGAAAACAGGTCAGAAATTAAACTTGAGTAAGGCGGCTGTTCAAAATACTACAGAACAAGCCATCAGTAATTCTCGTCAACAGCCAACAGAACCCGTTGAAACTATTGTAAGAGAGCAACCTAAAATTGGTAGAAATGAGCGTGTTACTATTAAAAATATAATGAGTGGCCAAGAAAAAGTTGTCAAGTTTAAGCAAGCAATCCCTCTTATAGAAAGAGGAGAATGGGTGTTGACTAAAAATTAAAATATATCAAAATAAAAAAGCCACTTTTTAAAGTGGCTTTTTTTTTAGTATAAGTTTAAAAAATTACAATCCTTGAAAATCAGAATCCATTTTTAAATACTCTAAAAATTCTTGTTTTGTTTCTTTTTCTTTAAATTTTCCGCCAAATTCTGCAGTTACAGTACTGCTATCAATATCTTTAATTCCTCTAGAGTTTACACATAAATGTTTGGCATCTATTACACAAGCAACATCATCTGTTCCTAAAGCTTCTTGCATTGCTTGCACTACCTGCATTGTTAGACGCTCTTGTACTTGAGGTCTTTTTGCAAAATATTCTACAATACGATTCATTTTAGACAAACCTATTACTTTACCATTAGAAATGTAAGCAACATGTGCTCTTCCTACAATAGGTAATAAATGATGTTCACAGGTAGAATATACAACGATATTCTTCTCTACCAACATTTCTCTGTAATTGTAATTGTTTTCAAATGTAGAAGCATTAGGCTTGTTTGCAGGGTTTAACCCCATAAACAATTCATTCACAAAAGCTTTGGCAACTCTTTTAGGGGTTCCTCTTAGGCTATCATCTTCTAGATCCATTCCTAAAGTGGTTAAAATATCTTTAACACTTTCTTGAATTCTTGCTATCTTTTCAGTATCTGAGATATCAAAAGCGTCTGCACGCAAGGGTGTCTTTGCCGAGGTACCAACATGGTTCTCTCCTATCTCATCTATTCTGTCATCATTTATTTTCATCAGTTACTTTCTGAGTATTAAAATTAGTTTGCAAATTTACGACATTAAGCAATAAGTTTATTGCATTTTATCAATCAATTCTTCTAAAGTGCAAACTGTTTGAGAACCGTTGTTCATATCTTTTAGCGTAAACTTATTCTGTTGAATTTCAGAAATCACAAACGAAATTTCACGAGTAGAAACATATTTCCATTGTTTCTTTTGCTGTTTGTTACTTGTAGCTGTATCTGGATATATCTCAGTTTTAATTCCTGCATTTCGCAAAGTTTTCACCGCTTTTAATTGAATTAAGGCATCTTCTTTAGTGAAATTTAAAAATAACAGTTTAGGTTTTGGTAGTGCTACAGAATTAAACAAACCAAGTTCTTCCAATACCAAATAGATTCTATCTAGACCAAATGATATTCCTACCCCACTTACATCTTTTAGACCAAAAATACCCGTTAAATCGTCATATCTTCCGCCGCCACCTATAGAACCCATCTCCACTCCTTTTGGTGCTGAAACTTCAAAAATTGCACCTGTATAATAGTTTAAACCTCTAGCCAATGTTACATCTATTTCTAAAGAAGCAGATTGCAATCCTAATTCATGAATAGTATTGGTTACAAAACGTAGCTCTTCAACTCCTTTAGATCCTTCTTCAGATGCAGACAACAAGGTTTCTAAAATAGCCAATTGGTCTGTATTTGATCCTGATAACTTAAAAAGAGGAGTTACTTTATCTATTGCTTCTGGAGAAATTCCTTTCTCTAACATTTCTTCTTGAACGCCAGTGGCTCCAATTTTAT
Source organism: Flavobacterium sp. SCGC AAA160-P02 (assembly GCA_000383355.1). Classification (GTDB taxonomy): domain Bacteria; phylum Bacteroidota; class Bacteroidia; order Flavobacteriales; family Flavobacteriaceae; genus Polaribacter. Next base: position 10,741 of record KB911102.1, on the reverse strand, counting down.
CTAACTTATCTAGGGCAACTGTAAAATCTATCAACTTATCTTGAGCACCAATAACCTCAGCTATTCCAGACAAAATTTTTCTGTTGTTTATTTTTATAGTAGTACCTGTTAGTTTTAAACTGGTAAAAATGGTGTCGTATAATTGAATAAAATCTACTTCTTGTAATAAAGATTTACTTCCAACAACATCTGCATCGCATTGAAAAAACTCACGAAAACGCCCTTTCTGAGGACGATCTGCTCTCCAAACTGGCTGTATTTGATACCGTTTAAAAGGAAATGTAATTTCATTTTGGTGTTGAACTACATATCTTGCAAAAGGCACTGTTAAATCATAACGCAATGCTTTCTCAGAGATTTGTGAAGTTAGTTTTAGACTATCTTTTTGTTCTAAAAGATTGCTAGCTGCTTTTTTTAAATAATCTCCAGAATTTAGAATTTTAAAAATTAAGCGATCTCCTTCCTCTCCATATTTACCCATTAGGGTAGATGAATTCTCAAAACTAGGAGTTTCAATGGGTTGAAAACCAAAGGTTTCAAAAGCAGTTTTCATCGTATTTATGATGTACGTGCGATTGGCTACTTCTGTAGATGAAAAATCTCTGGTTCCTTTTGGAATGCTTGGTTTCATAAAAACAATATTCAGTTAACTATTAACAGCTAATCATAGTACATGCAGCTTCAATTGCAAATATCCGAAAAATCTTGGGAAGTACTATTCTGTACTATTTGTTTTATTTTTTCTTTGTAGCGAATAAATACTCGCATTTAATTCAAAACCCAACAAAAGTATGATAGCATTTAACCAAATAAATAACATTAAAATTAAAAGTGTTCCTATAGAGCCATACAATTCATTGTATTGTGCAAACTCGTTAACATAATATCCAAAAAGATAAAAAGTAAGAATAGATAATATGGTAGTAAAAATGGTTCCTGGAGAGAAAAATCTAGAATATTTTCCGCTTTTTGTTCCATATTTATACAAAATGGAAACAATGGTAAAAATCATCACTAGAAATAATAGCCCTCTTCCAAATTGCAGCCATAAAGTTTCATCATCTATCCAGCCTTTATTAGTAAATGCATCTAGTAATAACTGGTAGAAACCTGTTAAAGCAACTGTAATTACTAGGAATAAAGCCATTAATAAAGAAACAAACATAGATAAGAAGTAGGCTCTAAATACATTTCGAATCTCTTTTACATGATATGAATATTCAAAGCCACCAAAGATGGCATTAACACCGTTTGTCATTAAAAAAATAGACACTAAAAAACCAAAAGATAATAGCCCGGCTTGTTTGTTTCCTATAATATCTAATAAAACGGTATCTACAGCATCAAAAGTTTTGGGTGGTAAAATTTCTGATATTAAAGTCATTAATCCTTCCTGAAAACCATCTATAGGAATGTATGGAATTAATGTTAATACAAATAGCATAAAAGGAAAAATAGCCATAAAAAAGCTGTAAGCAATTCCACCAGCTCTGGTGGTTAATGCTCCTTCTACAATACCAATAATGTACATTTCTAAAACATCATAGAGCGACATACCTTTAAGACCTGGAATTTTTATTTTCTTCCCAAATCTAACTAGTACATTAAGTACTGGTATTTTTTCTAGGTTGTCTTCTATTTCTTTACTCAATGGTGTTTTTATGTTTATCTAATAATAGCGTCATTAATTTATGATATGACTAAACGAAGTACATATGCATTTCTATTTTACAATAAATTTTTCTGTGAAATAACTACCACCTATTTTACCCCCAATACGTATAATATACATTCCGGTAGAAACTTGAGACATATCTAATCTAACCACATAAGAATCAACAGACGATTTTACAATTTTTTTGAATTTTAATTGCTGACCTTTTAAATTGTAAATCGCAATATATGCAGGACCATCATAAGCTGTGGTAAGAACAGCCTCATATTGCTTGTCTCCTTTGTCTAAAATAGTAAGCTTGGAATTATTTAAAGGTGAAAAGTCTGAGGTATTCAGTATCGTCTCTGTATTAACTGTATAATCTTCTGTCTCTCCATAGTTGGAAGGAACACATGCATCTTCAGGTACTGGATCATCCCAGTTGGTCTTAGCTCTCATTGTAAAACTACCCAGGTTAGAAGATGCTGGTATAGTTACATCTATTGTCTCTGTATATGAACCTCCTGTTTCACCTGGTGCAATTACAAAATTATTAACTATTTTTTCGTCAGCTGTAAAATCGTTGTCATTGTTAAAGTCTATCCATACCGTTACATTTTGATTTCCGTAACCAGTAGTAATTGTTAATGGGTATGTATTTCCAGGAATTAGATTGGCAGTCAGGTTGGTAAAATCTCCATATCCCTCACATCCTGATACATTGTTAATATCTGCAATTGAAAAAAGTTGAATTCCGTCTCCTAAAGAACAGTTCATCGTAGGAGCACATATCTTGTTTTCAACCTCAGTTGTGACCGTATTATTGCTGTTAAACTGGTCTCCACCGAGGATAACCGATGCCTCAATAGAATATACTACCAATGACGAAAGATCTGCAGTCTGAGAAAAATTGTATACAAGGGTTTCGTTTGGATTCACTATTTCTGCTACTGTTTCTAAAACTGGTACTCCACCGTCTATCGCATATTGTATTTCAAAGAAACTTTGAGTATCTGCTCCATAATTTTTGATGGTTACAGAAACCTCTTCATCTGAAAGACCGATGCCGCTCTCTGGTGAATCAAAACTCACTATTCCTATATCATTATTAAATAAGTGACGAACCTCCTGATTCTTTTCATCATTAATAGAATATTGGTCTGTATCTAAAATAACCTTAACTCTTATGTTGTAGGTCTGTCCTTGAGTCGATAGATCAAGTGTTTGATCAAATCTATATTCTGCTACTTCACCAACATTAATTGTTTCAGAAAAAGTTTCTGTTGCTACTAAATCTCCGTCTAAATAAAGTTCAATTGGGAAGTCTGATTGATTTTCTGTACCTAAATTCCTAATCTTTACTTCAATGGGTTCTGAATTGGTAAAAATATCATTTTCTAAATTTATAATATCTGCTACAGATAGGTCATTTTCAAATCCTGCTGACAACCTAAAAGACCCAATACGTGATTGCCATTCGTTGGTTAGTTTAAAATATTCTGCGGTATGCCAAAAAGTAAATCCATTAGGGTCCATGGTTAGGTGAGAATAATCTCCAAATCTATTGGAATATGTTTGAACTCCAACACCATCTACTATTACCATTTCTGTTTGAGTCATTTCTCCTAGAGGATCACTTTCATATCTTCCAGTATAAGAGATTCCAACTGGTAATGTAGGACTACCAATATTAAAACCAAGACCAATATTTCCTTGAATATCGATAGCGGAAGAACCCATAAATCTACTATTTCCATCATCAGGAGCGTAAGTACCCTCTTGATATACAGTCCATGCATCTGTCGTATTATTTCTTAATTCAACCCAGCGAATTCCAGCAGTGTCATTACCATCTACATCTACATTAAATGTGATTACCCAAGAGTTGTGGTTTTCAAACATTCTGTAATTAGCTGCGTAAGAAATAACACCACCAATCATATCTATCTTCTGACCCGTTTCTGGTTGCACTAGGTCTCCAGAACCAAAAGGAGCAAATACAGAATCAAATGCATTTAATGGAACTTCTATAGGATCTGATATTGTTGAGTTTGTTGCCGAAACCCAATCTATGTTTACTTCCCATATTTTTAAATGATCAAATGTAACTGATTCGTCCCAACCGTCGTCTTGAAGGTATGTTATATAACCTGGTGAATTTTCAGGATAGTCCGAACCTAGCATATTAGATGTAGCAAGACTTTTTACTGTTCCAGGATTAAAGACAAGACCTGGAGGAGAAAACCCAACAATTTGAGGGTCTTCCCCACCATTTAAAATAACATCTCTTTCCAACACATAAACAACTTCTCCAGATTTGTTAGCCGTAAGATAATATCCATCATGCCAAACTGAATAATGGGGATAATCTGGAAAGTTATCAAATACAAATTCATACACAAAATAAGCTCCTGTTGGGTCTGAAGTTTCAGACACCCCAAGAACTAAGGAATTGTTTGCTGATCCAAACTGACTAACAAAAAAGCGATCGGCTAGATGATCATACATAATAATTGGGTCTCCTCCGTTGGTTCCATTTCCTAGGAAAGATCCTAAAGCGGTTGGGCCAACCAATAAATTACCTGATTTATCAAATATCTTCAATACTGAGTTTACAGCATTGATATAATGGTTTGGGCCAACAGCTCCACTAGGATCTGGTGGTGTTGCTCCACCTGATTCATTAATTGAAATTCCATCAAAATTTTGCTCTAGCATGTATGATGGGGTATCTTTCCCTTTTTTAGCCTGTCTCATAGGATCATTACCATCAAGCGGTAATCCGGTAAGATCAAGTTTTTCATTAGCTCTTATATTATTGGGAATAATCTTTATTTCATTGATTCTGTATTGTCGCTCCTCTAAACTTGCAAAGTCTTTTAAAGGAATTGTCTTCCCTACAAACCTTCCTTGAGATACTGAGGAGGCATTTTCTTGTGCATGATTCTGAAGTGAAAGACAAAGAAATAATAGTACAAGAGGAAATAATTTTTTCATAGCTTTTTGGGATTATAAAAATTTATAAATTTAAATCACCAAATTACGAAAATGTTTCAGTAAAAAGCTTTCGTTTTTTTATTCTTTTCGTAATTAAATAACGATACTATAGTGTTAATTATTTCTCAAATATTTGAAAATAAAAACTTTAAGACTATTAAAAAATCAAAAGTTTAAAAAGTAATGATAAGACACTATAAAATTGTTATGAGTTTGTCTTCTATTTCTTTACTCATTTTCTAAAAAGCTTTTAAACTTAAATCCATATTGTACACCGAGTGAGTTAAGGCTCCTGAAGAAATAAAATCTACACCACATTCTGCATATTTTCTAATGGTTTTTTCATTAATACCCCCAGATGATTCTGTAAAACATTTGCCATTGATTAAACGAACAGCTGCCTTAGTATCTTCAAACGAGAAGTTATCAATTAAAATTCTGTAGACACCTTCGTTTGTTAAAATTTCTTCAATTTCTTTTATACTTCTCGCTTCTACAATAACTTTAATCTCTAAGTTTTTCTCTTCTAAATAAGCCTTTGTTTTTGTGATGGCCTCAGAAATGCCACCTGCAAAATCTATATGGTTGTCTTTAATCATAATCATATCATACAATGCAAACCGGTGGTTTACACCTCCTCCAATCTTTACGGCCCACTTTTCTAGAGCTCTAATTCCAGGAGTGGTTTTTCTAGTATCTAAAATTTTGGTGTTGGTTCCTTGCAGTAAATCAACAAAAAAAGCTGTTTTAGTTGCAATGGCGCTCATGCGTTGCATGGCATTTAATACAAAACGTTCTGCTTGAAGGATAGATTGAGATTTTCCGGAGACATGAAAAACTACGTCACCATGGTGTACTTTAGCACCATCATTAATAAACATTTCTAGGTGTAAGTCTGAATCAAAATATTCAAATACTTTTTTAGCAAAAGCAACTCCTGCAATAATACCAGTATCTTTTACTAATAACTTCGCTTTTCCTTGAGTATTTGATGGAATACAAGACAAAGAAGTATGATCTCCATGACCAACGTCTTCTCTAAACCCATTTTTAATAATAAGGTTTAATTCGTTTTCAAATTGTTCTGGAGAAATCATATTTTTTTGTTCTTACTAGCAAAAATACGATTAAATGAGAAAAATGATGACAATAATTGTAATTTTGAAAAATGAAAATAAAACTGCTTGTTATTGGTAAAACAGATGATAAAAATCTGTTGCAACTGATAGAAAACTATCAGAAACGGTTGCAACATTATATTGGTTTTCAGTTAGAGGTGCTTGCAGATATTAAAAATGTAAAGAATTTAAGTCAGTTGCAACAGAAAGAAAAAGAGGGCGAACTTATTCTTTCTAAACTTCAGAATACAGATCAATTAATTTTGTTAGATGAAAAAGGAAAAGAATTTAGATCTTTAGATTTTGCTAATTTTTTACAAAAAAAAATGAATTCTGGCATCAAGCAATTGGTGTTGGTTGTAGGTGGACCTTATGGGTTTTCTGAAACTGTTTATAAAAAAGCAATGGGAAGAATATCCTTGTCTAAAATGACTTTTTCCCATCAAATGATTCGTTTATTTATTGTTGAACAATTATATAGAGGTTTTACCATTCTTAAAAATGAACCTTACCATCATGAGTAGCTATTCTCCTATTTTTTGAGCTGCATTATAGATAAGAATAGTCTCCATAATCAATACTGGTACCAATAAAAAAGAGGATAAAGGAGAAAAAATAATACTAATAAACATAGCTCCATTTACCATCTTTAAAATTCCAATAATTTGCGCAAAAGAACCTAAATAATCTTTTAGTTTCATTACCCCAATTCCAAGAATTAACTCAGCGGTACCAAACAAAATCAAAATTATAACACTAGATAGAAGTTCTGTTGTATAATCACTAAGGTTAAAAACAGAAAAAGAAATGGTTATCAGTACTATTAAAAGCTCAATAATAAAATATACATAAGAAGCTGAGACAATTATTTTATTATTTAAAATATTTCCAAGCTTCTTATATCCGTTTAGAAAGAAAAACAAAGAAATTAGAAATGGAATTCCCCATCCTATTCTCAAAAACAATCCATTGTTATAAAAATCTCCATCAGAAATTAATATAAATTCTATAATCATTCCAATTACGGAAGTAATTGAAACAAAGATTCCTGAAATCCAACTTACTCTTAGTACACTTTTATCAGAAGCTGAAAGTTGAATTTTATTTTCTTCATGAATACTTTCTTCAAAGAAAGTTCCTGCATCTATCTCTAAAGCCTCTAAGATCGTTTTCACTGTAAAACTTCTGGGTGTTACATCTCCAGCTTCAATTCGCTGTATGGTTCTTACATTGATATTACATATCTCTACCAATTCTTCTTGAGTTAAGCCTTTTTGTTTTCTTAACTCTAAGATCTTTTTACCTAAACCTGGTTGTTTCATCGTAAATACATTTTTAAATTCCATACAATGTTACGTGTGTTTGTGTTTTACTCAAATTATTATGACTTACATTTACCCGACATTTAAACGACAAGTCAATATTAACAAGGGATTGCTATTTATAATTATCAAATGCAAAATAGTTGTTTTTTTGATTTTTTTTACTTTTTATTCCATAAAACAACCAAGTTTATTTCCTTACTTTTACCAAATAATACTGAATTCTAATCAGAAATAATGAAATTAGTCTTTGCCACCAACAATCTTCACAAGCTAAAAGAAGTACAAGAAATGCTATCCAATACTATAGAAGTATTGTCTTTAAAAGATATTGGTTGTTTTGAAGATGTTGAAGAAACTGAAACTACCTTAGAAGGCAATGCCAGACTAAAAGCAGCTCATATTACTAACAACTATGGATATAATTGTTTTGCAGATGATACCGGTTTAGAAGTAGACGCATTAAATGGAAAACCTGGTGTGTTTTCTGCTAGATATGGCGGAGAACATGGTAATTCTGAAAAGAACATGCAAAAGCTTCTCAAAGAACTTCATGGAAAAGTAAACAGAAAAGCTCAATTTAGAACAGCTGTTGCGTTAAATTTAGAAAATAAGCAGTATCTTTTTGAAGGAATTTGTGAAGGAGAAATTTTAGCAAAAAAAACAGGAACTAGAGGTTTTGGTTATGATCCCATTTTTAAACCAACAAAAGCCTCTACATCATTTGCTGAGATGAATTCTGAAGAAAAAAACAAAATTTCTCACAGAGGAATTGCCATTCAGAAATTAGTTGATTTCTTATTAAATTTAAAAACAACTTAATGAAAAAAATTGTCCTAATCTTAGTTAGTTTACTATGTTTATATAGTTGCACTAAAAAAACAGCAGACAGCAATATCAATAGAAAACAATTGCGTCATGTGGTCTTATTTAAATTTAAAAATGAAGCGCCACCAGAAGCTATTAAAGAAATAGAAGATTCATTTATAGGGTTACCTTCTAAAATTAAAACAATTAAAAGTTTTGAATGGGGCTTAAATAATAGTACTGAAGGTCTAGACAAAGGACTTAGTCATTGTTTTTTTGTTACTTTTGAATCTGAAAAAGACAGAGATGAATACCTGCCGCATCCTGCACATCAAGAATTTGTAGCTATTTTAAAACCTCATTTAGAAGATGCTGTGGTTGTAGACTACTGGGCTAATTAAAAATAGTTAAAACTATAGTTTTCTATCTACTATGAAACAAAAATCATACACAAAACAATTTAGTGCACTTTTTTTTGTGTTAGTTTTATTAGTACTCATCAATATCAGTTTTGGATCTGTTTCTATTCCTTTTCATGAGATACTAGATATCTTATCAGGCGGCAATAGCAGTAAATCTAGCTGGGATCTTATTATTCTTCATTTTAGGCTTCCTAAAGCAATTACAGCAATTTTAGTAGGTTCTGGATTGGCCATTGCTGGTTTATTAATGCAAACTTTATTTAGAAACCCCTTAGCAGGGCCTTTTGTATTAGGTATCTCTTCTGGCGCTAGCTTGGGAGTGGCTCTCTTAATTTTAGGTTCTGGCATCTTTGGTGGGGTTTTAGCAACGATTGCTTTTTCTAGTTGGGGTTTAGCCATTGCCTCAAGTATAGGTGCAGCACTTGTATTACTGGCTGTGTTAGTAACTGCTACGAAGGTGAGAAATACCATGAGTATTTTAATTATTGGTCTTATGTTTGGTACGGTTACTTCAGCTATTATAAGCGTATTAACTTTTTTTAGTGATGCCGAAAAAATTCAGCAATTTATATTCTGGGGTTTTGGAAATTTAGGAAATCTATCTTGGACCGAAATATTGGTTTTTTTTATCATATACCTCATAGCGTTGCTAAACTTACTGTTTATCATAAAACCATTGAATACTTTTCTATTAGGTGAAAACTACTCTAAAAGCTTGGGAATTAATATTAAAAGAAGTAGAAACATCATTTTACTGATTACCAGTTTATTAACGGGGGTAATTACAGCCTTTGCTGGGCCAATTGCTTTTATTGGTTTGGCGGTTCCTCACATTACTAAATTGGTTTTTAAAACATCTGATCATAAAATATTACTTCCTGCTGTGGCCGTTTTAGGAGGTATTACCTTGCTGTTTTGTGATGTTATTGCTCAATTACCAACTAGTGAATTTACACTGCCCATAAACGCTGTAACCTCCTTATTTGGGGCTCCTGTAGTTATTTGGCTACTTGTAAGAAAAAAGAAAATATATTTATGAGTAATGCCACCAAAAATAGTATTGAAACTAAGAATTTACATGTTGGGTATCAACAAAAAAATTCTGTGAACCTTATTCAACAAAATATTTCTATTCAATTAGCCAAAGGAGAATTTGTTGGTATTTTAGGAAAAAATGGCATTGGTAAATCTACCCTATTAAGAACACTTACCGGGGTGCAAGAGGCTATTTCTGGAGACGTTATTATTAATGGAAAAAACATTAAATCCTATAATTATAGAGAATTATCTACCATTATTAGTTTGGTGCTCACAGAACAATTACCAGACAGTCAGCTCACTGTTTTTGATTTGGTGGCTCTTGGAAGACAACCCTATACTAACTGGGTGGGAAAACTAGAGAAAAAAGATCTTGAAAAAATTAGATGGGCATTAGAGCAAACAGAAACAACAGCATTAGCTCACAGATATTTTTATGAATTAAGTGACGGACAATTACAACGAGTATTAATTGCAAGAGCCTTGGCACAAGATACTCAGATTATTATGCTAGATGAACCCACAGCTCATTTAGACATGCATCATACCATTAAAATTTTTCAATTGTTAAAAAAGCTTTCGCAAGAAACCAACAAGACTATTATTATGACCACCCATGAGGTAAATTTAGCCATTAAGGGTGCTGATCAACTTATTTTATTAACTGAAAAAGATGTGGTCGCAGGTAAAAAGGAAGCATTAATTGCAAACAATTCTTTTGATACCTTATTTTCTTCAGAAATTGTTAACTTTAACGCAACTTTAGAACAATTTATTATCACTAAAAAATCATAATTTTTACTTTTGAATTTACTAAAACAGTATCCAAATATTAAAACCCAAACAATAATCTTTAGATCTATGAAAAAAATACTTTTTGCAGCAAGCTTTTTTGCTTTTACCGCTACTGTTTCTTCACAAAACACAACAGATACCTCTGTAAAATATGCAACTTCTATTACTGCTAAAGAAATAGGAAATCACCTATTTACATATGCTTCCGATGAATTTGAAGGGCGAAATACAGGAGAACCTGGTCAGAAAATGGCTGTTGAATATTTAAAGAATTTTTATGTGAGCCAAGGAATCATTTCACCTATTGGCGGAGATGACTACTACCAAGAAGTTCCTGCTGCATACATGAGTAAGTTAAGTAGACGAGGAGAAATAAAAGATTCTGAAAATGTACTTGCTTTTATTAAAGGGTCTGAAAAACCAGATGAAATTATTGTAATTTCTGCACATCTAGACCACGTTGGAATGAACAAAGACGGAGAGGTTTTTAATGGAGCAGATGATGATGGTTCTGGTACAGTAGCTGTCTTAGAAATAGCAGAAGCGTTTAAAAAGGCTGTAGATGAAGGAAATGGTCCAAAAAGATCT
>KB911101.1 GCA_000383355.1 Flavobacterium sp. SCGC AAA160-P02 | reverse complement strand
GCTTTTTTAAGACATCCAAATTTTAGTCAACAAATCTCAAATCTCTATTTTTGTGGTGGTAGTGTTCATCCGGGTGGGGGTATTCCACTTTGTTTGCTCTCTGGTAAAATTGTTTCAGAATTAATTTTTAAAAACACATGATTTCAAAAAATAAAATAACAATTACCATTTTTATTATTTGGCTCTTTAACATTTCTGGAATTCTAGGTATTTTGTCATCTAATTCTGATTGGTTTTTAAGATTAACTCCAGTAAATCTATCTATGTATGTTTTCCTTATTATCTGGAATATAGATAATTTTTCTAAGAAGTTATTGTTTGCTTTCTCAATACCATTTTTCATTGGCTTTTTAACTGAATATCTTGGTGTTAACTATGGATTAATTTTTGGATCATATTCTTATGGAGATAATCTAGGATTAAAAATTGGTGGAGTTCCTTTCATGATCTGTGTTAATTGGGCAGTATTAACAATCATTACGGCTGATTTGAGTAAATTAATTCATAAAAATACAGCTATTCAATCTTTATTTGGTGGGTTTACAATGATGTTACTAGATATTATCATAGAAGTATCTGCACCGAGATTTGATTTTTGGGAATTTGAAAATAATGTCATTCCTTTAAAAAATTATATAGCCTGGTTCATCATAGGTAGCATAGCACATTATTTATATCATCAAATTAAGATAAAAACAAATAAGAAAGTTTCTATTCATATATTTGTTGCCATCACCATTTTCTTTTTCACCTTTTTAATCTTTTAATGCAACAATACGACTACATTATTACTGGATCTGGAGCATCAGGACTTATGCTTGCCTACAGAATGGCGAAAGATTCTTTTTTTGATGATGCATCAATTTTAATTGTTGATAAAGAGAAAAAAACTACCAATGACAGAACTTGGTGTTTTTGGGAGAAAGATACCGGAGAGTGGGATGATTTAGTTCATAAATCTTGGAAAAAAATACTATTTGAAAGCAACTCTTATCAAAATACAATACCACTACAGTCCTATGCCTATAAAATGATTAGAAGTGCTAAGTTCTATGAGAAATTATGGAATTTTATAGCCACTAAGAAAAATATTCATTTTATTGAAGCAACTGTTGTGAGTATTCAACATAAAGATGAAGGCGCTTCTGTGAATACCTTAACAAATCAATATCATGCAGTTAAGTTAATAAACAGTATTGATTTTGACCAAAAATACACACAACAAGAAGAGTTTCCTGTTTTATTACAGCATTTTACGGGATGGTTTATAGAAACTAAAAAAAATTACTTTGACGATTCAGTAGCTACTTTTATGGACTTTACTGTTGATCAAAAAAAGAATACAAGATTTATGTATGTTTTGCCAATAGCGCCAAACAAAGCATTATTTGAATACACTTTGTTTTCTAAAGATGTTTTACCAAAAGAAGAATATGAACGTGAGTTGCAAAAATATCTTGCATCAAAATCTATTACAGAGTTTACCATTATTGAAAAAGAAAAAGGAATTATTCCAATGACTTCTTATAGGTTTTGGAAAGAAAACTCAAAGAATGTTTTACATATTGGAACTGTTGGAGGCTGGACAAAAGCCAGTACTGGTTATACCTTTAAAAACACTTCAAAGAAAACAAAAGAACTGATTGTTTTTCTTAAAACAGAAAATGATTTTAAAAATTTTAGAAAGAAAACAAGGTTTTGGTTCTATGACTTATTAATGTTGGATGTTCTATCTACTCATAATCATCTAGGATCTAAACTATTTTCTAAATTATTTCAAAGAAATTCACTTAAAAATGTATTTAGATTTCTTGATGAAGAAACAAGCTTTATTGAAGATTTAAAAATTATGTTATCAATGCCGCCGTTTAGATTTGTCTTAGCCTTATTCAAGAGAGTGTTAAATATAAAACATTAAGACTTTTTACAACTCATCCTAAAAAAAACACAACTCAGTAACTTATTATTCCTAGAGCATTATCATCGTTGCATATTTGTACCATACTTAACAAGTGCTGAACTAATTTTCAGTGCAAATTTAAAACAAGAAATGATGAAAATTTTAGCAACAATTTTAACAACAGCCGTGGTTTTTGTTGGTAGTTTACTAACTTCAGTGAATCAAGAAATTACAGTAACAGTAGTCAATGCAACGACTGACAATGGAAAAGTATCTTTTGCTTTGTATGATCAAATAACTTTTATGAAAACACCTTTAAAAGGTGCTTCTGCAAAAATTATACAAGGAAAAAGTACTGTTACTTTTAAAAACATAGCGCAAGGTGAATATTCTGTGATATGTTTTCATGATAAGAATAACAATGGGAAGATGGATTTTAACGAAAATGGAATGCCTATAGAAGATTATGGGGCTTCAAATAATAATATGGACTTTGGACCTCCTTCTTTTTTAGATTCTAAATTTAGTGTGATAGAAGAGGATGTAAGTCTAGAAATTAAGTTTTAAAAATATAATTTATAATTAAAGAACTTTACTTAATTTTATCAAAAGAGGTATTAATAAAGAATCATAAGATGAATACTCCAAAAAACATTGTGATCATAAGAAGTATGAAAAAAGGTTTTATAGTTTGTCTAAAACTCACCATCTTATTTGGTATAATTTTTAGTATAGTTTATCAACAATTTTCTTTGAAAGGAATTGGTTCAACATTCTTAGCTTCTGCCATGTTTTCTTATGGGATAGGTTTTGGAAACGGGTTCTTAAATGATTATTTAAATACTAAATGGGATTGGATAACTCAAACAAAACAACGAGTTACTGCAGGAATTATTGGAACCATTATCTATACAATTCCAGTAGTTTTAGGAATAAACTACTTGTTATGGATTGTTATTGGAGGAGTTGATGTTGCTATGTTTTTTTCAGGCTCTAGTCTTTTTATTCATTTATTTTATATTATTATTTCTTTTGGGGTTTCTTCATTTCTTCATGCCAAAGCTTTCATGACTAATTGGAAAATTGCCATGACTCAAGAAAGCACTAAACAAGAAATTGTGGCTAAAACAGAAACTGCAAAGTTTGAATCTTTAAAAAGCCAGTTAGATCCTCATTTTTTATTTAATAGTTTAAATGTATTAACATCTTTAATAGGAGAAAACCCCTATAAAGCAGAGAAGTTTACAACAAAACTATCCAAAATTTACAGGTATGTTTTAGAACAAAGAAACAAAGACTTAATACCAGTATTAGAAGAAATAAAATTTGCGAATACCTACATGGAATTATTAGGAATGCGATTTGAAGACGCTGTTAAATTTGAAATACCTTCTTCAATAACGAATAAAAATCTAAAAATAGTTCCACTATCTCTTCAATTACTGCTAGAAAATGCAGTAAAACACAATGTAGTTTCTTCTTCAAAACCATTAACAATTAGAATTTATGAGCAGGATAATTATCTAATCATAGAAAACAACATCAACCCAAAACAAGCAATAGGTCAAGGGACTAGAGTAGGTCTTAGGAATATTGTAGACAGGTATGGGTTAATTACAGATAAAAATGTAATCATAGAAAATAATAATAAAATATTTAAGGTGAGCTTACCTCTCCTTATTAAAATGAACAATATGATTTATTCAGAAAATTTAGAAAACAGTAAATATATACGAGCCGTTGAACGAGTAGAAAAGTTAAAAGAATTTTATAAAAGCCTAGCTTCTTTTGTAATTATCATCCCTTTTTTAATTTTTATAAACCTAAGATATTCTCCAGGAATTCAATGGTTTTGGTTTCCAATGATTGGGTGGGGTATAGGGTTAGTATCCAATTGGCTTGCTGCAAATAATTATTCAATATTCTTAGGGAGTAACTGGGAAGAAAAAAAAATCAAAGAAATGATGGAAAATTCTAACGATAAATTTTAATCCTATGAAAACAACTTTCAGTAAAGAGCAACAATATATAAATGCTCAAAAAAGAGTAAAAGAAATTAAAGGATTTTACTCTCACCTAATAGTTATGATGTTTTTACTTCCATTTCTGGTATTTATTAACCTGAAGTTTACCCCCAGTTATCATTGGTTTTGGTGGGCTTTGTTTGGGAACTTACTTGGGTTGTTTTTTCATTGGTTAAAAGTATTGGGTTTAGAATCTATAGGCTTTGGAAAAGCTTGGGAGCAAAAGAAGATTGAAGAATACATGAAAAAAAATAAATAAAAAAAATTAAAATGGAAAAGGAGTTTTTAAAAGAACAACAGTATTTAAACGCAAAGAAAAGAGTTAAAGAAATAAAAGGTTTTTATTCTCACTTTTTAATATATGTGATAATCAATATTTTTATTAGTGGTGTTATTATTTTTGGATTAACTTATGATGGAAATGATAGTCTATTAGAAGCATTCACAAATTTTGGAGTGTATTCTACCTGGTTATTTTGGGGTATTGGAATCTTTTTTCATTGGCTGAGTGTTTTTGGTTTTAAAAACCTTCTAGGTAGTTCTTGGGAAGAAAATAAAATTAGAGAATTAATGAAGCAAGAAGATGAAAGGAGCGCTAATATCTTAAATAAATAGAAAATGGATATAGATAAGAATGAACTAGATGGACGGTATTTGCGTGCTAAAAAAAGAGTAGAAAAATTAAGAAAATATTACAGTCATTTAACAATTTATATAGTTGTGAATTCATTGCTGTCTATCTATAAAATTGTGAAAGACATTAATAGGGGAAATTCATTTGAAGAAGCTATTTTTGAAGGAAATAATTTTTCTCTATGGTTTTGGTGGGGTATTTTTATTGTATTCCATACTTATAATATTTTTTCAGAGAACCTTTTATTTATGAATAAAGATTGGGAAGACAAAAAAATTAAAGAATATATGAACGAGAAATAAAAAAAGAAAGATGAATGTAGTTATCATAGAAGATGAAAAACCTGCTGCTAGAAGGTTAAAAAGAATGTTACATAAATTAGGAGTAGAGGCAGAAGTTATGCTTCACTCTGTAGAAGAATCAATACATTGGTTTCAAAGCCATGAACAGCCAGACCTAATATTTCTAGATATTCAATTGTCAGATGGCTTGTCTTTTGAAATTTTTGAAGAAGTTACCATAGATAGTGCTATTATATTTACCACGGCTTATGATGAGTATGCCTTAAAAGCATTTAAATTAAACAGTATAGATTATTTATTGAAACCTATAGATGAAGATGAATTAAAGAATGCAGTAGCAAAGTACCACCATCAACATCCTAAAAAGTTAGATCTTCAAGTAAATATTAATGAGATACGAAAACTCTTGATAAACCCCATAGACAGAAATTACAAAAAGAGGTTTACAATTAAAATAGGGCAGCACATAAAAATTATTCATGTAGATGATATTGAATGTTTTTATAGTGAAAATAAATCAACATATATTCATACTTGCTCCAATAGAAATTACTTATTAGACAACTCATTAGAACACTGGCAAGAACAATTAGATCCAGCCTCTTTTTTTAGGGTTAGTAGAACATTTATAATTCATCTCAATACAATTAAAGATATTATTGCTTATTCAAACAGTAGACTTAGATTGGTATTGCAATCTTTTACTACTATGGAAATTATTGTTAGTAGAGAACGTGTAAAAGAGTTTAAAAGTTGGATAGATAGATAATAGTATTAAATATTTAATAATTTGATTCTTTTTATATTTTTCATATATCTTAGCTTTATAAATACGATGCAGCAAGTTTTATCGTTTAAATAGTTACTTCTAATAAATAAATAATGAAAACATATATATATAACTCTCTAGTTTTACTCTTATTATTATCAATATTTAGTTGTTCAGATAGTGAAAAATTTGATATTGAAAAAGGAAAAGTTGGTCACCTTACTACTAAAACAACCATTAAAGAACTTTCTAAAATTTTTAAAAATGATTCTATTGTTTCTAATCTAAGTGAAGGGGCTTTAGGAGATAATTATTTTCAAGATGATGACGAATATCTAATTTATAATAAACTAGGAAAGCACTTATTAACCATTGTTCCTAAAGAGCAGTTAGATACTACTTCTACCATTAAGAGTATACAAGTTTTTGACGATAGGTTTAAAACAAATACAGGTTTAACTATTAGAACTACTTTTTCAGATATAAGAGCAAATAATAATATTAATAAAATAGAATCATCTTTCTCTTCAGCTACTTTATTCATCGATGAATTAAACGTAACCATCGCAATAGACAAACAAGAATTAGGTTTAAAAGCATTTAGTAATCAGAAAGTAACTTTAGAACAAATTCCAGATATTGCTAAGATGAAATCATTCATTGTTTGGTTTAACTAGTATGTCTAAAAAATTTACCATCCAAAAATCGCCTTTTATTGTCCCAACAACCGATGGTAAGCTTATAGAGGAACATTTTGGTATTACCACTGATGTAAATTCTCCAATTAGTATTGCACATATGATTGCTCCGGCTGGTTGGAGTGAGCCTTTTCAAACTCCAGAATTTGAAGAATATACTTATATTATTAAAGGAAAAAAACAATTTATTATAGAAGGTGAAACAATAATATTAGAAGCAGGACAGTCTATAAAAATTGAAAAAAATACAAGAATTCAATATTCTAACCCTTTTAATAATGACTGTGAATATTTAGCAGTTTGCCTGCCAGCATTTTCTATAGACCAAGTTCACAGAGAAAAAGATTAATTTTTTTTTCTAATGAGGTAAAAAGGAAAGTATATCAATAAGAAAAAAGGAATAATTATTATTTCTACCACAAATATATATTGAGGCCAATCTCCAAAAACATCTAATAATGTAGTAGCATCAGGTTTTCTATTGGTGTAAAAATAGTTGGACCCTAACATATAATTTATTATAAACATGATGACCATATATAATTGCATACCTACAAATGATTTAAATACACTTTTTAGTGTAGGCCTCATTTTATAGACGATGGTTGCATATAACATAAATATAACCAATCCAGCGTGCACAAACCAGTATCTAAAATAAATAAAGTTTAAGTAATTGTATTCTGAGGGAGTAATTAAAGACTGAAGTGTTCCTGCCAAAATTAAAAATAAGAAAACCTCATAAAGCACGTATTTTCTAGTATAAGATAGTAAAGGTAATATTAACGCTAAAAAGCTACATAAATGAAGTGGTAAGTCTTCTTGGTAATCAAAATCTGGTTTATAAGCATTTAATATAGAACCAAAAACTACAATGAAGCAAATTGAAAAAGCAAGAACATTCCCTGTGATAATTTGAATTTTTTTAGGCTGTTTATTTGCCCAAAATAGCAGCAAGCTACCTATTGAAATTGCAATTAATACAATCCAAAAATGCTGTCCAGAAAAAGGAATAAAATCTGTATTTTCACCTAGAAAAAAATCATTCAATTGTAAGATATTTTCTACAAGATATCATTTTTTTTTAATTTCTGCTTTTAGCGGCCAGTAAAGTATTTTTTAAAAGCATTGCAATTGTCATAGGGCCAACACCACCAGGAACAGGTGTAATAAATTCAGATTTTTTTGAAACTTCATTAAAAGCGACATCACCAAGTAGACGATAACCACTTTTTTTAGAGGCATCTTCAACTCTAGTAATACCAACATCTATTACTGTAACATTGTCTTTTACCATGTCTGCGGTTAAAAACTCCGGTATTCCCAGAGCAGCTATAACTATATCTGCTTGTAAGGTAATTTCTTTTAAATTTTTAGTTCTGCTATGAGTAATAGTTACTGTAGCGTTTCCAACGGTTCTTTTTTGAGAGAGTAAAATACTCATTGGGCTACCAACTATGTGACTTCGTCCAATAACAACTACGTATTTTCCAGAAGTTTCAACCTTATATCTATCTAGCAATTCAAGAATTCCATATGGAGTGGCAGAAATAAAAGTTGGAAGGTTTAAAGCCATTTTACCAACATTTGTAGGATGAAAACCATCAACATCTTTATCTGGATTTACAGCCATCAGTATTTTTTGTTCGTCTATATGTTTTGGCAAGGGTAGTTGAACAATAAACCCATCTATATCATCATCATTATTTAACTCATCAATTTTTGATAACAACGATGCTTCTGAAGTATCTTTTGATAGTTCTACTAGGGTTGATGAAAAACCAACACGGTTACAGGCCTTTACTTTGGCACCTACATAGGTTTTACTAGCACCATCATTGCCAACAATAACAGCAGCTAAGTGAGGAGTTTTTTTTCCTTCTTTTTTTAGTTGTAATACTTCTAATGTAATTTCATCTTTAATATCTGATGAAGTTTTCTTCCCGTCTAGTAAAATCATTTGTTTAGTTTTCAGTTATTACTGCATTCCTTTCATCATTTGCATCATTTTTTTTCCACCGCCTCCTTGCATCATTTTCATCATTTTACTCATTTGATTGAATTGTTTCATCAATTGATTTACTTCTTGAACAGAAGTACCTGAACCTTTGGCTATTCTCTTCTTCCTACTAGCATTAATTGAAGTTGGTGTAGTTCTTTCTAATGGAGTCATAGAATGAATAATAGCTTCAATTCCTTTAAAAGCGTCATCATCTATATCTACATCTTTCATTGCCTTACCAGCTCCAGGAATCATTCCAACCAGGTCCTTCATGCTTCCCATTTTCTTAATTTGTTGAATTTGAGATAAAAAATCATCAAAACCAAACTGGTCTTTAGCGATCTTTTTTTGAAGTTTCCTAGCTTCATCTTCATCATATTGTTCTTGAGCTCTTTCTACAAGAGAAATAACATCTCCCATTCCCAAAATACGATCTGCCATTCTATCTGGATAGAATACATCTATGGCATCCATTTTTTCACCAGTTCCAATAAACTTTATAGGTTTATCTACTACAGATTTTATAGATAAAGCAGCTCCACCTCGAGTGTCACCATCTAACTTAGTTAGTATTACACCATCAAAATTTAAAATATCATTAAAGGCTTTTGCTGTATTTACAGCATCTTGCCCAGTCATAGAGTCTACAACAAATAATGTTTCTTGAGGGCTTACAGCTTTATGAATATTAGAAATTTCTGCCATCATGGCTTCATCTACTGCCAAACGACCTGCAGTATCAATAATTACAACGTTTTTACTAGTTGCTTTAGCATGTTTAACAGCATTGATAGAAATTTCAACGGGATTTTTATTTTCAACTTCTGCATAAACTTCAACTCCTATTTGATCTCCAACAACTTGCAATTGATTTATTGCCGCTGGTCTGTATACATCACAACCAACTAAAAGCACTTCTTTTGCTTTTTTAGTTTTTAAGAAATTTGCTAGTTTACCAGAAAAAGTAGTTTTACCAGAACCTTGTAAACCAGACATTAAAATTACCGTTGGGTTTCCTGCTAAGTTAATACCAACAACATCACCTCCCATTAAATCTGTTAACTCGTCTTTTACTAATTTAACCATTAGTTGACTGGGGTTCAATGTAGTTAAGACATCTTGTCCTATGGCTTTTTCTTGAACTCTTTTGGTAAACTCTTTGGCAATTTTAAAGTTAACATCGGCATCTAATAGTGCTCTTCGTACTTCTTTTAAAGTTTCTGCTACATTAACCTCTGTTATTTTACCATGCCCTTTTAAGGTATGTAAGGCTTTATCTAATTTTTCGCTTAAATTATTAAACATAGGATTCTTTTGCTTTTTAAGAAGAACAAATATAGAAAATACGTGCATTTTACTAAAGGAAAAGAGCACTTAATCTTTCTTTGTTTCTAAGTTTGTAGTAATGTAGATGAATTAAATTCTTATCACAAGAATGCAAACCATTAAAAAAAGGAATTCTCTAGAAAAGTAGTATTAATTTTTAAAATAGTTTAATTTAAAAACAGCTTAAGAGTACTGTAATTTAGCAATTAAAAAAATATAGTTGTTTCATCAAAATATTTATTTTAACTAGAATATAGCAATAAACTATAAGATGATTAAATAAAAAAGTAAGCTCTTTAAGTTTGGTATTCATAAATCTTATTGTACTTTTCGGGAATATATTGAGTACTAAATGAAGAAAAATATCACAATTAAAGAATTATCTAAAATTCTAGAGGTTTCTATATCTACCGTTTCTAAAGCGTTAAATGATAGTTATGAAATTAGTGATAGTACCAAAGAACGAATTAAAGCGGCAGCAAAGCTTTACAATTACAAACCTAATAAACTAGCTGTTAATTTAAAATCTGGTAAAACAAACACCATAGGAGTTGTATTGCCAAGTATTAAAAATTTCTTCATGTCTAGAGTTTTGAGAGGAATAGATAGTGTGATTGCTAAATCTCAATACAACATCATTATTAGTATTACCAATGAATCTTTTGAGAAAGAAGTACAATCTGTACAAACATTATCTAATGGACTTGTAGATGCTATTATTATAGCTGTATCTGAAGAAACACAAATTAAACAAGATTTTTCACACCTAACTGCTCTTGAAGATGACATTCCATTATTAATGGTTGATAGAATTGTTAATTCTATAAATTGTGATAAAGTATTGGTTGACGATTATAATGCTGTTTTTAACGCAGTAAATGAATTAATTTTTGAAGGAAGAAAAAGTATTGCGTTGGTTTCTAGTATTAACAATTTAAATGTTGGAAAATTAAGAACAAAGGGATACCAAGCTGCCATTAGAAATAAACAAGACACGATTATTGTTGAAGGTTCTGAAGAACATTTAGAAAAAGAATTATCTTCATTAATTGAATTAAATAAGATAGATGCTATTATGGCTTTAGATCAAGAATCTTCATTAGCAGCTTATAGAGTAGGTAAGAAGAAAGAGGTATTAACAAATAAAAACATTGCTATTATCGGCTATGCTAGTAGGGTTATATCAGAACATCTAACTCCAAAACTTACCACAATAGACCAGCATGGTAAAAAAGTAGGGATAACATCTGCAAAGCTTTTGTTAAAAAGATTAGACAAATTTGATGGAGAATTTGAATCTGTTATTGTTAATTCAACTGTTCAAAAAAGATTTACTAGTTAAATTTTAATTACTTTTTTAGAAGCCTTACTTATCTCTTTTATTTAGTTGTTTAAATTTTAATGAAGCACCATTAATACAGTGTCTTTCTCCAGTTGTGTTTGAAGGACCGTCATTAAAAGAATGACCTAAATGTCCACCACAAGTAGCACACTTTAATTCTGTTCTAGCATAACCAATTTTATAATCTACATCTAATTCTACATTATTTACAATAGCTCTATCAAAAGAAGGCCACCCTGTTCCAGAATCAAATTTATGATCAGAATTATAAAGAGGAGTTTCACAAGCTGCACATACGTAGAGACCATTTTTTTTGTTTTCGTTTAATGAGCTAGTAAAAGATCTTTCTGTACCAGCTTCTCTAAGCACATAATATTGTAGGCTAGTTAATTGTTTTTTCCATTCAGATGCTGTTTTTGAAACGGCATACTTTTTTGCTACTTTTTTTTCTGATTTCTGAGCAACCCCCGAGCAGCTAATTAAAAAAGCGATAAAAACAAATGATATTAATTTTTTCATGTGTGTTGAATTATAAATTTGATACTTTTATGAACTATTTCGTTATTTCTTAAAATTTTTGTGTGTCCTAATCCATTTGTAATTAATAAACTTCCTTTCTCAAGGTTTTGTCGAATTCTGTAAGCACAACTTACAGGAACATCACCATCTATTATGTCATGAACTACTAACACGGGGATTTTTATTTTTTTTGCAACGGTACTACTTGAAAAATCATCTACATGAATCATCCATTTTTTTTCTAATCCTAACTGAATTTTTTTAGCTGATTTTTCATTTAAATACAAGTTTTTTACAAAATTTGAAATAATATCAGAAATTCTATCACCAGAACCAATTGCTATGAATGTTTTTATGTCTAGAAAAGTAGCAGCAGCATTGTATAAACTAGTGGCTCCAAAAGAATGTCCTATAGCAGCTTCAAAAGGCCCAAATGTTGTGTTTATTTTCTGAATTGTTTTTAAAAATTCAGGCATCATTGTAGTTTTTCCAGTAGATTTTCCATGCGCCGGTCCATCAAATGAAATAACCATATACCCATTTTCTAATAATTTATCAGCAAAAGCAAATAATTGTGTGCTTCTTCCAGACCACCCATGTACTAATAAAACTTTCTTTTTAGAATACCCGTAAGATAAAATTTCAATTTCTTTTTTAATTTCAGGGATGTATAAACGTTTTTTTTGAGCACTTTTAAGCATATATTGCTCACGTTTGGGTATTGGAAAGTTTACAGGTGTAATAAATAGTCTAATACCAAAAAAGCTAGCAAATCTACTTGAAATTAATTCTAATATTTTTGCGAAATAGCTAACAGGTTTAGGTATAATTAAGCTTGGTATTAATAATTTTTTATTTTTTAAAAGCTCCAATAATTAGTTTTTAGTTAAATCTTGTTACGATAAGCTAGATTTATAAATAATGTATAAATATAAAAACAAAAATAAGGAAACCTGTTGGTTATTTTAAGAACAATTTCATGAAATGAAAAGCTTGTATGATAATAATCGCTTATTAATAATACATGAATAGGAATAATTTAGAGTTTACTAAATTTAAGTATATTGCAAGTTATATTATTACGCTTGAACTCCTATATTAAATATACCTAAGCGTAATAAATAGTTTTTAATTTACTATTTAAAACACATATTTATATGTTAAAAAAAGGAGATAAAAAGCTCATAAATGCTTGGGCATTTTATGATTGGGCAAATTCAGTTTATTCATTAGTTATTGGTACAGCAGTATTCCCTTTATATTATTCTAATATTACTGAAGGTGCTACAGTTTCATTCTTAGGGACAGAGTGGGAGCATCCAGATACATTATATAGCTATGCCTTGTCTTTTTCTTTTTTGGTGGTTGCTTTTATGTCACCTATTTTATCAGCCATTGCAGATTATACTGGAAACAAAAAGCGTTTTCTTCAAATTTTTTGTTGGATAGGCTCGTTATCTGTAATGTCTTTATACTTTTTTGAAGGGATAGATACTGTTTGGATTGGTATTGTTTTTACAGTTTTAGCAAGTATTGGATTTTGGTCTAGTATAGTTTTTTACAATGCCTATTTGCCGGAAGTTGCACATCCAGAAGACCAAGACAGAGTTAGTGCCAAAGGTTTTATTCTTGGGTATACAGGTTCTATTATACTGTTAATTATTAATTTAGGGATGATATTATATCCTGAACTATTAGGAATTACCTCAGGAACAGCTTCTCAAATTTCTTTTGTTATGGTTGGGCTTTGGTGGTTGGGCTTTGCCCAAGTAACATTTAAAAGTTTGCCAAACAATATTTTTCATAAAAAGCCAGAAAAAGATTATATATGGAAAGGG
Source organism: Flavobacterium sp. SCGC AAA160-P02 (assembly GCA_000383355.1). Taxonomy (GTDB): domain Bacteria; phylum Bacteroidota; class Bacteroidia; order Flavobacteriales; family Flavobacteriaceae; genus Polaribacter. The sequence goes on along the minus strand of KB911101.1, from coordinate 22,108 downwards.
TTTAGAGAATTAAAAATTGTTGGGAAAGAAATAAATAATTATCCAACATTAAAAAGATTTCTTGCTGCATTCTTCTTTTTGAGTGTTGGTGTACAAACTATTATATTATTAGCCACAATTTTTGGATCTACAGAGCTAGGCTTGGGAACAATAAACTTAATTGTGACGGTATTATTAATTCAGGTTGTTGCTATTTTTGGGGCTTGGTTTTTCTCTAATCTCTCTCATAAATATGGAAATTTTAAAGCTTTAAAAATTACGGTATTAATTTGGATTTTAGTTTGTTTAGCTGCTTTTATGCTTCATAAAGACTTGCCAAATGTAGATATACTCTTTTATGGTTTGGGTGGGGTGTTAGGAATGGTTTTAGGAGCTATACAATCTTTAACTCGTTCTACATATTCTAAATTATTACCAGAGACTGAAGATCATGCAACTTATTTTAGTTTTTATGATGTTACTGAGAAAATAGCCATTGTTTTAGGAACTTTTATTTACGGACTTTTATATGCTTTAACAGACTCTATGCAATGGAGTGTATTGTGTTTGGCTGTTTTTTTTATTTTATCGTTTATTATTTTAAACACATTAAAGGAAACAAAGTTTGTAAAGTAATTTACTTTATTTTAAATTTTGTGTAATTAAATTATGACTACTTGTATATAATAAAGAAAAGACTGCCTTTTAAGGGCAGTCTTTTAAATTTGTTTCATTATGTTATTATTGTACAACAATAGAAAAGGTAGCGTCAATATCAGTTTCTCCTTCAGCATTCGTGATATCTCCAGAACTAACTCCTGGTTCAGTTTTTTCTGGCTCATGAACTAAACTTATAGTTATAGTTCCAGATCCAGCATCTGTAGTAGTCAGTGTAAACTTAATTCCTATAGGGTTTCCTTCAGAATCAGTATCCGTATAAACTACTGTTGCAATACCATTTGTTGGTGTAAAAAAGAATTGATGTTCAAGAGCTTCTTCAAGAACTTCCTCTGTAATGTCTTCAGCAGGAGATTCAGTTTCATTTAGCACTTCCATTACACCTGTGTATACTGTATTAATAGCTAAAGAGTTTGATACGGTTATAACTGGAGCATTTGGTCCGTCACCGTCTAAGTCTTGAGTTTTTAATACAATTGCTGTTCCTCCTCCAGTAGGAGTTAGAGTAGCAGTCATAGTTGTAATAACTTCTTCCTCATTTACTGGTATTGGATCATCGTCATCACTACATGATGTAAATACTAATGAGGATATAAATAATATACTTAATAATTTTATTGTTTTCATTACTTTTTTAGTTTTGTGTTAATAGTTGTAAATTAATTGAATTGAAAAATTTCTTCCGATTTCATCAGCAAAATATCGTAATCGGTTTAAGTTTTCCCTATAGGATGTATTTAATAAATTATTGATAGAGAATGCAACCCGTACATTTTCTTTTTTTGAAATTTTTAAATCAAAATCACTTCTTACATTAAAAAGGTGATAGGTGGGTGGTGGAGAACTAATATCCACCAAAATAAAAGAATCTGTTCTAGGGATGTAAGCCTCAAAATTATTATTTGGAAAATTACGCTGTCTAAAAACTAATTCACTTTGAATTTCAGCACTAAAATTTGACCATTTCTTATTTGTAAAACGAACAAGATTGGTTGTTTTTAATGACGGAATATCAATTAAATCTCTATTAGAACTAACATCTTTTCCTTTCATAAAAGATGATTTGTTCTGAACCACAAATTTTCTATTTATTTCATAACGCATATTTAAATCTGCACCAAAGAGTATTGCATTTACTTGTTTATACTCCCAAACAGGAAATGAACCTCTAATAGTGGTTTCTACTCCTGTTGGTTCTAAATAAATAAAATTATGAATATGATTAAAAAACCCTTCTACTGTAATGGTAGCTTTTTCACTATCATAATTGTAGGTCCCAGAAATCCTATTAGAGGTTTCTTTTAAAATTCTTAAATCTCCTAATTCTATTCTAGCTGCTGAATGGTGCAAGCCATCACTAAACAATTCTGATGCATTTGGAGCCCTGTTAGATAATCCATAATTAAAAAGAATAGAACGATTTTTTCCTAGATCATACGATAATCCAGTGGATAGAGAAACGCTATGAAAATCAAAACTCGGCTTTACCAATAATTGAGTTCCAAAATCTTCAATAATTATGTCTGAAAAATCATCATCATATCCTCTTTCTATCCAACGTGACGTCTGATAAAATTTCTTTGCATTAATTCGATTGAAATCATATCTAACTCCAATATCTATAGTTAGTTTATCACTTGGTTTAAAATTACCAATTGAAAAAATGCCAAAATCAAACTTTTGATAATCTGGAATCAAACGTCTTACCCCTGTGCCTGGATTGGCATAGTTATCTTGATATCCAGCAAGTAAACCAATTTTATAGATGTTATCTGAATTAGAATCTAATTTTAAGGTAGATTTAAATGTATGACTTTTCAATTCAAGATCAATGGCAGCATTATCTCTATCATCTCCTCTACGAATATCAAATTCAAATCGATGATTATTTTGATAATCATACTGAACATCTAATTTTCCAAAGTTTTTAAATCGTTGATAATAATTTACTTTAAAAATTTGATGTATCACTTCTTGCTTTGGTGCATTTATATCGTAACTGAAATCATTTATAATAGTGGGTTCTTCCGAATTTATAGCATTTACTAAATCTTCTACATTACCAATATGAGAAGATCTCAAAATAGCAATTTTATTCTTTAGATAGCTGTAATAAACTTCAAAACCATATTCAAGTTTCTTTAACCCGGTAAAGGCAGAAAAACCTGTTTTCTTACTTCCAGTATTGGTTAAGAAATAGTCAGGTGTTTTATAATCACCAGTTTGTTTGTGTGAAACTTGTCCATTAATATAAAAACCTTTAGAAAGTGTTTTAGTAAGTGTGGTGTTAAAACCATACCCTTTTCCATTAGAATGTCCGTTTAACATTGTCTTACCAAAAATAGAATCTTTGTTAAATGTTCTGCTAGGGTTTACAATAATGACACCTCCCAAAGCATCTCCACCAAACTCAAGAGCGTTAGCTCCTTTTATTAGTGAAATACTTTCAGCTGAATTAATGTCTATATTTGGAGCATGTTCTATTCCCCATTCCTGATCCTGTAATCGAACATTATTTGTCATAATCAAGACTCTACTACTGTGTAAACCGTTAATTACTGGTTTTACAATAGAGTTTCCAGTATTGATAGAGGAAATACCAGGTATTTCTTTAATGGCATCACCCAAGCTTAAAGAACTGTATCGCTCTAATACATCACTCTTAATGACGGTCTCTTGTGCGGTTTTACTTTTCTTATTTACTTTAGATGTAACATTTACCTCGATTAATTCTTCAATATGATGTTCTAGTCTAATTTCAAAAAATGCTTTTTCATTAAGATTAACAGTTACTATTTTTGGATCACAAGAAACATGTGAGACTGATGCCTTAAAATTTACAGTACAGATGTTATTGAAAACAAAATTTCCTCGCTCATCTGAAATGGCATATAGATTAGAGCCCTCCATTTTAATGTATGCTCCCTCAATAGGAGTACCATCATGAAAGTCTTTAATGATCCCTTGAAATTTTAAATTACAGTTTTGACTTATAGTTACGTTTATAAAACATAAGAAAAGACAAGTCAAATAATATTTTACAGACATTAGTTTGAATTTTTTTAACTTTTAAAAAGGTGTTATAAAAAGTTAAAAAATGGTGGCCCTCTTAACGAGTAGGATAATTGCTGATGTATAAAAAGAAATTGATAATTATTTTCAATATTGAACGTTATATTCTTTTGAATAAAAGAATATACTTCTTTAGCGAGAATGGCATATGTTTTTACTTGTAAATGACATAATTCACACTCAATATCTTGCTGATGAAAATGATGGATTACATCTGAAGAACATATCGTTTGCTTATGTTCCTCGAAAGCATGAGTTAGTTGGATTCCTGCTGGTAAAAATAGCAGGACAGTTAATAAAAGGACGCTATGTTTTCTAAGTTTTTCTATGATTTTTTTCTTTTACGAATTTTCATATTTAATACTTCTACACCTAAAGAAAATGATATTGCAAAATACAAATAACCTTTTGGAATTACACCAACAGTTTTGTTAAATAACTCTAGATTAGATAAATGAGCTCCTTCTGCGATTAGCATAAAGCCAATAAGTATCAAGAAAGAAAGCGCTAGCATTTGAATGGTAGGATTATTGTTTACAAATGTACTAACAGTATTTGCAAAAATCATCATAATAATCATTGAAATAATTACAGCAATTACCATAATGGTGAGAGCGCCATCTACACCGTTTGTCATTCCAACTGCTGTTAATATAGAGTCAAAAGAGAAAACAATATCAATTAAAATTATTTGTATGATTATAGAAGAAAACGTGCTTGTTTTTTTTTGGCCACTAGAATCATTAATACCTACAGTTTGCTCCATTTTATGATGTATTTCTCTCGTACTCTTATACAACAAGAATAAACCGCCTAGAAAAAGAATGATACTTTGTCCTGTAAACCCTGCATGCATCCAGGTGGTATGAATTGTCCAGAATGGATCTTTTAATGCAATTAAATATGAAACACTAAAAAGCAATAAAATACGTGTAATCATTGCTAAAGACAAGCCTAAAAAAGTTGCTTTCTTTTGTTGTTCTTTGGGAAGTTTATTCGCAGAAATAGATATAAAGATGATATTGTCTATTCCTAAAATAATTTCTAGGAACGTGAGAGTCAAAAGCGCAACCCAAGTATCTATTTGTAAAAATAATTCCATTTATTCTATTTTAAATACCGTGCCTTTTTGCTTAAATTCTGAAAATCCAATCTTAGCAGTAAAATCATATGAAGTTGCAGACAACTTGTTAATCTGAACAAAAATGGGGTCATTGTCTAAATCGTTTTTAGGAGATTTCATCTTCAATGTATAGAAAAAATTATTTTTCCAGGTAATATATAACGTATCAATATTTTTTATTTCTTGTCTAAATACTCCAGAATCAGTAGATATTTCAGTGTATTTAATATATTCCTCAATTTGTAGACTATCAATCCTAGTTACTGTAGTTTTGCTATATCCTTTACCTGCAGGAATTTCAAAAATACCTGATTTAAACCTCTCAGCATCATTATTTTTTTCAGAGCCACAGGATGCCAACAATAAGGCTCCAATAAACGTTATAAAAAGTGACGCTTTTTTATAGTTGTAATTGTTTTTCATTAAATTCCTGTAAAGTTAGAAGGTGTTATTGCTTTTAGTTCTGTTTTAATTTTATCAGAGATTTCTAATCCCTCAATAAAATTTGCAATAGAACGCTGATTTATTTTCTCATTGGTTCTTGTTAGACCTTTTAATGCCTCGTAGGGATTAGGATACCCTTCTCTTCGTAAAATAGTTTGAATTGCTTCTGCAACTACCGCCCAGTTATTTTCTAATTCTTCTTGAAACTTACTTTCATTTAACAACAACTTATTTAAACCTTTTAAAGTTGAAGCAAAAGCAATTAAAGTATGTCCAAACGGAACCCCAACATTTCTTAAGACTGTGCTGTCAGTTAAATCACGTTGCATTCTAGAAATAGGAAGCTTTGCTGAAAGATGCTCAAAAATTGCATTTGCAATTCCTAAATTTCCTTCAGAGTTTTCAAAATCTATTGGATTTACTTTATGTGGCATTGCTGATGAACCTATTTCGCCTTTTTTTATTTTTTGTTTGAAATAATCCATAGCAACATAAGTCCATATGTCCCTATCTAAATCAATCAATATGGTATTTATTCTCTTTAATCCATCAAATAATGACGCCATATGATCATAATGTTCAATTTGAGTTGTTGGAAAAGAATGGTGTAAGCCTAATGTCTGATGAACAAAGGTAGATCCAAATTCTTTCCAATCTATAGATGGGTAAGCAACCTTGTGTGCATTATAATTTCCTGTAGCACCTCCAAATTTAGCTGCATTAGGTATTTTAGTTAAAAACTTAAGTTGCTCTTCTATTCTTACAACAAAGACTTTAATTTCTTTTCCTAAACGAGTTGGAGAGGCTGGCTGACCATGAGTTCTCGCCAACATTGAAATATCTGCCCAGTCTTCTGAAAGTTCTTTTAGTCTATTTAAAACAGCCGATAATTCTACTAAATAAACGTCGTTAATAGCATCTTTTATTGATAATGGAATAGCAGTATTATTAATATCTTGAGATGTTAACCCGAAATGAATAAATTCTTTATATTTTTCTAAGCCTAATAGGTCAAATTTTTCTTTGATAAAATATTCAACAGCCTTTACATCATGATTGGTTACTTTCTCAATGTCTTTAATTTTTTGAGCATCTGCGGTAGAAAAATTTTGGTATACTTTTTTTAATTCAGGAAAAAGAGCGGTATCAAAACTAGTTAGTTGTGGAAGAGGTATTTTACAAAGAGCAATAAAGTATTCTATCTCTACTAAAACTCTATATTTTATAAGCGCTTCTTCAGAAAAATAATTTGCTAATTGTGCTACTTTACTTCGGTACCTTCCATCAATAGGAGAGATAGCATTTAATTGTGTAATGTCCATTTTTTGTAGTTGAGTTCAACAAAAACAAAAATACTCAATTACTTAGATTTACTGAGTGCTTTTTTGATGTTTTTATAGAAGCTTAAAAAGCTTACTTCTTAGACTATTACACTTTGTGTTTAAAACTTAATTTTAACTTCCGTAGAATTAAATAATTACATAATATTTCAATTTTTTATCATTTTTTATCATTTTGTTGAACTACTTTTAAAAAGTTCACTCATGGTTTATCCTTTTTTTTAGACAATAAAAATTAAAGGAATTATGTATATTTACTCTATGAAAAATGATAGAATACTAAAAATAAAAAGAATTACTTTATTCGTTCTTTTGTTCCCTTTTTTTTTAGGATTTTCGAAAGTGAAGGCTCAAAAAATTAATCAGTTTACAAAAGATAATAAGAGAACAGGTGTTTGGAAAAAATACCATTCCAATAAACGTATTCGTTATACAGGTTCTTTTGTAAATGGCAAAGAAGTAGGTGTTTTTAAATACTATGATATTACTACGTCAAAGCATCCAACAATTATTAAAGAGTTTTTACCAACCTCAGATTCTGCAAAAGTTAGCTATTATAATTTAGATGGCAAGTTAAGGACTAAAGGCGCTATGGTAGGTAAAAATAGAGTAGGGAAGTGGGTTTATTTCTTTCCTAACGGAGCACTTTTCTCAGAAGAATTGTACATAGATGGAAAGTTAGAAGGTGAATTAAAAAATTATTATAAGAACGGAAAAACCTTAGAAATTACTCAATTTAGTAATGGTATGAAAAATGGTTTTTCTAAAAAATATTCAGATCAAGGAATTTTAATAGAAGAAGTTATTTATTTAAATGATGTTCTAAACGGTGAAGGCAAATATTTCGAATTAAATGGAGATTTAAAAGAAGAAGGAGTCTATAAGGATGGTAAAAGAGCTGGAACATGGGAATTCTATATAGGAGGAAAAAAAGTAGCTAAAAAAGAAAAAAAAGAAGGTAATAAATTTAATAAGAGTAGTTTGAAAAATAATGAAAACTAACTATTAATAAGATACTCTTAGCATTTTTTATTATGTATGCATTTTTTTATATAAATACATCAACGCTATCTAAACAAACTTCAGTAGCATTTTCGTAAATTTGTCGACGAATTAGAATAGAATACATGAAACGAGTAATTGTTGGCCTTTCTGGAGGAGTAGATAGCAGTGTTACAGCCTATTTATTAAAAGAACAAGGATATGAAGTCATTGGTCTTTTTATGAAAAATTGGCATGATGATTCTGTTACTATTTCTAATGAATGTCCTTGGTTAGAAGATAGTAACGACGCCCTAATAGTAGCCGAAAAATTAGGGATTCCTTTTCAAGTAGTAGATTTAAGTGAACAATATAAAGAACGTATAGTTGATTATATGTTTGATGAATATGAAAAAGGAAGAACTCCTAATCCTGATATCTTATGTAATAGAGAGATAAAATTTGATGTCTTTATGGACATTGCATTAAACTTAGGTGCAGATTATGTAGCCACAGGTCATTATTGTAGAAAAGAAGAAGAAATTATAGATGGACAATTTGTTTATAAATTAATTGGAGGTAAAGATGTTAATAAAGATCAATCATACTTTTTATGTCAACTATCTCAACAACAATTAGCAAAAGCATTGTTTCCAATTGGGCAATTAACAAAGCCGGAAGTTAGAGAAATAGCAACAAAAGCAGGCCTAGTTACTGCAGATAAAAAAGATTCTCAAGGACTATGTTTTATTGGGAAAGTTCGATTGCCAGAATTTTTACAACAAAAATTAGCGCCTAAAGAAGGTAAAATAATTCAAATAGAAAATAGCTCTGAGATTTACCAGAGACAGGTCCCTGTTTTTTCCTCAAAAGAAGAAGAATTAGAATTCTTTGCAACAAAGTTTCGATATCAACAAGGAAATGGAAAAGTTGTGGGAAAACATCAAGGAGCCCACTTTTTCACAAAAGGTCAACGAAAAGGTTTAGCCGTTGGAGGAACCAAAGAGCCTTTGTTTGTAATTGAAACAGATGTACAAGAGAATATTATTTATACAGGGGAAGGTAAAAACCACAATGGCTTGTATAGAAACACTTTATTTGTGGCCAACCAAGAGGAACACTGGATTCGTGAAGATTTAAAATTACAACCACATGAATCTATGAAAGTACTAGCAAGAATTCGATATAGACAGCCATTGGAATCGGCTATACTACACAAAGTAGAAAATGGAGTTTTTGTCGAATTTAAAAATCCACAATCTGCCATTCAAGAAGGGCAATTTGTAGCTTGGTACCAAGGTGAAGAATTATTGGGTTCTGGAGTGATCTCTTAATATCTCTTAATGACAAATACTATTACACAACTTTTTAAAATTAAGTATCCAATTATTCAAGGAGGAATGGTATGGGTAAGTGGTTGGAAATTAGCTTCTGCGGTTTCAAATGCTGGAGGTTTAGGTCTAATTGGTGCAGGATCTATGTATCCAGAAGTGCTTAGAGAGCATATTCAAAAATGCAAGAAAGCAACCAACAAGCCTTTTGGAGTAAATGTACCTATGTTATATCCTCAAATTGATGCTTTAATGAATGTGATTATAGAAGAGGGAGTAACCATTGTTTTTACCTCTGCAGGGAATCCTAAAACATGGACTTCTTTTCTTAAAAACAAAAGGATTATAGTTGTTCATGTGGTAAGCTCTGTAAAGTTTGCTTTAAAAGCAGAACTTGCAGGAGTAGATGCCATTGTTTGTGAAGGTTTTGAAGCTGGCGGACATAATGGAAGAGAAGAAAGTACCACATTTACATTAATACCTATGGTAAAAGAACAGGTGAATATCCCTGTAATTGCAGCAGGAGGGATTGCTAACGGGCGTGGAATGTTAGCGGCTATGGTGTTAGGAGCAGATGGTGTTCAAATTGGTAGTAGATTTGCGGCATCAGAAGAATCTTCTGCACATACAAATTTTAAGCAAACAATTTTAGATGTTAAAGATGGTGACACACACCTAACCCTGAAAGAGTTAGCACCTGTTAGGTTGGTGAAAAATAAATTTTATAAAGAGATACAAGAATTGTATCAAAAAAATCCAACTAGAGAAGAACTTAAAGACTTGCTAGGAAGAGCCAGAGCCAAAAAAGGAATTTTTGAAGGTGATCTAGTAAATGGAGAATTAGAAATTGGACAAATTGCTGGAATTATTCATAGAATAGCTTCTGCAGAAGAAATTATAAAAGAAATAGTGAACGATTTTGAAGTCCTAAAAAAATCTTTCTAAAATGAATGGAACCAATAGAATTGACATAAAAATTAATAGCAAGGTACGTGTTGTTCAAAAACATCATCAAAGATCAGGTGAATTAACGGAGGGTTTAGTTCAACGTATCTTAACCAATTCACCGAACCATCCTCACGGAATAAAAGTAAAACTAATTTCTGGAGTTGTTGGGAGAGTCAAAGTAATCCTCTAAAGAGCAGTTGATTAACCCTTAATGAAAGAAAAACAATAAAATTATGTTTTATGATTTTTTTAATGTAAATTTGCGGCTTTATAAACAACGTTGTCTATAATTAAATGGGCAACACAATAAATTAATATTATGAGTAAAGGTACCGTAAAATTTTTCAACGAATCTAAAGGATTTGGATTTATCGTAGAAGAAGGAAACAACAGTGAACATTTTGTACATGTATCAGGTTTGATCGATGAAATTCGTGAAAATGATGAAGTAGAATTTGAATTACAAGATGGAAGAAAAGGATTAAACGCAGTAAACGTAAGAGTAATCTAATATATACTACTAGTTAATTTTTCAAACAAAGCCTATCTTAACAGATAGGCTTTTTTTTATGGAGCTACTTATTTTATAGGAATTGTAATTTTGTACAATTTTCTACTTTTATTATTTAGTTTATTTTCTCGTAACCAAGCATTGTGCAGTTTTAATTCTTTGTAATTAGTGTTAAAACCTTTTGCAAATGAAGCAATGTTTGTAATTACTGTATCTACTTTTACAGTTCTAGTTGTAGGTGAGGTGTATAAATCTTCTTTTTCAAACTCAAAACCGTATTTTTTAGGATAAGATAAGACTTCTTTTAATGCGACTATTCTTAGCACATAACGAGAAGTTTCTGAATTTAATAATAAATCATAATAATCGGTTACTTGCTGTTTTTTTAAATTTCTTGCTATACGAGCATTTCCAGCATTGTAAGCAGCAGCAGCCAATGTCCAAGTTCCAAAACGTTTTTTAGATTTTTTTAAATAATCTGCGGCTACTTTTGTTGCCTTTTCAAGGTTATAACGCTCATCAACATTTTGATTAACTTCTAAACCGTATTCTTTGGCAGAAGATTTTAAAAAGTGCCAAAATCCAGCAGCACCAGCAGAGGAGGAGTTATTTTCTAAACCACTTTCTGCGACAGCTAAGTACTTAAAATCATCTGGAATTCCATATTTTTTCAACATGGGTTCAATTACTGGAAAATATTTATGCGCTCTTTTAATTAATAACAAACCATTAGACTGCCAATAGGTATTTACTAATAATTCTCTATCCATTCGCTCTTTAATATCATAAAGCTCTGTTGGAACTTTCTCACCAGCAAAGGTTAATTCATCAGGAATCTTTAAAGCTTTAATAGTATAAGAATCTGCTGTATTTTTTTCTGAAGGTACATCAGAAATATAAACTGCGTTAAAAAAAGTTATAGAGAGAAGGGTAATAAATATTATTGATAATAAACGAACTATTTTCTGCATAGAATTTCTCTTAAGTTAGTAAAACTTAAAATTAAGAAAATACAACTGAAATATTAAGGTATACTCTTGTAAATTATTTCTGAAATTTCTTTGGCTTTTATTAAAACCATTATATGAGTTCCTTTGTTTACCAGTATAAAATTATTAATGTGTTTTGAAGGGAACACATGATCGTCATTTCCATGAATATGTAGGATGTTATTTGGTGCATTTTCTTGCTGCCAATGAAGAACATTGTAGATGGCCCATTTCATATATCTCGCATCTTTTACAGATAAGTACATCTCATATAATTCTGCTCTTTTCTTCAAAAAGTCACCTAAAAAATATTTTGTGTAATCTTCTAGATTTTCAACAATTTTAGCAGGGAAAAGTTTGTATGCTTTGGTTATTTGAAATAATTTTAATCGATATGGGAATTCATGATGGCTTTTAATACTAGAAACTAAAATAATTTTTTGAACAGAAATAATTTTCGCAATTTCTTGCACTAAAATCCCTCCAAAAGAGACTCCTAGTAATACTGGATTTTTGTGAGTAATATCATCAGATATTCTAAGAGCGTACTCTTCTATTGTTTCATCAAGAGAAGTGGGGATTTTCCATTCTAAAAAATGAAGTTCAAACTTATCTTTAGGCAATGAGATACGTTCAAATATTTTAGAGCTTGCTCCTAAGCCGGGCATGCAGTATAAATGAATTTTTTCCATTACTTTTTTTTATTTTATGGCAGTAGCTTTGAGTTCTTCAACAAAATTGAAACGAACTAATCCGTCTTCATCAATGCTAGTTAAAGTAACGGTATGTAGTGTGTTAATAAACCTTGGATTCCAAGGTGTTTTTACTTTCACGTAGTTTTCAGTAAAACCATGTATATAGCCTTCCTTATTTTCGCTTTCAAACAAAACAGTGAGAGTTTCTCCAAGCTGAGTTTCATAAAAAGCTCTCCGTTTTTTAACAGATAAGCCACGTAACATCTTACTTCGTTTTGCTCTTGTTTTTTTTGGAACTACTCCGTCCATTAAAACAGCCTCAGTATTTGCTCTTTCAGAATAGGTAAATACGTGTAAATAAGAAATATCTAAATCATTTAAATAGTGGTAGGTATCTAAAAAATGCTTTTCTGTTTCTCCAGGAAAACCAACAATTACATCTACACCAATACAAGCATTAGGAAGTACTTTTTTTATCTTCTGAACTCTATTCGTATAAGTATCTCGTAAATAACGACGTTTCATTTTTTTTAATAAATCATCACTACCGCTTTGTAATGGAATATGAAAATGAGGTACAAATGTGTCAGATTTAGAAACAAAGTCAATTGTTTCATCTCGTAATAAATTGGGTTCTATAGAAGAAATTCTTAATCGATGAATTCCTGCCACCTTATCTAATTGTTTTACTAAGTCTAAAAATGTATGCTCATGTTTTTTATTTCCAAACTCACCCTTTCCATAGTCTCCTATATTTACACCTGTTAAAACAATCTCTTTAATACCTCTTTTAGAAATTTCTGCTGCATTTTTGAGTACATTTTCTACAGTATCACTCCTAGAAATACCTCTAGCTAACGGAATTGTACAGTAGGTGCATTTGTAATCGCAACCATCTTGAACCTTTAAAAAAGCCCTTGTTCTGTCTCCAATAGAGTAAGAGCCAACATAAAAATCTGCTTCAGATATTTCACATGAATGAACCTCACCATGTTGGTTTTTGGTTAAATCGTTAATATAACTGGTAACATTAAATTTTTCTGTTGCACCTAGTACCAAATCAACACCATCTACAGCTGCTAATTCTTCAGGTTTTAACTGAGCATAACACCCAACAGCAATTAAAAATGCATCTTCATTTTTTATTAATGCATTTTTTACGATTGTTTTAAATCGTTTGTCTGCATTATCTGTAACGGAGCAGGTATTAATAACATAAATGTCTGCCTTTTCATGAAAATCTACACGATTAAAACCCTCGCTCACAAAATTACGAGCAATTGTAGAGGTTTCTGAGAAGTTAAGTTTACATCCTAGAGTATAAAATGCCACTTTTTTATCTGCATTCATTCTTGTACATTTAAAGGCCAGCAAATTTACAATAATTCTTATAATTGAGATGAATACTCAAATCATTTTTGAAACACAGAGATTGATAGTTAGGAAATTGTTATTGAGTGATTTACAGCCTTTTCATGAAATGCAATCCAATATAAATGTGATGCAATATGTACGAGTAAAAGAAATGACTTTTGAGGAGAATACAAAAGAGTTGGCCGAATTAATTGAAAAGTATGCTCATATTGAGAATGATTTTTGGATTTATGCAATTGAAAAAAAATTGGATCATAAGTTTGTTGGAACCTGTGCATTAATTAAAGACTCTAATAAAGAGGATGAAATAGGATATCGTTTTTTAGAGAAATATTGGAAATTAGGCTATGGTCTTGAGATTTGCAAAGGAATTATTAACTATTGTAGCCTAGTTGGTATGCCTAAATTGATAGCTTATGTGGCTGATGATAATAATGCTTCAATAAAAATAGTTGAGAGCTGCTATTTTCAATTTGTTAAAAAAGTATATGATCCTACTCTAAAAATAACAGAAACTAAATACGAGCTAAATTTATGATTGTTAGTAATTTAAAAACCCCATATTATGCCGTTATTTTCACAACGCTCTTAACTGATGACATTGCTGGTTATCTTGAAACTGCTGTAAGAATGGAAAAATTAGCTGAGTTGCAAGAAGGGTTTTTAGGAATTGAATCTGCCAGGAATGAAGTTGGAATTACAGTTTCTTATTGGAATAGCTTGGAGGCGATTACGAAATGGAAACATAATTTAGAGCATACAAAAGTTAGAAAAAGAGGAAGAGAACAATGGTATGAACACTATCAATTAAGAATATGTAAAGTAGAAAGAGACTATGGTTTTAAGAAATAATTGGTATTATTTATTGCTTGTTTTTCTGATGATTTCATGTGAAAATAAGGAATCTAAGTTTAATATTTCCCAAGTTTTTAGGTACAACGAGCATTCCAACATAAGTTCTCTAGACCCAGCTTTTGCTAAAGATCAGCGAAATATTTGGGCAGTTCATCAATTATATAATGGATTGGTTCAACTAGATGATAGTTTACGTGTTATACCAAGTATTGCCAAAAGTTGGCAAATTTCAGAAGATGGAAAAGTCTATACATTTACACTAAGAGATGATGTCTATTTTCATGAGCATAGTTTGTTTGAAAATGATGCTACAAGGTTGATTAGAGCCACTGATTTTGAGTATAGTTTTAAAAGGCTCTTAGATAAAAATATAGTTTCTCCAGGGGCTTGGGTTTTACAGAATGTAAAAAGTTTTTCAGCGCTTGAAGATGGAGTTTTTCAAATAGAATTAACTCAAGCTTTTCCTCCATTTTTAGGATTGTTAGCTATGAAGTATTGTTCTGTTGTTTCTAAAGAAGCTATAGAATATTTTGGCGATGAATATCGCTCAAACCCAATAGGCACAGGTCCTTTTAAATTTAAATTATGGGTAGAGAACACCAAGCTTGTGCTGCGAAAAAATCCAAACTACTTTGAAAAAGATACTACAGGAAAAAAGCTACCGTATCTAGAAGCTGTTGCTATTACATTTCTGCCAGATAAACAGAGTGAATTCTTGCAATTTATTCAAGGAAATTTAGATTTTATGAAGAGCCTAGATGCTTCTTATAAAGATGATATTATTACTACGGAAGGAAAATTACAACCAAAATATAAACATCTGGTTCACATGGAAACAGGTGCTTACTTAAATACAGAATATTTAGGTGTGTATTTAGATCATAAAAATAATATTACAAACAACAAATTAATTAGAAAGGCAATTAATTATGGTTTTGATAGAGAAAAGATGATTAAATATTTACGAAATGGAATAGGAACACCAGCAGTTAACGGTTTTATTCCATCGGGCTTACCATCTTTTAACAATTTAGAAGGGTATCGTTATAAACCTGAATTAGCACGTAAATTACTTCAGGAATTTATACAAGAAACAGGTATTAAGAATCCTTCAATTACCATTACAACCAATAGTAATTATTTAGATTTATGTGAGTTTATTCAACGAGAGTTACAGAATATTGGATTAGATGTTACGATAGATGTAATACCTCCTTCTTCTTTAAGGCAGGGTAAAGCAACAGGTAAATTCTCTATTTTTAGAGCAAGTTGGATAGCAGACTACCCTGATGCAGAAAACTATTTATCATTATTTTACAGTAAGAATTTTACGCCAAATGGTCCTAATTATACTCATTTTAAAAATGATAATTTTGATAGCTTGTATGAGCAATCTATTTCTGCTGTTAATTTAAAAATAAGATACAAGCTTTATCAAAAGATGGATAGTATTTTAATTGATGAAGCACCAATTATTCCATTGTATTATGATCAAGTTATCCGTTTTTCTCAGAAAAACATAGAAGGCTTGGGAATTAATCCAATAGATATGTTAGATCTCAGAAGAGTTAAGAAAGTAAACTAAAATGAAATTTAAAAGACAGCTTCCTTAATTTTTTGTGCCAATCTTTTCTTAACATCCATAGGAAAACTTTTATCACCCATTAAAATATCTACCATATATTCTCCAAATTTATTAGCATATTTTTTTAATAAGAAATTTCTTACTGGATTTCTTTTATAAAAGTAGTTAGATAAAAATTCGCCTGAACGCAATTCAGGAATTAACTTTTTATGTAGCTTTTCTGAGTAAAGTTTTGTTGCCATTTCAAGGTCTAAATTACTTTCAATAATAGCTTCTGCAACTAATTTCCCGCTATAGATTGCATTAGAGATTCCTTCTGCAGTAATGGGTTCTGCAAAGCCAGCAGCATCCCCAATTAAGAATGTTCTACCTTTAACAAAACCATCTGTTCTACAAGACAGTGGAATCTGAAATCCGTGCTGTTCTTCTTTAATAATTTTAGTAATACCAAGTTTTGCCAAGTAGCTTTTATAATATTCTTTTAAATTGATTCTTTTTTTCCTTGTGGTTAAAACACCTAATGATAAATGATTTTTCTTAGGAAAGCACCAGGCATATCCCTCGGGAGCTTCGTCAATATCAAAACGTGCTTTTTTAGACAAACGTTCAAAATCTTTAGTAGGTACTGTTACTTCATATTCTAAAGCTGGAATTAAATTGCGAGTTTCAGTTGTCCAACCAGCAAACTTAGCTGTTTGACTTAAAACACCGTCTGCAGCAATAAGAAACTTAGCTTCAATATTTCCTTGAGAAGTTTTACAAATGATATGATTTTCTTCATTTTCTACACCAATAAGCTTGTGATTTTGCAATACGTCTATGCCAAATTTCTGTGCTTCTTTTACAAGTAAATGATCAAAAGAATCTCTCATAATCATTGTAATTATTGGATCTTTTCGAGAAATAGAAAAAGGCTCATTACCAATATAAGTCTCTACTTCATAATACTCTTGCTCTATAACAGAGGAGATATCAATAGGTAAATTTTTACGTCCTCTAAAAACAAATCCACCACCACAGGTCTTATAACGAGGAAGCGTTTCTTTTTCTATGATACATACATTTACTCCTTTTTGTGCTAAATAAAATGCGGTTGCTGCAATTAAAATGGCTTCTTTATCCTAGAATTAACAACGAACTTACCAACAAACCTTGACCACTATTTTATTATTAAGTAACTTTGACAGGCTACTTACTAATGGCTTAGTATTTGTAGTCTTAAAATGAACTTACAGAGAGCTGCATGGCAATTATAAAGAGAAAAAACAAAAAATTTGATTACAAACCCAGATACTACAAAGGGGAAGGTAATCCGTATGCAATTAAACATAAGTTTGATGAATTTAGAAGCTCAACAGGTAGTGATGGTGGTTTAAAAGGTAAAATTAATGGTGCTATTAGTGATTTAAAAGGGGAACAAAACATCCTCAAAATTGATGATGAAACCTATCAATTAGAAGAAACAGAAACAAATTCAAATAAAGTGGTACTTTATATCATTGCTATACTAGTACTTATTTTTTTATTCATCATAGATTTTGATCTATCAATTTTTAGCAAAAAATAATGTCAGACATTATTCAACTCTTACCAGATCATGTTGCCAACCAAATTGCTGCAGGTGAAGTAGTGCAAAGACCTGCTTCTGTTGTGAAAGAATTATTAGAAAATTCTATAGATGCTTCAGCAACTTCCATTAAACTTATTCTTAGAGATGCTGGGAAAACACTAATTCAGGTTATAGATAATGGCAAAGGAATGAGTACAACAGATGCTAGACTCTCATTTGAGCGTCATGCAACTTCTAAAATAAGAGCTGCCGAAGATTTATTTCAATTACATACCAAAGGTTTTAGAGGTGAGGCAATGGCTTCAATAGCAGCAATTGCTCATGTAGAAATGAAGACCAAACAAAACTCTCAAGAATTAGGAACCCACATAAAAATAGAAGGTAGTAAGGTTACTTATCAAGAAATGACAGCAACTCCAACTGGAACTAATGTTGCTGTAAAAAATCTATTTTATAATATACCTGCTAGAAGAAATTTTTTAAAATCTGATACTATTGAGACCAGACATATTATAGATGAATTTCAACGTGTATCTTTGTCACACCCAGAAATATCATTTAGTTTATATCATAATGATAACGAGGTTTATCATCTAAAAAACAACAATTTAAGGAAAAGGATTGTGGCTATTTTTGGTGCTAAAATGAATGAAAAGCTGGTGCCTATCTCTGAAGATACAGAAATGATTTCTATGGAAGGTTTCATTGCTAAACCAGCTTTTTCTAAGAAAAAAAGAGGTGAACAATTCTTTTTTGTAAATAATCGTTATGTAAAAAGCCCATATTTAAATCATGCTGTGGTAGCTGCTTTTGAAGGACTGCTTGAACACGGTTCCCACCCTTCTTATTTTTTGTACCTAACCGTTCCTACCAAAAGTATTGATATTAACATTCATCCTACAAAAACAGAAATAAAATTTGATGATGAAAAAGCAGTCTATGCAATTTTAAGAGCTACAATTAAACACAGTTTAGGGCAATACAATGTTGCCCCTGTTTTAGATTTTAATAGAGATGCCACGCTAGACACACCCTATAATTTTACAAAAAAAGAATCTAGACCGTCTAGTCCAAAAATAACAGTGGATCCGTCTTTTAACCCTTTTGGAAAAGAGGAAACTTCTCAAAACAAATCGTCATTTCAGTATAAAAAAGAGACTGAAAATTGGGAAAGTTTGTACGTTTCTACCAATGAAATTGAACAACAAGAAACACTGTTTGATCAAGAAACAGCTCATCTTGCTAATAAAACAATTCAAGTACAGAGAAAATATTTACTAAGTTCTATAAAGTCTGGAGTGGTTTTAATTCATCAATCTTTAGCACATCAACGTGTTTTGTATGAAGAATTTTTAGACAGTACAACACTAAAAGAAGTTCACAGTCAACAATTATTATTTCCCATTACTATCTCATTTTCATCTGCCGAAATTGAAATGATATATACCTTAAAGCCAGAATTAGAAAATGTAGGTTTTTATTTTGATGAGTTCACAAAAGAGTCGGTTACTATTAAAGGAACTCCTGTTTCTATTTCTGAAAGTAAAATCTCTAAGGTTTTAGAAGAACTCTTAGAGAATATTAATTTAGACATTCCTGATGCTAATTTTAATCCTTTAAAAATTATGGCATCATCTTTTGCAAAATCTATAGCTATTAAAACAGGGCATTTTCTATCACAAAAAGAACAAGAAGTCTTAGTAAATAGCTTATTTTCATGCAAAGAACCAAGTATTTGTCCAGCCGGAAAAGCAACGTTTAAAACACTAACATTAGAAGAAATTGATCAATTATTTGCTCGTTAACATATGAATGGAATCAAATTTACAGAAGGAATAAAACATTTAATCATTGTTAATGTTATTCTATTTATTGGTCCTCAACTTATAAATATAGATCTCACTAATATTCTTGCATTGCATTTTCCAAAAAATGAAAATTTTGGTTTTTGGCAATATGTAACTCATATGTTTATGCATGGAAGTTTTGCTCATATACTCTTTAATATGTATGGTCTTTGGGCTTTTGGGACTCCATTAGAGAAAATGTGGGGACGCAATAAATTTCTATTCTTTTACTTTTCTGCTGGTATTGGTGCTGGTTTAATTTATTCTTTGGTTAATTATTATCAGTTTGATGGTTTTTATGATGTTTTAATTCAAAATGGACTTAATTCAAATGATATTTCAAAAATATTAGATACAGGAGTTTATACAAATTATGCTGATGTAATTACATTGTCTCAAGCAGAATTGAGTCAGTTTTACAGCTTATATCACACTCCTGCTGTAGGAGCTTCGGGTGCTGTTTATGGCGTTTTAGTTGCCTTTGGCATGTATTTTAAAGACGCAAAACTTGCTTTGATATTTTTTCCTGTTCCAATCGCAGCAAAGTACTTTATTCCTCTAATTTTACTTGGAGATTTATTTTTTGGAATGACTAAATACTCCGTTGGAAACGTAGCACACTTTGCCCATATAGGTGGTGCAATTATTGGTTTCATATTAGCTTATTATTGGAAAAACAATCAATTCAAACACTAGAAATAAATGAGTGTATTCAAAGATTTACAGACAAAATTCAAATCGGCTTCTATTATACAGCAATTAATTTATATTAATGTTGCCGTTTTTATCATTACGTTAATTTCAAGCTCTTTTAGTGGTTTGTATTCCAAACAAATGAGCTTTGTCTATGAATGGTTTTCTTTATCGTCTTCTTTTGATAATTTTATTACAAAGCCCTGGTCACTTGTTAGCTATGGTTTTTTACATAGTGGTTTTTTACACCTACTATTTAATTGTCTTGTTTTGCATTATTTTGGCAGACTTTTTTTAGAATATTTTACCCAAAAGCAAGCATTAAATTTTTATCTTTTAGGAACCGTATTTGGAGGAATTGCCTATTTGCTAAGTTATAGTTATTTTCCTCTATTTGAAGGCAAGGTTCACACCATGGTTGGAGCATCTGCCGGTATTACAGCAATTGTTATTGGAATTGCAACTTATATTCCCAATTATCAATTACAATTTAGATTTATTGGATATGTGAAGGTTTGGCATTTGGCCGGAGTTTTTATACTCTTTGATTTAATTTCTTTAGCCGGTGGAAATGGCGGCGGGCATATTGCCCATTTGGGAGGAGCACTATTTGGTTATGCATATGTTTCTCAAGCTAGTAATAAAAAAATTACTTTTTTTAGTTGGTTTTCAGAGTTACTTACCAAAAGAAAGAAATCTCTACAGACAGTCTACAAAACAACCAAAAAAACTGCTAATGCAAAAGCAACAGGAGAAAATCAAGCTAAAATAGATGCCATTTTAGATAAAATAAGCAAATCTGGCTATGACACCTTAACAAAAGAAGAAAAAGAGTTTCTTTTTAAACAAAGCAACTAGTTAGCAGATTGTATTTTAATATGTTATGTGATAAATTCATAAAACTTCTTTTAAAAAAAGATAAATTATATAGATGAAAAAAGACAATTTTTGGAATAAAATACTAGTCTTTATAAATACAATAGTAGCAATGCTATTACTCTTGTCTTATCTTCTACCGTTTATATCTCCAAAATTAAGTCCAATATTTACCATCATAAGTTTATCGGTTCCAGTGCTTTTTTTATTAAATGTTTTTTTTCTAACTTATTGGATCATTAAATTAAAAAAATACCTAATCCTCTCTTTACTTGCAATAGTTCTTGGTGTTGGATATATTAGTAGTATCTATAAATTTTCAGAAAAAAACATTTTTCTAAAAGATGATTTAGCAGTAATGAGTTATAATGTTCGTTTATTTAATCATTACAATTGGACTACAGATAATGCCATTGATGAAAAAATATCTACATTAATTACTGAAAAAACACCTGATGTGATATCAATTCAAGAATATTTTGAAGCTGATAACCTTCAAATATCTTATCCTTATCAATTTATAAAAACAAAATCTAAGATCAACAAATTTGGTTTGGCCATTTTTTCTAAATATGAGATCATAAACTCAGGCTCCTTAGATTTAGAGAACAGTGCTAACAATATTATTTTTGCAGACATTATTAAAGTTAAAGACACTATTAGGGTTTATAATATTCATTTAGAGTCTTTAAAAATGAATACTGCTAAAGAAAATTTTGGCGAAAAAAATTCTGACAAACTGCTTCAACGCATGAAAGCCTCTTTTAAAAAACAAGCAAAACAGGTAGAATTATTTTTGGAACACGAAAAAAAATGGAATGGAAAAAAAATACTTTGTGGCGACTTTAATAACACCGCATTTTCTTGGGTATATAGAGAACTCTCCAAAAACAAACAAGATGCCTTTAAAATAGCTGGTAAGGGCTTAGGTAAGACATTTAATTATTTGTATCCTTTAAGAATAGACTTTATATTAGTAGACCTAAATTTTGAAGTCAATAATTTTAAAACATTTGAGGTTCCGTACTCAGACCACTTCCCTATTTTAGCAAGAATAAAATTAAAAAATAAAATTGAATGAAGAATTATGATGTAGCTATCGTTGGTAGTGGCCCCTCTGGAGCAGCAACCGCATTTTATTTAGCACAAAAAGGAGTAAATGTATGTATCATAGAAAAAGAAACGCTTCCTCGTTATAAGACCTGTGGTGGTGGATT
>KB911100.1 GCA_000383355.1 Flavobacterium sp. SCGC AAA160-P02 | reverse complement strand
TAACAAAATATAAGGAGTACTAGTTTTATTTTTTGATGATAAGTCGTACTCATAAAAATTATACTCAATACCCACTGCAAATTCGTTTATCGGGTTTTTAAAACTAAAACCTCTTTGTTGTCTAATTTTATTTTCAGAATCTGCATCATCTCCCATCAAAGAGAAATAACTGTAAGATCCTCTAATTGCTATTCTTGGGTTTAGGTTGTATTTATATATTATACCTCCACCTGGGTTGTTGGGTTGAATGTAATTAGTCTTCCCAACATCGCCAACATAATTTACCCCTCCTGCAAAGATACCTATTTCATTTATTTGTGATAAACAATTGCTAGAATTGTACAGAAACAGTAATAAAATTAAACACCTTTTCATCCTAAAAAATAGCTTGCAAATATAAAAAAATCTATTTGCTTTATAAAGTTAATAGTCAAGTCTTTTTGAATAACAATAATTTTGATTTTTTATTGCTTTGTAGTTCTCTAAATATTAGAGCCATTTCGGGTATCTTCTCCCCATAAAAGTTTTGTTCTTAGGGTGGTTAGAAAAGATTGATTGGCTGGTATGATGCTCTTAATTGTAAAAGGAGATTTTTCTATATAAATCTTTGTGTCTTTTGGTACTGAGGTAATTCTTGAGTCTAATGAAATTAAAAAACTCTTTTCTCTTGAGTCTACTTCTAATTCTATAAAAGTATCGTCTGGGATCACCATGGGCCTTGCATTTAAATTATGAGGTGCTATTGGGGTAATGATAAAGTTTTTTGAATTTGGCGAAATTACAGGACCATTGCAGCTCAATGAATAACCTGTAGAACCGGTTGGTGTTGCAATAATAAGACCATCAGACCAATAGTTTGTAAGGTATTCTTTGTCTAAAAATGTTTTAACACCTATCATAGATGTTGTATTTTCTCTAGCAATTGTTATTTCGTTTAATGCAAAAGAAAATTCACCAAAAGAATCAACTGCTGGACTTGTTCTAATGCTTAATAGTGTTCTTTCTTGAATTGTGTATTTTTTAGCAATTAATAAATCAATAGATTCTTGAATCGCATTTTTTTGAATGTTTGCTAAAAAACCAAGACGCCCCGTATTAATTCCTAGAATAGGAATGTTTAAATCTCTAATGTAAGTAATAGCTCTTAGAATTGTTCCGTCACCACCCAAACTAAAAAATAAGTTAAAAGAACTATTTAAATCATGGAAGCTAGCAAAAGTGGGGTACTTTTTTGTTAGATGACCAAGGCCTTTTATAACCTTGTAAAAGTTCTCCTCAAAAAAAACCACCACATTGTGTTTTTCTAAAGCTGTTAAAAGAATTGAAATTTCCTTTTCAGCATTTACGGAATATGTTTGACCAAAAACGGCTACTTTTTTTATCATTACATGTCTAAGTATTTCTGTAAATAATCAGATCTATCTTTTAGATCTTGTAAATAAAAATCATCTTTATGTTCAGAGATTACATTGTAGTTATACCTTCTAAATGTTTGAATAATTTCATTAATATCTTCTGAATTAATTTTAATGGTTACTTGCCTTATGTCAGAAATTTCAGACGAGATATAAAGACCAAGTATCTTTCCATCATTGCTTTCTACAATTTGACTTACCTCACTTATAGAAAAATCTTTTTTATTTTTTTCTACAACAATGCTTACTCCTTCATTGAATAAAAAGGGACTAGCGCTAAACACCTCTAGGATGTCATTTAATTCATAATAACCTATATACTTTTTTTTATCATTTAAAACAGGCATTACATTAGTTTGGTTGTCTGTAAATAATTTAATCAATTTTAATATTTGTGTATTTTCATCAGTAAAAAAGAAGTCAATTAAATGAGGGTATTCTGAAATAAATGAAGAATTTTCTATGGTTTGAAAATCGCTTTCAGAGATACATCCGAGTAATTCTCCTTTGTCAACAACAGGGATATGTGTGATGGGAAGCATTTTACAGACATCTTGAGCTTTTTTCACCAAACTATCTGGCGTTAAAACCTCTATATCATTTAGTATGTATTCTTTCATATTCATGCTTTACGAATATAGTTTAAAATCATTTAATGCCGTACTTTTGTGTTTTATTTGAAACTAATGACAAAGTTAAGCGTAAATATTAATAAAATTGCAACATTACGTAATTCAAGAGGCGGAGATGTTCCTAATTTATTACAAGTTGCCTCAGATATTCAAGATTTTGGTGCACAAGGTATCACTATCCATCCCAGGCCAGATGAAAGACATATTCGCTATCAAGATGCGTATGATCTAAAACCAATAGTTATTACAGAGTATAATATTGAGGGAAATCCTATTCGTAAATTTATGGATTTAGTGTTGGAAGTAATGCCTACTCAAGTAACATTGGTTCCAGATAATATCAATCAAATTACCTCCAACGCAGGTTGGGATACTATTACTCATCAATCATATTTAAAAGAAGTAATTAACGAGTTTAAAAATGCTGGAATTAGAACTTCTATTTTTATTGATACAGATTTAAAATTAATTGAAGCTGCAGCCAAAACAGGGGCAGATAGAATTGAATTGTACACAGAACATTTTGCAGGCGCTTATGAAAAAGGGGATAAGCAAGCTATAAAACCATACACAGAAGCAGCTCTTTTTGCTCACAAATTAGGACTAGGGATTAATGCTGGTCACGATCTAAATCTTGAGAATATTGAATTCTTTAAGCAAAACATTCCAAATCTAGCAGAAGTGTCTATTGGACATGCCTTAATTTCCGAGAGTTTATATTTAGGTCTACAAAATGTGGTGAATATGTATTTGCATAGACTTAGCTAGAAGGTGTTTTAAGTGCTCAATACACACGTAATACGGGGCTCTAGAAGTTTTATTTAGTGAACTATATTTTGAAATTTTGATAACTGATTAATGAAAATAGTACATTCAAAAATAATTGGAGAAGGTGCTCCGTTATTAATTCTTCATGGATATTTTGGCATGAGTGATAATTGGAAATCTCTCGGAAATAAGTTTGGAGAAGATTTTCAAATACATTTAATAGACCAACGAAACCACGGACGAAGTTTTCATGCAGATAATTTTAATTATGACCTTTTAGTTGAAGACTTAGTTCAGTATATTAAATATCATAACCTGGGAAAAGTGATAGTATTAGGGCATTCAATGGGAGGAAAAGCAGCAATGCTTTTTGCTGTGAAATACCCAACATTGGTAGCTAAATTAATTATTGTAGACATTGCTCCAAGATATTATCATCCGCATCATACCGATATTTTAAAAGCATTGAATTCGGTTGATTTTTTAATTCACAATACCAGAAAATTGGTTGATCAAAAAATCACTGAACTAATTCCGGAAATTGGAGTCCGTTCTTTTTTATTAAAAAATGTGTATTGGAAAGAAAAAGGACTCTTAGCCTACAGATTTAATTTACAATCACTCACCGAAAATAATCATGAAGTAGGGAAAGCATTGCCGTCGTTTACAACCTTTGATGGAGAAACTCTATTTTTAGCAGGAGGAAATTCTGGATATATTACAAAGAGTGAAGTTCCTATGATAAAAGCCCATTTCCCAAAAGCATCTATAAAAACCATTGCTAATGTTGGTCATTGGTTACATGCAGAGACGCCCGGGGCCTTTTATGAGCTTGTGATGCGTTTTTTGAAAAAGTAAACAAACTTACTTTTTAGCTAATAAATCTCTGATTTCCTCTAATAGTTCTTCTTGTGTTGGTCCTGCTGGTAATGCAGGTGCTGCAGGTGCTTCTTTTTTCTTAGTGGCATTTATTCCTTTGATAATAATAAACATTACAAATGCAACAATTACAAAATCTATAACATTGGTTATAAAATCACCATATAAAACAGCAACTTCTGAAATGTTATTAGAGGTGTCCGCTTCTCTTGCGATCCATTTTAGATCTTTAAAATCAGCTTTAAAAACCAATCCTATTAGTGGAGAAACAATCCCTCCTGTGAATGATGTGACTACTTGTTTAAAAGCAGCACCCATAACAAAACCGATGGCAATGTCTACTAGATTACCTTTTAGGGCAAATTCTTTAAATTCTTTTAGCATATTAGTTTTTTAATGATTAATAAACCTAAAAATAAGAAAATATCAGTAAATGAGCATTCTTTTTATTCGTTGAGAGATAAGAGTTAATACCTCATAAGAAATGGTTTCTGATACTGAAGAAATATTCAAGATGTCTTCTTGGGTTTTAAATATAAACACATTATCTCCTTCTTTGCAGTTAATGTTAGTAATGTCTACCATCATCATATCCATGCAAACATTGCCAATAATTGGAGCTCTTTGATTGTGAATAGTCACAGATCCATTTCCATTTCCTAATTTTCTAGACAAACCATCGGCATGCCCAATAGGAATAGTAGCTATTGTAGCATCTACATTTGCAATAAACGCCCTATTGTATCCAACAGTTTCTCCTTTTTTTACGGAATGAGTTTGAGAAATAATAGATCTCAAAATATGTGAGTTTTTTAATTGTGAAGTTTCTTTTTTATCATTTCCAAAACCATATAAACCAATACCAATTCTCACCATGTCAAATTGAGCTTCTGGATAGTTTATAACACCAGATGTGTTTAAGGTATGAGCTATTGGAGTGTAGTCTAAATACTCATAAACCTCTTTAATGATCTCTTTAAAATTATGGAGTTGCTTTAATGTAAACACTCGTTCATTGGCATCTTCGCTAGCTGCTAAATGAGATAGAATAGATTTAATTTTTACATGTTCTGAGCCATCAATAGCATTCATAATTAAAGGAATATCAGCTTTTGAAAGGCCCAATCTATTCAATCCTGTATTAAATTTTAAATGAATAGGATAGGACAGGAGTTCTTGCTCTTCAGCATACGCTAGAAATTCAGTTAGTGTTTTTAAGTTATAGATGCTAGGCTCTAATTGATCTCTTACAATTTGATTAAAATTTTGAATCTGAGGGTGTAAAACTAAAATAGGAGTTGCTATTTTAGCTTTTCGTAAAGCAGTACCTTCATGTGCATAGGCAACAGCAAAATAATCTACCTTATCTTTTAAAAAAGAAGCTACTTTGGCAGCATCACTTCCATAGCCAAAAGCTTTTACAACAGCTAATATTTTTGTTTTTTGATGTAGTTTATTTTTAAAGTAATGTAGGTTGTGCTCTAGCGCATTACCATCAATTTCTAAAACGGTTACATGATTGTTCATAGCATTAGTCTGGACTAATTTTCAGAATTTTTTTCTTTCAGAATTTCTTCTTTTTGAGAAACAAGCGCTTTGTAGTAAGCAGCTCTACTTAGAGGTTCGTATTCTTGAGTTTCTCCTAAAAAAACAATGTCTTCATTGGTTGCTTTTCTAAAACTATAATTGGCTAAGTTTCCTGTTCTAGTACAAACAGCATGAACTTTAGTAACATATTCTGCTGTTGCCATAAGGGCAGGCATAGGACCAAAAGGGTTTCCTTTAAAATCCATATCCAATCCAGCAACAATTACACGAATTCCTCGGTTGGCCAAATCATTACAAACAGCTACAATCTCATCGTCAAAAAATTGGGCTTCATCAATACCAACAACATCAACATCATTGGCTAATAATCTAATATTTGAAGCAACAGGAACAGGAGTTGAACGAATTTCATTGGCATCATGAGAAACCACCATTTCATTATCATATCTAGTGTCAACAACTGGTTTAAAAATCTCTATTCGTTGTTTTGCAAACTGCGCGCGTTTGAGTCTTCTGATGAGCTCTTCAGTTTTCCCAGAAAACATAGAGCCACAAATTACTTCTATCCAACCAAATTGTTCTGTATGATTTACTGTATTTTCAAGAAACATTTTGTAATTTTAAGGCTTCAGTGGATTTGTACATTAATTAATGTGAATGTAGGCAAATTTATTAAAAAATGACATTAAAAAATAATTAAACAACACAACTTATGCACAAAAAACTCGCAGCAGACCTCACTAGTTTAGCTCACAGTATTTTACAAATGAAAAACAAAGAGGATGTTTTTGCTTTGAAAACAAAAGCGCATGAAGTTTATGAAAAATTAGCTGTTTTGGCATATGTAGAGGAATACATTAACAATACACCAAATTCTGAGTATACCAAGGATGAGCTTTTAGAGTTGGTTAATAAGGCTAGTGAAAAGCTAGAAAAAGAGATAAAAATTGAAGATGATATAGAACAGGGTATTACAACAGAAATTATTGAACAGGATGTTGTTGTAACAATAGAAGATCAAGAAGATCAAGAAGATCAAGAAGATCAAGAAGATCAAGAAGACAAAGAAGCTAAAGAAGCCCTTGTTGAGCATCAATTAGAAGAATCTACAGATGATATATCTGAGATACTAGAGGAAGAGTTGCCTAGTGAAGAAATTGAATTATTGATTGATGAATCTTTGATAGGTTTTAATGAAGCTGAAGAAAAAGATGATTTATTTTCTCAATCACAAGAGATTATAGAAGAGACTTCACAAGAGATTTTAGAGGAGATTTTAGAAGAAAATTCAGAAGTCATAGATGACACTAAAACAACTGATGCTTCTCATTCATTAGAGGAAGAGTTGAAAGATACCATTGCTGCAGATGTAGTTGCAGATTTATTTGAAAATGCCCCTAAAAAATCATTAAATGATACCTTGCAAGGTGATATTCAAATAGGTTTAAATGATCGAATTGTATTTGTGAAAAGTTTGTTTGGAGAAAGTCAGGAAGATTTTAACCGAGTGGTTTCTCAGTTAAATTCATTTAAAACTCAAAAAGAAGCAAAAAAGTTCATTCATAAAATGGTAAAACCAGATTATGACTGGACAGATAAAGAAGATATTGAAGAACGTTTTATGGCTATTATAGAACGTAAATTTTTATAAACTTAGAATTTGATAACATGATAATAAGCACGTTGGCTTGCTGTCAAACTCTAATTAATACAGAGCCCATCTTTATGGGATAATAATATGAAAATAGAAGTTTCTAACGGAGAAATCATTGATAAATACACAATTTTAGAAATTAAACTTTCCAAAATTAAAGATCCTAAAAAAATCATCAATATTCAACACGAATACAATACACTAACACCAGATGTTGACAGTATTTATAAGGGTTGTAAAAACAGTGCTCAATTAAAAAACCTTCATCATGATTTGTTAGAAGTGAATAAGAAGTTGTGGAAAATTGAAGATGATATTAGAGAATGTGAAAGAGCAAACAATTTTGGTCAAACATTTATAGATTTGGCTCGAGCAGTTTATTATGTAAATGATACTCGTTCTGATGTAAAAAAGAAAATTAATATCTTCACAGGGTCAGATTTAGTTGAAGAAAAATCTTATGAGGAATATAAAAAGAAATAACATGAAGTGTAGACTTTCATTTATGCTATTATTAATTTTTTTGTCAGGTTGTAAATCTATAGTTGAAACTCAGCGTTTTCAATCAAAAAATTCACCAGAAAAACCAGATTATAATCTCACATCTTCTTGGGCAGTACTTCCAGTTAATTACTCCTCAGCATTTCAAGAGTATGCTTCCAAAGAAATAGATACATTGCAAGCAGATGTCTTTTATGTGTATCCAACTTTAAATTTAGAAAAAGAAGACATACGATGGAATGTTCCTATTAATGATACAATACAAAATAAAAAAGTTATACAAAAAGCAGTTTTAATGCAAGCCTCTGCCTTGGCTGTTTCAGGCAAAGTTTACACTCCTTTTTACAGACAGGCACATATCCGTTCATATAAAATGTATAATAAAGGAGGGAAAGAAGCGTTAGAATTAGCCTATGAAGATGTGAAGAATTCTTTTGAAGTTTATTTAGAAAAATACAATAAAGGAAGACCCATCATTATGCTAAGTCATAGCCAAGGAACTACCCATACAGTGAGATTGCTTGCTGATTTTTTTGATGGAAAAGAGCTGCAAAAAAAATTAGTAGCAGCGTATATCCCTGGAATGAGAATTCAGCCAGATCAATTCAAGACAATTAAACCTATGACAAAACCAACTGAAACCGGTGGTTTTGTGTCTTGGAATACCTTTAAAAAAGGTCACTATCCTAAAAATGATAAAAATTGGTATGACGGAGGCGTAACAAGCAATCCAATTACTTGGGATACTTCTAAAACAACAAGCTTAGAACTACACAAAGGTTTTTTATACACCAATAAAAAAATCTACCAAAAAGCACTTACAGTTGAAATTACTGAGGGATTAGTTTGGTCTAGCAACCCCAAGTTTCCCATGCGACTTTTTATGTCTCTGATAAAGAACTATCATGCAGGAGATATAAATTTATTTTGGCAAGATATTAGAGAAAATTCGGCACTAAGATTGAAAACATATTTAAGAAATAATTAACCAATATTTTCTTTCAAACGGTCTATTTCCTTTTTACTATTTCCAATAAAAATATCATTCCCTACAATAAAAACAGGGCGTTTTAAAAAAGTATATTCATCCAAAATAAATTGTCTGTACTCTTTTTCAGTAATAAGCTCATTTTTTAAGCTCATGGCCTTGTATTTCTTGGCGCGTTTATTAAATAGGGCTTCATAACTATTTGAAAAAGAATACATTTCTTCTAATTGAGAAACCGTTACAGGATTGGCTTTAATTTCTTGCCTCTCAAAACCCTCTAAATTTACTTCTTTTAAAATTCTACGGCAGGTGTCACAAGTTTGTAAAAAATATACTTTCTTCATTTATAAGAATTATCTTTGATAAAATTACATTAAAAAAATGAAGATACAATTTGATATACTAACAAAAACAAGAGCTATAGTTTTACATTATATAAAAGGATTAAGTTTAGATCAACTGCATGTTATTCCAGAAGGGTTTACTAATAATATTGCTTGGAATATTGCACATATAGTTGTTACTCAGCAATTATTACATTATGGGCTTTCTGAAAAAGATTGTCTGGTGTCAGATGAGTTAATTGCTGCCTTCAAAAAAGGAACAAAACCTACACGTCAATTTACTCAAGAAGAATTTGATGAAGTTTTAAACTTGTTTAAAGGCTTGCCTAATACCTTAGAAGAAGATTATGAGGCAGGTATATTTACAGAATATTCAGCATACAAAACAAGTACAGGTTTTGTGATTGATTCAATGGAAAAAGCAGTAATCTTTAATAATTTTCATGAATCTCTTCACTTGGGAGTTATCATGTCATTAAAAAAGCTTGTTTAACTAGTTAGGATTATTTTCTAAAACAATATTATTAACAGATTTGTTCTCGGTTACTGACTAAAATAGATTATAAATAAATCCTATTTGAAATACTGTTGACCATTCGTTATCCTCATTTCCAGGAGAATTAGATCTTAAACCGTCTAAGTTGTCCGAAAAGAAAAATTGCCATTTAAATTGAGCATTCAAATCAATTTCATTATTCAATTTATATCGAGTACCTAAACCAAAGGTACTTGAGAATGAAGTGCCTCTGCCTACGGATGTGTCGGAAGGGTCCCTCCATTTTTCAGGTAACACCGAACTATCTTGCGTCCAGTCACCTAAAGTAGAATTTAGAGAGTTTTTAAATATAGAATAATTAATACCAGCTAATAAATATGGATTCCACCTCGATCCATATCGGAAATCATAATAAATAAAATCCTCTAAGCTTTTTAGATAAATTTCTCCTTGAAAGCCAATATTAGTTATTTTAAATGATCCTGTCATGGCTCTTAACTGAGTAGCTAAATTACCGTTTCCGTTGACATATTCTCCTTTATGGCTTAACTTTATATTGGAAACAAAGTTAAGCTCACTTCTTAATGCTATGTTATCTAATGTATTTTGTTTTCTCCATGATGATTTGCCAAAAAAGTATAAGCTATGTGTTAAACTTACAGATAAAGCGTTCACGTCAGAGCTATGTCCTTCTCCATAATCTGAATGTAATATTGAGCTACCTATCTGTACACCTAAACCTTGAGGAGTATTTTGTGATATTGATGAAGAAATGTTAAAAACAATTACTGATAGTGTTACAATAAATTTGTTTTTAGATAATAAGTTTTTTTTAAGAAAAGCTCTTAATTGGGGTTTAGGGGTATTATAAGTCATTGTTATAAAAATTATTTTATAATAGCAATGATAAAATTAGGGTATCGTAAAATTAAAATAAATTTTAATTAAAACAAGTATTTTAAACATAAAAATTTAAAATAAACTCACTTTTTTCATTTGATAATTGTCTTACTATGATGTAATTAATGGCTTTATTAGTCAAGCCTTTTTTATATCATAAGACTTTAACATTGTAGTTTACTAGAAAAATAAATATTAGGAAGGATTTACCATTTCTCTAGAATTAGAGATAGTTTTAGTTACTCATTAAAAAACAGGAAAATTATTTTATTTTTATAACTTCATTTAATACCCAATTAGGCCTTATTTCCTGAACCTCAGGGAAGTATTGTACAGGTTCTGGTTGTTTTTTTTCTAGGTAATTTCCAGTATCCCATTTCCCATTATTATTGGTGTCGTAAATAATTCTAATTTTATATTTTTTAGGAATTAAATAGTTAAATGATATTGTTTTATTCTCAGATGAAGTTTCTTGAGCTACTGTAACATCGTTAATATCTGTTAATTGAATAATGACAGGAACCTTTTTAGGATTTTGAATTGACAATGAGATTTCTCCATAATCTTCTATACTTCTTGTTCTAAATTGAGAAGTAACGGTATCATTACTAGTCTCAAAAATGTCCACTAAAGCATCTGGATATAAATTCAGTTTGTAAGATGTTTTAAATTTTTTCTCAAAAAGAAAGCCAACGGTACTCTCTTTTTTTGAGATGAATGCCTCATAAGAAATATTAATACTATCTGTATGTACAAAATTAATTTTTGAAGTATCTATTTTTATAATAGGATTATTTGTGCTAAAAAATAAAGTATCTTTTATATTTAATACACCTCCAGTTATTTTGGTAACAGTTAATGAATCGAGTTGTTTTTTTCTTAATGCTACCGTTATTGTGTCTATAATGTTATTATTACTTATTTTAAAAATCAGCGAATCTTTTTCTATAGGCGAGTGCCAAAGGTTTAAGGTGTCTTTTCCTTTTTCAGGAAGAATGATGGTTTGAAAGTTATCTGGAACAACAGAGAGCGTTTCTACTTTTAGATTAGACGGTTTTCCTTGGTATCCAAAAATAAGCTGCCCTTTTCTTATTTCTTTTCCTCGTCTAAATATATAAGGTAATTCTTCTTTAAATATAGAGAGCTCAGTTTTAATAATGGTGTCTCTAGGCAACGAAATGGTATCTTTAAAAAAACCAATTTCATCAGTTTTTGGATTAAAAACATAATCGCTTCTAGCATCATTTAAAGCAACTAAAAGGTAGTTGCCTTTTCTCAGGTTTGAAAATTCATAATTAGAAGAGTCTAAAGTACTTGTAACATAATCTGGCTTTCTGTTGTATACAGCAGAATCTGTATAAGCGCTGTCTAATCTGTACAATAAAAGCTTTATATTTTCAACACTCTCAGATTTAAAAGAATTTTTAACACTACCAGACAGGGTTAAAGAATCTATGTAGGCTCCGGTAGAAAACACATATTTAAAGCGTTCTAAAGTATTGGATTCATTATTATCTTGCACACTATTCCCGAAATCAAAAATATAGGTAGAGTTTTCTAGTAGCGTATCTAAAATTTGTATATTAATGTACTTACTTGGGCTTCCCTGTGGTGAAATTAGAGGTGGGTTTTCTGGGTTTAAAGGCGGTGAAATAATAAGTTGCTTACTGAGGTCTTTTAATTTTATATATTCATTAAAGTAAATATTAATTTCATTTTTATCAAAATTAATAGTTTCATAAGGTGGGTTTGCTGTTACAAACAATGGTGCATCTTCATCTTTTGGACCACCATCTGGTCTTCCTTTTTTTGCACATTGTGAAAAAGATAAAACAAGAACAATTAAAAAAAGAGATTGTATTTTTTTCAACTCAGGTATTTTACTACAAATAAACAATATATTTTTTGTAATGTAATGTCAGAGTTTTGTTAATTTTTATTCAGTTAGCGCAATGGTGACTATGCTAATTTTTATATTTTCTGCTTTTAATAATTGTTTGTAGCAAGCCTCAAGGGTGGCGCCAGTGGTAACTACATCATCAATTAAAAGAACATGTTTATTTTTTAAGAGTATTGTATCTGTAATACTAAAATTAGTCATAAGGTTTTTAAAACGTTCTACTCTGTTTTTAAAAGTCTGAGTTTTTGTTGCGGAACTTCGTATTAAAACATCTTCAAGATATTCAATGTTTAAAATAGTACTTAAACTTTCTCCAAACTTAGTTAATTGATTATAACCTCGTTGCCTTAATTTTTTCTCGTGAAGAGGTACTGGAATGATATAATCTATCTCACTAAATTTACCAGTTTCTAGTAACTTTTGACCAAACCATTCTCCTAAAAACACACCAACTGATTCATTATTTTTATATTTTAATTGATGAATAAGTTTCTTCACTTTTCCAACAGGATGATAATATAAAAAGGATGCTCCCTTTTCAAGAAGAACTCTTCCTTCTAGAGTTTGTGTTAACAGATTGGAGGTACTATCACCATTGTCTATAAATGGTAAATCTAACCTACATTCTATACAAATTATTTTTTCTTGATCTAATAAGTATTGCTCACAACAAAGACAAACAGACGGATAAAAGAGATTAAAAAGATCTTGTAAACCTTTCATTTTCTTAGCTTTTTATGTGAAGATACTAAAAAACAAGAAATGCAGTACTTATGAAATACATAAAGTAGCACTAATTTTTCTTGAAAAATTTCTTTATTCCTGTATCTTTACCAACATTATGGCACAACAAGAAGATCAGTTTAAAAAAGTAATATCTCACGCAAAAGAATACGGTTATATTTTTCAATCTAGTGAAATCTATGATGGCTTAAGTGCGGTATACGATTACGCTCAAAACGGAGTAGAGCTAAAGAAAAATATTAGAGATTATTGGTGGAAAGCAATGGTGCAGATGCATCAAAATATTGTAGGCTTAGATGCTTCTATATTAATGCACCCAACCACTTGGAAAGCTTCAGGGCACGTAGATGCTTTTAACGATCCATTGATAGATAACAAAGATTCAAAAAAAAGATACAGAGCAGATGTATTAATTGAAGATTACTGTGCTAAAATAGAAGGAAAAATAAACAAAGAAGTAGCCAAAGCTGCAAAACGTTTTGGGGAAGCATTTGATAAAGAAGAATTTTTATCTACCAACGGAAGAGTTGTTGGATATCAAGAAAAAATTAAAACAATTCTTTCTAGAATGGGAGCATCTTTAGAAAATGAAGATCTAGTCGATGTTAAATCCTTAATAGAAGAATTAGAAATTGCAGATCCGTTAACAGGGTCTAAAAACTGGACAGATGTGAAGCAATTTAACTTAATGTTTGGTACTCAACTAGGTGCTTCTGCAGAGAGTTCTATGAAAGTATATTTACGTCCAGAAACTGCTCAAGGAATTTTTGTAAACTTTTTAAATGTTCAAAAAACAGGGAGAATGAAAATCCCTTTTGGGATAGCACAAACTGGAAAGGCATTTAGAAATGAAATTGTAGCTAGACAATTTATTTTCAGAATGCGTGAGTTTGAACAAATGGAAATGCAGTTTTTTGTAAAACCAGGAACTCAGAAAGATTGGTATGATCATTGGAAAGAAAATCGTTTAAAATGGCATCTATCTCTAGGAATGGGGCAAGATAATTATCGTTTTCACGATCATGATAAATTGGCTCATTATGCAGATGCAGCAGCAGATATTGAATTTAAGTTCCCTTTTGGATTTAAAGAATTAGAAGGAATTCATTCAAGAACAGATTTTGATTTAAAAGCTCACGAAGAATTTTCTGGTAAAAAATTGCAATATTTTGATCATGAAGAAAATAAGAGTTACACACCTTATGTGGTGGAAACTTCTATTGGATTGGATAGAATGTTTTTGGCAATTTTCTCTAATTCGTTGGTTGAAGAAGAATTAGACAACAATACAACCAGAACAGTATTAAAACTTCCAGCAGTCTTAGCACCAACCAAGGCAGCTATTTTACCTTTGGTAAAAAAAGATGGTTTGCCAGAAGTTGCTCGTCAAATCATGAAAGACTTATCATGGGATTTTAATGTGTTTTACGATGAAAAAGATGCCGTTGGGAAACGTTATAGAAGACAAGATGCTGCAGGAACTCCTTTCTGTATCACCGTAGACCACGAAACCCTAGAAAACAACACGGTTACTATACGTCATAGAGATACCATGAAACAAGAGCGTGTTCAGATTTCTGAATTAAAAGAGATGATTGCACAAGCAGTTGATGCAAAAACTTGGTTGATGAAAATGTAAACAATTGTACCAATTTAGAATATTAAAAAAGCCTCATCATTATGATGAGGCTTTTTTTAATATAGATTTTTATCTTCCTATTTTGGGTCAGCTAATGCACTATAAACAATTTTTTCTAGTTTAGAATTGATGTCATTATTAAATGGAGACGATAGCACTTGCCTTAATTGAATAACAATTAAATCATTTACTGGATCTATCCAAAAAATAGTACTGAAGGCTCCTCCCCAACCATAGGCTCCATCTGGTTTTCTGGGGTGTTCTTTTGCAATATCAAAACCAAAACCAAACTCTAAACCTGGGCGAAATGACAGTGAATCTAATTGATCTAGATGCATCAATTTTGCTGTTTCTGGTTGTAATAGGGTAGCACCATGAAGACTTCCGTTATCTAACATTGCTTGGCAAAAAAGAAAATAATCACGTGCCGTTCCTGTCATTCCACCACCACCAGAATGATATGTTTTTGCCCCTTCTGTAGGGTAGTTAGGAATGTAAAAAAGTTGCTGAACATTAGGTATTTGAGTAATTCCACCTGTATAGGTAGGCATAAATGCTTTAGTTAGTTTACTTGAAAGAGAATCATTAAAATAAAAATCAAGCATTTTAATTCCTAGAGGCTTGGTTATTTTTTCTCGTATATAATCATCTAAATCTTCTCCTGAAGCAACTTCAACTACTCTACCTAATACATCTGTATTAAGACCATACATCCATTTTGCACCTGGCTCAAAAGCTAAAGGGATATCTCCAACTTTACTCATTGTTTCTTTGGCGGTCATTGGTAAAAAGGTGTTTAAATCTGGGATCCCATTTTTAGCAAACATTGCACCGTAAACCTTTGGGCTCATAAAGCCATAAGCAATACCAGAGGTGTGAGTTAGTAACTGTCTTACGGTAGGTGTTTTAACTGAAGGTAAGCTAGTCCAGCTAGAATCTAAAGGATTAAAGCTTTTTAAAATTTCTGTCTTCTTAAATGACGAGATGTAGTTTCCAACAGGGTCATCTAATTTAATTTTTCCAGCTTCTACCAATTGCATGGCAGCAACAGAAACTATAGGTTTGGTCATAGAAGCTAGTCTAAATAAATGATCTTTTCTGTAGGGTTCCGTTCTTAATGAATCTGACCATCCTACTTCAGATTCGTAAATAATTTTACCATTTTTTGCAATTAAGGTAACAGCTCCAGGATATTTTTTAGCATCTACAAAATCCATTACCATTTTTTCAATTTTAACAAGGCTATCTGAAACCATGCCTACTTCTGCAGGAGTAGCAAATTGAAATTTTTCAGTTGAAGTATCTTTATGTTGTTCTGTACAAGAACTAATGAAAAAACAAAAAATAAGAGCGTAAAAAATACTAAATCGATTCATTTGGAGTAATTTTTTAGATGATTGGCGAGAAATTTGTACAACTCACACTATAAAAGCAGCATGAATTTATTTTAAAAAAAATTAAAGATAATTAAATTCAAATAAATGAGAGGTCTCTTTTTTTTATCATAATTTTTAATGGAAGTGATTTAAACTTTTTTATTTAAATCATTTCATGTTTTTTTATAAATTTCAGTAATTATATCGAATTAAAAAACAGCTTTTAAATTTATAGTACCTGTATGAATTGTTTTAGAATTTAAACTTTTTCTTCCTTTATAATTGAGGTTTACATTTAAAAATGAGTTTAGTTTTTTATTCCATAAAAAAGTCCAGGTGTAATTGGTACCTTCTTGCAAGCCTTCTAACATTTGATAACCAACAGGGGAGTTTGGGTTTCCGCTAAAATCATTAAAAAAAGTTGTAAAATTAGCATTAAATTGTGAAGTTGATTTTCCAGTATAAAAGTACTCAATCCCAATTTTTTGTTGTTTTAACTTCTCAAATTCTGCGAGTGTATTTTCTTTATTTTTCATGTGATAGAATGCTGCAAACCTATTGTCATTATTTAAGACATAACTTATTTTTGGTTGAAATGCAATAACATCTATTTCATAATTACGATTGTTGAAATTTTCTGTCTCTAACTTGTTTTCTGAAAGTTTTCCTTGTAAATCAATTAGCCAAAATTTACCAACTTTATGCTGAAAATCTATTTGCTGGTAATTGTTGTCTGTATCTTGGCTACCAATACTATATTGCTGTTTGTTTTCTGCTTTTGCATAGGTATATGTTGCGCTAAAATTTTGTAATCCTCGGTTGAAGTACAAACTGTTTTTAATGGTAAAATTGACACTTATTTGTTGATCTTTACTCATGTTAAACGGGTTCAAATTAAATGAATTACGAGCGCGTTCTAGTTCATTACGACTGCTTAAAAAGAATTGATTATAGAAATGTGAAAGCACTTTTTTAAGACCAGTTTTGTTGCTCCACTGGTTTGCATTTAACGTTATAGACTGGTTTATTTTAGCACTTTGAGTTGCTATAAATTGCAGGTTAGGTAATGGAACGCGTAAGAAATTTGCTTGATCTTGAAATTCTGCAACCTCAAATTCATCAAATTCTTGAATTCCATTGTCGTTATAATCTATCCATGTGTAAAAACCTTGCCCAGCTTCTACTTCTACATAGACAAAATCTTGTTGAGCTACATTTCCTGAGGAGGTTTCATAACTGGTTCCAAGAGTGATAAAGTTTTTTAAAAAACGTTGGTTATAAATAATTTTAGAATTTAATGCTTTTTGATTTTCTGAAAAAGCATTCTCTGTTTCCCTGTAATTTGCAAATAATGAAAGATTGGTGCGTTCTGTTTGAATAATCTTAGCATCTAAATAATAGGTTTTTCTATTATTAATTTCAGTAAAAGTATTGGTTCTAATACTGTCATTATCTCTATAATTAAATCCAACTTTTGCAAAAACTTTTGAACTGTCTCCTAAGCCAATATAGCCCTCATATTCTTTGAATTGATGATTGGTAAGAATGGCTTCCTGGGTTTGTTTTATAACCCCGTTGTTAGATTCAATATTTAAAAAACCACCAAACCAAGACTTTAATAAACGCTGTTCTATACCTGCTTTAACTCTTAAAAAAGTATTGTCTTGTATCTCAGAATTATTAGATAAAAAACTACTATTTGTATAAAAAGAAGTGTTTTTTAATTGCAAATTAGATGTAATCAAATGCTTTTCTCCCTTAAAATTATCCGAAAATTGAAGTTGTTGAAAAGAGTAGTTTAAGAAAGTGTCTTCACTTTTTTGTAAGCTAAGATCAATCCCAATTTGTTGTTGATTTCCAGTTGGGTTGTTTAGATTCCAATCTCTATTAAATTCAACAGATTGAAAACGTTGAATAGTATTAAAATTTCTATGAATAAAAAGATAATTTACATCACTTAAGAGTTTCCATTTTTTATCTAGCAATGTTTGTTTCCATGCTAGTTTTGTTGCAATTCCTTTATTTTGGTTGTTGTCTATGGTTGAAAATAAATTCTGATCATTATTGCTAAAAGCCACCTCTGTTAAAATTGTTGTTTTTTTAGAGGGTTTATAGGAAGAATTTAGCACAGCAACTTGCAATTTAGTTGGGGCTATTAATTGAGTAATAGGTTGGTAGTTTCCCAAATTGGCTCCCACATATACAAATACATTTCCATTGGCAAAGGTTTCACTTAATACATAATCTCCTTCATTATTATTAACATTGCTAAAGGTTACTGTAAATAGATTGTCATTTTCATTGGTAGAATATTCAAAATATTCGTTGGTTCCACTCTGTACTTTCTTGTAAAGAATTCTATTGGCATCAAATACATCTGGATAAGCACTTTCTCCAACCATTAGATTGGTATTGTTGCCAGCATTGGCTAAGATTTGTTTTTGTGCAGCTGTTAGATTTACCTGTATGGACTGATTTTTAACATCATTTTCATTGTAAAAATATCCAGAAATTTCAATATTATTAGTTTTATATTCTGCATTTTCATAGCTTATAAAACGCGTGTAATTTCTATTAGAAAATTGAAATTCTACTCGAATACGCATATCATTGGTTATTGGAAATGTGGTGTTAAATCGTACTTCACCAATATTGTAATCTATCAGATAGTCTTCATTTATTCCTTTGGTAATCTTAGAGCCGTTTACAAATACTTTTTCGCTGCCAGCAATAATTACAAAATTGGGCTCGTTGTTGGGGCCAAAAATTTTATAAGGGCCTTGGTTTGCCTCAATTCCAACAAAATCATAAGAACTAAACTGTCCTCTAACAATAGCTCCAGAAGCAGCAATCTTTGTATTGGTATTTATATTTGCAGCTACTTCAAGACCAGACACCTGTTTTTCAAAAGCTAAAAAATAGCTACTCTCATTTTTTAAACTTATATCTCCTGCTTTTACGCGCCAATCTTTGCTATAGAGTTCAATAAATATTCGATCAAAATCTGTAATACTTTGTGAATATCCGTTTTCTTGCAGCGGAATATTTGTGTCAAATATATTGGCTCTAATAGCTACTTTGTCTGAGAGTTTTCCTTCTATATTTATATCCATAGAAGAGTTTGCTACCGTGCTTTGATTGTTTCCTGAGGTAATTCCTCTGTTAATGTATCCACTTGTTTTTAAACCATCAAATAATTTTAATTCATTAGTTTTCTTGTTGGTTGTAAGACTGTATAATTGCCCTGTATTGCTATTGTTAGGAACAATAAACTTTTTATCAAATGGGCTATAGGTTTTGGTAATAAATGCTGGAAACCGAAAGTATTCTATAGTAATTTCCTGATATTTTTCTGCACTAATTATTAATAGTGCTTCATTATAAAAAATTTCATATTCTGTTGGATATAGTATTTTTTGACCTGCAAGCACTTTAAAATTTTGCGGATTTATGGGAACAGAATCAAATTTTATGGTGTCTTTAGAAACTATAAATTTCTTAGTTCTAAAGTCTGATGACGTATTTTGGCTATTGGCATAAAAGCCAATAAAGAATAGGATTAAAAACCAGCCTTTTTTTGTCATATTATTATAAACGTAGCAATCCTAGAATTAGTCTAAAAAAGTGATTGTTGTTTTACAGGGCTCTCATGATTTAACAATCATTTTTTCTCCAATAATTTCAGCAAACCCAATAGGAGTTTTATAAGATGTACTATTAGATTCCAAATACTTCCTTTGAATTTTTAGTAGTAATAGTTACAATTTCTTCAAAAGAAACATCATAAATAGTAGCCAATTTATCAGCCACATAGGTAATATAACTACTTTCATTTCTCTTGCCTCTGAAAGGTACAGGAGATAGATACGGAGCATCTGTTTCTAATACAATATGCTTTAATGGTATCTGATTGAGGAAGGTGTTTATTTTTCCATTTTTAAAAGTAGCAACCCCTCCAATTCCTAGTTTCATATTGTACGAAATGGCTTTTTTAGCCTGTTCTAAAGATCCTGTGAAACAATGAAAAATTCCATATAAATCAGCTCCTTTTTCTAACTCTAATACATCAAAAATTTCATCAAAAGCATCTCTGCAATGAATAACGATTGGGAGTTTTTTCTCTTTAGCCCATTGTATTTGTGTCTGAAAAGCTTCTTGTTGTTCCGCTAAAAAAGTAGTGTCCCAATACAGGTCAATACCAATTTCACCTATTGCATAAAAAGGTCTTTTATCTATCCATTTTTTTACATGAAGTAACTCTTCTTTATAATTTTCTTTTACAGAAGTAGGATGCAATCCCATCATTAAAAACACATCGTTAGGGTATTGCGTTTCTAATGAAAGCATTCTTTCTGTATAACTGCTATCTATAGCAGGGATAAAAAACCGATGAACTCCAGCATCTTTTGCCCTTTGTATCATTAGAGCTCTGTCTTGGTCAAATTGTTCAGAATATAAATGCGTATGTGTGTCTGTAATCATAAAATTATCACTAAAATCTAGCCAAAGCTAGCACAAATAAGGTACTATAAAAAGATGCTATTATTTCTTTATGAATGCCGTATTTTTGAAGATCAAAAATACAGTTAAATGAGTGGTCTAAAAAAACTATTAGAAAAAAAGAACTATATAATAATTCCTTTAAGAAAATTGGTCACAAATCATT
This sequence comes from Flavobacterium sp. SCGC AAA160-P02, assembly GCA_000383355.1. GTDB lineage: Bacteria > Bacteroidota > Bacteroidia > Flavobacteriales > Flavobacteriaceae > Polaribacter. The sequence goes on along the minus strand of KB911100.1, from coordinate 17,319 downwards.
TAGAGCTAGATGCTACAATTAATGGCGTACAAGGAACCTTTATTTTAGACACTGGCGCCTCAAATTCTTGTGTTGGAATAGATATGATTGAGTTTTTTAACTTAGATGCCAAAGAAAGTGATACCAAAGCAGCAGGAGCTGGAGCCATTGATATGGAAACACAACAATCTGAGCATAATACCTTAAAAATAGGGAAATGGAAAACAAAAAACTTCCACTTGGTATTATTTGATCTTACACATGTAAATACTGCATTAACACAACATAAAGCAGCAGAAGTTCACGGTATTATTGGCGCAGATATTTTAGAAAAAGGGAAAGCAATTATAGATTATAACAAACATATTTTATATTTGAGAACCTCTAAAAAACAGCAATAGAATTGTATCTTTGACCTGCTAAAACAATAAAATATGAGCTTGCAAAAACAAATAATGGAAGATATGAAGGCAGCAATGAAGTTGAAAGACACCATTGCTTTACAGGCTTTACGAGCTGTAAAATCTGCTTTTTTATTAGCGAAAACAGAAACTGGTGCTGGAGATGACCTAACAGAAGAACAAGAAATTAAGATCATTCAAAAGCAAGTGAAACAACGCAAGGATAGTGCTGCTATTTTTATTGAGCAAGAAAGACAAGATCTAGCAGATCCAGAGTTGGCAGAAATTACAGTGCTTGAAAAGTTTTTACCTGAAGCATTGTCTGAAGAAGCCGTTGCAAAAGTTGTTGTTGATACCATAACCAAGGTTGGAGCAGAAGGAATGAAAGATATGGGGAAGGTAATGGGAATGGTTTCTAAACAACTAGCTGGGCAAGCAGACGGTAAAACAATTTCTATGTTGGTGAAGAAGCACTTAACAGCATAACACTATATTATTTTCTAACCAGATCAATAAAGGCCTCGTGGCGCAACTGAATAGCGCACTGGATTTCGGCTCCAGCGGTTGTAGGTTTGAATCCTACCGGGGTCACGAATAAATAGCACAAACAAAAAAACACCAAGCCTGCTTGAGTGTTTTTTTGTTTGTGCTATTTTCAAAGCGGAGCTTTGTAGGATCAGCGAAGCTAATCCTATGAGTGTATAAAGCTTACTTTCTAATGAATAGCCTGCTTGAGTGTTTTTTTGTTTGTGCTATTTTCAAAGCGGAGCTTTGTAGGATCAGCGAAGCTAATCCTTTAAGTGAATAAAGCTTACTTTCAAACGAATGTAAAGCTTGCTTGAGTGTTTTTTTGTTTGTGCTATTTTCAAAGCGGAGCTTTGTAGGATCAGCGAAGCTACTCTTACTTAGGTAAATTTAAAGTAAGAGACTTACGTTATTTTGTAGCTTTTTTTAGTTTAATGGTTGCGGTTAGAGCTGCGGTATATTAATTAAAGTTACTAAGCGCACTAGATAATTTCACTAAACAAAAAAACACCTACCGATTAAGATAGATGCTTTTAGGTTTCATAACAATTTTTATGATATAAATATGAGAATATAAATGATACGTGTCAATCCCTATAAATGGTGAAATATTTAACCCCCTATTTATAGGGGGTATACTTTTAATTTATTACACATATAGAAGATATTTTTTACATCCAATCGGCTATTTTGTATAATATATGTAGTGGCAAATGAGTTTAGGCTAAAAGATATTTTTTGTAATTTCTACAAATGAAAAATTGGAGTTGGTAAAGTAAGGTTGCTTTTTTTACACGCTCTCTAAACCTCCAAAAATCTTTTTCTCCAGAGTGTTTGTAGTTGTAGGAGATTATAAATTTAGAAAAACTTGAAGGGAAACTCAGTTTAATAACATCCTTGTGTTGATACAGTTGGGTTATTTATAGATTTTCGCTGAATTATTTATTATTCAAAAAAACATTTCACCTTATTAAATAACCATAATGCCCTTTTTTAGTTTGTGATCTTCACTAGTTTTGGGCTATAACAGATTAAATTAACTAATGATAATATTATGAAAAAAAACCTACTAATTCATTTATTACTAATTTTTCCAATTATTTTTTTCACCCACAAAAAAAACCTCCACAAGGGAGGTTTTTATTCTAAGTGTTTTCTAAGTTTATTCCATATTAGCTGGAGAACTTAACTCAGGAATTAGCACTTGATGTCTAATCATTCTTCCATTAGGCATTAGGCTTTCATCAACTTTTTGAGAATCTTGTTCGTAGGCATCTTTTCCATAAAGTTCGTCATATTTTGCAATCATATCTGTAAGTGGCTTTCCGTAATCATTGTTTTGACCCGTAAAGTTTTTATGGTGAAATCTAACTTGAACCATATTTCCATCACAACCAGAATTGCAATACATTACATTCATGTTCTGCCCAAAATTAGCTGCTACCATTGCTTTTTTTACACGCTCTCTAAACCTCCAAAAATCTTTTTCTCCAGAATCTTTATAATTGTAATAAATAACTCTTCTATGGTTTTGTCTTTCAGTATTCTTGCTATTATAAGACATGTTTTTATTCATAGACCACATATAGTTTCCAGTAGATTTATGCAAAGAACCAACTTTCTTTTGCCACCAGTTATTCCCTTTAGTATCTACTTTATCTAATTCTTGAATAGAATCTGAAACTTGCATTCTTATAAAGTTTTGAGCATTTTTTCCTGTCAAGATTTGAAAAGTTAAATAGTTGGCTTGCCCTTTTTTGCTATTGTACATTTTTGTTTTTTCAGCAACCCCTTCCATGAATTCTTCCATGTTTTCTTGATCTACTGTTAATAATCTTGATTGAATGATTTGAGCATTCATTGCTGTCATTGTAAATACAAAGGACAACATAAAAATAATTTTTTTCATTTGATGTTTTTTAGTATAAATTAATAATTCAATAGATTCAAATATAACAATTATTAATTGCATATTAAAACTAATATAATTTAACTTTGAATATTTATATAATTATGATGAGATATATAATTCTATTTCTTTAGCTTTGATAAAAAATAATTAACCCCCCTTAATTCTATGAAAACGTTATTAATTGGAATACTAGCACTAATTGCTACTAGTTCTGCAAATTCTCAAATTAAACTTTTAAATGATTCCAAAGCAGTAAAATTGTCATCTGTGAGAGAAAAGTCAAATTTTAAAGCTGGTCTTGGTAAAATAGATTCAGATTATTTTATTACCTACAGAGATGTAAAATATAAAACAATGTCTAGCATTGAAATCATTAAAATTGGAGAAGTAGACAAGTTAAAAGAGTTCAAACAATCTATTTTTAAAGTCATTAAGAGTAATGAGTCATCTGCATTTAAATTTGATGGAAAAACTTTTAGTCTTATTCCAAATAAGTCAAAGGGTGCCTATATTAATATTTTAGACAAATACATTAAATATGAGATGGGCTACTGGTCTTTAAAGAAATTAGAAAAATTAATTCCAGGATCTGAATTAGACTAATTATTTTTTCACAATTGATTTCTTTGTCAGATAAGACTTTAAGATTCGTTGAACATCTCTATTGTCTTGCTGAGGTTGAAGATACAGTTGATAATCATCTGTATCTTCAATTTTTATTTTCTTATCTACGTAGCCAAAACCCTGATAAATACCGTTTAGAATTAAGGCAAACCCAATTTCTTTATTGTTTCTACCACTTTCTTTTATCACCAAGTTTTCTGTTTGTAAGCCCAAAGATTTAATGGCTTCATAAACTCTTTTATTATAGCTTTCTAAAGCTTCCTTTCCAGTACAAATTCCTTTACATTGTTGTAATTGATAATGAAAGCAAGCATTTACATTGGTTTGTAGATGACAGTATTTTGGACACAGTTCAAACTCTTCACATACTTTTTCTAACATGCTTCTACAGGCAGCCATCGAATAGAATTTCATGAGTGGATTTGGTGTTAGTTTTAATCTATTAAACGCTAAATGTACAATCCCCTTTTGATCTTCATAGGAAAACAATCCAACGGCTTCACCAGCTTTTCGTTGTGCTCTATTAAATTTTGGATATAGATGCTTTATTTCGGATGATTCACGCAAAAGAGCTATTAGTTCACTTCCAGTTTCTGTATAAGAAATATCTGCAGTTTCTAAACACATGGTGATTTCTTTTTTCTTTTTATCATAAAAATGACTGATGACTCGTTGTTTTATATTGTTGGCTTTTCCAACATAAATAACTTCTTTTTGCTCATTTTTAAAATAATAAACACCGTGTCTCTCAGGTAGCTTATCTACCACTTGTTTGTCTAATAAAGGAGGCAGGGTGGCTTCTCTAGATTTGGCATTTAAAAAACTATTAATGGTAAAATTATCATCTCTTTTTAGCAATCTCCTAAATAGTTCTACGGTAGCCTCAGCATCACCTTTTGCTCTGTGTCTAGCAGCTATTTCAATACCCTCAGCTGTACAGATGTTTCCTAAACTGTAAGATGATAACCCAGGAATTATTTTTCGTGAGAGTCTAACAGTACAGAGTTTTTTTCGTTTAAAATCAAAGCCTAGGCTTTTAAATTCATCTCTAATGATATTATAATCGAAGTTTACATTATGTGCAACAAAAATGGCATCTTTAGTTATTTCTGCTACTTTTTTTGCGATCTCGTAAAATTTTGGAGCTGTTCTTACCATGGCCTCTGTAATGCCTGTAAGATTTGTTATAAAATAAGGAATTGCTTGCTCTGGATTTACTAAGGAAGTAAACTCATCTATTATTTTTTCACCATCAAAAAGAAAAACAGATATTTCTGTAATTTTCTGACCTTTGTACCCGTTTCCAGTGGTTTCTATATCAACAACTGAGTACAACCTTATGAAATTTGATTTTTAAGATTTGCAATTGTTTCTGTAGGGTTGTCACTTTTAAAAACATAGCTCCCAGCAACTAATACATCTGCACCAGCTTCTATAAGTTCACTAGCATTTTTATTGGTAACACCACCATCTATTTCTATCTGGCAGTTAGACTCAGAAAATTCAATTAGATGTTTTAATTGAGATATTTTTTTGTAGGTGTTTTCTATAAAAGACTGTCCGCCAAAACCAGGGTTTACACTCATAATACACACCAAATCTATGTCTGCTATTACATCTTCTAATACAGCAACAGGTGTGTGTGGGTTTAAAGCTACACCAGCCTTCATTCCGGCAGCTTTAATTGCTTGAATAGTTCTATGCAAATGAGTACAGGCTTCATAATGAACGGTTAAAATACTTGCTCCTAGATCTGCAAAAGTTTCAATATATTGATCTGGGTTTACAATCATTAAATGCACATCAATTGTTTTTGTTGCGTGTTTAGAAATTGCTTTTAAGACAGGCATTCCAAAAGAAATATTAGGTACAAATACACCATCCATAATGTCTATATGAAACCAATCAGCTTCACTAGCATTCACCATTTCTATATCTCTTTGTAGGTTTGCAAAGTCTGCGGCTAAAATTGAAGGTGCAATTAATTTACTCATATCGTCTAAGATTTATTTATGAAGTAAAAATAGGGATATAAAAAAGAAAACTCCCGAAGAATTTTCGAGAGTTTTTAATGTTTTATTGACAATTTTAAATCATTATTTAAGCATGAGTTAGATACTTAAAAATAGTCTATGACCGTTAGCCAAGGTAGGTCATTAAAATCTTACTTCTTGAAGTATGTTTTAATCTTCTGATGGCTTTTTCTTTAATCTGACGAACACGTTCACGAGTTAAATCAAAAGTTTCACCAATTTCTTCTAGTGTCATTGGTTGGTGTTCTCCCAAACCAAAATATAATTTTACCACATCTGCTTCACGAGGTGTTAGTGTTTCTAAAGCTCTGTTAATTTCTATACGTAAAGATTCATGTAATAATTTTCTGTCTGGATTTGGAGATTCTGCAGAATTTAAGACATCGTATAAATTAGAATCTTCTCCTTCTATTAGAGGAGCATCCATAGATACATGACGTCCAGAATTCTTCATAGATTCTTTTACGTCATTTACAGTCATGTCTAATTTCTTAGCAATTTCTTCTGCACTTGGAGGGCGTTCATTTTCTTGCTCTAAGAACGCATACATTTTATTGATCTTGTTAATAGATCCAATTTTATTTAAAGGCAAACGAACAATACGAGACTGTTCTGCTAATGCTTGCAATATAGATTGACGAATCCACCATACGGCATAAGAGATAAATTTAAAACCCCTAGTTTCATCAAAACGTTTTGCAGCTTTAATAAGTCCTAAATTTCCTTCGTTAATTAAATCAGGTAGCGTTAATCCTTGATTTTGATATTGTTTTGCAACAGAAACTACAAATCGCAAATTTGCTTTTGTCAATTTCTCTAAAGCACTTTGATCTCCTGCTTTAATACGTTGTGCTAACTCAACTTCTTCATCAGCAGTAATTAAATCTACTTTTCCTATTTCCTGTAAATATTTATCTAATGAAGCAGTTTCTCTATTGGTTACTTGCTTTGTAATTTTAAGTTGTCTCATTTAAATTGTAGGATTCTTTATACTATTAATATTAAGTACTATATATTGTTATACGTAAGAATTGATAATTATGTTACAAAATTATTTTTAACAAAAAAGTTAGCAAAATCTATTTTTATTTATATATTTGCACATATTAACATATGTTAATAATTTTGAATTTTTATAATAGAATGTATAGAGGTTGGGGGACATTTATAATTCATTAAAAAAAAAGATTCAATCAAAAGCTGACTAATTTTAGTTGGCTTTTTTTATTTTAAAATAGTCCGTGTATTTGAGAATCTATTCTGTCTATTACATAGCCTAAGTCTTCTTGATTGTCTACAAAATCTAAATTATCTACGTCTATAATCAGTAGTTTCCCTTTTTTGTAGGTAGAAATCCAAGCTTCATAGCGCTCATTTAATCTGCTTAAATAATCAATACTAATAGAATTTTCATATTCTCTTCCTCTTTTGTGAATTTGACCAACCAGTGTAGAAATATCGGCTCTTAAATAGATGAGTAAATCTGGCGGTGTTACTAGCTTCTCCATCAATTCAAAAAGGGAACTATAATTATTATAATCTCTATTAGTCATTAACCCCATTGCGTGAAGATTGGGTGCAAATATGTGAGCGTCTTCATAAATGGTTCTGTCTTGAATAATATTTTTACCACTTTTTCTCAATTCTAATATTTGACTGAAGCGGCTATTTAAAAAATAGACTTGTAAATTAAAAGACCAGCGTTCCATTTCGCTGTAAAAATCATCTAAATAAGGATTTTCATCTACAGATTCATAATGAGGTTTCCAGTTGTAATGTCTTGCTAATAATTTGGTTAAGGTGGTTTTTCCGGCACCAATATTACCGGCAATTGCTATGTGCATAGATTTGTTTCAAAAGATTAAAAATGGGGATCTAAAGATACTTAAATTTTAGAAATCTAACCTAACTAAATTGTAAGTTTATAGCCAAACCCTCTAATATTTATAATTTTTATGGATGGGTCTTTAGAGAGTTTTTTTCTCAGTTTACTTATAAAAACATCCATACTTCTTGCATTAAAAAAATCATCATTTCCCCATAATTTCTTTAAAATAAAAGATCTATCTAATATTTCATTTCGTTTTTCTGATAAGTGAAATAATAATTCTGATTCTTTATTAGTTAGCAAAACCTCTTCATTTGAGAAATGAAGTACTTGTTTGGTGTAATTAAAAATATAGTTGCCAATAGCAATTTTTGACGTATCCTTTTTAATTTTATTTCGATCTAATAGCGCTTTAATCCTAACAATTAACTCCTCCATGGAAAAAGGTTTTTTTAAATAATCATTTCCTCCATGGTCAAAACCGTCTAAAACATCTTTTGTTTGAGATTTAGCAGTTAAAAAGATAATAGGAATAGAGGTATTTTCTTTACGTATCTCTTTAGCTAAAGTAAATCCATCTTTTATTGGCATCATAACATCGAGTACTAATATATCCGGGTTTCTTTGGAGGTAATAATCATAGGCAACTTTACCATTAGGAGCATGATATACTAAAAAACCTCTGGTTTCTAGACTTTCTTTAAGAATTTGACCTAAACTAGGTTCATCTTCTGCTAAAACAATTTTTATTTTACTCATTAGGGATCTGTAATTTAAAGATGGTGTTATCAAAATTTGATGAAACGTTTATAGAACCATTGTGTTTTTCTATAATTTTTTGGGTGTAATACAAACCAATACCAAAACCTTTTACATCATGAGTGTTGCCTTTAGGCACTCGGTAAAATTTGTCAAAAATTCTTTCTTGCTGACTCTTATCTATTCCTTTTCCATTATCTGCAACAGAAATCTCAGTTACATTCAATACAGAATTTAGAGTAACTTCAATACTATCTCCACCATATTTAATGGCGTTATCAACTAAATTTGAGATAGTATTTTCAAAATGAAAGCGATCTATTTTTAATATCTTAGAATCTATATTTGTTGTGAAGTTGATGTTTTTTTTGGTTAATAACTCAAATTTCTTAGTAATTTTAGCTATTAAATCAACAATATTTGTTGGTTCTTTCTGTAATAGTAAGCTTTCAGAATCGAGGGTAGCGGTTTCCAACAATTTCTCAACCATTTGATGTAATTTTTTAAGCTGAAAAGCTGAAATAGCAGCATATTGTTTTGTTTTTTCTTTATTATCTGTAACATTGAAGCTTTCTATGGCCTCAATTGCGGTTGAAATTGTTGCTATTGGAGTTTTAAACTCATGGGTGATATTATTGATTAAATCATTTTTAATTTCAGCTAACTCTTTTTGGGTACTTATTATTTTTAATAAGTAAATCAAACAAAAAATTACAGAAAGAGACAATAGTAATGATAATAAGATTCCAGTAGAGCTTTTTTTCAACGCTTGAATAGTTGGGTCTTCGTAATAAGCTCTCAAATTTTGATCTGGTCTTAAAAAAGTAGATTTAGAATTTGAAAATAAGCTTAGTTCAATATCTTTGGCTTTATTGCTTCCCCCAACTTTAATATCTTTATCTAGTAAAACTAGATAATGAGGTGTTTTGATGTATTTTTTTGAAAGTTGATTGGTGAAAATAGAATCTAGCTTGGTAAAATTTATATCATCATTATTAAGTGCAATCGCAACAGATTGAATTCCTTTTAGAAACTTTAAACTATCAGAACTAATTTTAATCTTTTGTCTTTCTGGTTGATATTTAGTTGATGTTTTAGGGGTGACTTTTTTATCGTTAAATTCAAATTCAATAGTATCGGTGGTGAAAATAGAGTCTAATATTTTTGGAATTGTACTAACATCTCCTTTATAGTCAGAACTAATTTTAATGGAGGAAATGCTAACTTTTGACTTAGATGAATTAATATCCTCATTCCAAAAATCTTTTAAAAAGCTACTTTTACTATTAATGCTATCATAGTCTATGATAGCAAAAAAATTAGATTTAGAAAGATCTGTGTAATATTCATCAATGGCAGTATCTAGGCTGCTTTGAATTTCATTCTTTACTCTTTGTTTATTGTCTACGTAATTATTATAGTTCCAATACAATTGAACCGCAATAGTTAAGATAATTGTCGCAGTAATAGAATATAAAGTCCAATGCTGTTTTGTTGCGTTCATTTCTCAAATGTAATGAGTAAATAACTATTAAAACAATTGGTTAACAAACGTTAACACTCATTAACTCAATAAGTCAAATTTCTAGACCATCTTTGTGGCAATAATAATGTTAAACGATAAACTATAAAATATGAAACTATTAGTATTAAAAACTTTTATGTTGTCTTGTCTTATTTCAGGAAGCATGTTTGCTCAAGACTTTTCAGGAAGAGCTACCTACAAGACACACAGAAAATCATCATTTAAATTAGATAGTACTACAATTGCTGCAAATCCAGGGATTCAAGAACAAATGGAGGCTCAAATGAGAAAAATGTTTCAAAAGACGTTTACACTAGATTTCACCAAATCAGAGTCTATGTATAAAGAAGAACAAGAATTAGATGCTCCCAAAGGGCCATCAGCTAATGGTGGTGTAATGGTAATGATGATGGATGGAAATGGAAGTTCAGATATATTGTATAAAAATATTTCAGAAAATAGAATGGCTAATAAAACAGAATTGATGGGGAAAGTCTTCTTGATAAAAGATAATCTTGAAGCCTATGATTGGAAATTAACAGGTGAAGCAAAAAATATAGGAAATTACACCTGTTACAAGGCAGCATATGAAAAAGAGGAAGAAGATATTCAAATAGATATGATCGATGGTGAGGTAAAGGAAGAAAAAGTAACAAAAAAAAGAACCCTAGTTGCATGGTATACTCCAGATGTTCCGGTTAGTAATGGGCCTAATAATTATGGAGGTTTACCTGGGTTAATATTAGAAGTTAATGATGGAGATCTAACAATTGTATGCTCGGAATTAGTATTAAACCCAAAAGAAGCTAAAGAAATTAAAGAACCTGTTAAGGGAAAAATAGTAACTCGTAAAAAGTTTGCTGAGATTTCTTTAGAAAAAACGAAAGAGATGATGAATCGTTACAGAAGTAGAGATGGCAAAGGGATGGAGATTAAAATTGGGGGTTAAAAAATATTTTTTGTTTTATTTATTCGAATAAAGTAAACTTTTAAGTTTTTTTTAAGTCTTATAGTTTCTCAATAAAACTACTTTTACTCAGATAAAGATAAAATTCAATGAAACAATTAACTACTTTACTGTTTTTACTATTTACTGTTGTTACTTTTTCTCAAAAAAAGTTTGAAGGAAAAGCCACCTATATGTCTAAAAGAACTATGGACATGTCTCGGTTTGATAAAATGAGTGAGCAGCAAAAGAAACAAATGAAAGCTCGGTTTAAAAATTTTCTAGAAAAAACATACACGCTTAGCTTCAATAAGTCAGAATCATCATTCAAAGAAAATGTTACGTTAGATGCTCCAGGAACCTCTGGCCCAAGTTGGGGAAGAAGTAATGGACAGGGCTCTATCTATAAAAATCTAAAAGACAAGGAGATGGTTGAAGATGTAGAACAGTTTAGCAAACGTTTTAGAATTGTTGAAGAAATGGAATTCCCTCAATGGGAAATGAGTGGAGAAACCAAACAGATTGGTCAATATCTCTGTTATAAGGCAACCATGGTAAAAGTAGATAATTCAATTGATTGGGGCGGTATTTTTAGTAGAAGAGGTGGTAATGCAAAAAAGAATGATTCTACCAAAGTAAACCAAACAAAAAAACCTGTTAAAACTCAAATGATAACCGCTTGGTATACCCCTCAAATTCCTGTAAGTGCAGGGCCAGAAGGTTATTGGGGATTGCCTGGTTTAATTCTAGAAATTAATGCAGGTAGAACAACCATGCTGTGTACAGAAATTATAATTAATCCTGAAGATGTTGTTGAAATTAAAAAACCTTCCAAAGGAAAAGAAGTTTCTAGAGAAGAATATGATACTATGATGAAGGTAAAATCTGAAGAACTCAGAGAGCGTTTTCAAAATAGAAGAGGTGGAGGAAGACGATTCTAAATTAATCTAATCAAAAAATGAAAATAAAAAAGATATTTATACTAGTCATTTTCATGACTACTCTAATTACTAATGCTCAAATTAAATTAACGGGTGTTGTTAAAGACAGTATTGGCCCATTAGAAATGGCAAATGTAATAGCATTAGATACAATTTCTAAAAGAATTATCTCCTACGGGTTTACAGATGTTAATGGACAATACAAATTAGACCTACAAAAAAATACTGTTTACAATATTAAGATTAGCTATATAGGTCTCAAATCTGTTGATGATTATCTAAAAACAACAGATACAGATGTAATTAAAAACTACAAAATGTCTAATGACAATATGTTAGATGAAATTACGATAGTGTCTAAAATGCCTGTCCGAATAGAAGGAGATACCATTATATACAATGCAGATTCATTTAAAAACGGTTCAGAACGAAAGTTAGAAGATGTTTTAAAGAAATTGCCAGGAGTAGAAATTAACGATGCTGGTGAAATTGAAGTTGAAGGGAAGGTTGTAGAAAAAATAATGATTGATGGGAAAGAGTTTTTTAGTGGTGATACAAAACTAGCTGCAAAGAATATCCCATCCAATGCTGTAGATAAAATTCAAGTTTTAAGAAATTATGGTGATGTAAGTCAACTTAGAGGTGTGCAAGACAATCAAGACAGGGTAGCCATAAACATAAAATTAAAAGAAGGTAAAAAGAACTTTTGGTTTGGTGATGTAACTGCTGGGTTAGGAAATGCTACTAATGATGATTTATACCTTTTTCAACCAAAATTATTTTATTACTCACCAAAATACACCATTAACATTATAGGCGATCTTAACAATCTTGGAGATGTTGTGTTAGATAGAAATGACATTAGAGGTTTTGGTGGAGGTTTTAGAAGCCAAAGTCCATCAAACGGAACAAACCTTAGTCTAGGAAGTGCTGGTTTAGGGTTTTTGAATGCGAATTCAAGAAACGCCAATCGAATAGAAACCAAATTAACTGCTATTAACTACAGCTATTCACCAACTAAAAAATTAGATTTAAGTGGTTTTGTCATTTGGTCTAGTAATAGTAATGGTCAAAAAAATAATACTGCTCAAAGTTTTAATGATGACCCTTCTAGAAATGATTTTGTTCAGAGCATTACAGATCAATTTAGTAATACGGGCTTGTTTAATTTTAGGAGCATTTATAAAAAGAATTTTAATAGCCAGGTAAATTATGATGTAACAGGAAGGTTTTCTAATGAACGTAGAACTGATAATGTAAACTCACAAGTGTTAAGTGATATTTCAGAATTAGAAAAATCTACACCTTATAAAATTAATCAGAGTCTAAGTTATTTTTATACCATTAACGAAAAAAATATTCTTGCTTTGGAAATGAAACATCTTTTACAAGATGAAGACCCATTTTATGTAGCATTATTAGAAAATGATCCTTTAAATAATAATACTCCAGAAGCAGATGGTTTTGATAGCACAGGATCTATATTAGGATTAGATACAGGCTTAGATTTATATGAGTTAAACCAGAACAGACGTGTAAAATCTAACCAATTAGATGCAAAGTTAGATTACTATTATATTTTAAATGAAAAAAGTAATTTAAATGTTGTTGGTGGAACCATATTAAGCAAACAAAATTTTGATTCTAGATTCTTTCAGGTTTTAGATAACCAAGGAACAACCTTAGATCCTATACCTACTTTTGGAACAGATTTGCAAACATCTAACGATATTGAGTATAAATTCACAGATTTATATCTTGGACTTAGATATAGAGTGAAGTCGGGAATTTTTACTTTCAGCCCAGGTTTTACAGCTCATGCATACAACACAAATAATTCACAATACGGTACTGATTTTTTTAAAGATACTTTCCAAAAATTCTTACCTGAGTTTAAAATGATTATGCAATTTAAACGTAGTGAAAGTTTAACGCTAGATTACAGACAGCAGGTTAATTTTACAGACGTAAATCAATTAGCAAAAGGCTTGGTAGCTAACGGTTATAATGCTTTTTTTGCAGGAAATTCAGATGTTATGAATGCTAGCATTCATAATCTTAGTTTATTCTACAGAAGTTATAATTTATACAATGCTAGCAATGTTTTTGCTAGAGTTGCCTACACAAAAACAATAGATCAAATTAGTACAGATTTTAATTTTGTGCCTGGGTCCGTTGTTTCGATTAGAACAAACTTAAATTCACCTTTTGACAATGAAACACTCTCTGCTTTTGGTCGTATAGGAAAAACATTCAAAAAAATAAGAACATCTTTAGGAGGTAATTTCACGTATTCTAAAAACTTTCAGTTTTTACAAGGAAATGTAAATGAGAATTTATTGTACAATCATTCCTATACAACTAGTATTGGAACTAATTTCACAAAAGCACCTAATGTGAGTTTAAAATATCGAATATCTTTTACAGATCAAATTAGTGGAAATAGAGATGACTTTAACACCGTTACTCATGTTCCATCCTTAAATTTTGATGCTTACATATGGGATTCATTAACCTTTAAAAGTGATTTCTCGTTTAATGAAGTTAAGCAAGATGGAGAGGTTACCAATTCATTTAAAATTTGGGATATGACACTTGCTTACAAAAAAAAACAGAGATGCTAAATGGGAATATGAACTAATAGGAAGTAACTTATTAGGAACAGATTCTAGAACTAGTGTAAATGTAAATAATATTTCACGTTCTATAAATGAAACATTTATCTTACCTAGATTTGTGAGTTTAAGATTGAGATATCAATTATAACATAGAATAATATTTTATGTACAAAGTTGAAAGTTCTTCATAAATTGAGTTTATATCAGTTTATGAGGAGCTTTTTTATTTGTATTTTCGCTAAATGACAGCATCAACTTCTAAAACATTTTTTCCAGCTTTTCTAAAAACTCTAGGACTTCTTTGGGGGTTTATTTTTGTAGGACTTTTTTTAGACAGCAATAAAATGCAACAATGGGTGGCTGAACCTCAATGGATTGCAAACATAGTGATGCTTATAGGGTTCTTTTTGTGTTTTAAGAGTGTAACCCCTAGAATTAAGGAACAGATGATTACAGCAGTTATTATTGCTATAATTGGTGAGTATTTGTTTTCAATAGCCTTGGGTATGTACACCTACCGTTTAGAAAATGTACCTCATTATGTACCACCAGGGCATGCTTTAGTGTATGTAGGTGTGCTATATTTTACAAAAACGGCATTTACTAAACTTCATAAGCGTTTGTTAGAAAAGGTTCTCACAATTATTGTGCTTGTCTATGCTTCTGTATTCTTGATTTTTGAAAATGATGTTTTTGGTTTTGTCTTAACAATACTTACGGTATTCATCTTAAGAAAAAGACCTAGAGAGCGGTTATTTTATCTAGTAATGTACCTTACAGTTGCCTACTTAGAAATTATTGGAACAAATTTTCTTTGTTGGGAGTGGCCAAGTACAGCTTTTGATTTTTTCTCTTTTTTACCAAGTGCAAATCCACCAAGTGGAATTAGCTTCTTTTACTTTGGATTAGATTTAGGCTGTTTATGGTTGTATAAAAAACGTCACAAAATTGCTTGGAAACGCATGAAAAATCAACGAATGATTAGACTTATGTCTCCACAAAAAAAAGAACTATAAGAAATGTGTAGTTCTTACAATAATTCTTTAGTGGTTAAATGGCGCATTCATAATAAAACTCAATAAAATAATAGCAAGCAATGCTGTAATACCATGCATTACATAAGAAAAAAATTGTCTCCTTTTTTCTTTTAAAACAAACTCATTTACAACAGTGCAAGTATTCCCTTCATTAGTGTTTATTTTAATAGTACCGTTGCTGCCGTGTAAATGATCGCCATAAAAAGTTTTAATTTTTTCAAAAATAACCTTAGGTTCTCTTGTGGCTATGTATGTTTTTGTTCTTACAAGTCCAAATCCATTAAAGCCCTGTGTTCTTCTTTTTTTATTCATAACAATTTAATTTTAAAGTTTACTACATTATCAATTTACAAAAAAAACAGGAAATAAAAAAATCTCCATAATTTTAAATTATGGAGATTGATAAATTATTCTACTATAATTATAGTTTAAAAGCTTCTTTTACCTTTGTTACATAATCTAATTTTTCCCAAGTAAATGTTTCTACCTCTTGAGAAACAGTTTCTCCCATAGGATTAGAAAACGTTACTGTTTTAATTTCTGAAGTTCTTCCCATGTGTCCATAGGCAGCAGTTTCAGAATAAATAGGTGTTCTTAATTTTAACCGTTGCTCAATAAAATAAGGGCGCATATCAAAAAGTGATTCAACAACTTTGCTAATTGCTCCGTCTGTGAGTGCAACGTTAGCTGTTCCGTAGGTTTCAACATTAATACTGGTAGGTTTTGCCACACCAATAGCATAAGATACTTGTACTAAGACCTCTTTACATAGACCAGCAGCTACTAAGTTTTTTGCAATATGCCTAGTTGCGTATGCTCCAGATCTATCTACTTTAGAAGGGTCTTTCCCAGAAAATGCTCCACCACCGTGTGCTCCTTTTCCACCATAGGTATCAACAATAATTTTACGACCTGTTAAGCCAGTATCTCCGTGAGGCCCACCAACAACAAAAGTTCCTGTTGGATTGATATGATAGGTAATGTCTTTGGTGAATAATTTTTGAAGATGATCTGGTAATTTTGCCACAACTCTTGGAATTAAAATATGAATGATATCAGTTTCAATTATCGACAGCATTTTATCATCAGCAATTTTTTTATCTTCAATACCTTTAGATGTAGGTTTGATGAAATCATCGTGTTGTGTTGAGATTACAATTGCATCAATTCTTTGTGGAACATTATCATCAGAATATTCAATTGTTACTTGAGATTTTGCGTCTGGTCTTAGATAGGAGATCTGATTGTTTTCTCTTCGTAATTGGGCGAGTTCAATTAACAATCGATGAGATAATTCTAAGGCTAACGGCATGTAGTTTTCAGTTTCATCAGTAGCATACCCAAACATCATTCCTTGGTCTCCAGCACCTTGTTCTTCTTTAGAAGCCCTTTCTACCCCTTGATTAATATCTGGTGATTGTTCATGAATTGCAGAGAGAACACCACATGAGCTTCCATCAAACATATAGGCACTCTTGGTATATCCAATTTTATTGATAACATCTCTAGCAATTTTTTGAACATCTAAATATGTTTTAGACTTTACTTCACCTGCCAGAATAACCTGTCCGGTAGTAACCATAGTTTCGCAAGCAACTTTAGACTCAGGATCAAATGCTAGAAAATTATCAATTAAAGCATCAGAAATCTGGTCGGCAACTTTATCTGGGTGTCCTTCAGATACAGACTCTGAAGTAAATAAATATGACATATATTTTCGTTTAAATTATAAAGGAAAATTTAGTCTGATTGGTCGCCAAAAGTAGTAGTGAATTACTGCTTTAGCATTTTTTGTTTTCTGAAATTTCAGTACAAAGAGGTTGCAATCAGTCAAATTTTTCCTCCAATTAAAAAACAAATTTACGCTTTATATACATAACGGACACTTAAATATAAATTTATTTCACAGAGAATCCATTTAAATAACTGACACTTTTGTAGATAATTAAATTTAATAGGTAAATAATTATGAAATACATAAAAATTAAAAAAATAGCAAGAAATAGTTGGATATTAAACTTTTCTGACTGAATATTTGCGTATCAAAAGTTCAAACACTTATTGAATATTGTTATCAAGAAAGGTTGAGGGATTAGACCCGATAAACGAATTTGCAGTGGGTATTGAGTATAATTTTTATGAGTACGACTTATCATCAAAAAATAAAACTAGTACTCCTTATATTTTGTTA
>KB911099.1:6070-39659 GCA_000383355.1 Flavobacterium sp. SCGC AAA160-P02 | reverse complement strand
ATAGTAATTTTGTGGCTACCTGTCTGTAGAAGACAAAAATAGATTGTTTAACGAATTTAGTATAGCATGCAACTGTACAATAAGTTAAGCGCTAAAGAACGCGCTGCATTAATAGATGAGGCTGGTAAAGACCGCATCACCATTTCATTCTATCAATATTACAAGATAGAAAATCCAGAATTGTTTAGAGATACGTTATTCCTAGAATGGAATTTATTAGATGTTTTAGGAAGAACCTATGTTTCTTATGAAGGTATTAATGCCCAATTATCTGTTCCTTCAGAAAATTTTTTAGCATTAAAAGGTCAATTAGATGCAATTTCCTTTTTAAAAGGAATTCGACTGAATGTAGCTATTGAGCATCATAACAAATCATTTCTAAAATTAAAAGTAAAAGTCAGAGACAAAATAGTTGCTGATGGCTTAGATGATAAAACGTTTGATGTAACAGCCAAAGGAGTGCATGTAAATGCCAAAGAATTTAATGATATGTTGGCAGATCCTAACACCATTTGTGTAGATATGCGAAACCATTACGAAAGCGAAATTGGTCACTTTGATGGCGCTATTACACCAGATGTAGATACGTTTCGTGATTCTTTAGACGTCATTGAAGAATCGTTAAAAGACACCAAAGAAGACAAAAATTTATTAATGTACTGTACTGGAGGAATTCGATGTGAAAAGGCTTCGGCCTATTATAAACACAAAGGGTTTCAACATGTTTTTCAATTAGAAGGCGGAATTATAGAATACACAAGACAGGTTACATCTGAAGGATTAGAAAACAAGTTTATTGGAAAAAATTTCGTGTTTGATCATCGAAGAGCAGAAAAAATTTCAGATGATGTGATTGCCAATTGTCATCAATGTGGCAACCCGTGTGACAATCATGTAAACTGTGCAAATGAAGCTTGTCATTTATTGTTTATTCAGTGTAATGACTGCTCAGAAAAGATGGAGACTACTTGCTCTACAGAATGTAAAGAGGTCATTCAATTGTCATATAAGGAGCAGAAAGAACTCAGAAAAGGAACTCATGCTAGTAATAAAATTTTTAAAAAAGGGAGATCAGAAAAACTGAAGTTTAAAAAGTAAAGAAGAACAAATAGCGCGTATAAATTCAGTTCAATTTTTTTATGCTTTTTACAATTTAATCATTGTGTAAGATTCCGTATATTTACTCGTTATATAATACTGCTAAAATTTTATACCAAGACAATTTATGAAGTATGTTAAGGTATGTTTTAGCAAGCTAATAGAATACTATTTAGCTAAAAATTAATAAGAACTCTAAGAAGCCCAGGCTTCTCAAAATATATTACTTTATGGCATGTGGAAGTTGTGGTACTGGAGAAGACGGTAAACCAAAGGGGTGTAAGAGCAATGGAAGTTGCACAACAGGAGGTTGTGAAAAATTATCTGTATTTGATTGGTTGTCTAACATGACATTACCAAGTAATGAAACTCCTTTCAATATTTACGAAGTTCGTTTTAAAAACGGACGAAAGCACTTTTTTAAAAATACAGAAAAATTAACCATCTCAATGGGAGATGTTGTTGCAGTTGAAGGATCTCCAGGGCACGATATTGGTATTGTTTCTTTAGGCGGAGAATTGGTGAAAGTACAAATGAAAAAAAGAAAAGTATCTTTTGACAGCGAAGAGGTAAAGAAAATCTATCGAAAAGCTTCTCAAAGAGATATTGAAGTTTGGGAAAAAGCTCGAAATCGAGAATTAGAAACTCAAAAAAGAGGCAGAGAAATTTTAGGAAGATTAGGGTTAAAAATGAAGCTTTCTGATGTAGAATATCAAGGAGATGGAAACAAAGCAACGTTTTATTACACAGCAGATACTCGAGTAGATTTTAGACAACTAATTAAAGATTTAGCAGGTGCTTTTTCAATTAGAGTAGAAATGAAACAGGTTGGCGCAAGACAAGAAGCCGCTCGTTTAGGAGGTATTGGCTCGTGTGGTAGAGAGCTATGCTGTTCTACGTGGCTTACAGATTTTAGAAAAGTAACAACAACCGCGGCTCGTTATCAGCAATTATCTTTAAATCCTTTAAAATTAGCAGGTCAATGTGGAAAATTAAAATGTTGTTTAAATTTTGAATTAGATACTTACTTAGATGCTTTAAATGATTTTCCAAAACAAGAAAAGATTTTAAAAACAGAAAAAGGAGATGCAGAGTTTGTAAAAATGGACATCTTTAAAAAAACACTTTGGTATACCTATAAAGAAAATAGATCTAAATGGTTTAAATTAAACCTAGAACAAGTACTTGAAATAATAGAATTAAATAAAAATGATGAAGTTTCAATTCCGTTAGAAGAATATGAATCTGAAATAGAAGAGGTTGTAACAGTTGATTTTGAGAATGTTGTAGGCCAAGATAGCCTTACACGTTTTGATGTTCCTAAAAAGAGTAGAAGAAGAAATAGGAATAATAATAGAAAAAAAGTAGCTACAGGTGCTAAACCGGCCCATGCAAAGAGTCAACAAAAATCGAATAACCTTGGCCAGTCAAGTAGCAATAGTAGTAGTTCAAGCAATCAGAAAAGGAATAGTAGTCAGAATAAGCCACAAAACAAGAGAAGAAGAAAACCCAAGCCAAATGGTAATAGCAACCAACAACAGTAAGAGATTAATTCTTATTTTAGGGGTGTTTCTTGTGTTTATCTCTTGCGATTCTAATAGAGTTTTTGATGAATATAAATCACTTGAAAACAATAGTTGGCCCCAAGCTGAGTCAATAAACTTTCGGGCTGAAATTACAGATACAATCTCTAGAAATAACCTGTATGTTACTATTAGAAATAATAAATTGTACCCATACAGTAATTTATTCTTAATTACCAACGTTATTTTTCCGAATGGCAAGAAAATTGTAGATACTCTTCAATATGAAATGGCTGATAAAAATGGAAAATTTTTAGGAAATGGAATTTCAGAAATAAAGCACAGTAAGCTTATTTTAAAAGAAAATAGTATTTTTCCAATCTCAGGAACATACACTGTCTCAATTTGGCAAGCTATGAGAAATAATGGAAGTGTTAATGGAATTAACCAATTACAAGGAATTACAGATGTTGGTCTTAGGATTGAAAAAGTAAATTAGAATGGCAAAAAAGGAACAAACAAATTTCAAAAAATATATCATACGATTTTGGATGGTCGTTTTAGGAGGTTTTATAGCTTTTTTACTGGTGTTTCTATTAGCATCTTGGGGTGTTTTTGGTGAGCTCCCCACATTTGAAGAATTAGAAAACCCAGAAAAAAATTTAGCAACTGAAGTAATCTCTTCAGATGGAGTAACCTTAGGGAAATATGCATTTAAAAATAGGACTCCTGTTGGGTTTAAAGATCTTCCAGACAACCTTGTAAACGCACTAATTGCCACTGAAGACGAGCGTTTCTATGAACATTCTGGAATAGATTTTAGAGGATTGGCAAGAGCTATTGTAAAACTAGGAAAAGGCGGCGGAGCCAGTACAATTACCCAGCAATTAGCTAAAAACTTATTTAATAAAGGAGGGTCTAGCAGCACAGTAAAAAGATTAACGCAAAAAGTAAAAGAGTGGATAGTAGCTACCAAGTTAGAGCGGCAGTATACTAAAAATGAGATTGTAGCCATGTATTTAAACACGCAAGGCTTCCTCTTTAATGCTATTGGAATTAGATCTGCTTCAAGAATATATTTTGGTAAAGAGCCTAAAGATTTAGATATTCAAGAATCTGCTATTTTAGTTGCCATGTTAAAAAACCCACGGCAGTTTAATCCTAACAGAGAAATTTCAAAAGGGAAATCACTTATTAGAAGAAATGTAGTTTTTGCTCAAATGGCTAAAAATGAATTTATAACTCAACAAGAAAAAGATTCATTACAACAGTTACCATTAAAAATAAACTTCACTCCAGAAAGCCATAATGATGGATTGGCTACCTACTTTAGAGAATACTTAAGAGACTATCTTAAGAAATGGACTAAAAACAATCCAAAACCCAATGGCGAATTATACAATATTAATAGAGATGGGTTAAAAATCTATGTAACGCTAGATTCTAGAATGCAGCAATATGCGCAGGAAGCAGTGCAAGAACATATGTCTAATCTTCAGAGCTACTTTTTTAAAGAACAGAAAAATAATGAGTCAGCACCTTTTTATGATTTAGAAGAAGAACAAGTTACTTCTATTTACACAAGAGCTAGAAAAAGATCTGAGCGTTATAGAAAAATGAAAAAGAATGGCTATTCTGAAAAACAAATAGATTCTGCCTTTGATGCAAAAACAGACATGCGAGTTTTCTCATGGAATGCTCAAAGAGAAGTAGATACTATTCTGTCTCCAAATGATTCTATTCAGTATTATAAGACCATTTTAAGATCTGGTTTATTGTCTATAGAACCACAAACAGGTCACATTAAAGCCTGGGTTGGCGGTATTAACCATAAATATTTTAAATACGATCACGTAGAACAAGGAAAAAGACAAGTAGGCTCTACATTTAAACCATTTGTATATGCAACGGCCATTAATCAGTTGCGTTTGTCTCCATGTGAAAAATTTTCCAATACTCCTTACACTATTCCAAAAGGAAGATTTGGTATTCCTAAGGCTTGGACTCCCAAAAATTCTGGCGAAAAATATGGAGGTGAAATTTCTTTAAAAGAAGCTTTAGCAAAATCTGTAAACGTTATATCAGCAAGATTAATAGATATGGTTACACCAGCAAATGTGGCTCGTTTGGCAAAATCTGCAGGGATAGAGAGTAGGATCCCTAAATCACCGTCAATAGCTCTTGGTTCTGTAGAATTGTCTCTAATGGAAATGACAGGTGCATATGCAACTTTTGCCAACAAAGGAATGCGAGTAGAACCAAATATGTTATTGCGTATTGAAGATAAAAACGGAACTGTTTTAGCAGATTTTACACCAAAAACTAATGAGGTGCTGAGTGAAGAATCTGCCTATGTGGTATTAGAATTATTAAAGGGTGTTACCACAGCAGGTTCTGGGGTTAGGTTAAGAACTTCTGCACATTATTATAAAGATATTATTACAGGGTTTCCGTATGAATTTACAAATCCGATAGCTGGTAAAACTGGAACAACCCAAAATCAGACAGATGGATGGTTTATGGGAGTTGTGCCAAATTTAGCAACAGGCGTTTGGACTGGTGGTGAAGATAGGGCTGTTCATTTTGAAAAAATAGCCGAAGGTCAAGGAGCAACTATGTCTCTTCCAACTTGGGCATTGTTTATGAAGAAAGTGTATGCAGATACAACGCTAAATATAAGTCAAGAAGATTTTGAAAAACCGGAATATGTTGGTATAGATACCAATTGTGGCAAAGAGCCTGTAAATAAAATTAAAAAAAGACCACCAGTAGATGACGATACAGATTTTTAACATCGTTAATGTGTAGCTTAACTGGTTTTAGTATCTCATAAAAAAGATAAAATGATCAATAAAAAAGTAAACAATGTTGAAGAGGCATTAATAGGTGTTTCAAATAACATGACATTTATGTTAGGTGGCTTTGGCTTGTGTGGAATTCCAGAAAATGCTATAGCAGAATTAGTTAGAAGAGGTGTTAAAAATGTTACCTGTATTTCTAATAATGCAGGGATTGATGATTTTGGATTAGGACTCTTATTACAAAACAAGCAAATTAAAAAAATGATTTCTTCTTATGTAGGAGAAAATGACGAATTTGAACGCCAAATGTTGTCTGGAGAATTAGAAGTTGAGCTAACCCCGCAAGGAACTTTAGCGGAAAAATGTAGAGCTGCTCAGGCAGGGTTTCCTGCATTTTACACCCCAGCAGGTTATGGGACCGAAGTAGCAGAAGGAAAAGAAACAAGAAATTTTGAAGGTAAAATGCATGTTTTAGAGATGGCTTACAAAGCAGATTTTGCTTTTGTAAAAGCATGGAAAGGCGATGCCGCAGGAAATTTAATTTTTAAAGGAACTGCGCGTAATTTTAATCCATTAATGTGTGGAGCAGCAACCATTACTGTTGCAGAGGTTGAAGAATTGGTTCCTCTAGGAGTATTAGATCCTAATCAAATTCATACACCTGGAATTTTTGTACAACGTATTTTTCAAGGAGAGAAGTTTGAAAAAAGAATAGAACAAAGAACCGTAAGATCAAGAAGTTAGTTATGTTAGATAAAAATGGAATAGCTAAAAGAATTGCAAAGGAAGTACAGGACGGGTTTTATGTAAACCTAGGAATAGGTATTCCTACTTTAGTAGCCAACTTTGTTAGAGATGATATTGATGTAGAATTTCAAAGTGAAAACGGAGTCTTAGGAATGGGGCCTTTTCCCTTTAAAGGAGAAGAAGATGCAGATATAATAAATGCAGGAAAACAAACTATTACTTCTTTGCCAGGGGCAAGTTTCTTTGATTCTGCTACTAGTTTTGCCATGATACGAGGCAAACATGTTCACTTAACCATTTTAGGAGCTATGGAAGTTTCTGAAAATGGAGACATAGCTAACTGGAAAATTCCAGGGAAAATGGTGAAAGGAATGGGAGGCGCAATGGATTTAGTAGCATCGGCAGAAACAATTATAGTGGCCATGATGCACACCAATAAACGAGGAGAATCTAAGCTGTTAAAAAAATGTTCTTTACCACTTACGGGAGTAGGTTGTGTTACTAAAGTAGTCACAAACTTAGCTGTTTTGGAAATTAAAAACAATCAGTTCTATTTATTAGAAAGAGCACCTGGTGTTAGTGTTGAAGTTATTCAAAATGCTACCGAAGGAACTTTAATTATAGAGGGAGAAATTCCAGAAATGGATATTTAATACCAAATCAATGAAATACACTAAATATTACAGTTTAATTTTCCCACTATTAATTGTTTTAATAGGATTCTTTATTTATGAAATTTTAGAATATGAGCCTAACTTTTACACTATCATTACAAATATAGGAATTGCTTTTATTTTATCACCAAGAGTAAAAACGTTAGACGCTCAAACAGGAAGAAGAGAACAAGTAACTTGGTTGTTTTATAAGAAATCTAAGATTATTAATTAAACATGAAAATCATTTCATACAACGTAAACGGAATTAGAGCAGCCATAAAAAAAGGTTGGTTAGATTGGCTGAAAGCTGCCAATCCAGATGTTATCTGTATTCAAGAAACAAAAGCACAGAAAGATCAGGTACCTTCTGAAGGTTTTGACTTAGCAGGGTACCCATATCAATATTGGTTTTCTGCACAAAAGAAAGGATATTCTGGAGTGGCTGTTTTTTGCAAAGAAAAACCAAACCATGTTGAGTACGGAACAGGTATTGAAACCATGGATTTTGAAGGAAGAAATCTTCGAGTAGATTTTGATCAGGTATCTGTAATGAGTATGTATTTACCCTCCGGAACCAATCAAGCAAGATTAGATTTTAAGTTCAATTATATGAAGGAAATCCAAGACTATTT
The DNA here is from genome assembly GCA_000383355.1 of Flavobacterium sp. SCGC AAA160-P02. Taxonomy (GTDB): domain Bacteria; phylum Bacteroidota; class Bacteroidia; order Flavobacteriales; family Flavobacteriaceae; genus Polaribacter. The sequence goes on along the minus strand of KB911099.1, from coordinate 32,202 downwards.
AACATGCTTACAAGAAGAAATACCTAACCTAGTTGTTTGTGGAGATTACAATATTTGTCACGAAGCCATAGACATTCACAACCCAAAAATGAAAGGTGTTTCAGGTTTTTTGCCAGAAGAAAGACACTGGATTGGTAACTTTATAAATAGTGGTTTTATAGATAGTTTTCGTCATCTAAACAAAGAAGCACATCACTATAGCTGGTGGAGTTATAGAGCAAATTCTAGAGCTAATAATAAAGGCTGGAGAATAGATTATAATATGGTATCGGAACCTTTAAAAGACCATATCTCTAGAGCATTTATTTTGCCAGAAGCAATACACTCAGATCACTGTCCTATTGGAGTAGAATTACAATTTTAATCAATGAAAAAAACGTATTTTTTAGTTCTTTTTACACTATCAACACTTGCTTTTTCACAAGTGAAAAAAGACAGCACTACTGTTGTTAAAGATTCTGTAAAACAAGTACAACAAGATGTCTTGTATACAAGTAAAGATATTGCACTTATAGATAGTTTGGTTTTAGAAAACCAACTTCAATCTGTTTTTATGGATGAAATTAGAGCATACTATATCTCTAATACAGATACTACAGATGTTTCAGAAGTAGCTTTAGGTGCTTCCTTGTTAAAAGAAAGACTCGCTAAAATTAATGAAACAACTCCTTTTCATCTTGCTTACAACCCTGCGCTAGAAAAAATAATTAAATCGTATTTAAAAAACAGAAGAAAATATTATCCAAATTTTATGGCAAGGGCGGCGTATTATTTTCCAATGATTGAAAAGTATCTAGACCAATATGACATTCCTTTAGAGATGAAATATCTTGCCTTGGTAGAATCTGCGTTAAAACCAAAAGCAAAATCTAGGGTTGGTGCCACTGGTCTATGGCAATTTATGTACCCAACAGGGAAACAATACAAATTAAAAGTAAGCTCATATGTAGATGAAAGACAAGATCCTCTGAAAGCTACCATTGCAGCATGTAACTATTTAAATGACTTATATAAAATATTTGGAGATTGGGATTTAGCCCTTGCAGCATATAACTCTGGACCAGGAAATGTAAGTAAGGCAATAAGACGTTCCGGAGGATATAAAAACTATTGGAATATAAGACCCTATTTACCAAGAGAAACGGCAGGTTATGTACCAGCTTTTTATGCAACGATGTATTTATTTACCTATGCACAAGAACACCAGTTGACCGGAAGTGCTCCATCAATTCATTTTTTTGAAACAGATACAATTCACATAAAAAAAACGGTAAGTTTTGACCAAATCACAGAGCAAACAGGTATTGAAACAGCCATGTTACAATTCTTAAATCCAGAATATAAATTAGATATTATACCCTTTATTAAGGGAAAAGAATACACCTTAAGAATTCCAAAAAAGCAAGCAGATGTTTTTTTGAAAAATGAGACTAAGCTCTATGCTTTAGTTGATGCAGATGCGGCAAAAAGAGAGAAGCCATTACCTCAATATTTTGAAATGGATAAGCGAATCCGTTACAGGGTTAAAAATGGTGATTATTTAGGTAAAATAGCCTATAAATATGGGGTTAGGGTAAGTGATATTAAGCGATGGAATGGGCTTAAAAACACCAATTTAAAAATAGGACAGCGACTAAGCATATATCCTAAAAGATTACGTGTGCCAAAATCATCAAAAACATCTGCTATTAATAATACAACAAAAGAAACTCCAACAATTTATATTGTTAAAAAAGGAGACTCTCTTTGGACCATCGCAAAAAAATTTAAAAAAGTTTCTGTGAATCAAATTAAAGAATGGAACAATATTTGGAGTGGTAAAACTATTCAGCCTGGAAAAAAACTCAAAATATTTAAAAGTTAATCACATGAAAAAAATAATTACAATACTATTTATCACCTCTTTGTTTGTCTCTTGTCTAGACAATACAGTTGTATTGCCAAGGTCTGTAGGAGCCTTTAATAAAGTTACAGTGGTGGCTACTGGTTCTTTATGGGCTGGTGATGCTGGAGACGAAATTAGAAAGTCGTTTGGTGAACTAATAGTGGGCTTACCTCAACCAGAAAGAACATTATCTGTTGGTCATGTGGCTCCAAATGGTTTTACTTCAATGATGCGAAGTAATAGAAATATTCTCATAGTTGAGTTAAGTGATAAAGAAAGCTATACAAAAACCTACAACAAATATGCTAGTCCACAAACAATAGTCTATGTTTCTTCAAAAGATAAAGAAGGGCTATTAGCAGCTCTAAAAAATAATATGAAAGAGTTGATGCAGACTTTTAAAGATTCAGACATTAAGTTATTACAACGAGTTTTTTTCAAAAAAAGAGTGAATGATTCTATGTATAAAACGCTTAAAAATTTAAATATCTCATTAACAATTCCAAAAGAATTTAAAACAGTAGATGATACAGGAGAATTTCTTTGGATAAGACAGCATTTACAAAGTGGTATTGCTAGAGGCACCGGAAATAATAATATTTTGGTGTATTCATTGCCGTTAAATGAACAGACCTTACTAGCAGATAATATTATTTCTATGCGAGATGCTATCGGTAAACAGTACATTCCAGGATCTAAAGAAGGAATGTATATGATTACTGAAGCGGCTTATACTCCTTTAACTGTAAAAACAGAAATACTTGGAAATAATGCATTTGAAACTAGAGGAAAGTGGGAGGTTAAAAATGATTTTATGGCGGGTCCTTTTGTAAACTATGCCATTATTGATCAAAAAAATGATAGACTTTTAGTTGTTGAAGGATTTACCTATGCACCTTCTGTAAATAAAAGAGAATTTCTTTTTGAATTAGAAGCAATTGCTAAATCACTTAGAATTAACTAATAAGGTATTGGGTTGTTTAAAAAAATAAAGACTACGTACGAATGTTTTCTTTGATATAGCTTTAAATAAGGGGTTATGGTATTGTATTTGTTTTTAAATCGATATTTGAAATAAAATAAGTTAAATAAGTGGCTATTAATATTGGTTATTGTGTGGTTACAATGGCTCTAATGGGAGGAATTATTTGTCATTGGTAATTAAAAAATAGCTAAAAACACTAAAAAGGTTTCACATCTGTGAAGCCTTTTTTAGTATCCTATTTTTGTTCGGACTCTTTTTAAAACATTACCGGCAACTTTTCTTGCTTTTAGTGCTCCAATTTCGAGAGCTTTATCAATTTCATTTTTATTTTCCATAAAATAAGAATAGCGTTCTCTAATAATGGCATACTTATCTATAATAAGCTCATATAATTCTTGCTTTGCATGCCCATACCCATAGTTCCCTCCTTCATATTTAATTCTCATTTCTGCTATTTCGCTTTTAGAAGCGATTAATTTATACAGTGCAAAGATAGTGTCAGTATCGGGGTTTTTGGAGTCTTCAAGAGACTTACTGTCTGTTTTTATAGACATCACTTGTTTTCTTAATTTTTTATCGGATAAGAAGATATTTATGATGTTGTTTCTAGATTTACTCATTTTCTCACCATCAGTTCCAGGAACTAATTTTGTTTCTTCTTGAATTTTTGCTTTTGGTGGTATTAAAGTTTCGCCCACAACAGTATTAAATCGGTTGGCTACATCTCTAGACATCTCTAAATGTTGAAGCTGATCTTTTCCTACAGGCACAATTTCTGCATCATACAATAAAATATCTGCAGCCATTAACATTGGATATGTAAATAGCCCAGAATTTACATCAGCCAGTCTATCTGCTTTGTCTTTAAAACTATGTGCTAAGGTTAATCTTTGATAAGGAAAAAAACAACTTAAGTACCATGTAAGTTCGGTTACTTCTGGCACATCACTCTGTCTGTAAAATACTGTTTTATTAATATTAAGCCCACAAGCTAGCCAAGTTGCTGCTGTACTATAGGTGTTTTCTCTTAATTCATTTCCATCTTTAATTTGGGTAAGAGAATGCATGTCAGCAATAAATAAAAATGCATCATTTTCTGGCTTATTAGACATCTCTACCGCTGGTAAAATAGCCCCTAAAAGGTTTCCTAAATGAGGTGTTCCTGTACTTTGAACACCTGTTAATATTCTAGACATTGTTCTAAATTTGTTAAAACAAAAATACAGTTTTCAATATAAACTGAATCAAACAAAAGAATATTACTACATTCGTTATCATGAATTTATTAAAAATACCTTTTTTACTAATTTGGAGGCTCTGGTTTTACATTTTAATAATTTGTACCATTTTATTAATGGCACCCTTTTTATTTGTTTTAACAATAAAAGAGAGTTACTATCCAGCTTTTTGGAAATTGATCCGAGGATGGGCCCATGTCTTGGTATACGGAATGGGTTTTAGAATTGATAAACAAATAGATGAGGTTCTAGATAGAGAGAAGAGTTATATGTTTTGCCCCAATCATGCCTCATTAATGGATCCTTTTGTTTTGATAGTTTTAAGCAAAAACCCAATTGTATTTGTTGGAAAAAAGGAATTAGTGAAAATTCCTATTTTTGGATTCTTCTATAAGCGCGCTGTAATTATGGTAGATAGAAGTAACCCAGAAAGCAGAAAAAGAGTCTTTGCAATGGCAAAAAAGAGACTTCAAGGTGGAACTAGTATTGGAATTTTCCCTGAAGGTTTAGTTCCAACAGAAGATGTTATTCTAGCACCATTTAAAAATGGGGCATTTAGTTTGGCCATACAACATCAAATTCCAATAGTGCCTCAAACATATTATGATTGTAAAAGATTATTTTCTTGGGATTTTTTAAAAGGAGGAATAGGAACTTTCAGAATTCGTCAGCATCAATTTATAGCTACAAAAGGATTACAATTTGAAGATACTGAAAAACTAAAAGAACAAACATTTCAAGTTTTATACAATGAGTTAACATCTGATTTGTTGTATATGAAAGACACTAACATAACTAAATGAAAGAAGAAATAAACCCTCAATATTCTAAAAGTGAAGAAAAATTAAACGTACTAACGCATGCTTTTGGGCTTTTATTAAGCATCATTGGGTTGCCTTTTTTAGTTGTAAAATCATTTCATTATGATGGATTTTGGAAACCAATGAGTATTATTATTTATGGAGCAAGTTTACTTATATTATACGCTGCATCAACTTTTTACCATGCTTCTAAAGACCCTAAATTAAGGAGGAAATTAAATATTTTTGATCATACGGCTATTTACGTTTTAATTGCGGGAACTTATACACCATATACACTTATTACATTAGAAGGAGCATTAGGTTGGTTTATTTTTGGGTTTACCTGGGTTTTTGCAATGATAGGAATTGTTTTGAAACTTTTTTATACTGGAAGGTTTGACAAACTTTCTACAATGATGTATGTTTTAATGGGATGGCAAATTATCTTAGTTATAAAGCCTCTGATAGATAGTTTCTCACTAGAAGGATTAAAATTATTATTTGCAGGAGGTGTTTTTTATACTATAGGAGCTTTGCTATATTCCATAAAAAAAGTTAAATACAACCATGCTATCTTTCATGTATTTGTGGTGTTGGGAAGTTTATGTCATTTTTTCAGCATCTATTTTTATATGTAATTGTCAAAAAATGAGTATAAATACTCATTTTTCTTATTTTTATATAGAAAATTCTTATTTATCAATAAATAAAAGTTATATTTGTAGAGTCCTAGAACGATATGTTGTGTTAAAGCAACGTTAACTTTAGGTAAATAAATCTTATTTTAGGGGGTAGATTTATTAAATTTCCTCGAACTGCAAAGTTCGAGGTTTTTTTATGACCAATTTTTAAACGGATTTTTACTTAAACTAGAATTATAGTACTTTTCTTCATTTGTAACTTCAACTCCAAGATAATCAGGCTTTAAAAATGATTCGTTTTTGCTTTTTAATTCTATTTCAGCAATTAGTAATCCTTTGTTTTTTCCTAAAAATTCATCTATTTCAATAATATGTTTTCCTAATGTATGATAATATCTATTTTTCTCAATAATCTCTTTTTCACAGAGAATTAATAATGCTTTAGCTTCTTCTAGTGCAATCTCTTTTTCCCATTCAAATCTTGTTGTTCCGCTTTTATCAGAAATACCTTTAATAGTTAAGAATGCGCTATTATCAATAATTCGTACTCTAACAACCCTATTTTTATTGGAGTTTAAAAAACCTTGAATAATATGCTTTTTTTTAAAACAGGCTTTTTTAAACTCCGTATTTTTTATTAAAAATTTTCTTTCTATTTCTAGATTCATTTTTGAATGTTTGTACTAATGTACTTGATTTATCGTTATTGTTAGAAGAAATAAATATATTTGGTATCAATTTCCTTTCATGTTCAAAAGACTCTTATTCTTCTTCATTTTTTCAACTTCATTTGTGTCTGCTCAAATAGATTATAGTGATTCTTGGGAAGATTTTTTTTCATACAATAATGTGAAAGATTTTGTGAAAGTAGACAACATGCTGTATGCCTTATCTGACAATGCAATATTTACATACGATGATACAACTCAAGAAATAGAAAAACTATCTTCAGTTCAAGGATTGTCTGGCGAAACTACTTCTGCAATTCATTATAGTATTGAAACCAATAGATTAGTTATTGGCTATGAAAACGGGTTAATTGAAGTTGTAGATTCTGATGGGAGTATCACTATTTCTGCAGACATCGTAAGCTTTAACCAAACTGGTGAAAAAAGCATTAATGATATTTTTGAATACCAAGGAAAGCTGTATCTATCAACTTCTTTTGCAATAGTTGAATATGACATTACTGAATTAGAATTTGGAGACACTTTTTTTATTGGAAATAACTCAACAGATGTTAATATTCATCAAATAACAGTTTTCAACGATCGAATTTTTGCGGCTACAGAAAATGGTGTCTTTTATGCAGATTCAGCTAATCCTAATTTAATTGATTTTAATAACTGGAATACAATAACATCTGCAAATAATAATTTTAAAAATATTACAGTTTTTAATAATAAACTTTACACCATATTAAATACTCAACTGTATGAAGTAAATGAAATGAATGAACTTGAGTTTATTAAAGATTTTTTTTTAACAGTTTCAGACTTAAAGGGTTCTTTAACAAATCTTTCAGTAGCTTTTGATAGTTCTGTAATTGTATATGATACTCAATTAACTCAAATTTTTCAAGCTTCTGCTAATTCAGATTTTGAGTATACATTAAATACTGCATTTGCAGAAAACAACCAGCTTCTTTTGGCCACAAAGCAATTTGGGATTTTATCATCAACATTTTTACAAGATGCTGTTTTTTTAGAAATTCATCCAGAAGGCCCCGTGTCAAATGACGTTTTTTCTATAACTGCAAAAAACAATCATTTATGGGCAGTTTATGGAGGATACGCGCCAAATATGGCTCCTATTCAACCAAAATTAGGGTATAGTTTTTATGATGGAGAAAATTGGTACACAGAGGGAAATATAGCAGAAAATTCTTTTCCAGGATTTGTTGATGTTTCATTAGATCCAACAAATGAAAATAAAGTATATATTAGTAGTTTTGGTAGTACAAATCAAATAGATACTTATAGTACGGGCGGCTTATTTGTTGTTGAAAATAATGAAGTTACTAATTTTTATAATAATTTAAATAGTCCTTTAGAGGATATTCTAGCAACAGACCCTAACATTGTTACCATAAGAATCTCTGGATCTACATTTGATTCTCGAGGTAATTTATGGCTTACCAATATTGGAGTCTCCAATGAATTGAAAAAACTCTCAAATGGATCTTGGTCAGAATTTGATATTAGTGAAGGAAAACCAAATGGATCATTTGGGCTTTCAGAAATAGTAACGGATAGAAATAATACTATTTGGATTGGTACACGGGGAGATGGAGTTATAGCATTTAATGAAAATGGAAATAGAATTAGAGGATTAACAACTACAGCAACTCAGGGTAGTTTGCCAAATTTAAATGTGTTTAGTCTAGCTTCAGATGCTGATAATAGAATTTGGATTGGGACTATTTCTGGTTTGGTCGTGTTTAATAATGCCTCAGGTGTTTTTGATGCCGATGTATTAGATGCGCAACCTATTATTATTTTAGATGATGGAACTCCCAGAAAATTATTAGGAGATGAAATTGTAAATACAATCGCTGTAGATGGGGCTAATAATAAATGGTTTGGAACAGCTAATGGAGGTGTTACTTATACCAATCCTAACGGACAAACGACTATTGCTAATTTTAGCACGCTAAATTCTCCTATACCATCAGATAGAATTGTGAAAATTGCAGTAGACAAAGAAACTGGGAAAGTTTTTTTTGCTACTGATAAAGGAATTGTTGCCTACAAAAGTAATGTGGCTCCATTTGGAGATTCTTTAGGAGAAGTGTATGCATATCCAAATCCAGTTAGAAAGTTTCACAATACAGTGACTATAGATGGAAGAAACGGCACTAATTTACCAAAAGGAACCAATGTAAAAATTTTAGATGTTGCCGGTAATTTAGTGTATGAGACCAATGTAGTGGAAGGAGAACAATTACAGGGAGGAAAAGTAATTTGGGATAAAAAAAACCTGGCAGGAAACTATGTAGCTTCAGGAATCTATATAGTTCTTCTAGCAAATGAGGATGCTACCGAAACATCTACTACAAAAATAGCAATCATTAATTAATGGCAATTATATCTACGAAAGCAATTGTTATTAGTACTATTAAATACAGTGATACTAGTTTAATTGTAAGGCTGTATACCAAAGAAGTTGGATTGGTTTCTTACTTGCTAAAAGGAATCTTAAAGTCAAAAAAAGGGAAGCTAAGAACTGCTTACTTTCAGCCTTTAACTCAGCTTTCAATTATTTCGAGTCATCAAGAAAAAAGAAACTTACAATTACTAAAAGAAGCACAAGTAATTCATGTGTATGAATCTATTCATACTTCTGTAGTAAAACAATCTATCGTATTATTTTTATCAGAAATATTAACTAGTGCAATTCAAGAAGAAGAGAATAATACGTTGTTATATGAGTATCTAGAACGTTCTCTTATTTGGTTTGATTCTCATGAACAAATATCAAACTTTCACCTATTATTTTTATTAAACCTAACTAAGTTTTTAGGGTTTTACCCAGATGTTTCTCAATCTAACAAAAATGGCTTTCATTTAAGAGAAGGCTTTTTCACTGATGACCTTCAAGACAAAGAAGTTATTAAAGGAACTGAAATAAATCAGTTTAAAAAGCTGTTAGGCATAAATTTTGATACAATAGAATGTATGAACTTTTCAAAAACCGAAAGACAAAGGCTGTTACAGACGTTAATTCGATATTTTGAATTACATTTGGGCGGATTTAGAACCCCTAAATCTTTAGCGGTTTTAGAAACAGTATTTAGTAAATGAGAACTATAGGATATTTTATACTTTTTTTGATACCATTTTTATCTTTTGCCCAAGAGGTAAAAGTAGTGGATAAAGAAACCGGAAAGCCCATTAATAATGTTACTGTTTTTACCGAAAAACTCTATTTTAATTCTTCGACCAATTCAAAAGGGATTGTAGATATATCTCCTGTAAAGGCCCAAGATATTTTGATTTTTTCTCACATTTCTTACGCCTTAAAAAGTATTGAAAAAGGAACTATAAAAAATGAAAAATTTACGGTCTACTTAACCAAACAATCTGAACAATTAGATGAGGTAGTTTTGTCTGTATTTAAAGGAGATGCAAAAACAAATAGAGTTGCTGAAAGAGTTGCTGTCTTAACTTCTAAAGATATTGAAAAATTATCTCCACAAACATCGGCAGATTTATTAGCTGCTATTCCTGGAATTAAGGTTCAGAAATCTCAAATGGGAGGTGGAAGTCCTGTTATTAGAGGGATGGAATCAAATAGAGTTTTGTTAGTGATAGACGGAGTTAGAATGAACAATGCTATTTATAGAAAAGGTCATTTACAAAACGCCATTACCGTTGCTCCAAATCAATTAGATAAAACAGAAATTGTTTTTGGTCCATCATCAGTTATTTATGGATCAGATGCTTTAGGTGGTGTTATTCATTATTATACTAAAACACCAAAAATAGCTGAAAACACCAAGGTCACTACTAGCTTTTTCAACAGATATTCTTCTATCAATAATGAAATAACAAACAATGCATCAGTAGAAATAGGCACTAAAAAATGGGCATCATTTACAAGTGTTTCTTACAGTGATTTTGGAGATTTAAAAATGGGGAAAAATCGTTCTCATGGATTCAATGATTGGGGAAAAGTTTTTGAATATTCAGAAAACTCAAATAATTTTTATGCTGCTACAGCAACCGTAAATCCAGATGAAAATATACAACGAAATACAGGTTACAACCAAACAGATCTCTTACAGAAGTTCTTTATACCATTATCTGAAAAAACAGATTTAAAACTTAATTTTCAATACTCTACTTCTTCAGATATTCCAAGATTTGACAGATTAGACGAGAAATCTGGAGAGACGCTAAAATTTGCAGAATGGTATTATGGCCCTCAGCAACGCTTATTAATTTCTCCTCAATTAAACATTAACCCAGAAAAATCTTGGGTAGACAAAGGAACATTTACATTAGCATATCAAAATATCAAAGAATCTAGAATTCAAAGAAAATTAGAAAGTTTAGAAAGATCATACAGAGAAGAAAATGTGGATGTTTTTAGTTTTAATGGAGATTTTATGGTTCCTGTAACTAAAAATGAAAACAAAGCTTTCACCTATGGTTTTGAATTTTTATACAATGATGTTTCCTCAGATGCTTATGGAAGAACTTTAGTTGTTTCAGGAAATGATATTATTGGATTTTCAGATAATCTAACAGTCCAATCTCGTTATCCAGATGGTGGAAGTAGTTATGTAAGCTCAGCAGCATACCTTGGGTATAGGCAAGATTTAAACACCAAGTCTACCCTTAACACAGGGGTTCGTTTTACGCGCACTAATTTAAGTGCCTCCTGGATAGATCAAACAATTATTATTTTGCCCGAAACATCCATTAGATTAGATAATTCTGCCTTTACTGCAACAGTAGGCTATGTTTATAAACCCACCAAAAATTTACAATTAAATACTGTTTTATCTTCAGGGTTTAGATCTCCCAATATAGATGATGTTGGTAGAATTAGAGAGAAGTCTGGAAATGTAACTGTTCCAAATATTTATTTAAAACCAGAGTTTGCTTACAGTGCAGAAATTGGTGTACAAAAATATTTTAATAACAGAAAATTTAGAATAGGATTTAACACCTATTATACATTATTAGAGCACTATATTGTAAGAGATGATTTTTCTTTGAATGGAACTTCAACAAATGAAGGTCAGTTATTAATTGATGATGAAATGGGTAATATAGTTGCTAATCAGAATAGAGGGAATGCATATATATATGGATATACTGCAAGTTATCAAGGAAAATTATCAGAGTATATTTCAACCAACGGATTTGTAACCTATACTAAAGGAAGAACCTATGATACCGAAGAACCTTTATCTTCAATTCCTCCATTTTTTGGACAGTTTGATATAAATTATACCAACAAAAAATTCCAACTTGGAACAAGTTTTCGATTCAATAGCAAAAAAGATATCTCCGATTTTAATTTTACAGAAGGAATAGACAATCATGATTTAACACCTGTTGTTAATGAAAATGCAGTAGAAGACGTAGCTAAATATTATGGATCACCAAGTTGGGTAACACTTGGCTTTAATAGTAGTTTTACATTTAATAAGAACTGGAAACTACAAGGAATGATTAGTAATTTATTTGATCAACATTTCAGGGAATTTGCCTCAGGAATATCTGCTCCTGGAAGAAACTTCTCGTTTTCTTTAATTACTGTTTTTTAGTTTTTCTTATTTCCTTCATCATCAAAGTTTTTATTCAATTCCTTTTCTGTACTAATTACAGCAATAAGTAATGTGAAAATCATAAAAGCCATTGAAAACCAAGAATTCATTAAAGCTTCATTAATAAAAGTCAATAAAAGTGCAGCTATAAAACCAACTCCTGCATATTTAAGTAATGTAATACCAAATAAACTATTTGCAAAACTCCAAATATCATTGTTTTGCATAGTTCTATGAGTTCTATATCCATAAATGCTATTTATTTTTTTTGGAGGAAAAAAATAGAAAATAATACTTAGAAAGAAAATCAATCCGTTTACACTTAAAACATATATAAAAGCATCCATATTAGTTCTTTTTTATTGGTCTTAATAATCCTTCTTGAGCAACTGCAGCAACTAATTTACCATCTCTTGTGAAAATATTACCAGTAGCCAAACCCCTAGCTCCTGAAGTACTTGGTGAGACTGCAGAAAACAACATCCAATCATCAAAATCAAAATCTCGAAAGAACCACATAGAGTGGTCTAGGCTTGCCATTTGAGTATTTCCTATATTGGCTTTACTAGCATTGGGTTTTAATGCTGCGTTTAAGATATTATAATCTGAGATATAGGTTAATATCTGATGCTTTAATGCCAATTTTAAATTTGAAGTATTTCCTTTTAATTTAAACCAAATATCTTCTACAGCAGGTAAATCTTTTTTCTCTAATGGGTTTGCTATATGAACCGGTTTAAAATCTATAGGCCTTTCAATACTTAAAAAATCTTTCATTTTGGCAGGCAGAAAATTACCATACTGCGCTAGTAGTTCACTCCAGCTTAAAAGTTGTTCAGGTTGTTTTATACCTGTCTTTATAGCTTCTTGATGTTCATGTCCTTCTTCTTTTTTATGAAATGAAGCAGCTAAAATAAAAATAGTATTATTTTTTTGGATGGCAGTGACTCTTCTGGTAGAAAAACTCCCGCCATTTCTCATCTCAGTAACTTTATAAGTAATAGGAATTGTTAAATCACCAGGAAGTAAAAAATACGAATGTAATGAGTGAACAAATCGATCTTCAGGAATTGTTTTATAGGCTGCATGCAGTGCTTGTGCTAATACTTGCCCTCCAAAAACTCTTGAATTTCCTATGGTTTTACTAATACCAGAATAGGTAAGAGTATCTTTTTGGTCTAAGGTTAAAATATGTATTAAGTCTTCAATTGTTTTCATGAATTTTTTGATTCAATTTTAAATGGAAATTTTTGATGAAACTCTGTAGGCTGAATCTTTAGCAAAAATAATTTTAAAAATTTATTTGTGATAGATTTTTTATGTCTAATATACACTGTTAAATGTTCTGGAGTAGCCCCTACAGAACTTTTAATTTCACTAGCTGTTCTTCCAAAGTTTAGCGTAGTTATTTTTTTTGTGATTGCGATATCAATATAATCATATAGCATTCTTTGATAAATAGCATAGGATCTGTTTAACTCATAATCTATTCCAACAAAATGAGCATCTAATTTATTTTCATTCAACATACCAGACATAAAACCTACCATTTTATGATCTAACCAATATGATTTTAAAAGATAAATATCTCCTAATTTTTCTTTTAAACTTTTATAGGTTGCCAGATTAAACGCTCCTAAATTAAAATCTGCTTTTGAAGCCACTCTCTTGTATAATTCTGTCATTTCTTTAACTTGTTCATCAAAGTTTTCAACAGTAATTTCTTTTACGAGTAAGTTGTGGCTTAGTTTTAGTGCTTTTTTTGCCTTAACTCTAAATTTTGTTTTCAAAGAAGTTAAATAATGGTCAAAATTTTGCCAATTTTCATGAATTGTTAATTTCATATTTGGCTCTACATTAAAAGAATAATATCCCAAACTAATTAATTCGTTGCTAATTGTTAAGGAGGCAGCCACAAAATCTTTCATGATAAAAATATCAATTGGTCTCTCTTTATAATTTTTTTCTGTGTGTTTTAAGATAGCTTTTGCTAATTTTCTTAAAACAGTTTTTTTGTTTTGATCATTTTTAATGAAAATTCCATGCTCACCACTCACAAAAGAATTTCCGCAACTTAATATTTGCAATGGCTTTTCACTAGGAAGAATTTTGAATTTTCTGGCTAGAGAAGTTACTCTTTTCACAATAGTACTTAAATCATTTTCTATAGCATTTAGATGAAATGTTATGATTTGAACACTAGCAAAAGCAATTGCTTTTTGTTTAGTATCTGTTAAAACAACATAAAAAAAAGTAAGGTGATCATTATTTTTTTCTACCGCATCTAAATATTCCGATGAAAAATACACATTAGAAGAGCAGTCTAATTCATCCCAAAATTTTTTAGGAATTTCGTTTATATATTGATATATAAACGTGTTATTTGATACAGAATTAGAACTCAAAATATTTTTTTTAATGCCCTAAAGATACTTAATGTAGAATCTTAAAAGTAAAATTACATTTTATTAAATAATGAAAACATTATTTTTATTTATTCTAAATAAATTTTAAATTTGCAGTAGATTTTATCTCAATGATCGTATTTTATAAACAACAGCCAATATTAAAACAGCAAGAAAGCTTAAGTTGCAATTCAGTTTGTACTTCTAACTGTATAAAACCAAAAAACAAATGCTGTTTTAAATATAAAAAAAAGGGTATCAACTGCAAGCGATGCCCTTCTATAGTATTAAAAATTGCTTCCTGATTTATACAAAAAAAAAATAGGATAAAATCTATTCTTAATTATTTAAAAGCATTTAAGCCAGTAATATCTAATCCTGTAATTAATAAATGAATATCATGAGTTCCTTCGTAGGTGATAACACTTTCTAAATTCATGGAGTGTCGCATAATAGAATACTCACCACTAATTCCCATACCACCTAGTATTTGCCTTGCTTCTCTGGCGATATTAATTGCCATGTCTACATTATTTCTTTTTGCCATAGAAATCTGAGCGGTGGTTGCTTTACCTTCATTACGTAATACCCCTAAACGCCAAGTTAATAATTGTGCTTTGGTAATTTCGGTAATCATTTCAGCTAATTTCTTTTGTTGTAATTGAAACTGACCAATAGGTTTGCCAAACTGTATACGTTCTTTACTGTAACGCAGTGCAGTATCATAACAATCCATGGCAGCTCCTATAGCTCCCCATGCTATCCCAAAACGAGCAGAATCTAGGCATCCTAACGGAGCACCAAGTCCAGATTTATTTGGCAATAAATTTTCTTTTGGAACTTTTACATTATCAAAGATTAATTCTCCAGTAGATGAGGCTCTTAAAGACCATTTGTTGTGGGTTTCTGGAGTAGAAAAACCTTCCATACCACGCTCTACAACAAGTCCGTGAATTCTTCCTTCTTCACTTTTAGCCCATACAACAGCAACTTGTGCTAGGGGTGCATTAGAAATCCACATTTTTGCACCATTTAAAAGATAATGATCTCCCATATCTTTAAAATTAGTTGTCATTCCTCCAGGGTTTGATCCATGGTCAGGTTCGGTTAATCCAAAACAACCCATCCATTCACCAGAAGCTAATTTTGGCAAATATTTTTGTCTTTGAGCTTCATTTCCATATTTCCATATTGGATACATTACTAAAGATGATTGAACAGATGCTGTAGATCTTACACCAGAGTCACCTCTTTCTATCTCTTGCATGATTAACCCATAAGAAATTTGATCTAAGCCTGCACCTCCATATTCTTCTGGAATGTAGGGACCAAAGGCACCTATATCTGCTAAGCCTTTAATAATTTGTGTTGGAAATTCAGCATTTTGAGCATATTCTTCAATAATAGGAGATACATCTCTTTTTACCCACTCTCTAGCAGCTTCTCTAACTAATTTATGTTCTTCAGTTAGTAAATCATCTATTTGATAGTAATCAGGCGCTTGAAATAAATCTGGTTTCATGTTTTTTGATTTGTTTACAGACATCAAATTTAAAGAATAGATGTTAATTTAGACAGGTTTTAAAATATATTTTTAACGGTTTAAAAATTTTGAAAGTAACAGATGAAAATGATGCACTCCTTTTTCTCGTGTAGGTGAAAAACGTCCTGCTTTATAAAATGAAGAACGAACTCCTTTTTGTACATTTTCTACCACAATTTCGTCTTCTTTTTCTACTTTTTCAAGATTGCTACCCGCACCTTTCTCTAACTTGGAAGAATCCAAGACATAGCTAATAAAAGAAACCTTAGTTTTACTAATACCTTGGGGTTTTACAATATTAATAGACAGCCCCCATGGATAAAAGTTAAACATCATGTTTGGGAAAATCCAATAATAATAGGCAGCAACTTTTTTCCCATAATCTATGTGATTTTCAGGAAATTCAAAGACTTCTGTAGCTTCATCAGAATAGCCAATTTGCAAATTACAATGCGTATAAATAATTGTTTCATAGCTACCGTAATCTAAAACTTCGTTTAAGCTTTCATGAACAAAAGGCACATGAAAACCTTCTAAATAGTTGTCACAATAAAGGGCCCAATTAGCATCAATTAAGAAATCTTTTTGCAATGTTTTATCAAGCTTAAATTCATCAATAGGTAAAAAGCCTATTCGTTCTTTCATAACATTAATTACTTCTTGAAAATCAAAACTAGGATTAAGTCCTGCAAATAAAAAATGGCCCCATTTTTTAATGGGAAATGTATGAAGATTATCACAGGGTCTCGGGAAGTTTTCTGCATCATTAAACTCTGGCATAAACTCAAACTTACCTTGTAAGTTAAATCTTCTTCCATGATAAGAGCACGTAAGTTTTTTTGAGTGTCCAGATTCTAATGCTACTAAATTTCCTCTATGAGTACAAACATTTGTGAGGCAATTAATCATTCCTTCTTTGTCTTTGGTTAGTAGCAGTGGCTCGGTTAAAAAACCATCTAATAATACAAAGGGGTACACAGATTGTTGCTTACTAACAAGGTTTTTATCACCAATCCATTGCCAAGAATTTAAAAAAACTTTTTCTTTTATTGTTTCAAAAACAACAGGATCCTTGTAAAAAGTAGCAGGAAGCGTTTCTGCTTTTGTAATGTCTGGATTGATCTTAAAGCTCATTTTTAGTTGTTAAATTAAATTGTATCTTTCAAGAATTTGATTCTAAAATTACACAAATTAAATGAGTTCTGGCAACAAAAAAATAGGTTTGATAACCACAACGTCTTTGGTTGTTGGGAATATGATAGGTGCTGGAATATTTATTCTACCAGCTTCATTATCAGCCTATGGTAGTATTAGTTTATTAGGGTGGCTTTTTACAGCATCAGGAGCCATTGTTTTAGCCAAAATATTTAGTGATTTAAGTAAGATTATTGTTAATAAAAGTGGAGGACCCTATATTTATTCAAAAGAAGGTTTTGGAGATTTTATAGGTTTTTTAGTTGCATGGGGTTACTGGATTTCTATTTGGATTAGCAATGCAGCAATTGCCATTGCCATTATAGGAGCCTTAAGCTTCTTTTTCCCAATTTTAGAAACAAACTCATTATTAGCTGTTAGTATTGGATTGTCTATGATTTGGTTTTTTACTTGGATTAATTCTAAAGGAGTTAGCACATCTGGAAAAATTCAGGTCATCACCACTATTTTAAAATTACTGCCATTGGTTTTTATTATTGTTTTTGGATTTTTCTTTTTTAGCTTAGATAATTTTCCAAAATTTAATATGACAGATGAAAGTGATTTTACAACATTTTCTTTAGTAGCAGCTTTAACATTATATGCTTTTTTAGGTCTAGAATCTGCAAGTATTCCTGCAGAAAACATAAAAAATCCAGAAAAAATAGTGCCAAAAGCAACCATGCTTGGGACTATTATTACCACTAGTATTTACATTTTAGGAACCATTGTTTTATTCGGAATTTTACCCGCAGAAACCTTACAGAACTCTCCAGCTCCGTTTGCTGAAGCAGGAGAAATAATTGGAGGTAAATATGCTGGTTATTTTGTTGCTGCAGGAGCTGCAATTTCTGGAATGGGAGCATTAAATGGTTGGATTTTAATTCTAGCTCAGATTCCTATGGCTGCAGCAAAAGATGCCATGTTTCCTAAAATTTTTAAGAAAGAGAACACAAAAGGAGCTCCAGTTTTAGGGCTCATCATAGGAAGTTTATTAAGTTCTATTGTTATGCTGATGAATTTTTCTGATAGTCTTGTAACCCAATTTACATTTATGGTAAATTTAACGGTCTTGGCCTGTTTGGTGCCCTATGTGTTTGTTTCTGCTGCCTATATTATTATTCTAGTTCAAAAATACACACACATTAATAGTGCCGTAAAAACAGTTGTTTTGGGTCTTTTAGGATTTCTATATTCTTTGTGGGCTATTTACGGTTCAACTGCAGAAGTTGTATTCTATGGATTTTTATTATTATTGCTTGGAATTCCATTTTATGTTTTAATGCAATGGAATAAATCTAAAAAAAAATGAAAGAAACACATCATTCAGAATATTTAAAATTAGCTTCTGTATACTTAAAACCTGCAGAGAATTCATATCACTCAGAAAAAAAGCTGACAAAACAATGGAAAGAATTGCAGTTTCTTACTAAGCCCAATTTTGAGGAATCTCTGAAAGAATATCATGCGTTTCAGTTATTTTTTACTAATAAAAATATAGAAACATGTTTTTTTCCTGCGGATCAAAAAACATCGATAGATTCTATTTATTGCAGAGATGCCTCTATTGCTACAGATTTTGGAATGATTATCTGTAATATGGATAAAAAAGGAAGAATACAGGAACCTAAAGCCCAGTTAGAAACCTATAGACAAAACACTGTTAAAATATTAGGAGAGATTACCTTTCCAGGAACTCTAGAAGGAGGCGACGTTGCTTGGCTAGATCAAAAAACATTGGCTGTTGGCCATACGTACAGAACAAATGACCAAGGAATATGTCAATTAAAAGCCCTATTAGATCCAAAAGGAATAGAAGTTATTGTTGTAGAACTCCCTCACTACAAAGGAAAAGAGGATGTTTTTCACTTGATGTCTATTCTAAGTCCAGTAGATAAAAATTTAGCAGTTGTCTATTCTCCTTTAATGCCTATAAAATTTAGAAATCAATTGTTGGAAAGAGGTTTTCAATTGATAGAGGTTCCTGATGAAGAATTTGAATCTATGGGTTGCAATGTATTAGCTGTTGCTCCAAGAGATTGTTTGATGGTGGATGGAAATCCAATCACAAAAAAATTATTGGAACAGGCAGGCTGCCAAGTTGTTGCTTACAAAGGCAATGAGATTAGCGTAAAAGGTGGTGGAGGGCCTACATGTTTAACTCGTCCTTTGAAAAGAACCCTCTAGTTAATCAGTTATTTTTTTCTAATTTGTAAATAGTGTCTAAGATATTCCTTTTAAAAAACTGTTTTCTGTAAGTTTGTAGAGATGAACAATACACTTGGTAAAAAAGAAAGATTAAAAAGTCGCAAACTCATAGGCAGGCTTTTTGAAGAAGGAACATCTATCAAAAATTTTCCTTTTAGATTGGTGTATATTATAACAGATCCAATTTCAATTACTTCAGTTAAGGCTTCATTTTCAGTTCCTAAAAGAAATTTCAAAAAAGCAGTTGATCGAAATAGGATTAAAAGATTGATTAGAGAAGCTTATCGACTAGAGAAAAAAAACATATTTGCAGGATCAAAATTTCACTGTGTTTTTATGATTACTTTTATTGGTAAGAAAGAGCCCGTATTTTCAGAGGTTCAAGAAAAAATTCAGGAACTTTTAAAATTATTTATTGAAACACAAACCAACAAAGAAAATGCCTAATTATACAATTAAAAAACAGGTAATAGTTACGCTAGTTGTTGGAGCTATTGTTCTTTCTTTTTCATTTAAATCAAATTTCTTTGAAGTAGCAAAACAACTAGAAATTTACACGACTTTATTTAAAGAATTGAATCTATATTATGTAGATGAAATTAACCCTGCTGAATTTACAAATAAAGCAATAAAAAATACGCTAAAAGAACTAGATCCTTATACAAATTATTTTGATGAACAAGAAGTTGAAGAAGCAAGGATAAGAAGAGAAGGAGCGTATTCAGGAATAGGTGTTTAAGTTTTTTATGATAAAAAAGGAATTGTATTAAATGAAATTTACAAAGGCTATGAAGCAGATAAAAAAGGATTAAAAGCAGGAGATATTATTATAAAAGCAGGAGACCAATCTCTTAAAAATATGGATAGAGATCAACTGTCAGAGATATTAAAAGGCGCACCAAATACTTCTTTAGAAATTGCTGTTTTAAGACAGGGGGAAGTTAAGAATTTTAGTGTAGTAACTGAGAAAGTTGAGATAAATCCGGTTCCTTTTTATGATTTAATTGATCAAGAAACAGGGTATATTGTTTTAACTAGATTTAATCAAAAAGCTTCTTCTGAGGTTAAAAAGGCTTTTCTAGAATTAAAGAAAAGAGGAATGAAAAACTTAGTTTTTGACCTAAGAGGTAATCCAGGAGGCTCTCTAGGAGAGGCTATTAATATCTCAAATTTTTTCTTACCAAAAGGAAGTAAAATTACAGCAACTAAAGCTAAAGTAAGAAAGTGGAGCAATACTTATAATGCATCTAACACTCCTTTAGATTTAGAGATTCCCCTCACTGTTTTACTCAACGAAAGATCAGCTTCGGCCTCTGAAATAGTTGCTGGTGCACTACAAGATTATGATAGGGCAGTAATTTTGGGAGAACGTTCCTTTGGAAAGGGGTTGGTTCAGCGTTATATGAACCTAAGCTATGGAACTCAATTAAAACTTACTATTTCTAAATACTATACCCCAAGCGGAAGGTGTATTCAAGAGTTAGATTACGCCAGTAGAGATAACCAGGGGCAGGTTCCAAAATTTTCTGATGGTACAGTAACCTCTTTTAAAACTAAAAATGGAAGAGTTGTATTTGATGGAGGAGGAATTACTCCAGACGTTGAAGTGGGTTTTTCAAAGAGAAGTGAAGCCACAAAAGACTTGATAAAATCTAGAGCAATCTTTAACTTTACAACAGATTATTTTTATAGAAACCCAACAATAAGTTCAGTTACCGATTTTTCTTTCTCTTCATCAGACTTTAAAAGTTTTTTAAATTATCTCACATTATCAGACACTGTTTTTCTAACAACTCAAGACCGTCTTTTTTTAGACGCCTATAATTCTTCTGGAGAAACTACCTTCATTGCCAAGGAATTTCAACAATTAAAAAAGAAATTACTACAGGAAAAAATTTCTAAAATCTCAAAGAATCAAGATTATTTATCTGAAATTATTAAAGATGAAATTTTAATCAGATACTACTACAAAAATGGTTCTTATTTGAACAAATTAAAAAAAGATACAGTGATTTTAGAAGCCGTAAAATTTCTAAAAAACAAAAGCCTCTATGCTAAGGTGCTTAAAGGAGCTTAACTTTGAGCTAATTTCTTATCTTTGCAGCCTAAAACACTATGTTGCAAACAAAACATCAAGAAAGAACCAGAGCCCAAGAATCTACCAACGCTATTGAGCGTTTATATATTTCTATGCGTCATTTGTTTAGCAGGGGTTTTTATAAGCCAATGGGTATTTCAGGGGAAACTTTACGAAAATCATTACTACTACTTAGACCAGAAATTTATGGATCTATAGCAGAAGAAAGAGTAGAGTTGAACGGATTGATTTATGTGATAGAGCGATTACCAGAAGGAATTGAAGAGTGCCAGTTTATTAACTTAACAGCTGATGAGGGATATAATAAATCACATTTTAAGGTCATTATTCCTCCAAAGAGAAGAAGAAACTGCTATAGAATAGACAAAGATCAAATGAATATTGAGATCACTAGAGGTAGATCTGAAATCTATGATATCTTAACACATCTTACTTTTTTGTTTATAGAGTCTCACAAAATTAAAGACCGTATTTTATTAAATTTAGAAGGGAATGTTACCAGAGAATGGAAAAACTTAGAAGAAGTTGTTCTTCATCATAAAAAAATATCTGAGGAAGAAAGAGAAATTACGAAAGTTCATTTAGCAAATGTTTTAGGAAGAACTTATGATGAAGTAGCCGATACTTATAATGCTTTCTCATCTTCAGAAAACCCAGATCGTTTCTTTCAAATTATTTATTGGTTAGGAAAACTAGCAATTAGTGAAAGTTGTCATCAACAAAAGAGAACGGTCAATTTTAGTTCTGTATTAGGAGAAGGAATAGGTCATCATATTTACGGAGAGGTTTGGGCCAATAACATAAAAAAAGTATTGAAAGATCATCAGCTATTAGAAAGACCAATTCACATTATAAGTGCAAATATGCACAGTGTTTTAAATACTATTTATGCTACTAGTTCGTTAACAGATATAGCAAAAGGCAAAGAAGGGTTTGAATTGTATGAATTATTAAGTAATAATGAGAGCAAGCCACTTCAGAAAAAAGTAAAAGAATATGCTTCTGAAAATGGGTTGATTTATATAAAAGATACTTCTGGAACAAATATTAACGTTCAGGTGATAGATACCCAAAAGATAGATAGTAGTAAAATACCATTTACAAAAGTAGCTTCAAAAGGGAAAGACCCAGTTATTATTGTGATGGATTATGCTTTTGGAGAGCAAGCTTATGAAACGATGGATGAATTGTTAAAACCATATAAAGAAAAGCAAGGTTCAACTCATTTAAATGTTGAATCTATTTCTATTATGGGAAAAGCAGGTATTTTAGAAGGAGGTAAAGGAGATATTATGATTCCTTCTGCTCATATTTTTGAAGGCACAGCAGATAATTATCCGTTTACAAATGAACTATCTAAAGAAGATTTACAAGGTTTTGGAGTTTCTTCTTTTGACGGAGCCATGGTAACAGTTTTAGGAACATCATTACAAAACAAAGATTTATTAAAGTTTTTTCATGATTCTACATGGAATGTTATTGGATTAGAAATGGAGGGAGCTCATTATCAAAAAGCTATTCAGGCAGCTTCTAAGATTCGAGGAAATATTTCTGAAGATGTTAAAGTGAGGTATGCTTACTATGCTTCTGATAACCCACTAGAAACAGGAGCTACACTAGCTTCTGGTGGTTTGGGGATGTCTGGAGTGACTCCAACCTACGCCATAACGCATAAAATACTGGAGCAAATTTTTTAAATAAAAATCAATTAAAAAAATAAGATGTCAACAAACAATCAAAACAATGAAGAAGAGGTAGATCTAGGCTCTTTATTTGTAATTATTGGAAAAGGGTTTAAAAACTTTTTTAATTTTATTGGAAGTATATTTAGAGGTATTTTTCATTTTTTAATTTCAATATTATTATTTTTTAAACAACACTTCAAAAAATTTGTAATAGCCGCTCTTCTAGGTGGTATTGTTGGAGCATATTTAGAAAGTGATAGTGAAGATAGATATGGATCTAATTTATTAGTTCAGCCCAATTTTAAAAGCACACTTCAGCTTTACAAGAACATTAGCTATTATAACGAGCTGGTAAAACAAGAAAAGGTGCTATTGTTAGCCTCTATTTTTAACATAGACACCCTAAAAGCGTCAGGTTTAACAAAATTTGAAATAACACCTGTTGTTAATGATAATGACATTATTAATGCTTACGATCAATTTATTCTAACTGTAGATACCCTAACCGTTAGTAGCTATAATTTTGATCAATTTAAAACGAGTTTTACCGACTACGATTATAAACTTCATGATATTGTAGTAGAGGCAAAATACAATGACGTATTTAATGGTTTAGACGAAGTTATTATTGCTTCTGTAATTAGTAATAATTATTTTGATAGAATAAAAAAATTAACCAACGAAAACCTTACCAGAACAGATTCTTTATTGAGAGAGAATTTAATTAAAGTTGATTCTCTTCGACAAGTGTATATGAGGGTCATGCTAGAAGAATCTAAAAAGGAGTTTACAGGAACCAGCATAGATTTAGGAGGAAGCAAAACAACAACTAAAGAGATTGAACTATTTTCGACAGATATAAAAATTAATGAAGAACTAGGTTTAATTGCTGTTGATATTGGTGAAAAATCTGAAGTTATTAACGTTATTTCAAATTTTCAAACCATAGGTTATGAGATAAAAGGTATTACAAAAAATTATATATTTATACTTGCAGGGCTGTCATTTTTTATAACGTTATTGGTTATTCTTTTTATAGATTTAAATAACTATTTAAGTACTTATAAAAAGAAACCATAAATTATTTTTACTACGTGAAATTATAAATTGATGGATTTGTATTTTAAGACTTTTCTCAACAGGAATTATATTAATTATTTCAAATAAAACGAAGTAATAACAATAAATAGATAAATAGATTTTCTTTTAGGAGTAATAATAATTGTTATGCCTGTAATTATTAAAATAAAATAGTATTTACATCAATGAAAAACATATATATTTTAGGTGGAGGATCATTTGGGACTGCAATTGGAAATCAATTAGCGAGTAATAAGAATAATAAAGTTGTGCTGTTCGTTAGAAGTGAAATTCAAGAAAAAGAGATTAATGAAAGTCACTCAAATAAAAAATATTTTCCAAACAAAACACTAAACCCTTCTTTATCTGCAACATCTAAAGTAAGTGATTTGTCAAATGCGGATCTTATTTTTATTTCAATCCCATCAAAAAAAATAAAAAAAGTTATAAAAAACTGTGCACCTTTTATAAAAAAAGAAGCTTTAATAATAAATTTATCTAAAGGAGTTTATAAAGAAGGAGAAACAATTGTAGACTTTCTTACAACTGTTTTAGCTAACAATAGTATCATAACGATGAAAGGACCTACATTTTCATCTGAATTAATAAATAACTCACATTCTATTTTCACATTAGGATTAGATTCTAAATCTCAGTACCAAATTATAGATTCCGTTATAAAAAACACAAATATTCATATTGATTATACCACAGATATTAAGGGTGTAGAATTATTAAGTGTTTTAAAGAACATTTATGCAATAATTATTGGGATTGTAGATGCAAAACATAATTCACCCAATACACGTTTTATGATTTTGACAAAATCTTTTTCCGAAATTAAAATTCTACTCAATATATTAGGAGGAAGAGAAGATACCTTATTTCTAGCCTGTGGTTTTGGAGATTTGGGCTTAACTGCCCTTAATGATTTAAGTAGAAATAGAACGCTAGGCTTGCTAATTGGAAAAGGTTTTTACAATTCTGGGAAGAATAAAGGTGTTGTTTTAGAGGGAGTAAAAACAATTGAGTTTATTAATGAACTATTAACACCATCTATTAAAGAAAGACTCCCCTTATTTTCTAAAATGGAATCTTTTTTCACGAATAAAGAATCTAATTTTGACATACATTTTGATGCTCTGATAGATAAGAAAATGACAACCATACTCACCTATGGAACCTTTGATTTATTACACTATGGGCATATTGAAATTTTAAGAAGGGCTAAAGAGCTTGGAGATAGATTAGTTGTTGGGTTGTCTACTGATGATTTTAACAAAACAAAAGGGAAAAAGTGCGAGATTTCGTACGAAAAGAGAAAAGAATTTCTAGAAAGCATAGGATATGTAGATTTGGTTATTCCAGAATCTAGTTGGGATCAAAAAAAGAAAGATATAGTAGATAATGAAATAGATATGTTTATTATGGGCGATGATTGGGAAGGAGAATTTGATTTCCTAGAGGAGTATTGTAAAGTTTTATACTTACCTAGAACTATTGGAATTTCAACAACAAAACTAAAATCTATTATCAATAAAAATTAATTAGAGAATGATGATTAATTTTATTTTAAAATGGATTCATGTTTTTATAACACCTAGAAATAAGAATATCATTTATCATAGCTTTCCTGACGTTTCAGATAACAGCTTTTCTTTATTTATTTATATTTTAAATACTCATCCAGAGTATGAAAATGTTTGGCTTGTAGATCATAAAGATAAAAAAAGCATCTATTTAAAAATAATTTCAAATTATTCAAATTCTTTAAATTTTAAAATTCTAAAAAAAAATTCTCTTTTGGGAGTATATTTCTTTTTAAGATCTAAGTATGTAATTCACACACATGGTATTTACAATAGCTTCCCGTTATCAAAAAAGCAAAAAAACATAAACTTATGGCACGGTATGCCTCTTAAAAATATAGGCTACTTAGATACTAATAAAATTATTCCTGAATCGGATTATGTGATATCAACTTCTCTTGTTTTTCAAGAAATTATGAGAAAAGCTTTTAAAATAGAAGCTGAAAATGTCTTAATAACTGGACAGCCAAGAAATGATTTTCTTTTCACTAATAATTT
>KB911099.1:0-5730 GCA_000383355.1 Flavobacterium sp. SCGC AAA160-P02 | reverse complement strand
TTTCAAGAAATTATGAGAAAAGCTTTTAAAATAGAAGCTGAAAATGTCTTAATAACTGGACAGCCAAGAAATGATTTTCTTTTCACTAATAATTTTACATTAAAGAATTTACTTGGGATTTCTGATGATAATAAAGATAAGATGATTTTATGGATGCCAACGTACAGAAAATCTATTAAAGGTGATATTAGAAAGGATGGAAAAGTAGATTTGATGAATAGTTTTTTAAGTCACAGCAATCTAACGTTGTTAAATAATCACCTTAAGAAACTCAATACGCGGTGTTGTGTTAAAATACATCCTATGGATTTTATGAATGCTACCGATTTTAAAAAGTTTACAAATATTTATTTTGTAGATAATTCTTTTTTTGAGAATAAAGGCATTTCATTGTATTCAGTATTAAGTTCAATTGATTTATTATTAACAGATTTTTCTTCAATATATATAGATTTTTTATTGCTAAACAAACCGATAGGGTTTGTTATTTCAGATTTTTCTGAATATTTAAATTCTCGAGGATTTGTTTTTGAAGAACCAAAAAACTTTATGCCAGGTGAAATAGTAACCAATACCAAAGAACTAATTTCTTTTATAAATGATGTATTAAAAAATCAAAAGGACGATCATAATCAAAAAAGAGAAGAGATAAAAAATATTTTTCATGATGTAGCATCTGATTTTTCCAAAAAAGTATTTGATAAATTAATAACCGAGCATGTTTAAGTCGATTAATGAAAATCAATTAATAATATTAAAAAACTTTTCTTATTTAACCATAATGAAGTTTTTTAATATTGGTGTTAAGATTATTTTAGCAGCGTATTTAATTAGAGTTTTAGGTAGTGAAAAATACGGACTATTCACTTGGTTAGATTCTGTAATTCAATACTTTTTAATGATTGTGAATTTTGGATTTAATATTTATGCCGCAAAATATATAGTTGAGAATAAAGATAAAAAAGATAAAATAAATGAAATAATATCTTCAATTTTCATTATAAAATTGGTGCTTTTTATTTTCTCAATACTATGTATTTTGTTTTTAGGGAATTTTGAAACTTTTTCTGCTTACAAGCACTTATTATTGTTATTAATGTTTGCAGGAATTGGAGAAGTATTGTTTCCTGTATGGTTTTTTCAAGGGGTAGAAAACCTGAAGCCTGCCACTATTATTGTTTTTTTAACAAGATTATTTCTTCTTATTGGAACAATTATTTTTGTTAATGCTCAGTATGATTTATTATCCTATATCGTATTATTTGTGATTTCATCTATTTTAATGGGTATTTTAGGAGTGTTTTATCTTTTTAAATATTATAAGATTAAGATCACTCTATTGCCAATTAGTAAATTGATGAATTATTTTAAAGAATCACTTCCTTTCTTCATAGGTAGATTTTTAGCATTAGTGTTCAATTTTGGAACTATTTTTTTTATTGGTAATTTTTGTCTTTTAGAACAAGTT
The DNA here is from genome assembly GCA_000383355.1 of Flavobacterium sp. SCGC AAA160-P02. Taxonomy (GTDB): domain Bacteria; phylum Bacteroidota; class Bacteroidia; order Flavobacteriales; family Flavobacteriaceae; genus Polaribacter. The sequence continues at coordinate 4,262 of KB911099.1, read as the reverse complement.
ACAGGTTTTGATACAGGAATAAAAATTGTAATGTTAGCAGTGATCCCATTTGAAATGCTTCAGCAAGCAGTTTTTCCCACAATTTCAAGAACGAAAAATAAAAAGTTACTTAAAAATCTTGTGTATGCCTCCTTTTTAATTGGTGCACTAATTGGTACACTAGTTTTTTTAATGGCAGAATATTTTATGGTTTGGGTGGGTGGAGAAGAAATGCTACAATTTGCACCTTCCTTAAAAATATTAGCAATTCTTTGCCCTTTTGTTTCTTTAACGTTTATACTAGGAACTTGTTCTTTAGTAGCTTTTGGTTACTATAGAGAATATAATTTTTCATTAATATTCACCTCAATTATTTATTTACTAATTTTAATAGTTTTATATTTCACAGAGACTATAAACTTTTGGAATTTAATATATTTAAGAGTTTTTGGAGATATATTAATGGTATTAATAAGGTTATTTTATTCATTTAAAAGAAAAACAATCATTGCATAAAAGATATAACTAATTTGAAAAACCTTGTATTTATATTATTTTTTGTCATTACTGGGATTCAATTTTTCTTGGTTGATATAAATATTATAGCCTTATTATTTTTCTTTTTAAATTATCTATTAATTATGATGATTATGTATTATCATTTTTTTTTAGAGAAAGAGTACTCTCCTTTTATATCTGCATATTTAATTTTCAACTTACTTTTTTTTACTATAGCACCCCTAGCTCAGATTTCTAATATTGATCCAGTTTTATTAAGACATGTAAATTACCTACCATACTTTTGGGAACAGACGGTATTTGCGAATAGTTGTATTTTAATTTTTAATATTTTTTTCTTCATAAGTTATATTTTTTTTAAAAAACAGAATACTATAGTTGTAGCTTATAAAATAAATAAAAAATTACCTTTCGATATTTTAATTATTCTATTAATATGCATTTTAATTCTATTTGCTAATATTGATTTTATTCAACAAAAGTTAATGACTCCAACTTGGAAGTTGCAATTTGACAATGCAAAGTCTATTAAAATAATCATATCTAAAGTCTTGTTTTCAATACCGTTAGCAGGTGTTGCTATGTGTGTGATGTATTTTAAGAAAAAAAGCAATAAACCAGTTAATTGGCTTATCATTGGAATTTCACTAATAATATTTTTGTTATTAATTGTAGTCTTCAAAAATCCATTTATGGAAAAAAGATCTGGTTTAGGGCCAGTTTACTTTAGTTTATTATTTCTTTTTATACCTAGGTTATTAAATAATAACATTAAAACAACTATAATTTTATATTTAAGTTTAATAGTAGCAATGCCCCTTTTGGCAGTTTTCACTCACGTAAATTCATCCTTTATAGAAGTTGTAAAAAACCCAAAAATAATTTTTTCGTCATTAAATGAAGATGTTTTGTTAAGTAATTTTAACACTTTAAATTTTGATGCTTATGCAAATTTTCTAGCCACTATTGAAAATGTATCGATCTATGGATTTAGTATGGGAGAACAATTATCAAATGCGTTGTTCTTCTTTATTCCTCGCTCTATTTGGTCTTCTAAACCATTAACATCTGGTCAGTTCTTAGGGAACTATTTAATAGAAAAACATAATTTTTGGTTTAATAATATTTCAAACCCCTTTATCTCTGAAGCTTATTTAAATTTTGGATTGATTGGTATTATAATCTTTGCGATCCTTTTTGCTTATTTACTAACAAGAGGCTTACTGTTTTTAAAATCAGATGATTATTTAAAAAAACTACTTGCGTTTTTTACTGCCATCCACATGATTTACTTTTTAAGAGGTGATTTTACTAATGGATTTTCTCAATTAATCCTAGTATCATTTGGGATATATATTATTCCCAAATTTCTTGGGTACATACATAAAGGAATTCGATTATGGTAAGAACAAATTCCAATAATTTAGATGAAACGCTATTGAAAATATTTTTTTTAAATATTTTTTTATTACCAATTTATCCAGATAATCTAAAACCAAGTATGGTAGCTTTGTTTTTATTGTCAAGTATTATTAGTGTTTTTAAAAATAGAGTATCTGGGTTTTTTTCTAAAAAAAAAATAAACACTATTTTTTTTATCAATAGTTCTATGTTTTTAGTTATTTTTCTAGGACTTTTTTATTCTGAAGATATAGATTATGGATTTAAATATTTAATTAGGATAACCCCATTTATTGTTTTTCCTGTATGCTTTTTGTTGTTACAAAAAAATAAATTTATTTTTTCTGAAAAAACACTAAATACAGGAAAATTACTTTTTTACTTGAGTACACTATTCTTTTTCCTATCTATTTTTATGTTTTTTTATGGTAAAGGATATGTCACTGAAAATTATTTTTTAAATTATAGCCATAGAATAACATCTCAATTAGGTAAGTATTCTATACACCCTATTTATGCTTCCATATATGCCGCTATAGCGCTTATAGTTTCAGTCAGTTTTATAAAGAAAAAAAAATATTTGTATTTATTTATTACTGGAGATATTTTATTGCTAATTAATTTAATCCTGCTTTCAAGGAAAAGTGCTATTTTAATTATGCTAGTTTTACTTTTATTATATTTAGTTTTTAATAAAACTATGTATTTTAAATGGAAAATTGTTTCATTAATTTCTGTTATAATGATGAGTTTTCTTGTTGTTAAATTTACTCCAGATATTAGTAATCGTTTTAGAGATTTAGAAAATATTTTTAAAAATAATCAGCAAGAGAGCTCATCAAATCTTAGAATTAATATATATAAGTCATCAATTTTAGCCATCAACGAAAACCCTATCTTAGGGTATGGAATAGGAGATTCTAAAAATATACTATCATTGTTCGAAAAAAAACAGAAATTTCTTAAAGGAAATTATTACAATACACATAATCAGTTTTTAGGTTATTTAATTTCCAATGGTATTGTTGGCCTTTCTTTTTTTCTTTTAATTTTGGTTAAAAATTTCAATATTGCTGCTTCTAGTAGCTTTGAGCACATATCTATCCTGCTACTTTTTACTTTTATGATGATGATAGAAAATGTTTTAGATAGGCAAAATGGGATTATTCTTTTTTCATTTTTATTAAATTATTTTGCTTTTAAAAATCTTATTAATTCGCCCAAATGAAAAAAGTATTAATAATTGGCCCATTTCCAAATCCAATTTCAGGAGTTTCAATTGCAAATAAAGTTGTAAAAGAACTTTTAAGTGTTGATTCAGATTTCTTAGTAGAAACTATAAATACATCCTATCCCAGTTTTGACGAACAAATAGGCAAGTTTTCAATAAAAAAATTTCTTTTTTATTTATCGTTAAATCTTTCTTTTTTTAAAATCTTTAAAAACAATATTGTTTATATAACACCAGGGCAAACTTTTTTTGGAGTATTAAAATATTCCCTATTCATTTCAATTACATCGTTATTAAAGAAAGAATTGATTATTCATGTTCATGGAAACTACTTAGGAAAAGAGTACCAATCTTTGAAAGGGTTTAAAAGAGTGTTATTTTATTTTTTAGTCTCTAGATTTACAAAAGGGATCGTTCTTTCCAATTCGTTAAAACATAATCTAACTCCGTTTCTTGAAGACAAAAATATTTTTTCTTTACCAAATTTTGCTCAAGACTATCTTTATAAAGAGGATAAAAAATTTGTAAAAGACGAATTAAGAATTTTTTACTTGAGTAATTTAATGAAAGAGAAAGGAATTTTTTGTTTGTTAAACGCATTAAAAAATTTAGAAAAAAACAATATAATTTACAAAGCAAAAATTGCAGGAAATATTGATCAAAAATATTCTAAAGAAATTTTAAATTTACTTACAGAATTAAAAAATACAGAATATATTGGTATTGTTAATGGTGATGATAAAAAAAATCTTTTAGAGTGGGGAAATGTATTTGTACTACCTACTTTCTATAAAATGGAAGGTCAGCCTATTTCTATATTAGAAGCTATGGCAACAACCAACCTTGTTGTAACAACTAATCATGCAGGTATATCGGATGTCTTTCAAGATAAAATCAATGGATACTTTGTGGAAAAAAATAACGAAAATAGCATCCAGAAAATATTAAGTTATCTTGCAGCCAATAAAAGTGAACTAAAAAAATTGCTGAATATAATAAAACATTTTTTTTAAATAATTTCACAGTAGATATATTTAAAAAAAAATCTTTTAGAAATTATTAAATAATGGTGTATCAAGATTTAAACAGTTTCAAACTACCACCAAATTTTAGAGGCAGAAATGCTTTTACA
>KB911098.1 GCA_000383355.1 Flavobacterium sp. SCGC AAA160-P02 | reverse complement strand
TTTTTTTTGGACATTAATCTCTTTGCCATTTCATAGTATTCAAGATGTTCTTTGTTATAATCAAGTGCAATTGAGCTAGCTGTTAATTTAAACTTGTTAGTTTCTCTATTTTTTCTAACATTATAAAGTAGTTTTTTAACACTAAACACATCTTCAATTTTATTTATACTTGTTTCAAAATTAAGATGAATAGTAGTTGTTATTTCTGATTTATTTTCAACAACTTCTTCAGTTTGAGCATTAGCTGATAGTGTAAATACAGCAAATAAGGTTGCGATTAATAATTTTTTCATAGATAATTATTTTATGCTAATTTAAATAACATAAACTAAGAAATAAAATTAAACTTGTTAAAAATTCACAAAAATGAATATCACTATCAATAACAATCTCAAGATAAAAGTTGTTTATTTTAAAAAATAAAATTTTGTACATTGAGGTATTATTATAAAATATATTTTGAATGGAAAAGAAATCACTTACTTACATCAAATATCCCATAGTATTAATAAGTATTATACTTTGTTTATCTGGAATAAGGTGGTTGCTTAGCTCAGAACCTTGGATGTTAGATCAAGTTGCTAATGAAGAAAGATTACAGATGACTTTTGTTGATCTTTTTTCTATTGAAGGAAACTCAACATTAGGTGGGTATTTGACTCAGGTTTATCGATTTTTAGGATTATATGTTCTAGGAATAGGATTTTTACTCCTCGCTTTTACACCTAACAAATTCTTAGAGATTTATATTGTTAGACAGCGATTTTTAATTGTACTTGGTATTTTACTAGTGTCAAATTTAGTGTTAGCATATGTCTGGATTCCTTCTTCACATTTTATTTATGTGATGTGGGGTACAATTGTTTTGTATTGTTTAAGTCTTTACAATCACATTAAAAAATAACTACTTATTTTTCTTATATCTTATGTATTGAATAAACCATAAAATACTCATAAGAATACTGATAGCTGATATCTCTTGATACCCTTTTATATTACATTGAAAAGAGATGATAGCTAAAAGACCAATCCAACTCCATTATTTTACTAAAAATTTATTCATTTATTGGTTTTATTACACAATTTACCATTATTTATTTTTTCAACAACCCGTTTAATTGTAAAACACAATCAATTTTATATATTCGCGTTAATAATTAATCAAAACATATTTTAAATGAAAAAATTATACCTATTACTACTTGTTGCATTCGTTACTTTTAGTTGTTCTCAAAAAAAGCAGCAAAACGAAACTGTTTCTAAACTAGATGCCAAAACTCTTATGGCAGAATCTATGCAGAGGCTTACTGCTGCTTGGAATCAAGGAAATGCTATTGAGATATCTAAGGAGTTCACAAAAGATGCTGTTAGAATTATTTCTAATCCTTCAAGCCCATTTAAAGGAGAAGAAGCTATTTTACAAGTATTTGAATCAACTTTTTCAGAAGGAAGCGAATTTAAAGACAGCCATATAGAAGTAAAGGTTATAGAAACTCGTGCTGTATCTGCAGATATTTATCTAGGAGCAGGAATTTTTACGATACTAAATAAAGAAAATGAAATACTAGAGGAAGGAAAATGGGGTAATGTTTTTAAATACAATAAAGGACAAATTAAATTTTTAATGGAGTCTGCTCACAGAAATCCTAAAGAAAACAAACCTTCAAATCTTGAGGTTGTTTTAGGGAAATCTATTTCTTCTGAAGAACCTCATTTTAATAAAATTGAGGAATCTGTTCTTAGTTATATTACTAATTACAACAGTAAAAACAGCGAAGGGCTTTCTATGTTATTTACAAACGATGCTATTCAAAATGTAAATTCTAAAGAAGGGATTGTATTGGGTAGAGAACAGATAAAACTAACTGAAAATTATTCTGATGGAGGCGAATTAAATGCAATTATATTAGGGTATCAATATTTAGGGAATGATATTGCTATTGCCTATGGAAAATGGTCTTCTAAAGCAGAAGATAATTCAGTTGTAAGTGGTCAATGGGGAAACCTTTTTAAGATTGAAGGAGAAACTGCTCTTTTAATAATGGAATCTGCAGGATTGTTATAATAACTACTTTACATATTTACAGTATAAAAACCTTCCTTTTCGGAGGGTTTTATACTTTTATAATGACAGTAATTAACTGTTTATTAGATAATTAAATATATTTTTTCTTTTAAAAACATAAAATTAATTCTTTAAAGCAATCAATTTTATATATTCGTATTAATTAATTCAAAACCATTTATTATGAAAATCAAACAAATTATAGTAGCATTTCTTTTTGCGGCAGTAATAGTAAGCTGTGGAGAAAAACCTGAAGAAACAAAAGCCGATGTAAACTATATTTATGAGGCAACTTATTTAGATACCTTTAAAATGGGTAATTCAGAACTGGTATTAAAAGTGCAACAAATGCATGAAAGCATTATTAAAAAAGACTATGAAAAGGTAGGAACTTTTCTTGCAGACAATGTAGAATTTAATATTGAAGACGGTTCAACTATTACAGGAAAAGAGAATTGTATGAAGTTTATGGTTGAAGGATATTCTTCTGTAGAGATAGAAGATTACAATGTTGCTGTTAATTTAGCTGTTACAGGAGATAACGGTCATGAATGGGTACTTCTGTGGGATAATGGTTCTGTAAAAACTTCAGACGGTACTTCTACTGCCTTTAATTGGATGGAATCTTTTCAATTTGAAAATGGTAAAATAATTACAATGAACCAGTTTTCAAAACCTAGAAATTAAAAACAATACCCCTCCTTACAGTAGGGGTTTTTATTTCAGAAATACAATCATTAATCTCCTATTTTTTAAAGAGTTTAAAGATGCTTTCTGTATATTTGAATAAAGCTTTTTTTATGTGGAAAAAATTTATTTATAAATGGAATTCATTGTTTATAAATGGATTGTATTTAGACATCTCAATTAGACATAGTCAATACATTAGAATTCGTTTTTGGTAATCTAAACCAAGCTTCCCTTAACAGGTTAGCATAGATAGATGTTAGACCCTTAGTAAGTTACAAACACATTAATACCTAGAAATCTTTAGTTTTTAAATTTAGTTAAAAATTGAACTTTTTTGAAGAGTTCTCTAATCTTAAATTCAAAATTATTGACACAAATACAAGATGTACTAAATTTGTACTAGGATATTAATTTATCAGCACTAATTTTAATAAATAAATAAGTAATCATGCAAAAAATAGTTTCAATTTTTTTAATTTTAGTAACAACAGTTGGTTTTTCTCAAACAGATGTTTCTGGAGCACTATCTTCAGATACAACTTGGAGTTTATCTAATAGCCCAATCATTTTAACAGGCAACGTTTTGGTGCCTAACGGAGTGACTTTAACAATAGAAGCTGGTGTAACTGTTAGAATTAATTCGGAAAAATACTTAAAAGTACAAGGCTCATTAATCGCTATTGGCACAGAGTCCAATAAAATTATATTTACCTCCAATGAATCTTCTCCAGCTAAGGGAGATTGGGATAAAATATGGTTAGCTTCTACATCAACTTCATTTGATGGCAGTGATAATTATGTTTCAGGAACAATTTTTAATCATTGTATTATTTCTTATGCTGATGAAGGATTAAGATTAGATGACAGTTCTTTTTATCTTGTAAATTCTGAACTGACTGAAAATAACAAAGGAATTAATTTTAGAAAAGTTATTAATTCTGTTATTGATAATAATAACTTTAATAACAATGGTTCTGGAACGAGTACTTCAGCTGGAACAGAAGACAATGGAATTGGGAGCTTTACTTTTACAAAGTTTTTAAATAATACTTTTAAAAATAACACTGGAGATGGATTAAGCTTTGGTGGATATCGTAATAATGCAAATAATAATTTAATTAAAAATAATATTTCAATTAATAACGGAGGTAATGGTTTTTATTTTGGTTGGGGAGATGTTGTCAGGGGCTTTGCTGACAATACAATAGATGGTAATATTATTTATAATAACTCTGGTAACGGAATTACAGTTGGAAGAGACTCTAATATAATAAAGAAAAACTTTATAGTTAATAATGAAGGAAGCGGTATTAATATAAGCGGTACTTATATTTATGAGGGCTTGACTATTGAGAATAATATTATTAGTGGAAACCTTGGCTATGGATTAGACTTAACAAGTAATACAAATTCTTTAATTAGATACAATAGTATTTTAAATTCTGGTGGTAACTCAGAAAACCCTTCTTTAGGAATACCAAATTCTTATATTATATCAAATAATAATACGATTACATACAATACAATTTATGCTTCAGAAAACAGTGCAATTGAATTAAGATATGGTCCAAATACTTTTAATAATAATAACTTTATAAGTACAAAAGGAAATTATATTTTTAAACTTTTAACTGAAAATAATTCAGATATTAATGCAGAAAACAATTATTGGGGAACTTCAACAGAATCAGAAATTCAATCAGTAATTTATGACAATTCAGATGACTTTGAATTAGGTGCTGTTGAATATACACCCTTTCTAACTTCACCAAATACAGATGCACCAATTTCTCCACCATCAAATGTGACTAAACAAGCTTCTGGTTCAGATATTGTATTGAGTTGGTCAGCAAATGGGGAAACAGATATTGCAGGATATAAATTACATTACGGTTCACCTACAGGATATTCTTATTCTACAACCTTAGATCTAGGAAACGTAACGACTTATACTGTAACAGGAGGAGATATCACTACCGAATATTCAATTACGGCTTACGATTCCAGTATAGATGGAACAGATGATATGGTAGATGGTAATGAGAGTTGGTTTTCAAAAGCCAATACATTACCAGAATTGTCTACCAATATTGTGTTAGAAGGAGTACCAAGAAAATCAAAATTATCTTGGACGCTTAGTGCTTCAGATAATATTGCTTATTATGAAGTATTCAGAGGCCTAAGTGCATCGCCAACTGATTTGTTATACACAACTTCTTCAGAGGCTGAAAACAATTATATTGACGATGGTTTGACTGTTGGAGAAACCTATTATTATAGAATAAAAGTGGTAGACACTGATGGTACCTCATCTGATTTCTCAGATGATTTTTCTGTAACCATACCAACTTCTTGGGTAGTCTCTAAAGAAATAGGAAGCGAAAACGGTTTTGGTTCTACAGAGAATCCTTTTATAAATATACAAGATGCTGTAGACGAAACTATAAATGATGATATTATTTTAGTTTCTCCAGGAACCTACCAAGAAAATATTCTTATTGATGAAAAAGTAATTACAGTAACAACACCAAGCCCGTTAGAATCTGCAGAAACTACAATAATAGATGGAGGAGCAAATGGGATTCCTGTAGTAATAATACAAGGAGAATATGGAGAGAATTATGTGTCTAATTCTGATCTACAATTTAGTGGTTTCACCCTTCAAAACGGATTTTCAGCAACAAGTGATCAAGGAGCAGGAATTACTGTGTTTGAATTTTCTTCAGTTGTAAATTTAAAAAATTTAATTATAAAAAATAATACATCATCAAATGATGCTGCAGGATCCTATTTCTATTACACAGGAAATGTATTTGTAACAGACGTAGTTTATGAAAATAATAGCGGTAATTATACATTCAGAGGATTTAACAGTCCATTTGAAATGACTAGAACTGAGTTTTATGAAAACAGCGCTACCTCTCAAGTAGTAAAATATAGTCAAAATCAAACAAATCATCGTCCTTTAATTACCAATAGTATTATCAGAAATAATACTTCTTCTGGAGCCTTAGATGTAATGAATCTGAATACATTTAACACAACAATCGTAAATAACGGATCTCAAAATTTATTTAGCGATAATTGTGCTATTATTAATTCTATAATAAGTTCAGGTCAATTTATTTCACTTTCTACATCAGGAGGAATATTGGAAATACAAAATTCTCTTATTGAAGACGGGGAGAGCTCTGTAAGTATATTACCTGCATTTTTAACGTATGAAAACAATTTAGAAGGAGATATCTATTTTAATGATGTTATGAATTCAGATTATACCCTATCTGAGTATTCACCTGCAATTGGATCTGGAATTAATTCGATCAATCTTTATACTATAGATTATAATTTAGAATCTTATTTAGATCTAAACTCAGGTGCGAGGCCATTGCCAGAAGGCACCAATATAGATATAGGGGCCTATGAAAATAGTTTAGGAGCAAACAATCATAATAGTGATATCTATGTTTCTATTAATGACGGTTCAAATGATGGTTCTGTAGGCCTAGAAGCAGCACCTTTTCAAACGATACAGGCTGCAATTAACTATGCGCTAAATGATGATACCATTTATGTGCTTCCAGGAGAATATCCTGGTGGTTCGACTATTATTAATAAAGGAATTAATTTTATATCTACAACATCGCTGGGAGCTATTGTTAATAATAATGTAAATGGTAGTAATACGTTTACTTTTTCCTCTAATACAGGTGTGTTTTATTCGACCATTACAGGTTTTGACCTCAATAAGACTAGTACTGGTCAGGCATATGGAATAAGAGCAACAAATAGTCATTATGTGAATATTTATAAATCTAAAATTTCAAACTTTACTTCTGCTACATCAACAGGAGTTTCGGCAATTCAAGCAGAAAACTGTTTATTTATTAATAATGGCCTTACAATATATAATGACCAATGTAGTACCGGAAGTGAAAATATTACACCAAGGTTAAAAAACTGTACAGTTATTAATTCTGGAAGTATTCACAATGCATGTTCAACTATTTCATTAGACGTTATTAATTCAATTGTACTAATATCAGATACGGATCAGAACGCGTATACATCTCCTCCAAATTTTAATAAGGTTATCACAAATGATGCTAATATAATTCCTCAAGAGAATTCAACCTGGGAAGTTGCTCCAGACCAAGAAGTAGATATTTATTTCACTGATTTTACAAATGGAGACTATAGTCTACAAGATTTTTCTCCTGCTATTGGATATGGTTATTTTCCTGTTAATGAAGATATTAATGGAGGGACAAGACCTTTACCAGTTGGTTCATCTTTAGATATTGGTGCGTATGAAAATGCGCTTGGAAGTCCTCTGAATGGATCTCCACGTTTTGATGCTATTGCAGATGTAAGTGCCAATGAAGATTCAGGAATACAATCATTTGATATTTTAAATGTTGTAGATGGAGATATCTTAGAAACTCAAGCCTTGTCTTTTAGTGTTGCTACAGATAATGACGAGCTATTTGAGTCTATTAACATAAATTATACACAAGGAAATGGAGCTGCTGTTTTGAATTATACACCGGCTCTAGATCAAAATGGAACTGCTAACATTACAGTAACTCTAAATGATGATTCAGGAACAGAAGGAGGGGGTATAGACAATGTTACAAAAACATTTGTAATTACTATCAGTCCTGTAAATGATCAGCCAATTGTAACAGATCACACACTATTAGTTGATGAAGGTACTACAGTAGTAACGTTGGGTAATAATGAAGTTAATTTACTATATAACGCTGTTGATGAAGATCAAGATGAGTTAACAGCCATTTTAGTAACCCAACCTACCAATGGTTCAATTACCTTAAATATTGATGGAACTTTTTCTTACACACATGATAGTTCAGAAACTATTTCAGATAGTTTTACCTATAAAGCAAATGATAATAGTGTTGACAGTGAAATAGCTACTGTTACCATAACAGTAAGTCCTGTAAATGATGCTCCAGTTGTTAGTGATCATTTAATACAGGTAGATGAAGGAGGTATTGCTATTGTATTAGACAATTCAGAAACATCAGTGCTTTATAATGCTTCAGATATTGAAGAAGATTCATTTACAGCAATATTAGAGACTGTTCCTGCTCATGGAATATTAGTTTTAGATACTGATGGAACTTTTTCTTACACACATGATGGTTCAGACACCCTTACAGATAGTTTTACCTACAGGGCAGATGATTCAAATTTAACTAGCGAAATAGGAACTGTAAGTATTATCATTAATCCAGATAATGACAATGCTCCTACAGATATTAACTTATCAAATAATTTAATAAATGAAAATATAGATAGTGCCAATGGCTATATTATTGGACAATTTACCACAATAGATTTAGATTTACCTTCAGATACTCATACCTTTGAATTTGTTTCTGGTGACGGTGATACAGACAACAATAGCTTTGTTATAGATGGTAATAATTTAAAAACATTTACATCTTTTGATTTTGAAACTCAATCATCATTTTCTATTCGAGTAATTACTACTGATGGAGAAACTCAATCTTTTGAAAAATCATTTACCATTGATATTGCCAACATAGGAGATATATCTATATCCTCTGAGTTGACAAACTCTTATTGTGAGGGAGATACTGCTAATGGCTCTATAACTATTTCAACTATTACTGATACAACAGGAGATTTAGTATTTAGTTGGTCTGCATCAAATGGAGGATCTATTCCTATTGGACAAGAAAATGATCAAAATTTAACTGACTTAAAAGATGGCACCTATACTTTTGTAGTTTCTGATGCTACAGATTTTATTCTAACTGAGGAATTTCAGATTAACCTAACAGATCAATACAGTGATTTATCTGTTTGTTATGTTTCTAGTGATGAAAATGAGCCTACAAAAAATAGAGTTTTTATCAATAATCAAGGAAATTATAATGTATCAGTATACGAAGTTTTAAGAGAAACTTCTGTTACTGGAAATTATGAAGTTATTGGAACTATGAATTCAGATGATATATCATTTTTAGATGAGGAATCAAATAATCAAGTGCAAACATATAGCTATAAAGTAAGATTAGTAGATCTGTGTGGTGATGTATCTGAAGATTCTAGTTTACATAAAACTATTTTATTACAGAGTAGTATTTCTGTAACTAATTCTGTTAATCTAAGTTGGACTGATTATGAGGGAACAGATTATAGTACTTATAAAATTTACAGAAGCGTAGATAATGGAGATTTTGAAGAGCTAGGGTCTGTATCTTCATCTAACACATCTTATAATGATGAAGATGCAACTGTTATTTCTGGAAGTAGTTACGAGTATTATATATCTATAGCTGTTGACCAATGTAATTTTGATCAGGGGAAAAATGAACAATTTAATACAGTAGAGCTAAAATCTAACAGATTGTTAATTACTGATGGAACAGCATCTGTTGATGATTTTAATAATTTAAATCAGTTTAAAATTTATCCAAACCCTGCAGAAGAAATTTTGAATATTAAGTTATCTGACGGAATTAATTTTATTAGAGGAGATGTCTATAACTCAATTGGGCAGTTAATCTTAAAGACTAAAGAGATGAATTTTTCTATAAAAAATCTTCCTCCTTCAATTTATTTCATTAAAATTTATTCTTCTAAGGGTGTTATTTCTAGAAGTTTTATTAAAAAATAGAAAATAAACTCTTGTAAAAAAAGGTCATGCTTTAAAAGCATGACTTTTTTTTAATTAAAAATTATAAGTTTGGTTTTGTATTAAATAAAAAGCATAAAAATATATTCTATCTTTAAAGTTTATATATTTTAGTACTAAAGACAATATCACTTTGAATAAACGAGTCTGTATTATAGGAGCAGGGCCCTCAGGACTTCCTGCTATTAAAAACATAAGTGAAGAAGGAATATTTGTGGTAGCCTATGATTATAACCATGATGTTGGTGGGAATTGGATTTATAATGAAAAAGACAGCCATTCTAGTGTTTTTGAGACCACACATATTATAAGTTCAAAGACTTTATCTCAGTATGAAGATTACCCTTTTAGGCCTGAGGTCTCAGATTACCCTTCACATGAAGAACTTAGAAACTATTTTCAATCGTATGCTAAGTACTTTAACTTGTACCGTCATATACAATTCAATACGCTTGTTAAAAGCTGTGTTAGGCTAGATAATGGTCAGTGGGAAGTAACTACTATAAAAGATGAAAATGAGCATGTAGAAATTTTTACAGATTTAGTAGTTTGTAATGGGCATCATTGGGAACCAAAATATCCTAACTATTCAGGTAAATTTACAGGTGATTTTTTACACTCACACCAATACAAAAAAGCAGCACCCTTCGCAAACAAAAAAGTGTTAGTCATAGGTGGTGGAAATTCAGCCTGTGATGTAGCTGTAGAAACAAGTCGGGTTAGTACTAAAACAGCCATTAGTTGGCGAAGAGGCTACAGAATTATACCTAAGTTTTTAATGGGTAAACCCACAGATGTATTTGCAATAAAGATGAATTTTCTGCCAATTTTTTTACGTAATTTATTAGCTGGTTTTATTGCGCACATTAATAATGGGTCTAATAAAATATATGGTTTGCCAGAGCCAGATCATAAATTTGGAGCCACTCACCCAACAATTAATAGTGAATTATTATATAAAATAAGACATGGTAAAATAAAACCTAGAGTAGAAATTGATCGATTTGAGGGTAAAGAAGTCTTTTTTAAAGATAAAAGTATCGAAAAGTTTGACGTAATAATTGCTTGCACAGGTTTTGTGTTGGCACATCCTTTTTTCGATAAAAAGTTTTTAAATTACAGTGAAGGACCTGTGCCACTTTATCTAAAAATGTTTCATCCAACATATGATAATTTATACTTTATAGGGATGTTTCAGCCACTCGGTTGTATCTGGCCTGGTGCAGAACAACAAAGCAAATTAGCGGCATTAGCATTAAAAGGATCTTGGAAGCGCCCTGCCAATATAGATGTATTGTGTGAAAGAGAAGTTACACACCCACATATGAAACAAATTAATACCAGTAGGCATAGAATTACGGTAGATTTTCACAGATTTATAAGAGACTTAAAAACACAAATTAATAAAATAGCCTAATATATTAAAATTATTTTTTTAAGCTATTACTGTATTAATTGTGATGTTTAACAGCACTTTAAAACAGCTTTCCAAATATTGATTTGTTGATGGAAATTGTTTTGTACCTTTTGTCAAAACTAGATTTTGATACAATTAAAAAATCTTCTTTCTCTCCTGTAAGTACGCTTAACTTCATGTTTATTTGATCTATAAATTGATTTTTTATACGCTCATTTTGAATTTTGCTCAAATGATTTTTCTTAACTAAATCATATACTTTAGACAATTCAGCCTCTTCTCGTTCAACCATTCTTATGATAGCAATTGATAGTTCCTCCAGTTCAATAAACTTATTTTTAAACCGTATGCCATTATCTAACAATTTTAATTTCTTGTTGTTTTCGTATTCTTTATAAGAGTAAAAAATAATAAAAAATACAATAGAGAAAAAAGTTACTATCAGAACAATTTGAAGAAAGTTTTGATTTTTATAAAATACGGTAATCTCTTCTACTTCTTTGGTGAGTTCAGTAATTGAAATTTTATTTATATTTCCTAAATCATCTAAAAAATATACTAACCCTTTATAATAGATAGGTTTTATTTCTTTTATGAATCTGTATAAAATTGGAGCTATTTTGTATTTAGTAATTAAATTACTTAATAAATCTATTTCATAAAGTTGTTTTTTATCATCTAAAATAAATAAACTACTTCCTTTAGTGAAGCTAGTATAAATAGGAATAATATGATCTCTCAAAAAAGTTCCTATTAAATGCCATTTCTTTTCTTTAAAATTATAGCACCAAACTTCTTCATTTAAATTAGAAACAACTCTAGATCCGTTTTCACTAATTGATGCTCCTCCAAAAAAGTAATAAGAATCATCAATTATTAAACTGGCATGAGATGCTATATCTGGTGGTATCTTAGAATTTTGTGAAATAGGGTAGATTTGCCATTCTTTTGTAAAATCTTCATAATAAGTTAAAAAGTTAGATTGTGTCCAATATCCATAACCACCGTGCTTAAATATGGTATCTTTTTTTATAAAAATACTACTACCAATAAAAAAATTACTAATATTAGAATTGTCAACTTTAACTAGGCTATCATTTGAATTTAAAGCTAAAATATCTCCTCCACGATTCTCTAAAAATAAAAGTTTGTTTTTTTTAAGAATTGTGCTAAAACTTGATGTTTTAGAATTCTTTATTTCTCTTGAGCTTATAATTTTTAGATTTGAAAGATCTAATCGATGTATTGAAGTACTTGTATGATAGATTATTTGATGATTTATGGAGTCTAATAAAATACTAATGGGTACTTCTTGGGTTAATTTTTTTTGAGAAAACCCAACTAAAGGTAAGAGGGAAATAATAATTTTTAATAATAATTTCATCAAAATGATTTCATTTAATTAATATAACCTACTGTTTATCAAGGGTTAATAATTTATTTAATATCTTTTTGAAGGAGGTCTGCTATAATATCATTGTAATGATATTATTATTTTATTATTTTTTTTGTTTTTTTGTAAGTGTAAAAATAACAAAATAGTTTTAATAACTATTTAATTATTACTTCACAAGTGAAAAAGAGAGTGATAATAGTGATTTATAAAGGGAGCGTTTTCGCTCCCTTTATTATTTTATTTGTATTTTTATAATTGAAGTTTATGTCTATCCATTTTTAACCCTATTTATGATTAAAATTAGAGTGTTTTTCTTGATGCTTTTTGCTGTATGTAGTATAAATGCGCAGAAAATAGAATATGTAAGTTTAGATTCTTTAAATAAGATCTATGATAAGAATTATAATTTAACCCGAAAAGTTAGCCCAGAGAGCTTTTCTAAACTTGCGAATAATTTTTTAAAGTTATTAAACTCTCAAAAATATATTCACCCATCAAAGAATCGAAAGCAACATCAATTCCAACAAATCAATGATCATGAAAGAATGGCTTCTTTAAGAGTAAATACGCTATTTGATTTAATGCTTTTTGGTACCATAAACAAGAATGTAGATTCTGTAAACCATTATCAACAAAAAATTTCATTACTTACAAATGATCCTTCACTATTGGGCGAGTCTTTTGGGATAACCGCTTTTACTTATCAAAAAAATAATTTATTTGCTGAAGCCATAAAAAATTATGTTAAAGCTTCAGAGATATATAGTAATTCTAAAATAAAAAAGACACAATATAGAGAAATTTTTAGTTTGGTAAACTTAACAAATTGTTTACTTGAATTAGGAAGTGTTGAGCAAGCTACCATAACCAATATTAAACTACAGAAAATTATTTCAGGTTTTACAGCACATCCACGTTCTAAAAATCTTAAAGAATTGATTAAAATTCAACAAGCACGTATTTTAGTTACTTCAAAAAATTTTAAAGAAGCTAAAAATATTCTCGATAAGGTTGTAGAGAAAAATCTTGATCGCGAGGCATTGAAGTTAGAGTATTATGATGCTTTACACTTTACTTATAATGGTTTGGAGAACTATAACTTGGGAGAGTATTATTTAGAAAAATCAATGAATCCTAAAAATTTAATTTCTTCTTCATATTATCAAGACTATTACTATATAATTAATAAATTACAATATGCTATTTTTAAAAATAATAATTCTAGCGCAGATTTTTATTTTAAAAAGTCACAAAATTCTGATGAATCTTCAATTCCATATTTTAAAAGTTACCAAGGTGAAAAGACTATTAGTAACTATTATGCTTTTAAAAACAATTACAAAAAAGCATTTGAATTTTTAAAAAAATCTGATAGCACACAAAATTCTAAAAATAGTGAGAGGGTAAAAATGAAACTAGATATTGAACGCTTTTATGTTCAGTTGGATGGAGAAATAGAAAAGATGAAGCAGCTTAGCCTTAAAAAAGATGATTTACTTGTAAAAAGCCGTAATCAATATATAATTATAGGAATGTTTATAGTAATTGTATTTGCTTCTTTTTTTATAATTATAAACAACCAACGAAAAAAGAAACAATACAGACTTGAGGTTTCCTTGAGAGCTCAAAAGACTATTTTAGAATCTAAAGAGAAATTTTTAGAAAACATGTCTCATGAAATTAGAACCCCTATTACTTCAATTTTAGGATATTTAAATTTACTCAATGAAGAAGGTGTAATAGCCGAAAAAAGAATTAGATATACAAACAGTGCTATTAAGAATAGTAAAAAAATGATATCTTCTCTTAATAATTTTTTAACCTTGTTAAGCGCGGAAAAGTCGCCTGTTGAAAGTAGTCAGAAGACATCAATTAATTTAACAGATTTTATAAAAGAAATAACCGCTACTTATCTGCCAGATTTTGAGATAAAAAAAATGAATTTTTATTATAAGACTAATGCGAATCATAATTTAGTTATTACTTATGATATTGAAAGTCTGAAGGCTATAATTAACAATTTAATTTCTAATGCAATTAAATATTCAAATTCAAATACTTCTGTTTACTTTTCCATAATTTTAAAAGAATCAAGCTTAATTATTACGGTAAAAGATCAAGGATATGGTATTGAAAAAGATGAAAAAGAAAAGATTTTTACTCGCTTTTATCAAACAAAAAAAAATAGAACAACTGCCGGATTTGGAATAGGTTTGTCTTTAATAGATGAATTAGTTAAAAGACTTAATGGGACTATTACTTTAGAAACAGAAATAAATAAAGGAAGTGTCTTTAGAGTAGAAATTCCCTTTAAATTATCTAATTATACTCTTAATACATCTTCAATTCAAAACGATTTTAAATTATTAACTTCAGATAACTCTCTAGACACTAAAACTAAAGAGTCTAACAACTATCCTAAAGCTCTTATTGTAGATGATAATACAGAGATGATAAGTTATTTAAAAGAAATTTTTTCAGATTTTATCGATTGTACTTTTGCGTTTAATGGAAAAGAAGCTCTTAGAAATGTACGTGAGAAATCTTTTGACCTTATTATATCTGATTTAAGAATGCCAGAAATGGATGGTGCTCAATTTAAAAAAGAGCTCAATAAAATAGACCATTATAAAGATATTCCTTTTATCCTGATTACTTCTGTCTCCAATTTAAAATCATTAACTTTAAAAAACACATTAGGTTTTAATGAATACATCGAAAAACCTTTCACGAAAAGTGAAATTATTTCAAGAGTTCAATTTTCTTTGGAAAGAACTTTAAATAGAAAAAAAATATTAGGATTAGATACTACTAATGTAGATTTTGAAAGTTCATCCATTAACTTAGTTCATCAAATAAAAGAATGTATTCTATCTAATTTAACAAATCCAGATTTTAATGTTGTTGTATTATCCAAAGCTTGTGGTTATGGTCAAAAGAAATTAAATGAGATTTTAAAATATAAACTCGGTTTGAGCCTTGTAAATGTTATACTAGAAACACGATTATTAAAAGCTTATGAGTTAATTGTTAAAAACAGATACCCTACACTTAACGAGGTCATGTATGCTGTTGGAATTAATAGTAGATCTTATTTTCATAAAAAATTTCAAGACAGGTTTGGTATTAAAGCAGGAGATTTGAAAAATAAATATTCCAATTTAATTTAGTATTGATGAGACTATTAAATTATTACTTATCAATATTCATAGATAGTCTTTAGATAAAAGCAAGTATTCAGCATCAATAAGATGATATAGATGAGTAAATTGATTAATTGATACTATAGTTTCTTTTGAAATGATAACACACTCTTGGAAGTGTTTACAAAGCAAAAAACCAAAACAATGACGTTTTGGTTTTTTTAATATTTAGGGTGTAGAGATATTTTATTTTAGTTAAATATCCATGTTCAAATTTAAGATTTCATTTTAGCATAATTGTTCTTAGAATAGATTAAAGTTCTCTCATTTTTTCCCATATGTTCTTTTTTAGGTGATTATATGTTCTTTTTTAGATTTTAGATTTTAAAGTGAGTTAAAGTGAGTTAAAGTGAGTTAAAGTGAGTTAAAGTTAGCATAACCTTATTGGCTTTAGAGAATTTATTTTTGAGATTTAATATTAGTGCAATGCAAACAATAATTTACTAAATTTACTTTTTTTAAAAATTAAAAATATACAATGAATAATAAATTATACACCATTTTTATAAGTTTTATCGTAGCATTAGGGGGGTTCCTTTTTGGATTCGATGCAGGAATTATTTCAGGAGTTATGTCTTATGCAGGGCCAGAATTTGATTTAAATGAAATTCAATCTGGTTGGGTAGTTAGCGCTCCTTCCTTTGCGGCTATGTTTGCCATGTTATTTTCAGGAAGAATTAGTGATATTATTGGAAGAAAAAAAACACTCATTTTTGTTGCTTTTTTATATGCTGTTTCAGCTGTTTTATCTGCGATGTCCATCTCTTATGAAATGCTTTATATTGCAAGAATTATTGGAGGAATTGCTTTTGGTGCTGCCTTGGTTTTAGCGCCAATTTATATCGCAGAAATTTCAACAGCAGAAAATAGAGGTAAACTTGTTTCTCTTCAACAATTAAATATTGTTTTTGGGTTTTTTGCAGCATTCTTAAGTAATTATTTTTTTAACAAATACAATACTTTAGATAGTTCTTTTTTATCAGATGAAAATGTTTGGAGATATATGTTAGGAGTAGAACTAATACCAGCAATCTTCTATTTTGTGCTTTTGTTTTTTGTTCCTAAAAGTCCACGTTGGTTGTATTTGAAGGAAAATTATGAAGAAGCTAAGAAAGTTTTAAATAAAATACACGGACATGAAAGAGGAGGTATAGAAATTACCGCTATAGAGAAAAATATTTACGAAGATAAAAATAAGGGCAGATTAAAAATTAAAGATTTATTAAAACCATCATTACGTTTTATTTTAGTTGTTGGCCTAATCGTTGGAATTCTTCAGCAAATTACTGGTATAAATGCTGTTTATTTTTATGCAACATCAATATTCGAACAGACAGGTATAGGAACAGATGCTGCTTTTTCATCTGGAGTTTTGTTAAGTACAATTTCAGTAATTTTTACTTTTGTAGCTATTTACTTAATAGATAGAATGGGAAGAAGACCTCTGTTATTATTTGGTACAGCAGGAATTGCAATTAGTTTATTATTGTGTGCTTATGGTTTTAGCCAAGCAACTTATCAATTAACTACAGAAAAGATAGATCAACTAGAATTTGCTGAATCTCAAAAATTACTTCCTTTAATAGATAAAGTCTACATGGAAGATGTAGCCTTTAAAAATGATTTAAAAGATATTTTAGGAAATAAGATTTACAGTAAAAATGATGGTGCTATTTTAGAAGTATCTACCAGTATTAATGCTACTTTAATACTCATAGGTATTTTAGGTTTTATTGCTTGCTTTGCATTTTCATTAGGTCCAGTAATGTGGGTCTTATTATCCGAACTATATCCTTTAAAATATAGAGGATTAGCTATTGGTATTATTGCTTTTATTAACTCTTTAATAAGTTCTTTGGTTCAACTGGTATTTCCTTGGGAATTATCAAATTTAGGAAATGCACTTACCTTTTTCATTTTCGGTATCATTGCGTTATTTGGTTTTTTATTGATGGTAAAAATTGTACCTGAAACTAAAGGAAAATCTTTAGAGGAGCTAGAAAGAGATTTAGTTGCTAGATAGCTTTTATGAAATTTAATTATTTAACATTAAACTAAAACTTTTAAATGTTAAATGTTATGGTGATATTTGATATAAAACAATATATTTACAACCCTAAGTTTTAACTTTTATGAATCTATTAAAAAGTTTAATTTTATTCTTTACCTCTGTATTCTTCATTGCTGAAGGATTGTCTCAAGAAACTCTTCCTATTTACTCCGATTACTTATCTGACAATGTTTATTTAGTTCACCCTTCTGCTGCCGGTATTGGCAATACTGGTAAATTGCGTTTTACTGCAAGACAACAATGGGGTGATATTAAAGGTGCACCAACCTTGCAAACTATAAGTTTTCATAATCGTTTTCGTGAGAAAGCAGCCATTGGTTTTATTCTTTTTAATGATAGTAATGGTTTTCATTCACAAAAAGGCTTTCAAGGAACTTTCGCCTATCATTTAGATTTAAACAGAGCCTCTATTTTTAATCAAATTTCTTTTGGTCTTTCATTAACAGCAGTTCAAAATCAAGTAGATCAATCGCAATTTTTTGGAGATCCAACTGTAGCTTCAATAATTAGGAGTGATGGTTATTTCAATGCAGATTTTAGTGTTGCTTACCACAGGAAAGGGTTTTCTTCCTATTTTACCGTTAAAAATTTACTGTTGTCCGCTAAGAATAATCTTAATAATAATCTTGAACCTTTAGATTTAAGAAATTATGTATTATCGTTGGGATATTATTTTGGTCAAGATCAAATGTTTCAATTTGAACCCTCAATGATGGTTCAATTAAGGGAGTCTACTGGAGAAAGAATTGTAGACTTCAATTTAAAAGTATATAAAGATTTTAATAAAACTCAATTATGGGCCGCATTGTCATACAGGAGAGGTTTTGATTCAAAACCAATTGAAGACTTAGTGTATGTTACCCCAATAATTGGAGTAAATTATAATAAATGGATGTTTTCTTACACTTATACAAGACAACTAAATGATATTGTACTTACAAATTATGGTCTTCATCAAGTATCTGTTGGGGTTAATTTATTTACAAAAAAACCAAGAGCTGCTGCATGCCCTAATATAAATGCTTCTTTTTAAAAATTTTGCTTTATAAGTTTTACTTTTTTGTTATTCAGTAATTCTGATAAAATTTTCGTGTTTTTATTGCTGTAAAACTCGTGAGTAAAGTTGTTTTTGTTATTTTGGAGGATATCTAAACTAGTTAGTATTTTCTTTGTTTGTCTTGCCACTGCAGAACCAGAATCAATTATTTTAATTTTATTACCTATTATATCTTTTATATGCGGTATTAGGTACGGGAAATGAGAGCATCCTAATACCAACGCATCTATATTTTTTTCTATCATTGGATTTAAGTACTTATAAAGAAGCTTTTGCATTTGTTTAGACTCTATCTCACCTTTTTCAATTAGATCAACCAGTCCTTCTCCTACTTGCTCTATAATCTCAATTGTAGTATCTAAACTTGAAGATGTTTGTTCAAAGAGATCGCTTTGTATTGTTCCCTGTGTAGCCAATACTCCTATTTTTTTAGTTTTTGTAATCAATCCAGCAGGTTTAATAGCTGGTTCTATTCCTATGAAAGGAATATCATATTTCTTTCTAAGAGTTGAGATAGCATTTGTAGTAGCAGTATTGCAAGCTACAATTATAATTTTTGCATTTTTATTAAGAAGAAACTCCGTATTTTTTATACTAAATTCAATTATTTTTTCTTTTGATTTTTGACCATATGGTGCATTTTTACTGTCCGCTAAGTAGATGGTGCTTTCATTTGGTAAAAGCTGATGTACTTCTTTCCAGATAGATGTACCACCTATGCCAGAGTCAAAAAAACCAATAGGCTTATCTTCAATTGAATTCATAAGTTTGTAAAAATAAAAAAAATCCTACTTGTAAAGTAGGATTTTATTTCAATGTATTTTTGTATTTATTAATTCTGACCTGGTGAAGTTGGTTTTTTAGCATCTGCTAACAGCCCTAATTTTACTTTTACAGCTTCATATAAGTCTTCTCCTTCAGAAACTAAAAGGCTTCTTCCTGCAGAAGCATCAAGTACATAAAGAATTTGCTTTGCTTTGGCTATTTCGCTAATAGCTTTTCTTGCTTTACCAATGATAGGAACTAACTTGTTGTTTTGTTTTTCTTGAATATCTTGATAAGCAGCTTGCTCAGCTTGCTGAATTCTAGAATTATCTACTTGTACTTCTTGAGCTCTTTGCTTATTGGTATCTTCTGTTTGTTGTGCTTGCTCTGCAGTATACTTTTTTATTTTATCATCTAGCTTTTTCTTCATGCCATCGATATCATCTTTGTATGTCTTAGTAATTTTAGCTAATTCTGCCTGCAATGCTCTAGTTTCTGGCATATTTGCAATTACTCTTTCGTAAACTACATGCCCAATTTTTTGTGCATTTGCAATTCCACTCATTCCTAAAGTTAAAAACGCAACTAATAGTAAACTCTTAAATTTTCTCATTTTGTTTAATTTAATTATTATCCTGATCTTTATTAACCTGTTCTTTTTTCTTTCTTACAGCTTCTTTCTTTTCTTTTAATATCTTTCTTTTTTGTGCTATATCTGCGATTCTTTTTTTTCTAGCCTCTTCAATTTTTTTCTTCTTTGCTAATCTATCTTCTTCCTTCTTTTTTATTGCAGCTTCTCTATCTAGTACTGCTTTTTTTTGTCTGTCTGTTAACTCTTTATTAGGAGTTCTCTTTTTAGCTCTTTTTTCTTTATTTTCCTCTAGTTTTCGCTCTCTTACTATATCATTTAAAACAAGTTCGCTAATATCGTATTTTTTATTGGAATACAACATTACTAGATCGCTAGATTTGTCAAAAACAAAATCATATTTTCTTTTAATTACAATATCTCTTATAGAATTATAAACTTGATCTTGAACAGGTTTTACTAATTGTTTCCTCAATAAAAACATATCTCCATTTGGCCCAAAATACAAAGATTCTAACCTTCTTAATTCTTCTTGTTTTAGTGTTATTTCATCTTCCTTGTCTTGAATGAGATCATTTGTTAAAATAGCTCGTTCATTGGCTAAGTCTGTTTTTGTTTTCTCTATATACCTATTTAATTTATCTAGTGCACCTCTCCATTTGGTTACTTTGGCATTTAAGGTATTTTGAGCTTCTAGATATTCGGGAACATTGTCTAAAATATACTCCATATCTATATATGCAATTCTTTGTGCCTTTTGCGCTGTAACAAATATGCTACTGGAAAGAAACAAACATAAACAGATATTTAATATCATTTTATTTTGCTTTGAAAACATCATGTTCTAAAATTAAGATTAATTTCTTTTTAATTAAAACTGCTGCCCTATGATAAAGTGAGTTTGCCATCCAGATTTAATATTTGAACCTGGTAAAGGATCAAATCCGTGAGCAAAATCAATTCCTAATAATCCAAATGCAGGCATAAAAATACGTATACCTAAACCAGCAGACCTTTTGAGGTTAAACGGATTAAAGGTAGTAAAATTGTCATAAGAGTTCCCAGCTTCTAAAAAACCTATGGTATAAATAGATGCAGAGGGCTTATCTGTGATAGAATACCTTAGTTCTAATTGAAATTTATTATAAATAGTACCTCCTTCTATAGAAGATAATCTGTTGTTCTCATATCCTCTTAATCCAACACTTTCTCTACCATCTAATTGAAATTGAGCGATACCATCTCCACCAACAAAGAAACGCTCAAAAGGAGTGCTTCCTAATTCGTCATTATAAAAGCCTAAATACCCCATTTCTGCATTAGCCATTAAGACTAATTTATCCGTAAATCCGTTGTACCATTTCCCTTTAAATAATAGTTTATAGTATTCTAACCACTTAAACCTTTCTGCAGGATCTAAACTTTGATAATCTTTATTATTAAATAGTGAGTAGGGTACGGTTGCTTTTGCACTAATACTAAACGTAGACCCATAGGTTGGAAATATTAAACTTGGTCCAGCCGAATTTCTACTTAAACTAATATTATAGGCTAGGTTATTTAGATCTCCTTCATTTAAAATATCTGTACCAACCCTAAATTGATAATCATTTAATCCAAAACTTTGATAGCTAAATGTTTGTGATAATGTAAAAAAGTCACTTGGCCAGGTTAATCTTTTGGCAATTCCTACAGAAGCACCAACAATTTCTAAACTTCGATCTTTATCTACATCAAAAGTTTGTCTGTCTAACTGAAATTGCTTGGAAGAATATACCGAGAATGATAAAGATTGAGGCTTTTTACCACCAAACCAAGGCTCTGTAAAAGAAAAACTATAGGTATTAAACGTTCTACTGGTTTGTAGTCGTAAAGATAAAGATTGCCCATCACCCATTGGAAGAGGCTTGTAAGCTTCTTTTTTGAATATATTTCTAACAGAAAAATTATTAAAAGACAATCCTAATGTTCCAATAAATGAACCTCCGCCATAACCACCTTGAAGCTCTATTTGACTTCCTCCCTTTTCTATAACAGTAAACTCTATATCCGCAGTTTTATCTTGGTAGTTTGGTTTTACATCTGGTGTTACATTGGTGTCAAAATAGCCAAGTTGTCCAATTTCACGAATAGATCTAATAATTGCATCTCTACTAAATAAAGAACCAGGTTTTACCCTTAATTCTCTATAGATAACAAAATCATTGGTTTTGTCGTTTCCAATAACACTTACTTTGTTTATAGTAGCTTTTTCGTCTTCTCTAATTCTAATTTCAACAGTAATGGAATCATTTACAACCTTTGTTTCTACTGCATTTACAGAGGAGAATAAATAACCGCTGTTTTGATAGAGTGTTTGAATATCATCTGAGCTAGGGCTACCATCTCCAGTAATTCTTTCCTTAAGAACAGAACCGTTATAAACATCTCCTTTTTCTATCTTTAGAAGTGTATTTAATTGTTGGTCTGTATAACTTTTATTTCCAACATAAATAATGTCACCGAATATATATTGCCTACCCTCTTCTAATGTTATGTCTATATTGATAGTGTTGTCTTCATTCCAAGATATAGAATCCGCTAAAATTCTAGAATCTCTATACCCAAGTCTACTGTAGGTGTCTAATATACTTACAAGATCTTCTTTAAATTTATCATCTACATACTTAGAACCCTTCCAGAACCTTCCTAAAAATTTTCTTCTAGTATTACTCATCGCAGATCTTAAATTCCCATCTGTGAGAGCTTTATTTCCCTGAAAGTTTATGTTTTTTATTTTTATTTTAGAGCCTTTATCTATGAAAATATTCATATTAACGGCATTAATATCTGAGGAATCTATTTTGGTGTCAATACTTACTTTTGTCTTTAAAAACCCTTTGTCTGTATATTTCTTTTTAAAATAGTTTTTTGTAGTAACAATTAAATTATCTGTGACCATAGCTCCAGTTTTAAGCTCTGCTTCAGTTTTTAATGCTTTAGATTTATTTTTTCTTATTCCTGCTATGCTAATTTCGTTTAATTGAGGTAATTCTTTTACATCAAACTCTAAATATATGGTGTTACCATCAACTCTGATTAAATAAACATCAACTGTGCTAAACTGCTTACTTTCATATAGTTTTTTAATGGCACTAGTTAACTTGTCTCCTGGTAATTTTAGAGGTTGTCCTATTTTTAGACCAGTAAAAACTTTTACTGTAGATTCTGTAAATTTCTGTAATCCAATAATAGAGATACCGCCAAGTATATATTCTTTGCCTTTTTCATACACGATATTTTCTTGTACTGTTATAGTATCTTTTTTAACAACTGCAGTAGAGTCATTAAGTACTTGTGCTTTGGTAGGTAAAGCAACCAAGGTAAGTAAAAAAGTAAAAATAATAGCCTTAAATATATTGCTATTCTGCTGGTTTAATTTGCTCGCTTGTTTTTCCAAATCTTCGTTCTCTATTCTGATATTCTATAATTGCATCATAAAAATGCTCTTTTCTAAAATCTGGCCAAAGTATATTTGTAAAATATAATTCGGCGTAAGCCATTTGCCATAAAAGGAAATTGCTTATTCTTTGTTCTCCGCTAGTTCTTATCATTAAATCAACGTCGGGCAAATTAAACGTATATAAATGATTATTTATAATTTTTTCGTCTATTTCTTCGATAGAAAGCTCCTTATTAACAACTTTTTTAGATATGTTTTTAATAGTATTAACAATTTCTTCCCTAGCTCCATAACTCAGAGCTAATGTTAAGACTATTTTTTTGTTATTTTTAGTTTTACTTACAACCTCTTTTAATGTTTTTTGCGCATTATTTGGAAGAGTATTTATATCTCCAATAGTATTAAGTCTAACTTCATTTTTTTGTAAAGTACTTAATTCTTTGTTTAATGAGTTTATTAATAAACCCATTAAAGCATTTACCTCTAGTTTAGGTCTTTTCCAGTTTTCTGTAGAAAAAGCATATAAAGTAATTGCTTCTGTTCCTATTTCTGCAGCAGCTTCTATAGTGTCCCTTACAGCAGTTATTGCATTCTTGTGACCAAAAATACGATTCATACCCTTGTCTTTAGCCCAACGTCCGTTACCATCCATAATTACGGCAACGTGCTTTGGTATATTTTCAGACCTAATGAGTAATTTTTTTTCCATAAATTTTATCTTTGATCAGCAAAGCAAGCGGGTCTTCCAAAAGTATAAACTAAAGAAACACCAGAAAACATATACCAATCATTTGAAGTGCCTCCAAAATCTAATTCTGAAAACTGGCTTGTAGTGAAATCTAATTTATCTGTGAATGTATAACGAAATGTAGTTTCTATAGCAAAAGCTATTTTACCATAAACTTTCGTTTTGTAACCAATTCCAAAAGGTACGGCAATAGATGTATTTCTGGTAAAGATAAAACTACCATCTGTATTCTGTACTCTAGGAGTTTCAAAATCTACAGCTGCTACTTGTAACAAAATATAAGGAGTACTAGTTTTATTTTTTGATGATAAGTCGTACTCATAAAAATTATACTCAATACCCACTGCAAATTCGTTTATCGGGTCTAATCCCTCAACCTTTCTTGATAACAATATTCAATAAGTGTTTGAACTTTTGATACGCAAATATTCAGTCAGAAAAGTTTAATATCCAACTATTTCTTGCTATTTTTTTAATTTTTATGTATTTCATAATTATTTACCTATTAAATTTAATTATCTACAAAAGTGTCAGTTATTTAAATGGATTCTCTGTGAAATAAATTTATATTTAAGTGTCCGTTATGTATATAAAGCGTAAATTTGTTTTTTAATTGGAGGAAAAATTTGACTGATTGCAACCTCTTTGTACTGAAATTTCAGAAAACAAAAAATGCTAAAGCAGTAATTCACTACTACTTTTGGCGACCAATCAGACTAAATTTTCCTTTATAATTTAAACGAAAATATATGTCATATTTATTTACTTCAGAGTCTGTATCTGAAGGACACCCAGATAAAGTTGCCGACCAGATTTCTGATGCTTTAATTGATAATTTTCTAGCATTTGATCCTGAGTCTAAAGTTGCTTGCGAAACTATGGTTACTACCGGACAGGTTATTCTGGCAGGTGAAGTAAAGTCTAAAACATATTTAGATGTTCAAAAAATTGCTAGAGATGTTATCAATAAAATTGGATATACCAAGAGTGCCTATATGTTTGATGGAAGCTCATGTGGTGTTCTCTCTGCAATTCATGAACAATCACCAGATATTAATCAAGGGGTAGAAAGGGCTTCTAAAGAAGAACAAGGTGCTGGAGACCAAGGAATGATGTTTGGGTATGCTACTGATGAAACTGAAAACTACATGCCGTTAGCCTTAGAATTATCTCATCGATTGTTAATTGAACTCGCCCAATTACGAAGAGAAAACAATCAGATCTCCTATCTAAGACCAGACGCAAAATCTCAAGTAACAATTGAATATTCTGATGATAATGTTCCACAAAGAATTGATGCAATTGTAATCTCAACACAACACGATGATTTCATCAAACCTACATCTAAAGGTATTGAAGATAAAAAAATTGCTGATGATAAAATGCTGTCGATAATTGAAACTGATATCATTCATATTTTAATTCCAAGAGTTGTGGCAAAATTACCAGATCATCTTCAAAAATTATTCACCAAAGACATTACCTATCATATCAATCCAACAGGAACTTTTGTTGTTGGTGGGCCTCACGGAGATACTGGCTTAACAGGTCGTAAAATTATTGTTGATACCTATGGTGGAAAAGGAGCACACGGTGGTGGAGCATTTTCTGGGAAAGACCCTTCTAAAGTAGATAGATCTGGAGCATACGCAACTAGGCATATTGCAAAAAACTTAGTAGCTGCTGGTCTATGTAAAGAGGTCTTAGTACAAGTATCTTATGCTATTGGTGTGGCAAAACCTACCAGTATTAATGTTGAAACCTACGGAACAGCTAACGTTGCACTCACAGACGGAGCAATTAGCAAAGTTGTTGAATCACTTTTTGATATGCGCCCTTATTTTATTGAGCAACGGTTAAAATTAAGAACACCTATTTATTCTGAAACTGCTGCCTATGGACACATGGGAAGAACTTCAGAAATTAAAACAGTAACGTTTTCTAATCCTATGGGAGAAACTGTTTCTCAAGAGGTAGAAACATTTACTTGGGAAAAATTAGATTATGTAACAAAGGTAAAAGAAGCTTTTAAACTATAATTATAGTAGAATAATTTATCAATCTCCATAATTTAAAATTATGGAGATTTTTTTATTTCCTGTTTTTTTTGTAAATTGATAATGTAGTAAACTTTAAAATTAAATTGTTATGAATAAAAAAAGAAGAACACAGGGCTTTAATGGATTTGGACTTGTAAGAACAAAAACATACATAGCCACAAGAGAACCTAAGGTTATTTTTGAAAAAATTAAAACTTTTTATGGCGATCATTTACACGGCAGCAACGGTACTATTAAAATAAACACTAATGAAGGGAATACTTGCACTGTTGTAAATGAGTTTGTTTTAAAAGAAAAAAGGAGACAATTTTTTTCTTATGTAATGCATGGTATTACAGCATTGCTTGCTATTATTTTATTGAGTTTTATTATGAATGCGCCATTTAACCACTAAAGAATTATTGTAAGAACTACACATTTCTTATAGTTCTTTTTTTTGTGGAGACATAAGTCTAATCATTCGTTGATTTTTCATGCGTTTCCAAGCAATTTTGTGACGTTTTTTATACAACCATAAACAGCCTAAATCTAATCCAAAGTAAAAGAAGCTAATTCCACTTGGTGGATTTGCACTTGGTAAAAAAGAGAAAAAATCAAAAGCTGTACTTGGCCACTCCCAACAAAGAAAATTTGTTCCAATAATTTCTAAGTAGGCAACTGTAAGGTACATTACTAGATAAAATAACCGCTCTCTAGGTCTTTTTCTTAAGATGAATACCGTAAGTATTGTTAAGACAAAACCAAAAACATCATTTTCAAAAATCAAGAATACAGAAGCATAGACAAGCACAATAATTGTGAGAACCTTTTCTAACAAACGCTTATGAAGTTTAGTAAATGCCGTTTTTGTAAAATATAGCACACCTACATACACTAAAGCATGCCCTGGTGGTACATAATGAGGTACATTTTCTAAACGGTAGGTGTACATACCCAAGGCTATTGAAAACAAATACTCACCAATTATAGCAATAATAACTGCTGTAATCATCTGTTCCTTAATTCTAGGGGTTACACTCTTAAAACACAAAAAGAACCCTATAAGCATCACTATGTTTGCAATCCATTGAGGTTCAGCCACCCATTGTTGCATTTTATTGCTGTCTAAAAAAAGTCCTACAAAAATAAACCCCCAAAGAAGTCCTAGAGTTTTTAGAAAAGCTGGAAAAAATGTTTTAGAAGTTGATGCTGTCATTTAGCGAAAATACAAATAAAAAAGCTCCTCATAAACTGATATAAACTCAATTTATGAAGAACTTTCAACTTTGTACATAAAATATTATTCTATGTTATAATTGATATCTCAATCTTAAACTCACAAATCTAGGTAAGATAAATGTTTCATTTATAGAACGTGAAATATTATTTACATTTACACTAGTTCTAGAATCTGTTCCTAATAAGTTACTTCCTATTAGTTCATATTCCCATTTAGCATCTCTGTTTTTTTTTGTAAGCAAGTGTCATATCCCAAATTTTAAATGAATTGGTAACCTCTCCATCTTGCTTAACTTCATTAAACGAGAAATCACTTTTAAAGGTTAATGAATCCCATATGTAAGCATCAAAATTTAAGGATGGAACATGAGTAACGGTGTTAAAGTCATCTCTATTTCCACTAATTTGATCTGTAAAAGATATTCGATATTTTAAACTCACATTAGGTGCTTTTGTGAAATTAGTTCCAATACTAGTTGTATAGGAATGATTGTACAATAAATTCTCATTTACATTTCCTTGTAAAAACTGAAAGTTTTTAGAATACGTGAAATTACCTCCTAAAGATGTTCTTATTTTTTTGAATGTTTTTCCTATACGACCAAAAGCAGAGAGTGTTTCATTGTCAAAAGGTGAATTTAAGTTTGTTCTAATCGAAACAACGGACCCAGGCACAAAATTAAAATCTGTACTAATTTGATCTATTGTTTTTGTGTAGGCAACTCTAGCAAAAACATTGCTAGCATTGTATAAATTATAACTTCTGTAGAATAAACTAAGATTATGAATGCTAGCATTCATAACATCTGAATTTCCTGCAAAAAAAGCATTATAACCGTTAGCTACCAAGCCTTTTGCTAATTGATTTACGTCTGTAAAATTAACCTGCTGTCTGTAATCTAGCGTTAAACTTTCACTACGTTTAAATTGCATAATCATTTTAAACTCAGGTAAGAATTTTTGGAAAGTATCTTTAAAAAAATCAGTACCGTATTGTGAATTATTTGTGTTGTATGCATGAGCTGTAAAACCTGGGCTGAAAGTAAAAATTCCCGACTTCACTCTATATCTAAGTCCAAGATATAAATCTGTGAATTTATACTCAATATCGTTAGATGTTTGCAAATCTGTTCCAAAAGTAGGTATAGGATCTAAGGTTGTTCCTTGGTTATCTAAAACCTGAAAGAATCTAGAATCAAAATTTTGTTTGCTTAATATGGTTCCACCAACAACATTTAAATTACTTTTTTCATTTAAAATATAATAGTAATCTAACTTTGCATCTAATTGGTTAGATTTTACACGTCTGTTCTGGTTTAACTCATATAAATCTAAGCCTGTATCTAATCCTAATATAGATCCTGTGCTATCAAAACCATCTGCTTCTGGAGTATTATTATTTAAAGGATCATTTTCTAATAATGCTACATAAAATGGGTCTTCATCTTGTAAAAGATGTTTCATTTCCAAAGCAAGAATATTTTTTTCGTTAATGGTATAAAAATAACTTAGACTCTGATTAATTTTATAAGGTGTAGATTTTTCTAATTCTGAAATATCACTTAACACTTGTGAGTTTACATTATCAGTTCTACGTTCATTAGAAAACCTTCCTGTTACATCATAATTTACCTGGCTATTAAAATTCTTTTTATAAATGCTCCTAAAATTAAACAAGCCCGTATTACTAAATTGATCTGTAATGCTCTGAACAAAATCATTTCTAGAAGGGTCATCATTAAAACTTTGAGCAGTATTATTTTTTTGACCATTACTATTACTAGACCAAATGACAAAACCACTTAAATCTAATTTTTTAGTTGGTGAATAGCTGTAGTTAATAGCAGTTAATTTGGTTTCTATTCGATTGGCGTTTCTTGAATTCGCATTCAAAAACCCTAAACCAGCACTTCCTAGACTAAGGTTTGTTCCGTTTGATGGACTTTGGCTTCTAAAACCTCCACCAAAACCTCTAATGTCATTTCTATCTAACACAACATCTCCAAGATTGTTAAGATCGCCTATAATGTTAATGGTGTATTTTGGTGAGTAATAAAATAATTTTGGTTGAAAAAGGTATAAATCATCATTAGTAGCATTTCCTAACCCAGCAGTTACATCACCAAACCAAAAGTTCTTTTTACCTTCTTTTAATTTTATGTTTATGGCTACCCTGTCTTGATTGTCTTGCACACCTCTAAGTTGACTTACATCACCATAATTTCTTAAAACTTGAATTTTATCTACAGCATTGGATGGGATATTCTTTGCAGCTAGTTTTGTATCACCACTAAAAAACTCTTTCCCATCAATCATTATTTTTTCTACAACCTTCCCTTCAACTTCAATTTCACCAGCATCGTTAATTTCTACTCCTGGCAATTTCTTTAAAACATCTTCTAACTTTCGTTCTGAACCGTTTTTAAATGAATCTGCATTGTATATAATGGTATCTCCTTCTATTCGGACAGGCATTTTAGACACTATCGTAATTTCATCTAACATATTGTCATTAGACATTTTGTAGTTTTTAATTACATCTGTATCTGTTGTTTTTAGATAATCATCAACAGATTTGAGACCTATATAGCTAATCTTAATATTGTAAACAGTATTTTTTTGTAGGTCTAATTTGTATTGTCCATTAACATCTGTAAACCCGTAGGAGATAATTCTTTTAGAAATTGTATCTAATGCTATTACATTTGCCATTTCTAATGGGCCAATACTGTCTTTAACAACACCCGTTAATTTAATTTGAGCATTAGTAATTAGAGTAGTCATGAAAATGACTAGTATAAATATCTTTTTTATTTTCATTTTTTGATTAGATTAATTTAGAATCGTCTTCCTCCACCTCTTCTATTTTGAAAACGCTCTCTGAGTTCTTCAGATTTTACCTTCATCATAGTATCATATTCTTCTCTAGAAACTTCTTTTCCTTTGGAAGGTTTTTTAATTTCAACAACATCTTCAGGATTAATTATAATTTCTGTACACAGCATGGTTGTTCTACCTGCATTAATTTCTAGAATTAAACCAGGCAATCCCCAATAACCTTCTGGCCCTGCACTTACAGGAATTTGAGGGGTATACCAAGCGGTTATCATTTGAGTTTTAACAGGTTTTTTTGTTTGGTTTACTTTGGTAGAATCATTCTTTTTTGCATTACCACCTCTTCTACTAAAAATACCGCCCCAATCAATTGAATTATCTACTTTTACCATGGTTGCCTTATAACAGAGATATTGACCAATCTGTTTGGTTTCTCCACTCATTTCCCATTGAGGGAATTCCATTTCTTCAACAATTCTAAAACGTTTGCTAAACTGTTCTACATCTTCAACCATCTCCTTGTCTTTTAGATTTTTATAGATAGAGCCCTGTCCATTACTTCTTCCCCAACTTGGGCCAGAGGTTCCTGGAGCATCTAACGTAACATTTTCTTTGAATGATGATTCTGACTTATTGAAGCTAAGCGTGTATGTTTTTTCTAGAAAATTTTTAAACCGAGCTTTCATTTGTTTCTTTTGCTGCTCACTCATTTTATCAAACCGAGACATGTCCATAGTTCTTTTAGACATATAGGTGGCTTTTCCTTCAAACTTTTTTTGAGAAAAAGTAACAACAGTAAATAGTAAAAACAGTAAAGTAGTTAATTGTTTCATTGAATTTTATCTTTATCTGAGTAAAAGTAGTTTTATTGAGAAACTATAAGACTTAAAAAAAACTTAAAAGTTTACTTTATTCGAATAAATAAAACAAAAAATATTTTTTAACCCCCAATTTTAATCTCCATCCCTTTGCCATCTCTACTTCTGTAACGATTCATCATCTCTTTCGTTTTTTCTAAAGAAATCTCAGCAAACTTTTTACGAGTTACTATTTTTCCCTTAACAGGTTCTTTAATTTCTTTAGCTTCTTTTGGGTTTAATACTAATTCCGAGCATACAATTGTTAGATCTCCATCATTAACTTCTAATATTAACCCAGGTAAACCTCCATAATTATTAGGCCCATTACTAACCGGAACATCTGGAGTATACCATGCAACTAGGGTTCTTTTTTTTGTTACTTTTTCTTCCTTTACCTCACCATCGATCATATCTATTTGAATATCTTCTTCCTCTTTTTCATATGCTGCCTTGTAACAGGTGTAATTTCCTATATTTTTTGCTTCACCTGTTAATTTCCAATCATAGGCTTCAAGATTATCTTTTATCAAGAAGACTTTCCCCATCAATTCTGTTTTATTAGCCATTCTATTTTCTGAAATATTTTTATACAATATATCTGAACTTCCATTTCCATCCATCATCATTACCATTACACCACCATTAGCTGATGGCCCTTTGGGAGCATCTAATTCTTGTTCTTCTTTATACATAGACTCTGATTTGGTGAAATCTAGTGTAAACGTCTTTTGAAACATTTTTCTCATTTGAGCCTCCATTTGTTCTTGAATCCCTGGATTTGCAGCAATTGTAGTACTATCTAATTTAAATGATGATTTTCTGTGTGTCTTGTAGGTAGCTCTTCCTGAAAAGTCTTGAGCAAACATGCTTCCTGAAATAAGACAAGACAACATAAAAGTTTTTAATACTAATAGTTTCATATTTTATAGTTTATCGTTTAACATTATTATTGCCACAAAGATGGTCTAGAAATTTGACTTATTGAGTTAATGAGTGTTAACGTTTGTTAACCAATTGTTTTAATAGTTATTTACTCATTACATTTGAGAAATGAACGCAACAAAACAGCATTGGACTTTATATTCTATTACTGCGACAATTATCTTAACTATTGCGGTTCAATTGTATTGGAACTATAATAATTACGTAGACAATAAACAAAGAGTAAAGAATGAAATTCAAAGCAGCCTAGATACTGCCATTGATGAATATTACACAGATCTTTCTAAATCTAATTTTTTTGCTATCATAGACTATGATAGCATTAATAGTAAAAGTAGCTTTTTAAAAGATTTTTGGAATGAGGATATTAATTCATCTAAGTCAAAAGTTAGCATTTCCTCCATTAAAATTAGTTCTGACTATAAAGGAGATGTTAGTACAATTCCAAAAATATTAGACTCTATTTTCACCACCGATACTATTGAATTTGAATTTAACGATAAAAAAGTCACCCCTAAAACATCAACTAAATATCAACCAGAAAGACAAAAGATTAAAATTAGTTCTGATAGTTTAAAGTTTCTAAAAGGAATTCAATCTGTTGCGATTGCACTTAATAATGATGATATAAATTTTACCAAGCTAGATTCTATTTTCACCAATCAACTTTCAAAAAAATACATCAAAACACCTCATTATCTAGTTTTACTAGATAAAGATATTAAAGTTGGGGGAAGCAATAAAGCCAAAGATATTGAACTAAGCTTATTTTCAAATTCTAAATCTACTTTTTTAAGACCAGATCAAAATTTGAGAGCTTATTACGAAGACCCAACTATTCAAGCGTTGAAAAAAAGCTCTACTGGAATCTTATTATCATTACTATTGTCTCTTTCTGTAATTTTTTGTTTGATTTACTTATTAAAAATAATAAGTACCCAAAAAGAGTTAGCTGAAATTAAAAATGATTTAATCAATAATATCACCCATGAGTTTAAAACTCCAATAGCAACAATTTCAACCGCAATTGAGGCCATAGAAAGCTTCAATGTTACAGATAATAAAGAAAAAACAAAACAATATGCTGCTATTTCAGCTTTTCAGCTTAAAAAATTACATCAAATGGTTGAGAAATTGTTGGAAACCGCTACCCTCGATTCTGAAAGCTTACTATTACAGAAAGAACCAACAAATATTGTTGATTTAATAGCTAAAATTACTAAGAAATTTGAGTTATTAACCAAAAAAAACATCAACTTCACAACAAATATAGATTCTAAGATATTAAAAATAGATCGCTTTCATTTTGAAAATACTATCTCAAATTTAGTTGATAACGCCATTAAATATGGTGGAGATAGTATTGAAGTTACTCTAAATTCTGTATTGAATGTAACTGAGATTTCTGTTGCAGATAATGGAAAAGGAATAGATAAGAGTCAGCAAGAAAGAATTTTTGACAAATTTTACCGAGTGCCTAAAGGCAACACTCATGATGTAAAAGGTTTTGGTATTGGTTTGTATTACACCCAAAAAATTATAGAAAAACACAATGGTTCTATAAACGTTTCATCAAATTTTGATAACACCATCTTTAAATTACAGATCCCTAATGAGTAAAATAAAAATTGTTTTAGCAGAAGATGAACCTAGTTTAGGTCAAATTCTTAAAGAAAGTCTAGAAACCAGAGGTTTTTTAGTATATCATGCTCCTAATGGTAAAGTTGCCTATGATTATTACCTCCAAAGAAACCCGGATATATTAGTACTCGATGTTATGATGCCAATAAAAGATGGATTTACTTTAGCTAAAGAGATACGTAAAGAAAATACCTCTATTCCTATTATCTTTTTAACTGCTAAATCTCAAACAAAAGATGTTTTAGACGGTTTTGACCATGGAGGAAATGATTATTTAAAAAAACCTTTTTCCATGGAGGAGTTAATTGTTAGGATTAAAGCGCTATTAGATCGAAATAAAATTAAAAAGGATACGTCAAAAATTGCTATTGGCAACTATATTTTTAATTACACCAAACAAGTACTTCATTTCTCAAATGAAGAGGTTTTGCTAACTAATAAAGAATCAGAATTATTATTTCACTTATCAGAAAAACGAAATGAAATATTAGATAGATCTTTTATTTTAAAGAAATTATGGGGAAATGATGATTTTTTTAATGCAAGAAGTATGGATGTTTTTATAAGTAAACTGAGAAAAAAACTCTCTAAAGACCCATCCATAAAAATTATAAATATTAGAGGGTTTGGCTATAAACTTACAATTTAGTTAGGTTAGATTTCTAAAATTTAAGTATCTTTAGATCCCCATTTTTAATCTTTTGAAACAAATCTATGCACATAGCAATTGCCGGTAATATTGGTGCCGGAAAAACCACCTTAACCAAATTATTAGCAAGACATTACAACTGGAAACCTCATTATGAATCTGTAGATGAAAATCCTTATTTAGATGATTTTTACAGCGAAATGGAACGCTGGTCTTTTAATTTACAAGTCTATTTTTTAAATAGCCGCTTCAGTCAAATATTAGAATTGAGAAAAAGTGGTAAAAATATTATTCAAGACAGAACCATTTATGAAGACGCTCACATATTTGCACCCAATCTTCACGCAATGGGGTTAATGACTAATAGAGATTATAATAATTATAGTTCCCTTTTTGAATTGATGGAGAAGCTAGTAACACCGCCAGATTTACTCATCTATTTAAGAGCCGATATTTCTACACTGGTTGGTCAAATTCACAAAAGAGGAAGAGAATATGAAAATTCTATTAGTATTGATTATTTAAGCAGATTAAATGAGCGCTATGAAGCTTGGATTTCTACCTACAAAAAAGGGAAACTACTGATTATAGACGTAGATAATTTAGATTTTGTAGACAATCAAGAAGACTTAGGCTATGTAATAGACAGAATAGATTCTCAAATACACGGACTATTTTAAAATAAAAAAAGCCAACTAAAATTAGTCAGCTTTTGATTGAATCTTTTTTTTTAATGAATTATAAATGTCCCCCAACCTCTATACATTCTATTATAAAAATTCAAAATTATTAACATATGTTAATATGTGCAAATATATAAATAAAAATAGATTTTGCTAACTTTTTTGTTAAAAATAATTTTGTAACATAATTATCAATTCTTACGTATAACAATATATAGTACTTAATATTAATAGTATAAAGAATCCTACAATTTAAATGAGACAACTTAAAATTACAAAGCAAGTAACCAATAGAGAAACTGCTTCATTAGATAAATATTTACAGGAAATAGGAAAAGTAGATTTAATTACTGCTGATGAAGAAGTTGAGTTAGCACAACGTATTAAAGCAGGAGATCAAAGTGCTTTAGAGAAATTGACAAAAGCAAATTTGCGATTTGTAGTTTCTGTTGCAAAACAATATCAAAATCAAGGATTAACGCTACCTGATTTAATTAACGAAGGAAATTTAGGACTTATTAAAGCTGCAAAACGTTTTGATGAAACTAGGGGTTTTAAATTTATCTCTTATGCCGTATGGTGGATTCGTCAATCTATATTGCAAGCATTAGCAGAACAGTCTCGTATTGTTCGTTTGCCTTTAAATAAAATTGGATCTATTAACAAGATCAATAAAATGTATGCGTTCTTAGAGCAAGAAAATGAACGCCCTCCAAGTGCAGAAGAAATTGCTAAGAAATTAGACATGACTGTAAATGACGTAAAAGAATCTATGAAGAATTCTGGACGTCATGTATCTATGGATGCTCCTCTAATAGAAGGAGAAGATTCTAATTTATACGATGTCTTAAATTCTGCAGAATCTCCAAATCCAGACAGAAAATTATTACATGAATCTTTACGTATAGAAATTAACAGAGCTTTAGAAACACTAACACCTCGTGAAGCAGATGTGGTAAAATTATATTTTGGTTTGGGAGAACACCAACCAATGACACTAGAAGAAATTGGTGAAACTTTTGATTTAACTCGTGAACGTGTTCGTCAGATTAAAGAAAAAGCCATCAGAAGATTAAAACATACTTCAAGAAGTAAGATTTTAATGACCTACCTTGGCTAACGGTCATAGACTATTTTTAAGTATCTAACTCATGCTTAAATAATGATTTAAAATTGTCAATAAAACATTAAAAACTCTCGAAAATTCTTCGGGAGTTTTCTTTTTTATATCCCTATTTTTACTTCATAAATAAATCTTAGACGATATGAGTAAATTAATTGCACCTTCAATTTTAGCCGCAGACTTTGCAAACCTACAAAGAGATATAGAAATGGTGAATGCTAGTGAAGCTGATTGGTTTCATATAGACATTATGGATGGTGTATTTGTACCTAATATTTCTTTTGGAATGCCTGTCTTAAAAGCAATTTCTAAACACGCAACAAAAACAATTGATGTGCATTTAATGATTGTAAACCCAGATCAATATATTGAAACTTTTGCAGATCTAGGAGCAAGTATTTTAACCGTTCATTATGAAGCCTGTACTCATTTGCATAGAACTATTCAAGCAATTAAAGCTGCCGGAATGAAGGCTGGTGTAGCTTTAAACCCACACACACCTGTTGCTGTATTAGAAGATGTAATAGCAGACATAGATTTGGTGTGTATTATGAGTGTAAACCCTGGTTTTGGCGGACAGTCTTTTATAGAAAACACCTACAAAAAAATATCTCAATTAAAACATCTAATTGAATTTTCTGAGTCTAACTGCCAGATAGAAATAGATGGTGGTGTTACCAATAAAAATGCTAGTGAACTTATAGAAGCTGGTGCAGATGTATTAGTTGCTGGGAGCTATGTTTTTAAAAGTGACAACCCTACAGAAACAATTGCAAATCTTAAAAATCAAATTTCATAAGGTTGTACTCAGTTGTTGATATAGAAACCACTGGAAACGGGTACAAAGGTCAGAAAATTACAGAAATATCTGTTTTTCTTTTTGATGGTGAAAAAATAATAGATGAGTTTACTTCCTTAGTAAATCCAGAGCAAGCAATTCCTTATTTTATAACAAATCTTACAGGCATTACAGAGGCCATGGTAAGAACAGCTCCAAAATTTTACGAGATCGCAAAAAAAGTAGCAGAAATAACTAAAGATGCCATTTTTGTTGCACATAATGTAAACTTCGATTATAATATCATTAGAGATGAATTTAAAAGCCTAGGCTTTGATTTTAAACGAAAAAAACTCTGTACTGTTAGACTCTCACGAAAAATAATTCCTGGGTTATCATCTTACAGTTTAGGAAACATCTGTACAGCTGAGGGTATTGAAATAGCTGCTAGACACAGAGCAAAAGGTGATGCTGAGGCTACCGTAGAACTATTTAGGAGATTGCTAAAAAGAGATGATAATTTTACCATTAATAGTTTTTTAAATGCCAAATCTAGAGAAGCCACCCTGCCTCCTTTATTAGACAAACAAGTGGTAGATAAGCTACCTGAGAGACACGGTGTTTATTATTTTAAAAATGAGCAAAAAGAAGTTATTTATGTTGGAAAAGCCAACAATATAAAACAACGAGTCATCAGTCATTTTTATGATAAAAAGAAAAAAGAAATCACCATGTGTTTAGAAACTGCAGATATTTCTTATACAGAAACTGGAAGTGAACTAATAGCTCTTTTGCGTGAATCATCCGAAATAAAGCATCTATATCCAAAATTTAATAGAGCACAACGAAAAGCTGGTGAAGCCGTTGGATTGTTTTCCTATGAAGATCAAAAGGGGATTGTACATTTAGCGTTTAATAGATTAAAACTAACACCAAATCCACTCATGAAATTCTATTCGATGGCTGCCTGTAGAAGCATGTTAGAAAAAGTATGTGAAGAGTTTGAACTGTGTCCAAAATACTGTCATCTACAAACCAATGTAAATGCTTGCTTTCATTATCAATTACAACAATGTAAAGGAATTTGTACTGGAAAGGAAGCTTTAGAAAGCTATAATAAAAGAGTTTATGAAGCCATTAAATCTTTGGGCTTACAAACAGAAAACTTGGTGATAAAAGAAAGTGGTAGAAACAATAAAGAAATTGGGTTTGCCTTAATTCTAAACGGTATTTATCAGGGTTTTGGCTACGTAGATAAGAAAATAAAAATTGAAGATACAGATGATTATCAACTGTATCTTCAACCTCAGCAAGACAATAGAGATGTTCAACGAATCTTAAAGTCTTATCTGACAAAGAAATCAATTGTGAAAAAATAATTAGTCTAATTCAGATCCTGGAATTAATTTTTCTAATTTCTTTAAAGACCAGTAGCCCATCTCATATTTAATGTATTTGTCTAAAATATTAATATAGGCACCCTTTGACTTATTTGGAATAAGACTAAAAGTTTTTCCATCAAATTTAAATGCAGATGACTCATTACTCTTAATGACTTTAAAAATAGATTGTTTGAACTCTTTTAACTTGTCTACTTCTCCAATTTTAATGATTTCAATGCTAGACATTGTTTTATATTTTACATCTCTGTAGGTAATAAAATAATCTGAATCTATTTTACCAAGACCAGCTTTAAAATTTGACTTTTCTCTCACAGATGACAATTTTACTGCTTTGGAATCATTTAAAAGTTTAATTTGAGAATTTGCAGAACTAGTAGCAATTAGTGCTAGTATTCCAATTAATAACGTTTTCATAGAATTAAGGGGGGTTAATTATTTTTTATCAAAGCTAAAGAAATAGAATTATATATCTCATCATAATTATATAAATATTCAAAGTTAAATTATATTAGTTTTAATATGCAATTAATAATTGTTATATTTGAATCTATTGAATTATTAATTTATACTAAAAAACATCAAATGAAAAAAATTATTTTTATGTTGTCCTTTGTATTTACAATGACAGCAATGAATGCTCAAATCATTCAATCAAGATTATTAACAGTAGATCAAGAAAACATGGAAGAATTCATGGAAGGGGTTGCTGAAAAAACAAAAATGTACAATAGCAAAAAAGGGCAAGCCAACTATTTAACTTTTCAAATCTTGACAGGAAAAAATGCTCAAAACTTTATAAGAATGCAAGTTTCAGATTCTATTCAAGAATTAGATAAAGTAGATACTAAAGGGAATAACTGGTGGCAAAAGAAAGTTGGTTCTTTGCATAAATCTACTGGAAACTATATGTGGTCTATGAATAAAAACATGTCTTATAATAGCAAGAATACTGAAAGACAAAACCATAGAAGAGTTATTTATTACAATTATAAAGATTCTGGAGAAAAAGATTTTTGGAGGTTTAGAGAGCGTGTAAAAAAAGCAATGGTAGCAGCTAATTTTGGGCAGAACATGAATGTAATGTATTGCAATTCTGGTTGTGATGGAAATATGGTTCAAGTTAGATTTCACCATAAAAACTTTACGGGTCAAAACAATGATTACGGAAAGCCACTTACAGATATGATTGCAAAATATGACGAACTTTATGGAAAAGATGCCTACGAACAAGATTCTCAAAAAGTTGATGAAAGCCTAATGCCTAATGGAAGAATGATTAGACATCAAGTGCTAATTCCTGAGTTAAGTTCTCCAGCTAATATGGAATAAACTTAGAAAACACTTAGAATAAAAACCTCCCTTGTGGAGGTTTTTTTTGTGGGTGAAAAAAATAATTGGAAAAATTAGTAATAAATGAATTAGTAGGTTTTTTTTCATAATATTATCATTAGTTAATTTAATCTGTTATAGCCCAAAACTAGTGAAGATCACAAACTAAAAAA
The DNA here is from genome assembly GCA_000383355.1 of Flavobacterium sp. SCGC AAA160-P02. Taxonomy (GTDB): domain Bacteria; phylum Bacteroidota; class Bacteroidia; order Flavobacteriales; family Flavobacteriaceae; genus Polaribacter. The sequence continues at coordinate 813 of KB911098.1, read as the reverse complement.
GGGCATTATGGTTATTTAATAAGGTGAAATGTTTTTTTGAATAATAAATAATTCAGCGAAAATCTATAAATAACCCAACTGTATCAACACAAGGATGTTATTAAACTGAGTTTCCCTTCAAGTTTTTCTAAATTTATAATCTCCTACAACTACAAACACTCTGGAGAAAAAGATTTTTGGAGGTTTAGAGAGCGTGTAAAAAAAGCAACCTTACTTTACCAACTCCAATTTTTCATTTGTAGAAATTACAAAAAATATCTTTTAGCCTAAACTCATTTGCCACTACATATATTATACAAAATAGCCGATTGGATGTAAAAAATATCTTCTATATGTGTAATAAATTAAAAGTATACCCCCTATAAATAGGGGGTTAAATATTTCACCATTTATAGGGATTGACACGTATCATTTATATTCTCATATTTATATCATAAAAATTGTTATGAAACCTAAAAGCATCTATCTTAATCGGTAGGTGTTTTTTTGTTTAGTGAAATTATCTAGTGCGCTTAGTAACTTTAATTAATATACCGCAGCTCTAACCGCAACCATTAAACTAAAAAAAGCTACAAAATAACGTAAGTCTCTTACTTTAAATTTACCTAAGTAAGAGTAGCTTCGCTGATCCTACAAAGCTCCGCTTTGAAAATAGCACAAACAAAAAAACACTCAAGCAAGCTTTACATTCGTTTGAAAGTAAGCTTTATTCACTTAAAGGATTAGCTTCGCTGATCCTACAAAGCTCCGCTTTGAAAATAGCACAAACAAAAAAACACTCAAGCAGGCTATTCATTAGAAAGTAAGCTTTAT
>KB911097.1 GCA_000383355.1 Flavobacterium sp. SCGC AAA160-P02 | reverse complement strand
AAAAAAAATGCAAAAGAAGCAGCCATTGTAGAAGGCCTAGAGGTATTGGGTGTAGAAAACATCATGGAGGTGATAGATCATTTTAATGGTAAAAAAAGCATAATACCCACAAAGGTAGATATTAAAGCGGAGTTTTATAAAAATATAGATTTTCCAGAATTTGATTTTTCTGATGTAAAAGGCCAAGAATCTATAAAGCGTTGTATGGAAATTGCTGCTGCTGGCGGTCATAATATTATTTTAATTGGCCCTCCTGGGTCTGGTAAGACCATGTTGGCAAAACGCCTGCCTTCTATCTTACCTCCTATGACGTTGCAGGAAGCTTTAGAAACCACCAAAATACATTCTGTAGTTGGTAAAACAAAAGAACATGGCTTGTTGTATGAACGCCCTTTTAGATCTCCTCATCATACCATTTCTGATGTAGCTCTTGTTGGCGGCGGGCAGTATCCGCAGCCAGGAGAAATATCATTATCGCATAATGGGGTCTTATTTTTAGATGAATTACCCGAGTTTAAACGCACTGTTTTGGAAGTAATGAGGCAACCCCTAGAAGACAGAGAAGTAACCATTTCTAGGGCACGCTTTACGGTTACCTACCCTAGTAGTTTTATGTTGGTGGCAAGTATGAACCCCAGCCCTTCTGGTTTTTTTAATGATGGTACTAACCCGTTGGCAAGTTCGCCTCAAGAAATGCAACGTTATTTGGGAAGAATTTCTGGCCCGTTGTTAGATAGAATAGACATTCATATAGAAGTAACCCCCGTACCCTTTGAAAAACTTTCAGACGAGCGTAAAGGAGAATCTAGTGCTGCCATAAGAAAAAGAGTTACCAAAGCAAGAGAATTACAAACAGTACGTTTTAAAGATTTTGAAAACATTCATTACAATGCTCAAATGAATGTGAAACAGATACGAGCGTTCTGTAAACTTTCTCCTGAAAGCATGAGTCTTTTAAAAACAGCCATGGAAAAATTAAATCTTTCAGCTAGAGCCTATGACAGAATTTTAAAAGTTTCTAGAACTGTTGCAGATTTAGATGCTTCACAAGATATTTCACCATCACATATTGCAGAAGCCATACAATACAGAAGTTTAGACAGAGAGGGTTGGTTGGGTTAAAAAATAAATGGAATTACAAATATGTAATACAAAATAAGTAAGCCTACAGCTAAGAGATTTAGAAGTACTCCAGCACGTGCCATTTCACTTACTTTTACATAACCACTGGCAAATACGATGGCATTTGGTGGTGTAGCCATGGGCAGCATAAAGGCACAACTACTCGCCATGGTTACAGGTATTAATACATTTAATATTGGAATGTTTAAACCAATAGCAATACCTGCAACCACTGGAGCCAATACAGCTACCAATGCAACATTGCTCATGAGTTCTGTCATAAATAGCATTAATACTATTAGCAAACACACTACAATTATTGGGCTAAAACCTCCGCTTTTAATGCCTTCTGTAATAACAGCTACCAAACCACTTGAAGCCATTCCTTTTGCCAAGGCCAAACCTCCACCAAACAGCAATAAAATACCCCAAGCTAGTTTGCTGGTATCATTCCAATGCAACACAAAATCGCCTTTTTTGAAATTCATTGGAATCGCAAACAAAGAGATGGCTCCAATTAAACTAATAATGGTGTCTGATAATTGTAAGCCAGGAAAAATATAATTAATTAGGGTTCTGGTAATCCATAAAGAAACCGTAATGGCAAAAATGGTGAGCACTCTTTTTTCTTGTTTAGATATTTTTCCCAAGTTTTTTAATTCGTCAGAAATAACATTAGCCGAAGTTGAAAATTTAATATTGTTGCAAGGAAACATTATTTTAACCAGCACCAAATAACATAAGCTTACCATCATTATAGAAAATGGCAATCCCATGGTCATCCATTTTAAAAAAGATATTTGTGTGTTGTACTCGCTTTCTAATAAGCCAATTAATACAGAATTTGGTGGGGTTCCTATAACGGTTGCAACTCCTCCTGCATTGGCAGAAAAAGCAATTCCTAGCATTATACTTAAGGCAAAATTCTTATCTCCTTTGGTAAACCCGTCTTGATCATCTATGAGCAATTTAATCACAGAAATAGCAATAGGCAACATTACTACAGTACTTGCGGTGTTGCTAATCCACATGCTCATAAATGCCGTGGCTATCATAAACCCTAAAATGACTTTGTTGGGTGTAGTCCCAGTCATCTTTATAATGGTTAAGGCAATTCTTTTATGCAAATTAACTTTCTCTAGCGCCAATGCCAAGATAAAGCCTCCAAAGAATAAAAAGATAATAGGACTTCCATAATTGGCGCCTACATCTGCTGCTGGCATTACTTTTAGCAATGGAAATAAAATAAGTGGCAACAAGGCTGTAACAGCAATATGAACAGCTTCGGTAATCCACCAAAGAACCATCCAAATAGCAACAGCAATCACAGCATCGCCAGTTTCAGAAACCAAATGAAAAGGCAGGTTAAGAACTACAAAAAATAGTAGCGGAGCTATGAGTAAACCTATCTTTTTAGAAAGTGCCATGAATTTGTATTAGATGCTAAAGATAAAAAACCTCTCGAAATGAGAGGTTTTTTTATTTAAAAGTATTAATTTTTTAGTATCTATAGTACTCCGGCTTAAAAGGACCTTCTTGTTTTACGCCTATATAGTCTGCTTGATCTAAACGTAATTCTGTTAGCTCTACACCAATTTTAGCTAAGTGTAATTTGGCTACTTTTTCGTCTAAATACTTTGGCAACATATACACTTCGTTTTTGTAAGCTTCAATATTTGTCCAAAGTTCTATCTGAGCTAAGGTTTGGTTTGTAAATGAGTTACTCATTACAAAACTTGGATGCCCTGTTGCACAACCTAAGTTTACCAAACGACCTTCTGCTAAAATAATAACGTCTTTTCCGTTAATAGTGTATTTATCTACTTGAGGTTTAATTTCAACTTTAGTATCACCATAATTTTCATTTAACCAAGCCATGTCTAGTTCATTGTCAAAATGACCAATATTACACACAATTGTTTTGTCTTTTAATGAAGAAAAATGTGTTCCTTTAACAATGTCTTTATTTCCTGTGGTTGTAATAATGATATCTGCATTTCCCATAACGGTTTCTAAACGCTTCACTTCAAAACCATCCATAGCAGCTTGTAAGGCACAAATAGGATCTATTTCTGTAACCGTTACAATAGAACCTGCTCCTTTAAAAGAGGCTGCAGTTCCTTTTCCAACATCACCATAACCACAAACCACTACTCTTTTACCAGCCAACATAATATCTGTAGCTCTTCTAACAGCATCTACTGCAGATTCTTTACATCCGTATTTATTATCAAATTTAGATTTGGTTACAGAATCATTAATATTAATGGCAGGCATTGGTAGGGTTCCAGCTTTCATTCTTTCGTACAATCTGTGAACTCCCGTGGTTGTTTCTTCAGACAAACCATTAATACCTGACACTAATTCTGGATATCTATCTAAGACCATATTGGTTAAATCTCCACCATCATCTAAAATCATATTTAATGGTTTTTTATCTTCTCCAAAAAATAAAGTCTGTTCTATACACCATTCAAACTCTTCCTCATTCATTCCTTTCCAAGCATATACTTCAATTCCAGCCTCGGCAATTGCTGCTGCTGCCTGATCTTGGGTAGAAAAAATATTACAAGAACTCCAAGTAACTTCTGCTCCTAAAGCTATTAATGTTTCAATTAACACCGCTGTTTGAATGGTCATGTGTAAACATCCGGCAATTCTAGCATCTTTTAACGGTTGTTGGTCTTTATACTCTTCTCGTAAAGACATTAAACCTGGCATTTCTGCCTCTGCTAATTCTATTTCTTTTCTTCCCCAAGCCGCTAAAGAAATATCTTTAACTTTGTAGGGTACGTAGGTAGCTTTATTTGTACTCATTATTATTGTTATATTTATCTAATTTAAAGACTGCAAAGTTACATAATAACTTTTAAAACATGCCACTTTACAAGACCATCCATGTGAATGATTTTACAAAGGTTCTGATCTGGAAGATACAGGAGACTATAGAAGATTTAACTCTTGGTATAGAACTCACAGAAAATAGTCAAAGCAGATTAACGTCTATGAAATCTGTGCTACACCAGCAGGGCTTTATGAGTATTAGACATCTATTACAACAGGTTGGTTATGCAGATGCTGATGTATACTATGATGAATTTGGCAAGCCTCATTTAAAAGATGGAAGCTATATTTCTATCACACACTCTTTTACATTTACAGCCGTTATTATTTCTAAAAAGCAGCCTGTAGGAATAGATGTAGAAAAGCAACGAGATAAAATTGTAAAGATTGCTCATAAATTTACACCCATAGAAGAATACAATACTATAGCCAATCATGATGCATTGGTAAGTAAATTAACTATTGTATGGGGCGCTAAAGAATCTTTGTATAAAATTTATGGGAAGAAAAAATTGAGATTCTTACATCATATATATATAGAAGATTTTGCTTTTTCAGACAAAAAAACAACTGGTGTTATTAAGTATGAAGGACATGTTTCTAGTCATGCAATTCACTTTTTAGAGTTTGAAGGTTTTACCTGCGTCTATGCTTTTTAAAATACCGTGTTTCAATTCATAAAAAATACTTTATTCATGTAAATTTCTAGTGAAAGGATGTATTTGTATTAAGAACTTCTTATTTTCGCTCTTGTGAATATTTATCAAGACATACTCCTAGCAAAAAAAACAGGCAAACAACTTATGGCTGTTTTAATTGATCCTGAAAAAATTGAGATAGAACGGCTTCCTACTCTTGTTAAATTAATCCATCTATCTATTGCTACTCATATTTTTGTTGGAGGAAGTACTGATAAAAATAACTGCATAGAAAATGTTGTAATTGAGCTAAAAAAAGCAACTTCGTTGCCGATTATTATTTTTCCAGGTAGTGCAAATCAAGTATCAAATAAAGCAGACGGAATCTTATTTTTAAGTCTTATTTCGGGCAGAAATCCAGAATATTTAATAGAACAACAGGTGCAAGCCGCTATACAAGTTAAAGAATCTAATCTAGAAGTACTGCCTACAGGCTATATATTAGTTGACGGCGGAAAAGAAAGTGCTGTAGAAAGAGTTAGTACCTCTAAACCCATCTGTCAAACAAACTCAGAATTAATTCTTAAAACTGCCTTGGCAGGAGAGTTCTCTGGTAAAAAAATTATTTATTTAGAGGCGGGTTCAGGAGCTAAAACCCCTGTAAAGTCTTCTATTATTTCTCTTGTGAAAGAGAACCTTACAATTCCTTTAATTGTTGGAGGTGGTATACAAACTCTTCATCAATTAACAACTGCCTATACTGCTGGTGCAGATTTGGTAGTAATTGGAACTGCTTTTGAAAAAGACCCGGCATTTTTTAACATCATAAAAAAAGAAGCTATACATGAAAATATCAGTTGAACTTACCTTAATGCCTCTTCAAGATAATTTTGAAGCACCCATTAGTAAGTTTATAAAAAAACTAAGAGAGTCTAAATTTACTGTATTAGAAAACCCAATGAGTACACAAATTTATGGTGACTATGATGAATTAATGCCCTACTTAACTAAAGAGATAAAAGCATCTTTACATCAGCAAGAGAACGCTGTCTTGAATTTAAAAATAGTAACATCAGACCGCAGCAATTATGAACCACATTTTTGATTTCTTTTTTGATCAGTATGCAGACTATTCGTCTGCAGATACACTCCTAGAAATTACTGCCGTAATTTTTGGCTTTATGTCTGTTTGGTATTCTAAACAAAACAATATTTGGGTATTTCCAACAGGCATGATTAGTACTTCTATTTTTGTTTATTTATTATTGAAATGGGAATTACTAGGAGACATGATGATTAATGGGTATTACTTTATGATGAGCATTTATGGATGGTACATCTGGACAAGAAAAGTAGACAACACCCAAACAACACCCATATCTTTTACAAATGAACAAGAGAAAAAGATTGGAATTGTTATCTTTATAGCCACTTTATTCTTTGTATATATCGTTTATAAAACATTTAATAAATGGACCAGCTGGGTTGCCTATGTAGATACCATTACAACGGCAATTTTCTTTGTTGGAATGTGGTTAATGGCAAAGAAAAAAATAGAAAATTGGATCTTTTGGATTGTTGGAAATATTATTTCTGTTCCCTTGTATTTTTATAAAGGGTTTACATTTACTAGCTTTCAATATTTAGGATTTACATTTATAGCAATAGCAGGATATTTCGCATGGAAAAAGACCTTAGACAAGAAGACATTAATCTCGTAAAAATAGTATTGTTTGGGCCAGAAAGTACTGGTAAAACAACATTATCTATTCAATTAGCCAAACATTACAATACTGTTTGGGTTCAAGAATATGCAAGACCTTATTTGCAAAAAGTATGGAATCAAGAACGAAGAACTTGCCAGCAAAAAGATATTTTACCAATTGCATTTGGACAAATAGCTTTAGAAAACAGGCTTGCAAAAAGAGCAGACAAGGTGTTAATTTGTGATACAGACTTACTAGAAACTAAAGTATATTCTTCTGCATATTATGGAGGTTTTGTAGATCCAATACTTGAAAAAGCTGCTACAGAAAATACCTATAATTTATACCTACTCACCTACATAGATACTCCTTGGGAAGCAGATGATTTAAGAGACAGGCCCGAACAGCGCTTAGAAATGTTTGAAGCTTTTCAAAAAGCATTAGACCAACATCAAAGACCTTATCTTTTATTAAAGGGAGATAAAGAAAGTAGATTAAAAAAAGCAGTTGAAGCCATAGATGCTATCTTGACCAATAAGACAGCTTTGTATTCCTATTCTGATTCTTTAAAAAATGAATAAAGAAACTATTTTAAAAGAACTATTATTTAAAGCAGTCCGAAGTTCTGGAGCTGGTGGGCAGCATGTAAATAAAGTTTCTTCTAAAGTTGAGTTGTATTTTAATATTGCGAATACACTTTCATTCTCGGATCAAGAAAAAAAATTACTTCTTAAAAACCTTTCTACACGAATTACACAACAAGGCGTTTTAAAAATATCTTCTAGTGAAAGCAGAAGCCAGCATACCAACAAAGAAAAAGCAATAAAGCGATTTTTTAAAATTATTGAAAAAGGACTCATTATTCCAAAAAAAAGGAAACCTACAAAGATGAGTAGGACTCAAAAATTAAAACGTTTAAATAGCAAGAACAAGCACGCTATTAAAAAAATTCTTCGAAAAAGACCTTCTTTAGATTCTTAAAATAAGAGAGAGTAACAAATAGTTACTCCCTCTGTATAATTATCAAACAAAGAAAAAAATTTTATCCCCTAATAAAAAGACAGATAGCAGAGGCTTTCTGACGTTGATTAATCTATTGCAGATAATTATTTTAAGGTTCTCATGTCATATAAATGAATAAAAACACTGGTCCAAATTTATGGATAGATTTGCATTATAAAAATAGCCGATAGCTATAAATTATAGCTTAAGAAACTACCTATATTAATTAGTTTAAAAAACTATAAATATCCCCAAAAACAATGATTGATAGATCTATAGCTTTTTGGTAGTTTTACAGATTAATTAATTACTATCATTACCTTAAATTATAAACTTAAATTAATTTGTGAATAACTCAAAAATAATAGTTAAAGAAATTAGAGAGAGAATTAAAACAGTGCGAATTGAAAAAGGATATTCTCAAGATTATATGGCAGATATGTTAAATATCAGTCAAAATGCTTATCATAAGTTAGAAAAAGGGCATACTAGAATTCATCTCGAAAAATTTATTGATATAGCAAAAGTTCTAGAAGTTGAGGTTTCAGATTTATTTAACGGACCTGATCATGTCTATATCTTTTCTAGTTACTACAGTAAAAAACATATTCGACGGCTTTAATAAGCACACACAGAACTCCTTATAAACTTTTAAATAAATACTTCTTTTTTGTCACGTATTTAAAAAATCCATTTTACCTTTGTGTCGTTCTCATAAAGGGGTGCCAAAACTGAGTTAGATTTTTAAACATCTACAACAAACTCAGAAGAAGCTGAGATCATACCCATTGAACCTAGAACAGGTAATGCTGTTTAGGAAAGCGAGTGTTAAAGAAAGATTTTGTATTTTTTTTTAACGAGTGCAGAAGCTAAATGCTTTAAAAAATTAATTATTCAATCATAACACAAGAATAATTACCTCTTTTTATTCGTTTTAAAATGTATTTAAAATGAAAAAAATTACCTTTTTTTTATTCTTGTTTGTAAGTGTACTTACAAACGCACAGAAATTTTCGGTTTTAGGAAAAATCGTTAACAAAAACCAAGAAGCTTTACCTGGAGCTACTATTCTAGTTAAAGAAACAAACCAAGGAACTTCATCAGACTTAAACGGAGCTTTTAAATTGAACCTAGAGAATGGAACGTATACCATCCGTATCTCTTATGTAGGATTTAAAACCGTTGAAAAAAACATTCGTTTAGATGAAGACAAAACACTAACCATCGTTCTTTCTGCAGATGAAAATGTGTTAGATGAAGTTTTAGTTTCTGCCGTTAGAGCTACTGCAGATATTCCTGTTACCTATTCTAATTTAGGTAAAAAAGAGCTAGCAAAGCGTAATTTAGGACAAGATATTCCTATGCTGCTAAACTATTTACCGTCTGTTATTTCATCATCAGATGCGGGAGCTGGTGTAGGTTATACCTATTTAAATGTGAGAGGCTCTAATAGCGAGCGTATTAATGTAACTATTAACGGTATTCCGTTTAACGATGCCGAAAGTCATGGCTCTTTTTGGGTAAATTTAGGAGACTTTGCTTCTTCTGTAGAAAACCTACAATTGCAACGTGGTGTTGGAACCTCTACCAATGGTTCTGGTGCTTTTGGCGCCAGTTTAAACATCTTAACAGATGCTGTTTCGGAAAAAGCTGGAGGTGAAATAGCTAACTCTTTTGGTTTTTTTGGAACTAGAAAGTACACTGTAAAATTTACAACCGGTAAAATTAATGAGCATCTTGAAGTTTCAGGAAGGTTTTCTAACATACATTCTGATGGCTATGTAGATAGAGCTTTTACAGACTTAAAATCATATTTTATACAAGCATCTTATTCAGACAAAAACACGCTTATAAAGGCTGTCTCATTTGGCGGAGCAGAAAGAACCTACCAAGCTTGGTATGGATTAGATCCGCAACAGCTAGAAGAAGACAGAAGACAAAACCCATATACGTATGAGAACGAAGTTGATGATTATAAACAAAATCATTATCAGTTGCATTGGAATGAAAAATTAAACAACCATTGGTCTACCAACCTTGGTTTAAATTATACCAAGGGTGCTGGTTTCTTTGAGCAATATAAAGCGGAAGAAGATGCTGCAGATTTTAATAATTTAATTGAAGACGGAAGTGATGTTATTGTTAGACGCTGGTTAGATAATAATTTTTATGTTCTTAATTTTAATGCCAATTACAAGACTGAAAAATTAAACATAATCTCTGGAGTCTCCTACAGCAATTATACTGGAGATCATTTTGGTGAGGTAATATGGGGAAGTAACCTAAGCAATGGAACTTCTATTGAAGATCGTTATTATTTTAGTGATGCTAAAAAAACAGATGTCAGTATTTTTTCTAAAACCACCTATAAAATTACTGAAAAAGTATCTGCATATTTAGATATACAAGGTCGTTTTGTGAGCTATCAAACCAAAGGGCTTACCTCAGACAGAAACCCAATAGATGTTGCTACAAATTTTAACTTCTTTAATCCTAAAGCTGGTTTTATTTATAGGATTGCAGATGAAAATAGCTTATATCTTTCATATGCTAGAGCTAATAGAGAAGCCAATAGAAATGATTTTGAAAATGGTATTTCATCTCCAGAAGTATTGGATGATATTGAATTTGGATGGCGTTATAAGAACGATCGAATTCATTTAAATACCAACATATATTATATGAATTATAAAAATCAATTGGTCTTAACTGGCGCGATAGATGATGTTGGGGCACCCATAAGAACTACGAGTGGAAAAAGTTACCGCTTGGGACTAGAAATTGATGCCAATCTTATCGTAAGTGACCAATTTTCTATAAAGTCTAATGCAGCTTTTAGCACTAATAAAAATCAAGATTTCACAGCACCTATTAATGGAAATTTACAAAATTTAGGAAATACTTCCTTATCATTTTCGCCCAATATAATCGTTGGGAATATGCTTATATATAAACCTACAGATAACTTCCAAATTTCCTTTTTATCAAAATTTGTAGGAGATCAGTATATGAGTAATTTAAATAGCAATGTAACAGACTTAGATGTCTTGAAAAGCTATTTCACAAGTGATTTAAATTTTGTGTATGAAATTGAAACAAAAAACATATTTGATGCAATAGTGATTTCTGGTTTGATTAATAATATTTTTAATACGGAATATGTAGATAGAGGATATTATTATACTTATGATGATACTTGGAGCAACCCTGGAGCTATTACTACAGTTGATGGGGCAGGGTATTACCCGCAAGCTACTGCTAACTTTTTAGTTGGTGTTACCTTAAAGTTCTAGCAAAAAATTAGCGCTAAAAAAACCGAGGTCTTTACCTCGGTTTTTTTAGTTATTTTCTTTCCAACTTCTATAGCCTCCAGAGAGGTCATATATAGTATCAAAACCTGTTGCCAACAATTTAGTAGCTGCTTTGTTACTTCTTCCTCCAGCAGCACAATAGATATATAAGGGTTTGTTTTTATTAAATCTTGTGCTAACTTTTGTCACAAAATCTGTGTCAAAAAAATTGATTAAAATAGCACCTTCTATAAATCCTTGCTGTTGTTCTTGTGGAGTTCTTACATCTAATAATTGCACTTCTTTTGTTGAAATTTTAGCAAATTCTTCTTGAGAAATCAATTGAGGTTTTTTAGTTTCTTGAGCACAAGAACTAAACGAACATATCAACACAAGAATTAAAAATAGCTTCTTCATCTATTATTTTGAATTAGAACAAGCAATTGCCTGTGTTCTTTTAATTCCTGTTTCCTTAATAGCTCCATAACCTCCTGCTACATCAATTACTTTACGAAAACCTCTGGCTTTTAAAATAGAGGCTGCAATTACAGATCTATAACCTCCTGCACAATGCACATAAAAATCTTTATTGGTTGGAAATTCTGTGAGATGATCATTTAAGAAATCTAAAGGAGTGCTCGTCACATTTTCTATATGTTCTGCAGCATACTCCCCTGGTTTTCGAACATCAAAAACAAGGGCATTTTTGTCTAGTTGTTGCGCTAAAACTTCAGCAGAAACAGATTGTAATGTATCTACTTCTTTACCAGATGCTTCCCATGATTCAAAACCACCTTGTAAATAGCCTAAAACATTGTCAAAACCAACTCGAGACAATCGTATAATAGTTTCTTTCTGCATTTCATCTGGCACCACTAATAATATAGGTTGATGAATGTCTTTAACTAAAGCGCCTACCCAAGGGGCAAATGTTCCTCCTAATCCAATAAATATAGATTGAGGGATAAAACCTTTTATAAATTCAAACTGATGACGTACGTCTATAATTAAGGCATTTGTTTTATTGGCTACCAGTTCAAAATCATTTGCAGACAAAGCTTTTGTTCCTGTTTTTATTACTTCATCAATAGACTTATAGCCTTCTTTATTTAAGGCAACGTTTAACGGAAAATATGCCGGCGGCGGTAACAAACCATTGGTTACTTCTTTTACAAATTCTTCTTTGGTCATGTCTTTTCGTAAAGCATAATTATGCTGCTTTTGATCGCCAAGTGTACCAATTGTTTCTTTACTTAGGTTTTTACCACAGGCAGATCCTGCACCATGAGCTGGATATACAATAACATCATTTGCCAAAGGCATAATTTTGGTTCGCAGGCTATCAAACAAGGTAGCGGCTAGATCTTCTTGAGTCATACTACTTTTCTGAGCCAAATCTGGTCTTCCTACATCTCCTAAAAACAAGGTGTCTCCCGTAAAAATAGCACTGTCTTTTCCGTTTTTATCTTTCAACAAATATGTCGTACTTTCCATGGTATGGCCAGGGGTATGTATCGCTGTAATAGTTATATCACCCAATTGAAAAACTTCTCCATCAGTTGCAATATGAGAATCAAACTTGGTCTCAGCATTGGGCCCAAAAACAATTTTACCTCCAGTTTTTTCTGCTAAAGTTACATGACCACTCACAAAATCTGCATGAAAATGTGTTTCAAATATATAGCGAATTTTCGCCTTATTTTTAAGTGCTCTATCTAAATAATCTTGCACCTCACGTAACGGGTCTATAATAGCAACCTCTCCATTACTTTCTATATAATAGGCTCCTTGCGCCAAACAACCTGTATAAATTTGTTCTATAATCATAATTCTTATTTTCTATTTGTCGTAAGATTGATGTATATAATTTGCATATTTATTTTGATACTCTTTTTCACCAGTTTTATAATAATTAACAGCACCATTTACTCTCATATAAAAATGATCTAGAGTAATGATATCTAATATTTTACCTCTAAATAAGTGATCTCTAACAGGTCCTTTAACCCCTGCAAAATAAAATAAAATTCCTTTTTTATGATAAAATCTAATTCTCTCTTTTAACATTTCTACTCCCGTACTATCTACTCTGTTAATACTTTCTGCATCTAAAACAATTAATTTTAAATGAGCCCCTTTTGCTTCTACCATGAGTTCTAAAGTCTCAATAAAATAACTAGAGTTTGCATAAAATAATTGAGCATCAAATCTAAAAACCAGCACTTCATTATCTACAATAACTTCAGTAAAACGTTCTCTATTTCTATAAAAATCTGAGTCTGGCACTTTTCCTAACTCCGCTACATAAGGTCTAGAAGTTCTGAAAATTAAAATAATTAATGAGAGGCCAACTCCAATCATAATTCCATATTCTATTCCAAATAGTAGTGTTGAAAAGAACGTTGCTATGAGTAACCAAAAATCTAAGTTATTTGCTTTCCATAAAAAAATTGCTTCTTTAATATTTACCAATCCAAAAACGGCCACAATAATAATAGCTGCAAGTACTGTTTTTGGCAAATGATAAAATAAAGGTGTTAAAAATAGCAAGGTGATTAAAACCATAAACACAGAAACTAAAGATGCCATTCCTGTGGTTGCTCCAGATTCTTGATTAATGGCAGATCTAGAAAAACTTGAGGTAGACGGGTATGCTTTAAACCAAGATCCAATCATATTGCTTAGACCTAGAGCCATTAGTTCTTGATTGGGTCTTATTTTATATTCATCTTGTTTTGCTTCTAATGACTTTCCTATAGAAATAGTTTCTAAATATCCTACCATTACCAAGGTTAAGGCAATGGGTAGTAATTCTTTCATTTGACTGATATCTAACTCTGGGAATGAAAAAGAAGGCAAACCAGATGGAATGTCTTTTACAATGGCTACATCTACAAAATCGTTACCAAAATACCGAATTGTTAGTATTCCAGCGACAACAACAATTAATGCGTTTGGAATTTTTTTATTTATTTTTCTTAGGATAATAATAACCGTTACTGAAATTAATCCAATTATTGTGGTATGAGAATTAAAGTCTGTGATGGTAAACCAAATATCTTCTAATACATATTGAATTTGATCACTTTGAATGAAATCTACTCCAAATAAATTCCTAAATTGATTAATTCCAATGGTGAGTGCTACCGCTGATGTAAATCCAGAAATTACTGGTTTTGATAGAAAATTTACTACAAAACCCAGTCTAAAAACTCCTAGTAAAAACTGAATACCTCCCACCATAAATGCCAATAGAATGGCAATGGCAATATAACTATCTGAACCTGCCAAAGCTAAGGTTGAAACTCCTGTGGCTACAATTAATGAATCCATGGCTACTGGACCAATAGCTACTTGTCTGGAAGAACCAAAAACTGCATACACAAGCTGAGGAACCAAGGCACAATATAAACCGTAAATAGGTGGCAATCCAGCAATTAGCGCATAGGCTATTCCTTGCGGAATTAAAATAATAGCCACCGTAATACCTGCTATAAAATCTCCCTTAAATCTGGATCTTGTATAGTTTGGTAACCATTCTAATATTGGTATGAGCCTTTGTAGGTTTTTCATGTATTTACATCAAGAAAATGTTTTCTATGCTGTTTAAAATTAAAACAATTCTCCTTGGTTTTTACCTTTTATTCTTTTTAAATGTGTGTACGCTAATTCTGTTACTTCTCTTCCTCGTGGGGTTCTCATAATAAAACCTTCTTGAATTAAGAAAGGTTCATATACCTCTTCTATAGTTTCTCCATTTTCCCCAACTGCTGTGGCTAGAGTACTTATACCAACCGGGCCACCTTTAAACTTATCTATGATGGTGGTTAAAATTTTATTATCCATTTCATCCAAACCATATGCATCTACATTTAGCGCTTTTAAAGCGTATTTGGCAATTGCAATAGTTATACTTCCATTTCCTTTTATTTGAGCAAAATCTCGCACTCTTCGAAGCAATGCATTGGCTATTCTTGGAGTACCTCTACTTCTTCCTGCTATTTCAATAGCTGATTCCATAGAAATAGGAACTTTTAAAATTTCTGCACTTCGTTGAACAATAGTTGTTAGTAATTCTTTCTTGTAGTAATTTAGTCTACTGCTAATCCCAAAACGGGCACGCATTGGTGCTGTAAGTAATCCTGAACGTGTTGTGGCTCCTATTAATGTAAAAGGTTCTAAATTTATTTGAACCGTTCTTGCGTTGGGCCCAGATTCTATCATAATGTCTATTTTATAATCTTCCATTGCAGAATATAAATATTCTTCTACAATAGGACTTAATCTATGAATCTCATCTATAAATAAAACATCTCTTTCATCTAAGTTGGTTAACAATCCTGCTAAATCTCCTGGCTTGTCTAAAACTGGGCCCGAGGTAACCTTAATTCCTACCTGTAATTCATTTGCTAAAATATGTGCAAGTGTAGTTTTTCCTAAACCAGGAGGTCCGTGAAATAAGGTATGATCTAGTGCTTCTTCTCTCTGATTGGCTGCTTCTACAAATATCTTGAGATTTTCAATGGCTTGTTCCTGACCTGTAAAGTCATCAAACGAAAGCGGTCTCAACTTTTTTTCTACTTCGTGCTCTTCATTAGAAAAATTTTCGCTTTCAGGATTTAGATGTTCATTCATACTACAAATATACTAGAATTTGAAGATTGATTTACTTGGTCGTAAAAAACAAAAAACCTTTCCAAAATGGAAAGGTTTTTACTAATTTTTTTAATGTCTATGATGGTTCTTCTCCTGGAAGCAATGGCACCGTTTGAGATACCCAATCTTTTCCGTGTAAATAATCGCTCTCATCATCTTCTGGATCTACTTTTTTACTATAATCATAAGCCCATCTGTGAACTTCTGGAATTTTTCCTGGCCAGTTTCCGTGAATATGCTCTACGGGAGTTGTCCATTCTAAGGTGTTTGAATTCCATGGATTTTGACTTGATTTTTCTCCTCTGTAAATAGAGATAAAGAAATTTGCTAAGAAAATGATTTGACCAATTCCTCCAATTAAAGCAAAATACGTGATGACTACATTGGTGTCTGCCACATCATCAAACATAGGAAATGCTGTATTAGAATAATATCTTCTTGGTAAACCTGCCAATCCTATAAAGTGCATTGGGAAGAATACTCCGTAGGCACAAATAATAGTCACCCAAAAATGCCAATAACCCATAACTTTATTCATTAATCTACCATACATCTTTGGAAACCAATGATAGATTCCTGCATACATACCAAAAATAGCAGAGACACCCATTACTAAATGGAAGTGTGCTACCACAAAATAGGTATCATGAATATTGATATCTAAGGCAGAATCTCCTAAGACCAAGCCTGTTAATCCTCCTGTAACAAAGGTAGAAACCAGCCCAATTGAAAACAGCATGGCCGGATTTAATTGTAGGTTTCCTTTCCAGAGTGTGGTAATATAATTAAATGCTTTTACAGCAGATGGTATGGCAATTAATACCGTTGTAAAAGTAAATACAGAACCTAAAAATGGATTCATTCCTGAAATAAACATATGGTGCCCCCAAACAATAGTAGATAAAAAGGCTATTGCCATAATAGATCCAATCATGGCTCTATATCCAAAAATTGGTTTTCTAGAATGTGTTGAGATAATTTCTGAGGTAATTCCTAAGGCTGGTAATAA
This sequence comes from Flavobacterium sp. SCGC AAA160-P02, assembly GCA_000383355.1. GTDB lineage: Bacteria > Bacteroidota > Bacteroidia > Flavobacteriales > Flavobacteriaceae > Polaribacter. The sequence continues at coordinate 30,004 of KB911097.1, read as the reverse complement.
TACAATATATACTTCTGGGTGTCCTAAGAACCAAAATAAGTGTTCAAATAATACCGGTGACCCTCCTTGGTAATGCAATACTTCACCACTAATAAATATATCTGAAAGAAAAAAGGAAGTACCAAAGCTTCTATCAAATATTAATAATAATGCTGCCGATAAAAGAACTGGAAACGAAACCACACCAATAATTGCTGTGATAAAGAATGCCCACATGGTTAGTGGTAATCTTGTCATTCTCATTCCTTTTGTACGCAGATTTAAAACTGTTACAATATAATTTAAAGATCCAATTAATGAAGAGGCAATAAAAATAGCCATAGAGCTTAACCATAAGGTCATCCCTAATCCAGAACCTGGTATTGCCTGTGGCAATGCACTTAGAGGTGGGTAAATAGTCCAACCTGCAGATGCTGGTCCTGCTTCTACAAACAAAGAAACTACCATAATAACACTAGAGATAAAAAACAACCAATAAGAGATCATGTTTAAAAAACCTGATGCCATATCACGTGCTCCAATCTGTAATGGAATTAATAAATTTGAAAAAGTACCACTTAATCCGGCAGTTAACACAAAGAATACCATAATGGTACCGTGTATGGTAACTAGTGCCAAATAAATATCTGGACTCATAATACCGTCTGTTTGATGTGGCCCTAAGAAAGCTTCAATAATTGTAAACGACTTTTCTGGCCATGCTAACTGTAAACGAAATAACATAGACATGAAAATACCAATGACACCCATAATCATTCCTGTAATCAAGAATTGTTTGGAGATCATTTTGTGATCGTGACTAAAAATATATTTTGTTACAAATGTTTCTTTATGATGATGTTCTGACATAATCTAACTTTTTATGTATTCTATAATTAATTTATAACTTTTCTGCAAAAGTAGGTTGTTCTGCTAACCACTGTTTGTAATCGTCTTCTTCCTCTACCACAATTTTCATTTGCATGCTGTAATGAGATGCTCCACAAATTTTGTTACAAAGAAGAACGTAATCAAACTCATATAAGTCTTCTCCTTTATCAGATCGAATTTTATTGATTCCTCTGGTTTTATCCATTACTTCAGATTGCTCTCTCATTTCTTCAGTTGTATACTTTGGAGTAAATGCAAATTGGGTTACCATACCTGGAACACAGTTCATCTGTGCTCTAAAGTGAGGCATATAGGCAGAGTGCAATACATCTTGTGATCTAAACTTAAACAGTACTTTTTTCCCTTTTGGCAAGTGTAATTCTGTCACAGGTTTGTCATCTAATGATGCAGGATCAGACAAATCTACTCCTATTGGATTGTTTGTTTCATCTATAAAGTTTACGTTTCCTAACCCAAGAGTATTATCAGCTCCAGCGTACCGTGCCTGCCAAGCAAATTGCTTAGCATATACCTCAATAATAATTGGATCTTCACTTTCATCAATGTTCATAACTTCTGTCCATTGAAAAATACCAAAACCAATAAGTACAATAATTACAACCCCTGGAATAACAGTCCAAATCAGTTCTAATATATGATTGTCTGCATAGAACTTTGCCTTCTTTGTTTTTTTACCTCTGTATTTATAGGTAAAAAAGAAGATGATAAACTGCATAATAAATTGCACAATTCCTATCATCCAAAAAGAGATGTCAAATAATAGATCATCATTTTCTCCTTCATAAGAAGCAGATTCTGGTAGCATTAAAACATTCATCCCAATTAAGCAATAAATCATTAATGCATAGATAAAGATTCCAAAAAGGATAAAATATTTTCCTTGTCTGTCATTGTCTTTATCAGTAGCAATTACACCTCTTAAATTTAAGATTCTAGTAATCTGCCAGAAACTTACTCCGATTGCAACACCTATAAAAATATAAAATAGAGCTAGCATAGTATTTTGTCTTTGTTAATTATATTAATTAATGTTGATTGTCTTCTTCTGAGTGATGCTCAATATTGAAATAATGAAAATGCTCACTTTCATGTAAGAAAGGATTTCCTTTCGGTATAGGATCTGCTTTTGCAAATGCACTAAATACTGTATAAATAAATATACCTAGGAAGAAAAATGTTGCTCCAATTTCTGGAATTCCAAAACTCCAACTTCCTCCAACAGTTCCTGGCATAATCATAATAAATAAATCTATATAATGCCCTGCTAAGATGACAATACCTCCTATCACAACAAACCAAGGTCTGCTTTTAAAATCGCTATTGATTAATAATAGTATTGGAAATACAAAGTTCATAACTAACATTGATAAAAACAATGTTTTATACTCTGTAAATCTCAATACAAAATAAGTAGTTTCTTCTGGAATATCTGCATACCATATTAACATAAACTGAGCAAACCATAGGTAGGTCCAGAATACTGAAAAACCAAACATAAATTTTGCTAAATCATGAATATGACTATCATTTACCTTTGGTAAATATCCTTTAGAACGAAGATAGATGGTTACAAAAGCAATTACAGTAATAGCACTAACTAATAAAGTAGCTAATACATACCATCCAAACAATGTAGAGAACCAATGAGGATCTAATCCCATAATCCAATCCCATACTGACATAGATTCTGTGATCATAAATAAAAACAAGAATACCACAGACATGTTATAGTTTTTCTTGTAAAGTTTATAGCCATCATTAATGGTATCTTCTTTTATTGAATTTCTTCTGATAAGCATTCTATATGCATTCCAAACTAATAGATAAAATACACTTCTAATAACCCACCATGGCACATTTAACCAGCCTCTTTTACCGTAGACAATAGGATCAAAATTCTCGCTTGTTTTGTCAAAAACACCTTCTCCCATCCAAGTAAATAGATGATTAGAATGCATCGCTGTTAAAACTATAAATACAAGCATAATAATAGAAGTAGGAACTAGATTAGCCGTGATAGCTTCCATAACTCTAAAAAGTACAATAGACCATCCTGCTTGAGCAACTCTTTGAATTGCATAAAATACTAATACTAATAATGATATTCCTAAAAAGAAAAGCAATGCAACATACACGGCAGACCAAGGTCTGTTTTGTAATTGATGAAAAACATGTTCTGCATGTGCAGTATCATGATCTTCTCCGTGAGCAGCTTCATCTGCATGTGCATCTGTTGCGTGAGTATCTATAGATACTTCATTATGCTCTGAAGCATGAGCGTCTGCTTTTTCATGTACTTGTGAAGCTTTATGTGACTCTTCAGTTGCATGAGCTCCTGCAGAATGTTCTTCTTTTGAGGTTGATTCATGCGAGGTTTCACCACCATGACCATCTCCTTGATCATCGCTTGACACCATTTCCATAGCTTCTTCTACTGTGGACGGAGCATTGTAAAAACCAATACCTATACCCAATACCCCTAAAATAATTAGAGCTATTGAGAACATTTTTAATTTACCTGAGAATTGATACATATCTTTCGTATTCTTCTTTTGTATTTATTTCAATAAATCGTTACGTAGCTTTCCAACATACTGTATTATCTGCCAACGTTCATCATGCGTAATTTGCGATGCATGAGAACCCATTAAGTTTTTACCGTGCATAATTACATGATAAATACTTCCTTCTGTGATATCTCTGTCTTTATAACTTGGTATCCCAATAAACTTTTCAGCTTGAGACAAATAACCATTTCCATCTCCTTTTTTTCCATGACAAGAAACACAATAAATCGTGTACATCTTTTTCCCTTTTTCTAAAGAAGTTTCATCTTGTACTAATGGAGATGTTAAATTTGCTTTTGCTTTTTCATAAGCGGCATTAGAATTTGAATACTCGTAAGGAACATTTCCTCTTGCAATGGATCCGTTGACTGGCTTCAAATTAGAAGAAAAACCTGTGTTTCCTTTTTCTGCATCTGCTTCATAAGGAACAGCCACATACATGTCTGGCATGTATTGATATTGTCTTTCTCTTTTATCTGAACAAGAAACGATTGTTGCTAAGACAAGAAGTGCGATATTAAATTTGATATACTTTCTCATGAATTAGTGCTTATCTACTACGTTAATTTCTACAGCTCCAGTTTCGTTTAATAATGCTGTTAATTCTTCTTCATTATCAAGAAGTTCAATTTCCATTAAAAAATGATCATCTGTTGTTCTTGGATCTGGATTCTCTGCTTTTTTAAATGGCCATATTCTACTTCTCATGTAAAATGTAATTACCATTAAGTGCGCAGCAAAAAAGACCGTTAATTCAAACATAATTGGAACAAATGCTGGCATATTTTCTGCCCAACTAAAACTTGGCTTTCCACCAATGTCTTGTGGCCAATCTGCAATCATTGTATAATAGGTTAACCAAATTGCCATACCCAATCCAATAACCCCATAAATAAAAGCAGTAATGGCTATTCTTGTAGGAGCTAATCCCATGGCTTTGTCTAATCCGTGAACAGGAAATGGACAAAATACTTCTTCGATATGATGATTTGCCGCTTTCACTTTCTTAACAGCATCTAGTACAACTTCATCATCATTGTAAAATGCGTGAATTACTTTACTACTACTCATGATTGTCGTCTCTTAATTTTTTATAACTCTCACCTGAAGATTTCAAAATTGTTTTTACTTCTGCTTGTGCAATAACAGGAAATGTTCTTGCATACAACAAAAATAAAACAAAAAAGAATCCAATGGTTCCTATAAATATTCCTACATCAACAAATGTGGGCTCGAAGCGCCACCATGTAGATGGTAAATGTCCTTTACTTAAAACAATTGCGATAATATCAAAACGTTCAAACCACATACCTATATTAATGGCAATAGAGATTAAGAATGAAATAATGAAACTTCTTCTAAATTTCTTAATCCATAATAATTGTGGTGTGATGATATTGAAAATGATTAAAGACCAGAATGCCCATGCATAAGGCCCTGTTGCAGAACCAATAGACAAGTAGGTATAATCTTCGTATTGAGAGCCAGTATACCAAGCAATAAAGAATTCTGTTGCATAAGCTACGGCTACAATACCACCTGTTAATATAATAACGATGTTCATATACTCTACGTGTAAACGCGTAATGTATGCTTCTAGATTGGTTACTTTACGCATAATCCCTAGTAAGGTTTGTACCATGGCAAATCCAGAGAATATTGCTCCTGCTACAAAATAGGGAGGGAAAATTGTTGAGTGCCAACCTGGGTTAATTGATGTTGCAAAATCCATTGATACAATGGTATGTACAGAAAGCACTAATGGTGTTGCCAAACCGGCTAATACCAATGATACTTCTTCAAATCGTTGCCAGTCTTTTGCTCTACCAGACCATCCAAAAGATAATAAAGAATATATTTTCTTTTGAAAAGGTTTTACAGCTCTATCACGAATCATTGCAAAATCTGGTAACAAACCTGTCCACCAGAAAACCAATGATACAGATAGATATGTTGAAATGGCAAATACATCCCATAATAATGGCGAATTAAAGTTTACCCATAATGATCCAAATTGATTTGGAAGGGGCAATACCCAATAAGCATTCCAAGGACGTCCCATGTGAATAATTGGGAACAAGCCTGCCTGAAAAACGGCAAATATTGTCATTGCTTCTGCAGAACGGTTAATTGCCATTCTCCATTTTTGACGGAATAATAACAATACTGCTGAGATTAATGTACCAGCATGACCGATACCTACCCACCATACAAAATTGGTAATATCCCAAGCCCATCCAATGTTCTTGCTTAATCCCCAAACTCCAATACCAGTTCCAACAGTATAAAATATACATCCAAACCCCCATAGCATGGCAGCTAAAGAAATATAAAATGCGATATACCAGTTCTTATTTGCTTTTCCTTCAATAGGTCTAGCAATGTCTTCGGTAATATCATGGTAACTTTTGTGACCTAATATTAAGGGTTCTCTTATGGGTGCTTCGTAATGAGACATATGCTATATCTTAAATTTTAATTACGCTTCGTTTGTATTTCTAACTTTCACTTGATATACTACATTCGGTTTGGTTTGTAGATAATCTAATACGTGATAAGCTCTTTTATCTGCTGCTAATTTTACAACTTCTTCTTCTTCATTGTTTACATCTCCAAAAGCTAATGCTCCGGTTGTACACGCATTTGAACAAGCTGTAGAGAATTCTCCTGTTGCTACTTTTCTTCCTTCTTTCTTAGCTTTTAAAATAGTTGCTTGTGTCATTTGTATACACATAGAACATTTTTCCATAACTCCTCTAGAACGAACAACTACATCTGGGTTTAATACCATTTTACCAAAGCTATTATTCATATTAAAGTCAAACTCTTTATTATCTGAATAACTAAACCAGTTAAAACGACGAACTCTATACGGACAGTTATTTGCACAATATCTAGTTCCTACACATCTGTTATAGGTCATTTGATTTTGTCCCTGACGACCGTGTGTGGTTGCAGCAACTGGACAAACCGTCTCACATGGAGCGTGGTTACAGTGCTGACACATCATTGGTTGAAAAGCAACTTGTGGATTTTCTGCTTCAGTTTCTAAAGCAGCATACATGGCTCCGTCTCCAAGACCTAAACTATCTTTTGCAAACTCTCTAATAGATTGAGAGTTTGGTTCTTTGTTGTAAGCTTCGTTAAACTTCGCTTCAACGCCTGAAGAGTAGTAACGATCTATACGCAACCAGTGCATATCTCTACCAACACGTACTTCTTTTTTACCAACTACAGGTACATTGTTTTCTGCATGACAGGCAACAACACAAGATCCACAACCAGTACAAGAGGTTAAATCTATAGAAAGGTTAAAGTGATGCCCAATTTCTCTATTGTGCTCTTCCCATAAATCAATAGATTTTGCTTCTACTTCTTGATGATCATATGAAACCATTGCTGGCACATTCCAACCATTTTTGTGGTCTTTAGGATGTACTGTTAAATAATCTTTTAAGGTAGTTTCTTTTAAAATATCGTGTCTTCCTGCAATTGTTTTTTGAACTTGCGTACAGGCAAACTCATGAACAGCTCCAGATGTTTTTTCAATAGATACTTGGTACTGAACATTGTTGGCATTTGCATACAAGGTATAGGCATTAACTCCTACTTGCATTTCTTCTTTTAGGTTGGTTTTTCTACCATACCCTAATGCCAATCCTATAGAACCTGGGGCCTGCCCTGGCTGAATCATCACTGGAATATTTTCTAGAGAAACACCATTTACAGAAACTGTTGCATAGTTTCCGTTAATTGCTCCATTATCTTTTACTGGATTGGTAAACCCTAGTTCTCTGGCATCTGCCATAGAAACAGTTACGTAATTATCCCAAGCAGCTCTTGTAATTGGATCTGGAAATTCTTGCAACCAAGGATTGTTTGCTTGTTTACCATCTCCTAAAGCTGTAGAAGAAAATAGAGTTAATTCAAAAGCTGATGCTTTTGTTGCACTCACCAAAGCACTTGCTACTGATGAAATATTTATAGAATTTTTAGAAACTTTCTTAGAAAACTCTTTGGTAAAAAACCCGTCATGCAATGCTTGATTCCATGATGTTCCTTCCAATATATTTGAAGACCAATATCCTTTTAAATAATCGTGATAAGAGGCTGTATTACCAGACCACTTTAACAATATTTCTTGAAATTGAGCCGTGTTGAATAATTTTTGAATTGTAGGCTGAACCAATCCGAAGTTACCTCCAGTTGTCATTACATCTCCCCAAGACTCTAAGAAATGAGTTATTGGTAATGCGTATTGAGTGGCATTTGCAGTAGCGTCATTTTGAATAGACATGGCTACTGATAAGTCTAACTTTTTTGTAGCTTCAGCAAATTCTGTCCCTACAGATAAATTATAAACTGGATCTACGTTATATGTAAGTAACCCTTTTACTTTTCCAGCTTTCATATCTGCAACAACTTGAGCAAGCTCAGTGTCATTTCCTTGTCTTATATGTAATGGATTTGCTGCATCAAATACAACACTTTGTAAAGCATCATTAATTGCAAAAGCAATAAGCTGTGCATTTTTATCAGAAGAGCCAGACACAACAACGCCGTGAGAACCAGATTTCTTTAAAGCTGCAGCAACCTCTTGAATATGTGCATCTACTGGAGTTGCTTTAGATGGCAAACTAGCCCCAGTTATTGTATTGTATAAATTAAGTAAAGCAAATACTTGATCAGATGGTTTTGTAACCACACGCTTGTCTGCATTTGCTCCTGTTAAAGACATGTTTGCCTCAAACTGAACCAGGTAAGACATATGTCCTGAATCTGGATTTCTGCTAGCAGCATATCCTTTTTCAAACCCACCTTGCCAGTCACCAATAAAGTCTGCACCAAAAGAAACTATAGTACGTGCTTTTTCAAAATGATAATTTGGAATTGCTCTTTCACCAAACATAGCTTCAAAAGCATCTGCTGTTCCACTTTCTGAAATAGCATCATAAGCAACGTGTTTCACATTTGGATAGGCAGTAGTAAATTCTGAAATGATTTGCTCTGTAGAAGGGCTCGCTAAAGTTCCTGTTAACAAAACAACGGGGTGGTTTGCTTCTTTTAATTGAGCTAATGCTGCTCCAATTTCATTATGAGCTGCATTCCAAGAAATGGTTTTTTCTCCTTTTCTAGGTTCTTTTAATCTAAGTTGTTCGTCATACAAAGACAAAACGGCTGCCTGAACTCTTGCATTGGTAGTTCCGTTAGCGTCTTTGTTAGGCATAATTAAAATAGGACGACCTTCACGTGTTTTTACTAAAACATTTGCAAAATCATATCCATCAGCAATAGTACTTGCATACCAATCTGCAACACCCAAGATAGTATCGTTTGGTTTTACAACATAAGGGATCGATTTTTTAACCGGTCCTTCACAAGCTGCTAATGTTGCAGCGGCTGTTGTAAATCCAACATATTTTAAGAAATCTCTTCTTGATGTAGATGAGTTTTCTAACGTTTCTTTATCTCCTAAAAATTCATCTGTAGGTATTTCTTCTACAAATTCATTTTTACTTAGCGTTTCAACAATAGAACTATCTTTTAGTTCCTCAACACTTTGCCAGTATTTTTTGTTTGAAGCCATTTATATAGAATTTATCTTCTTAATTTATTAATGATGACACTTACCACACTCTATTCCACCTAACTGAGCTATAGTTACTTCTTTAGTACCATACTTCTCTGCCAATTGCTTGTGTATTTTCTCGTAATAAGGATTTCCTTTTAAATCTACGTTGGTCTCTCTATGACAATCAATACACCATCCCATGGTTAGTGGTGAGTATTGATACATTTCATCCATCTCTTCTACAGGACCATGACATTGCTTACAATCTATACCTGCCACCGTTACGTGTTGCGCGTGTACAAAGTTTACGTGATCTGGTAAATTATGAATACGAATCCATTTTATTGGTTTGGTTTCTCCTGTATACTCTAGGTTTTCTGCATCCCAACCAGCAGCATCATATATTTTTTGAATTTCTTTGTCTAAATCATTTTTTCGCAAGATGATACCGTTGTACTCTACTTCAGTTCCTTCTGCTACCTCTGCAATATTCATATGACAATTCATACAAACATTTACCGATGGTATTCCTGAGTGTTTACTGTGTTTAGCAGATGAATGACAGTACTGACAGTCTATCTTGTTTTCTCCCGAATGTATTTTGTGAGAAAAAGCAATTGGCTGTACTGGCTTATATCCTTGATCTACCCCTACACTAAACAAGGTTCCAAAGACTACATAAGCTCCTGAGAGTAGTAAGAAGATAACTCCTACCACATGTAAAAATGTATTTTTTTGAATTGCTGCCCACACTTCTTTAAGTGCTCCTAAAGAACCAGGAGTTTTTGGTGCTCCTTGTAATTCACTAATAGTTTTTAGTAGCGTTGCAATAATTAAAAAAGCGCAAATAATAACGGCTGCTAAAATAGATAGTACCCAACCTGGAGCTTGATTTCCTCCACCAGTTGTTACAACTGCTCCAGGAGCAGCTACTTTTACAGGATCTCCTACGTCTGTGTAGTAAAGTAAATCATCTATTTGAACATCTGATAACTGAGGAAATGAAGACATCACAGAACCATTGTATTCATTAAAAACAGCAATGGCATCTCTGTCTCCTGATGCTCTTAATGCGGCATTGTTTTTAATCCATGATTTTAACCAATCATTTTCTCTTCTTTCTGTAACACCTCCAAGGGCTGGTCCAATGAGTTTTCTATCTAACTTATGACAAGAAGCACAAAGGCTTTTGAATAAAGTTCTACCTTCTTTTTGACGAGCAGCGTCTACAGCATCTTGTGCCATAGCAGAAAAACTCAAAGAAAATAACAATAGGAATGTAAAACTCTTAAGAAATACGTTGGTTAGTCTTTTGTGCAGATATACACTTTTCATATTCACAAACTATTAGTTTAGTATCAAAATTACTATAAAAATCTAACTAATTTTGTCTTAAAATAACCTCCTTAATTAGATGCACAAAAGTAGTACATATATGTAAATTTTGAAATGCTAAAGAGCTGTTAAATATTAATTTATATTTGTTCTAAATAAGCTTATTTTGCAATTTATTTATGATGAAGTTGTTAACTTTGTAGAGAACCATTTTTTATGAAAAAATCAGTAGCTGTAGCGTGTCTTTTATTTGTAGGATTTTTTACTACCCAAACAGTCTTTTCTCAGTCAGAAAAATCTGATACTATGCTAGTTGAAGAACTTATTTCAAAAAAAAGAAGTTTTAATAAAGAGTTTAGTTACGGCTTTAGAATTCAGTTATACAACGGGCTTGAGGTAGAAGCAAAAAGAACAAGTGCAAAATTTAAGCTAGATTTCCCTGAAACAAAAACACATCTTGTATACAGCCAACCAGAATGGAAAATACAAGTTGGGTTTTACAAAACAAAGCTTGAAGCTGACAGAGCTTTGTTAAACTTTAAAAGAAAATACCAGAGTGCAATTGTGATTCCTCTTGGCAAATAAAAACACATTTTACCAAACAAAAAAAGCGCCTTAATTATTGAAACTAGTTTCAATAATTAAGGCGCTTTTTTAAGCTATAAATTATTTCAATTTTTTCTTCACTGCAATTTCTTGATACGCCTCAACGCTATCTCCTTCTGCAATGTCGTTATAGTTTTTAATTTGAAGACCACAGTCATAGCCTTTGGCTACTTCTTTTACGTCATCTTTAAATCGTTTTAGTGACGTTAATTCTCCGTCATGCACAACAATTCCATCTCGAATAATTCTAATTTTAGAATTTCTAAAGATTTTACCATTCATCACCATACAACCTGCAATATTACCCACTTTAGAAATTTTATACACTTCTCTAATTTCTACAGTACCTGTTACCTCTTCTTTCATTTCTGGAGATAACATTCCTTCCATGGCGTCTTTAAGGTCGTTAATTGCGTCATAAATAATAGAATAGGTTCTAATATCTACTTCTTCTCTATCTGCTATGACTCTAGCGTTAGATTGCGGACGAACATTAAACCCAACTATAATTGCGTCTGATGCCGTAGCTAACAATACATCTGATTCTGTAATTGCACCCACACCTTTATGCAAGATATTTACTTGTATTTCTTCGGTAGATAGTTTCTGGAAAGAATCTGTTAGAGCTTCTACAGAACCATCTACATCTCCTTTTAAGATAATATTTAATTCTTTGAAATCTCCTAAAGCAATTCGTCTTCCTATTTCTGCTAGTGTTAAAGTTTTCTGTGTTCTAACAGACTGTTCTCTTTGTAATTGTGATCTTTTTGATGCAATTTGTTTTGCCTCTCTTTCATCATCAAATACATTGAACTTATCTCCTGCTTGAGGAGCACCATCTAATCCTAAAATAGAAATTGGTGTAGAAGGACCAGCTTGCTCAACATTATTTCCTTTGTCATCAAACATGGCTTTTACCTTACCACTATTTTTACCAGCTAATATGTAGTCTCCAATTTTTAAGGTTCCAGCCTGAACTAATATAGTAGTTACATAACCTCTTCCCTTATCTAATTGTGCCTCAACTACTGCTCCAATGGCATTTTTATTTGGATTTGATTTTAATTCTAAAATTTCTGCTTCTAACAATACTTTTTCTAATAATTCTGGAATTCCTTCTCCTGTTTTAGCAGAAATATCTTGAGATTGTATACTTCCTCCCCACTCTTCAATTAATAAATTCATTGAAGATAATTGTGTTTTTACATTGTCTGGGTTGGCATTTGGCTTGTCAATTTTATTAATTGCAAATATAATTGGCACTCCTGCTGCTTGCGCATGTGATATTGCTTCTTTTGTTTGAGGCATTACATCATCATCTGCAGCTGCTACAATAATTACTAAATCGGTTACTTGGGCACCACGAGCACGCATCGCTGTAAAAGCTTCGTGACCTGGCGTATCTAAAAATGCTATTTTTTGATCTCCTACATTTACTGAATAGGCTCCAATATGCTGTGTAATTCCTCCAGATTCTCCGTCAATTACATTTGCTTTTCTAATATAATCTAATAAAGACGTTTTTCCATGATCTACATGACCCATCACTGTAATAATAGGCGCACGGTTTACTAGATCTTCTGGTTTGTCTATAACTTCTTCTATAGATTCTTCTACTTCTGCTCCAACAAACTCTACGGTATGATCAAATTCTTCTGCTACAATTTTTAATGTTTCAGCATCTAAACGTTGATTCATTGTTACCATCATTCCTAACATCATACAAGCTGAAATAATTTCAGTTACGGGCACTTCCATCATGGTAGCTACCTCACTTGCTGTTACAAATTCTGTAACCTTCAAAATTTTAGACCCTAGTACTTGTGCTTCAGATTCTGCATCAGATAATTCTCTGTGTGCATCTCTTTTATTTCTTCTATATTTCGCTCCTTTTCCTTTGGAAGATTTTCCTTGGAGTTTTTCTAGTGTTTCTCTAACTTGTTTTTGAACTTCTGCTTCTGTAAGCTCTCTTTTAACAGCCACAGGTCTTCTTTGTGCTGCACCTCCTCTTGCTGGACTTGGTCTTCCAACTCCTCCTGGTCTTCCAACTCCTCCTGGTCTTCCAACTCCTCCTGGCCTTCCTACTCCTGAAGTTCTATTTTGATTGGCTTGCCCGGGCGCTCCTGGCTTGCTAATTCTTTTTCTCTTTCTCTTAGAAGCGTCGTTTTTGTTGGGTGTTTTTGGCTTGTCTTCAGGTTTTTTCTTTACTTTCTCAAACTGCTTGAGATCAATTATTTTACCTGTTAACTTTGGCCCATTTAACTTTTTATATTGTGTCTTAATTGTTTCTGACACTTCTGTTGTGTCAGATGTTTCTGACGCTTCTGTTGTTTCTGTTGTTTCTGTAGAAGTTTCCTCATTGGCCTTAACCGCTGGTTTTTCTTCCTCAACTTTTACAGGAGCTTCTTTTTGCTGTTGTGCTACTTTAGATTTTTCTTCCTCAACTTTTTTAGAAGTAACTTCAGATTCTTTCTTTTCGGGTTTTGGTGCTTCTTGTTGCTTTTCTACTTCTACTTTGGCAGCTGGTTTTACTTCTTGCACTTCAGCCTTTGGGGCATCAACAGCAACTGGCGCTGGTTTTACTGCGGCTTTTTTAGGCGCTATATCTATTTTACCAACTGTTTTTATTTGTAATTTTTCAGCTTTAGCTTTTAAAACTTCTTCCTTCTTTTCATCCTCTACTCTCTTTCTTTCAATTTTTTCTTCAAGCTCAAGCCTAATTGCTTCTTTCTCTTTTCTCTTTTCTTCGCCTACTTCTTTTGATGCAGCTTTTTTGTTAGCATCTGTTTCGAAACCATCTTGCAGTACTTGATATATCTGACTTGATATTTTTGTAGTTGGTCTTGCATCGATCTGATGACCGTTTTTTGCAAGAAACTCTACAGCCCTATCAAGAGATATATTTAATTCTCTTAGCACCTTATTTAGTCTCACTGTTCTACTTTCCGACATATACTCTTGTTAACCTTTTATTTGTAAAAGTATTATTTTTTATTGATAGTTATTCTTCGAATTCTTCTTTTAGGATTCTTTGAACGTCTAATATTGTTTCTTCTTCTAAATCTGTTCTCTTTAACAGTTCTTCAACAGAAGCATCTAATACACTTTTTGCAGTATCTAAACCAATGTTTTTGAATTCTTGAATTACCCAAGGCTCAATCTCATCTCTAAATTCTGTTAACTCAACATCTTCTTCCTCTAAACCTTCTCTTTGAACGTCTATATCATACTTAGTCAATTCACTTGCCAAACGAATATTTACGCCTCCTTTACCAATTGCTTTTGACACTTCTTCTGGTTTCAAGAAAACGTTAACACGTCCTTTCTTTCCATTTCTTTCTTCTTCGTATTCTTCAATTTCCATAGAAACAACTTTCGCAGGGCTTAAAGCTCTAGAAATAAATAGTTGTTCGTTTTTTGTATAATTGATAACATCTATATTCTCATTTCCTAATTCGCGAACAATTCCGTGAATTCTAGAACCTTTCATTCCTACACATGCTCCAACTGGATCTATTCTATCATCATAAGAATCTACCGCTACTTTTGCTTTTTCTCCCGGAATTCTAGCCACTCTTTCAACAGTAATTAATCCATCAAATACTTCTGGAATTTCTTGTTCAAATAATTTGACTAGAAAATCTGGTGAAGTTCTAGATAAGATTATTGCAGGCTTGTTCCCTCGCAATTCAACTGTTTTAATAACACCTCTTACAGAATCTCCTTTTCTAAAAAAATCTGATCGTATTTGTTCACTTTTAGGTAGTACAATTTCATTTCCATCATCATCTAATAAAATGATAGCGTTATGACGGATATGATGCACCTCTGCACTATAGATATCTCCTTCTAACTCCTTAAAGTGCTTAAAAATATTAGTACTATCGTGTTCTTGAATTTTTGAAATTAAGTTTTGACGCAATGCCAAAATAGCTCTTCTTCCTAAATCATATAGCTTTACTTCTTCTGAAACATCTTCACCAATTTCAAAATCTGGTTCAATTTTTCTTGCTGCCGATAGTTCAATTTCTTCATTGTCATCTTCTACTTCGTCATCTGCTACAACAATTCTATTTCTCCAAATTTCTAAATCTCCTTTATCTGGATTGATAATAATATCAAAATTATCATCTGAGCCGAACTTACGCTTTAGCGCAGCTCTAAAAACCTCTTCCAAAATAGACATGAGTGTAACTCTGTCTATACTTTTCATGTCTTTGAATTCTGAAAACGAATCTATTAATGCTATATTTTCCATTGCATGTTCTTCTTAATATGTAATCTTCACTTTTGCTTCTTTTATACTGTTAAATGCTATTGAAGCATTTTTCTCTACAGTTACTTTACCCTTTCCTATTGGTTTAGGTTCTCTTGTTTTCCATCTAAGAGAAATTTCTTTCTCATTAATACTTATCAAGGTTCCTTCTAATTCCTCTTCTTCTGTTTTTACCTTTAATATTCTATTGATATTCTTAAGGTATTGTCTTCTCACCGTTAAAGGATGAGAAATATCTGGTGATGTTACTTCTAACCCAAAATCTTCTTCTTCTCTATCAAAGCTATGTTCTACATGCCTACTAATACGCATGCACTCTTTAATAGAGATGCCTTGATCACCGTCAACAACAACCTTAATTCTGTTTCCTACTAAAAAAGATAGTTCAATTAAAAACAAGGATTCGTTATCTGATATCGCTTCGTTTACTAATTTTTTAACTAAATTTTGATCCATACCTCAAGATATAAAAAGAGGGGACTTATCGTCCCCTTCTTCTTCGTTTTTGGTTATTTTCGGTGCAAATATACTAACTTGTTACTTAATAACCAAATAGCTTTTTCTCAATTTTTTTCGTAGATTTAACAAGATTGACGTTATTTTAACAAAGCTCCCCCAGAAACTAATAAAACAATTTTACTATGTATAAAATTTTAGTTCCTGTAGATTTTTCTGAGAAATCTGAATACGCCGTAAAAATAGCCGCCCAAATTGGTAAAAAAATTGATGCTAAAATATATTTATTACACTTAGTTGAACTTCCTTCTGGAATAGTAGATATGGGAGCTGGAAGTAATTTTAGCATTCCGGAAAGCATGATGTACTTAAGAAAAGTAAAGGAAAAAATTCTTACCTTAAAAGCTACTTTTTTTAGTGATGATCAAATTGTTAAATATTCCATTAAATTTCAACATCCTTATGAAGGAATTAAAGACTATGTTAAAAAAATTAATGCAGATTTAATTGTTATGGGTTCTAAAGGAGTTTCTGATTTTGAAGAAATGATTATTGGCTCTAATACAGAAAAAGTTGTACGAACTTCAACAGTTCCCGTAATTGTAGTAAAAACTGATGCTAAAAAATTTAAATTTAAAAAAATAGTTTTTGCTTCTAATTATGAAAATGAAAACAAAGATGCCTTCAAAGATTTTTTAACTTTTGCAAAGCAATTTAACAGTCAGATTCATTTATTAAAAATAAACACTGTTAGTAGTTTTGAGAGCTCTACGGTAACCAAAGAAAAAATTAAAGATTTTATTAAAGATTTTGAGATAGATCGAAAGACCATACATATTCACAATGACGTTTCAGTTGTAAAAGGAATTACAAATTTTGCGCAAGAGATTGATGCAGATTTAATTGCTTTAACCACTCATGGAAGAAGTGGCTTGTCTAGTCTTTTTAATAGTAGTATTGCAAAAAGTGTATCAAAAAGTGTTTTACGTCCTGTAATTACTTTTAAAATATAGCTACTGGCATCGAGACTTATAGAGATAATTTTTTTATTTCTTGTTTTGTGTCAATAAAAAATCCCATTCTAAAAAGAACGGGATTTTAAACGTTGGCCTACAAGGACTCGAACCTTGAATGTCGGTACCAAAAACCGGTGTGTTACCAATTACACCATAGGCCAATAGATTTCATAGCGGCTGCAAATTTAAATCAAAGTTTTTATCCTGCAAATGTTTTTATTACTTTTTTATTTTTAACAAAGTTTTATAATCTCAGAACGCTTAATACTGCTCTGTTAAACGTTTTATGTCTTATAAATTAGTAAATTCGCCCATACATTTTACAACCTATGACATCAGAAAACTTTAAAAAATGGAATCTCATCCTTGGATGGGGTACTTTTGCTATAGCACTTATTACATATTCTCTTACCCTAGAACCTACAGTGAGTGCATGGGATTGCGGAGAGTATATTTCTACATCTGTAAAATTAGAAGTTGGGCACCCTCCTGGAGCTCCTTTGTTTCAAATGTTAGGCGCTTTCTTTGCCATGTTTACAAGTGAGCTTACAGAAATAGCAAAAATGGTAAATTTTATGTCTGCTTTAGCCAGTGCATTTACCATTCTTTTTATGTTTTGGACCATTACCAATCTGGCAAAAAAATTAGCAGTTAAGTCTAGTAAAATAACGGAAGGTTCTTCTATTGCAATTTTAGGGAGTGCTTTAGTAGGATCTCTAACCTACACCTTTTCTGATAGTTTTTGGTTTAGTGCTGTTGAAGGCGAAGTATATGCAATGTCTTCATTTTTAATGGCCATCTTATTCTGGCTTGGCTTAAAATGGGAAAGCGAAATTCATACCCCAAGAGGTCATAAATGGCTTGTAATTATTAGTTTTGTAGTAGGCTTATCTTTTGGTGTTCACATTTTGTCATTACTTGTTATCCCTGCAATATTTCTATTGTATTTTTTTAAAACATACCATACTGTCAATTTAAAAACAACAGCAATAGCAACTGTTATTTCAGTACTTATATTGGCTTTTGTCTTTAAGTTTTTATTTCCATTTACATTAAAATTCTTTAGTGCATCTGAGTTGTTTTTTGTGAATTCAATTGGATTTCCTTACAATACTGGATCTATAATAGCTGGAGTTTTATTAATAGCTGGATTCTATTTTGGACTTAATTACACTCGAAAAAAGAAAAAAATAATTACAAATACAATCCTTCTTTCTGTCTTATTTATTATGATTGGTTTTTCATCTTGGTTAATGCTCCCTATAAGAGCCAATACGAACACCACCATTAACGAAAACAATCCTTCTAGTGCCAGAGAACTACTAGCCTATTACAATCGTGAACAATATGGAGATGCCAATGTTTTTTATGACACTTACTATTCAAACACCTATAACAGAGATGTTAATAAAGACAAGCCTTTAAGAGATGACAAGCCAAAGTATGAAAAAAGAAATGGCAAATATGAAATTGTAAACAAGTACAAAGATGTATTGCCAAATACGTCAGATAAACACAAGGGGTTTATTCCTAGGATGACAAATCCGGCTGCAGAAGAAATGTACAAAGCTATTGCCGGCATTCCACCAAATAGTACCCGAAGGCCAACATTTGCAGAAAACATAAAATTTATGCTCAATTTCCAATTTGGATATATGTATGGTCGTTATTTTATGTGGAATTTCTCTGGCAGACAAAATGATGTGCAAGGACAATTAGACAAATACAATGGAAATTGGTTAAGCGGAATTTCTGTCATAGATGAAGCAAGACTTGGCCCTCAAACAAACTTACCTTCAGATGTCTTAGAAAACAAGGGTAGAAATATCTATTTTATGCTACCGTTCTTGTTAGGGTTAATTGGCTTATTGTATCAAATTAAATGGGATAAGAAAAACTTTTTTGTACTCTTTATGTTTTTTGCCTTTACAGGCTTTGCCATCATATTTTACACAAATCCAAAACCTTTTGAACCAAGAGAGCGAGATTATGCCATTGTAGGTTCTTTTTATATTTTTGCTATATGGGTTGGCTTTGGCGTATTGGCTCTTTATGAATATTTGAAGAATTTTGCCAATAAGAAAATGGTTGCAATTGTTGTTTCAGCAGTTTCATTAGTAGCTGTACCAACACTCATGGGTTTTGAAAACTGGGATGATCATGATAGGTCTAACAGATATACAACTCATTTAAATGCACAATCATATCTAGAGTCTTGCGACCCAAATGCTATTATGTTTACCATTGGAGATAATGATACATTTCCCCTTTGGTATATGCAAGAGGTTGAAGGTATTAGAACAGATATTAAACTGGTAAACACCAGTCTATTTGCTACAGATTGGTATATAGATCAAATGAAGCGCGCAACCTATGATGCACCACCTATTCCTTCTCAATTAAAACATGACGATTATAAATACGGTAGTTTAGATGCTGCTTATTATTTTGAAGAGTTGTTTCCAACATTAAAGGACTCTATCCTTTCAATAAATGAGTATATGCAATGGATAGAAAGCAAGAATAAGGTTACTTTTTATGATATTGATGGTGATGGAAATGAAGAGAAAGTATTACCAACCAGAAAAATTAGAATTCCTGTAAACAAAGAAAATGTTTTAGAGTATGGAATTGTTGCGGCCAAAGATGCAGATAAAATTGTAGATTATATAGACATTGAAATTGGCAGAGGTATTGCTAAAAATAGAATTCTAATGATCGATATTTTAGCAAACTTTGACTGGAAAAGACCTCTTTATTTTACAGGAGGTGCATTTGCAGACGAAGAATACATTTGGCTGAAGGACTATTTACAGCTAGATGGGATGGCTTATAAATTGGTTCCAATAAGAACCCCAATGAATGTTGAAAACCCAGACGGAACTGTAACAAAGAAAAGTCCGTTTGATATGGGACGTATTGATCCTGAGAAAATGTATGCCAACATCCAAAAACTAGATTGGAGAAATATTAATGATGGAAAAATCTATTTAGATGAGCAAACAAAAAGAAACTCAATCTCTATGCGTAATAATTTAATGCGTTTGTCTGATGCTTTTGCAGCGCAAGGCGATACGGTGAAGGCTTTAGAAATACTAGATCTCTCCATAGAAAAAATGCCTATTAGAGACTTTAGTCATTTTAGCTTATCTGTTGGATACCCAGAAATGTATTACCTACTAGGAGAGCCTATAAAAGCCAGAGCAGCAGCAGAAACTTTAATTAGAATTTTTAAAGAACAGCTCATTTGGTTGGCAGAACATTCTATTGAAAACACAGATTTAATCTTTGAAGAAATAGACAATAACTTGTTAATGTATCGAAATATTATTGCCACTCAAATAGATAGATTTGATACCGATGAGCAATACAAGACTGATAAGCAAGACGAGTTTATAGAAACAGTAAAATTATTTAGCCATCTAATGCCTGAAGAAGAATAGTTTTTATGAAATTTTACACCATTAAAACGCCCACAATAATTCAGAAATTCTTTTCTAATTATCGTTGGCGTTTTTCTTCTGTTCCAAAAGAAATTTATCTAACTTTTGACGATGGTCCTACGCTAGAAGTAACAAATTTTGTGTTAGAAGAATTAAAGAAACACCAGGCAAAAGCTACTTTTTTTTGTATTGGAAAAAATGTAAAAAAACACCAAAATATCTATCATAAAATACAAGAAGAAGGCCATTCTGTAGGCAATCATACCTTTAATCATCTCAATGGTTTACTAACTAAAAACACTCGCTATATTGAAAATATTCAACAAGCATCTGCTTACATTGTTAGTAAATTATTTAGACCCCCTTACGGAAGGTTAAAATCATCACAAGCAAGATTATTGCAACAAGAAGGCTATAAAATTATAATGTGGGATGTGCTTAGCGGCGATTTTGACAGGTCTATATCTCCAGAAAAGTGTCTAGAAAATGTTCTTAAAAACACAACCAATGGAAGTATTATTGTAATGCATGATAGTGAAAAAGCCAAAGATAAAATCTACTTTGCACTACCTAGAATACTTGATCACTTTAGCCAAAAAGGATATCTATTTAAAGCGATTGTTTAGAGATACTGCTGAACCAAACCAATTAAAGTATTGGCATCTTGCTCTCCGGTTTGTCTCCATTTCATTTCACCATCTTTATAAATCATGAAAGTAGGATTTCCTTTTACGCGAAGCGCTTCAGCTAATGGCTCGTTCTTTTTGATGTCTATCTTAATTACCTTTGCTTTATCTCCTAGAGCAGCAGCAACATCTCGTAAAGTATCTAAATTATTGTCAGCATCTTCCCAATCAAAATAGAAATCTATTAAAACAGGTTCTTCAGCACTAATTAATTCACCAAACTTTGTCATTTTTAATCATTTTTCTTAGGGTAGAAACGCAATTAACTGCGTTTTCTTATCTACAAATATAACATTTCTGTTGAATTGACCTGATTATCAGGTCTTTTTAAGCTCAATTACAGTAATTTCTGGCCAAATACCTACCCTTCCAGGGAACGCATGATAGCCAAAACCTCTGTTTACATTTATATATCTACCATACTCTTCATACAAACCTGCCCATTGCTTGTATACATATTTTGAAGGACTCCATTTAAACCACCCCGGAATTTCAATTCCCATTTGTAAACCATGTGTATGGCCACTTAATGTTAAGTGATAGTTTAAATCATCTTGCTTAACTTCTGCCTCCCAATGAGATGGATCATGAGACATTAGAATTTTAAAATCATTTTTGTTTACTCCCTCAGATGCTTTAGAAAGATCTCCTGCTTGTTTAAAACTTTTCCCCCAATTTTCTACACCAACTAATGCAATTTTTTGACCATCTTTTTCAATATATCGATGTTCATTGCACAATAAATCAAAACCTATTTTTGGATGAATCTTTTTTATTTCTTCAAATTGAACTTCTTTTTCTTCTTTGCTTATTCCTCGAATATATTCTGCATAATCATGATTTCCTAAAACAGCATATTTACCATAAGGTGCATTTAGAGTCCCAAACATATCAATCCAATTATCCATTTCACTTGCTTTATTATTTACAATGTCTCCTGTAAATAATAACAAGTCTGAATGCTGATCATTAATCATATCTACACCATATTGTACCTTCTCCTTATTGGTAAAACTTCCTGAATGAATGTCTGAAATTTGGGTAATGGTAAATCCATCAAAAGCATCTGGTAAGTCTTTAAAAGATAGTTGATATTTTAAAACTTTATAATTATAGCGCCCTTGTATGATTCCATATAAAAATGAAGTAAATGGTATTGCTGCCAACCCCAGTGCCATTTGTGAAATAAATTTACGTCTTCCTGAAATGGATTGGGTGGGATTAGTACCAAGCCATGAAATAATTTTTTGAACCAAACGAACTATGTCTTCACCAAATAAGATTATTAAAATAAATACTTTAGGAATTAAAATGGTAATCACCATTCCTGTTGCCATTTGAAACTGTTTTGTCTGACCAGAATTGCTAGGTGTGGCAAAAATAACATACAACAAGTTGAGGTATACCAACAATCCTATGCCTAACCAAACCCATCTAATTACCCGATTTTTAGTAACCGTTTTTACTGCCTGAAAAGCATAGTATTCGAGAACAAAAATGATTGCTGAAGCAATCAATAAGGGGATAATCCATCGTAACATAATTGGTGTGTTTTGTCTGCTCAAAGATACTTCAAAAAGAAAGCTCTAATTTTAACTAGCATGTTAAAGTTTTCTTTACAAAATGAGATACAAAACAGGAGTTTACATCAATCTTATTAAGAAAATAAAAACATACTCTAACCCTTTTGAAACTTAGATTAAAAGACCTAATATGATCATGCTCATAACTTATGACAATTTTTAGAGATTCTTTTTTTGGCAAAATTTATATTTTGTAGTTTTAACAATTCAATACCTAACTTCATGTCAGATAAAAAACGTCTTTTTTTACTCGATGCTTTTGCATTAATTTTTAGAGGATATTATGCCTTTATTAAAAACCCGAGAATTAACTCAAAAGGGATGGATACCTCTGCTATTTTAGGCTTCACCAATTCTTTACTTGATGTTATAAAGCGAGAAAAACCAGATCATTTAGCGGTTTGTTTTGATAGAGGTGGTAGTGCTGCTAGAACAGAGGCTTTCCCAGAATATAAAGCCAACAGACAAGAGACGCCAGAGGCAATTAAAATTGCAGTTCCTATTATAGAAAGTATTTTAAAAGCAATGAAAATTCCTGCAGTTGTGTTGGCAGGATATGAAGCTGATGATATTATTGGAACCTTAGCTAAAAAAGCAGAGAAAGAAGGATACCAAACTTTTATGGTTACGCCAGATAAAGATTTTGCGCAATTGGTTTCTGAAAATATTTTCATGTATAGACCTAGATTTGGGGGTGGCTATGAAACCTGGGGAATTCCAGAAATACAGGAAAAATTTGGCGTAGAAAGACCTGAACAAGTCATAGATTTTTTAGGAATGATGGGAGATTCTGTAGACAATATTCCAGGACTACCAGGTGTTGGTGAAAAAACTGCCAAAAAGTTCTTAGCGCAGTATGGATCTATGGAAAATTTGTTAGAAAACACTGCAGATCTTAAAGGTAAAATGAAAGAAAAAGTTGAAGGTGCTAAAGAATTGGGAATTCTCTCCAAAGAATTAGCTACTATTATGCTGGATGTTCCGGTAGACTTTCATGAAGAAAACTTTAAAATGTGCATGCCAGATATTGAAGCTACAAAAGCAATTTTTACTGAGCTAGAATTTCGAAGACTTACAGATAATTTTGTAAAAACTTTTACCACAGCAACAGATACAACTAACGCAACAACTTCTGAAACTGCACAGCCAAAGAGTTCAGCGCAGGTTACTTCGACTACGCTCAGCAACCAGAATGGTCAATTTGATTTGTTTGCTGCTCCAGGAACTGGAAATGTTTCAGAACAAGAAAGTGTTCAAGGATACAAAACTATTGCAACTACTGATCATTTTTATCAGCACGTACAAACACCGCTCTCTAGAAAAATATTGCTTAAAAAATTACAACAACAATCTTCTGTGTGTTTTGATACAGAAACAACTGGATTAAAAGCACTAGAAGTTGAGCTAATTGGAATTGCTTTTTCTTGGGAAATTGGAAAAGGATATTATGTTTCATTTCCAGAAGACCAAGCTGAAACGAAAGCTATTTTAGAAGAGTTTCGTGAGTTTTTTGAAAATGAGTCTATCCAAAAAATTGGCCACAACTTAAAGTATGATATTAAGGTACTGTCTAACTATGAGATGCCCGTTAAAGGTTCTTTATTTGATACTATGATTGCTCATTATTTGATTAATCCAGACATGCGACATGGAATGGATATTTTATCGGAAACCTACTTAAATTATCAACCTGTTTCTATTGCTGAGTTAATTGGTAAAAAAGGAAAAAATCAGCTTTCTATGCGCGTAGTTCCTTTAGAAGACCAAACAGAATATGCAGTAGAAGACGCAGACATCACGCTTCAATTAAAAGAACATTTTATAAATGAATTAGAAAATGGTAATGTTACTAAGTTGTTTAATGAAATAGAATTGCCGCTGGTCTCAGTATTAGCAGCTATGGAAATTGAAGGGATTAATTTAAATACCGATTTTCTAAAGGAATTGTCTGTTCATTTAACAGATGATATCAATCGATTAGAGAAAAACATCTTTGAACAAGCGGGTGAAGAATTTAATATTGCTTCACCAAAACAATTAGGAATTGTATTGTTTGAAAATATGAAGTTGGTAGACAAACCTAAAAAAACAAAAACAGGTCAGTATTCTACTGCCGAAGATGTATTATCTTACTTAGCAAAAGAGCATGAAATTATTGCCAATGTACTAGAATATAGACAGTATAAAAAATTACAAAGCACCTATTTAGATGCATTGCCAAATGAAATAAACCCAAAAACGGGCAGAGTTCACACAGCCTATGCACAAGCAGTTGCTGCCACAGGAAGATTAAGCTCTACAAACCCTAATTTACAGAACATTCCTATTAGAACAGAGCGAGGAAAACAAGTAAGAAAAGCATTCATTCCAAGAGATGAAAATTATGTATTACTAGCCGCTGATTACTCGCAAATAGAGTTGCGAATTATTGCGGCTTTAAGTGAAGAAGAAACCATGATAGAGGCTTTTAAAAACGGTGAAGATATTCATGCTTCTACAGCAGCAAAAGTGTTTAACGTACCTATTGAAGAGGTAACCAGAGAACAACGAAGCAATGCAAAAACTGTAAACTTTGGTATTATTTATGGAGTTTCTGCCTTTGGATTAAGCAATCAAACAGATTTAACCAGAAAAGAATCTAAAGAACTCATTGATTTGTATTACGAAACCTATCCGAAATTGAGAAGCTATATGTCTGCGCAAGTAGATTTTGCAAGAGATAATGGCTATGTAGAAACCGTATTACAACGCCGTAGATATTTAAAAGACATTAATTCTAGAAATGCAATTGTTAGAGGAGCAGCAGAACGAAATGCAGTAAATGCACCCATTCAAGGCTCTGCCGCAGACATTATAAAGCTAGCAATGATAAATATCTATAAGCGTTTTGAAAAAGAAGGTTTTAAATCTAAAATGTTATTGCAAGTGCATGATGAATTGGTCTTTGATGCACATAAAGATGAGCTAGAGATCATAAAACCCATTATTAAACACGAAATGGAGCATGCTTTTTCAATGATAGTTCCGTTGGATGTAGAAATAGGAATTGGAGAAAATTGGTTGGAAGCACATTAAGTTTTTACAACAAAATCCATCATTAAAAAACTAACTAAAAAATTTGCTTCATTTTCAACACTTTAAAGAAGACATTTCTGGAATTTTAGTTCCAGAAAAATTTACATTTCCGTTTTATTACCAGCCACATCAATTAGCTAAAATAGCTACTAAAGAGCTACAAACATACTTAGAAAATCAAACAGATTTTATTCATGATTTTGGACTTCACAATCGAGAAAACAGCTATTCTATTGGAAAAATGTTTGGTGTATTGGTTGTTAAAAAAGCAGACGACACTCTTGGATACATTGCTGCTTTTTCTGGAAAATTAGCCGATAAGAGTTTGCCTGATATATTTGTACCTCCAATTTTTAATATGAGAACCGAAGGAAGTTTTTATATACAAGGAGAAAAAAAAATTGAGGAAATTGGAGCAGAAATTCAGCTGCTAAAAAAAGACAAAACATATCTCTCTTTAAAAAAATCAGTAAAAAAACTGAGTAAAAAAATTGAAGAAGATTTAGCTACCCAAAGAAAGAAAATGAAGACTTCAAAACTAGCAAGAAGACTTCGAAAAAAAGAAGCTAGAACAAATTTAGATGAAAATAATTTTGAGATCTTCTCTAAAAAATTGATGCAAGAAAGTTATAACGATCAGTTTTTCTACAAAGAACTTCAAGAATACTATTCTTATAAAATTGAAGAAAGTAAGAATCTACTAGCAGATTTTGAAAACAAGATTTCAAGTTTAATAACACTTAGAAAAGAGACCTCTGCTATTCTTCAAAATACCTTGTTTGAAAAATACCAATTCTTAAATCAACAAAAAGAAACAAAAGGATTATTGGCTATTTTTAATAACCCTCTGGCAAAACCTCCAGCAGGTGCTGGAGATTGCTCTGCTCCAAAATTATTACAGTATGCTTTTGAGCATCATTTAACTCCGGTTGTTATGGCAGAATTTTGGTGGGGCATCTCCCCTAATTCTGAAATTAGAAAACACAAAAACTTTTATCCTTCATGTCTAAGTAGGTGCAAGCCTATTTTAAATCATATGCTAGAAGGAATTAAAATGGACGAAAATTTATTACTAAAAAACCTAGCAGAAAAAGAAGAATTATCCATTATTTTTGAAGATAATGATCTAATAGTTGTAAACAAACCACCAGAGTTTTTATCGGTTCCAGGAAAAGAAATAACCGATTCTGTGTATACTAGAATTAAAGAGCTATACCCAACTGCTACTGGGCCATTAATTGTTCACAGATTAGACATGTCTACCTCTGGTATTTTAGTACTTGCCAAAACAAAAGAAGCAAACAAAATATTGCAAAGTCAGTTCATTAAACGAACTGTAAAAAAGAGGTATGTAGCCTTGCTAGATGGACATCTAACAGAAAAAAACGGAACTATACAGCTTCCTTTGCGTTTAGATATAGATGACAGACCAAGACAATTGGTAGACTTTACAAACGGAAAAAAAAGCCAAAACTAAATGGGTAACTGTAGATCAAAACAACAATCAAACCCGTAGTCATTTTTTATCCAATTACTGGTAGAACTCATCAATTAAGGGTTCATGCCGCCCATAAAGATGGATTAAATATGCCAATTGTAGGCGATGACCTTTACGGAACAAAACAAGACCGATTGTATTTGCATGCCGAGTTTATTGAATTTACACACCCAACTTCTAAAGAAAAAATACATTTTACAGTTCCTGCAGATTTTTAAAAAGCATATAAAAATGTTCTGATTTTACTCAAAGTGTTCTGGTTATTGTTTTTTAGTTGTTTTTCTTTTAATTTAAACCATTTTTTTCATACTTTCATTAAGTTATTTTTCTGTGTAAGAAAACACATAAAAACCTCCTCTAAGTTGATCGTCTCCTAAGCTCAACAATTTATAAAAAAAATTTTTGTTATTATTAATATCAATGTCACTAGCAATTAATGAGGTCTATTTTAACATTTGTTTTTATCATAGTTGTTTTTAAACTTTTTGGTCAAAAAGTTCATCATCAAATGATTAGTTCTCAAGGAAAAACTTCGACAACTAATTCAGGAGTAATTGTTAAGCATACCATTGGTCAACTTTCTGTTACCGGCAATTTTAAAGGAAGTTTTTCTGTCCAACAAGGGTTTCAGCAATCTCTGTGGGCTAATTACCTTTCATCATCTGATAAAATACACATTACAACATCTCCAAACCCATTTACAGAGATAGTTAATTTTAATTTAAACAATATAAATGCGGATAAAGTAACAGTTCAAATTTTTGACATTAACGGCAAGCTGGTTTTCGGTAAAGAACAATTAATAACAAACAATCAATATACTCTAAATCTCTCTACATTATCTATTGGAACTTATTTAGTGAGATTATACGGTAAAGAGTTAAACCATTATACTAAAATCATTAAAATTTGAGAACCACCTATCTATTTATTTTCATAGTCTTATTAACTTTTAATGCTATAGCTCAAGAAATTTATATGAGTACTGGTAATAATACAACCAGCTATGACTACAAAAGTTCTAATGAAAGTGATGAGAATTTAGAATTTAGAAGTGGGTCTGGAACTAACTTTGAAGTAGGTTACTTACATAGCTTTAACAACTATAAACTACTATATTCTATAGGTTTTGTTTACAACGAATTTAGTGCGGAAGCATCAGGTGCTGGTTCAAATTATTCTTGGAAAACAAGATACATGGGAATCATCAATAAATTTTCTTATAATCTTTCAAATTGTTGCTATAATACTGGATTAAATACTTTTTTAACTGCTGGTTTTAGCACCTCTACTTTTACTGGAGGTGATCAGTTTATTAATACTAATTATTATGACTTAGAAAAGAGTGAAGATTTTTTAGGAGTTAATCTTCAACCTTTCATAGGCTTAAATTCTCAGTATAATATTGCACGAAACTTAAAATTAACTTTGGGTTACAATTTTTCTAAGGCATTTCATTTATTTAATAATTCAGAAGAGAAAATCTCATACAATACACATCAAATAAAAGTTGGCTTTCTAGTCTCACTTTACAGATAAACATAACAGCATGAAAAAAATATTAATAGCTTTATTGTTTTTTGGGTCTTTAAGTTATGGCCAGACAAAAGGCATATCTTATCAAGCTTTAATTATAGATCCTATTGAACAAGAGCTTCCTGGTTTCAACAATAATCAGGCACCTCTCGCTAATAAAAATATCTGTCTAAAATTTTCATTTATAGATGAACTAAATTCGCTAGAATATGAAGAAATTTTTACCACTACAACTGATGATGTTGGGATGGTGAATCTAATTATTGGAACTGAAGACAGAACCGGTGGGTACGCAAGTTCTTTTGAGGATATTACTTGGAGTTCCTTGCCAAAAAATTTAAAAGTAGATTTAAGTGTAAATGATGGTTGTTCTAATTTTATTGAAATAAGCAATGCTCCATTCACAGCTGTTCCGTATGCATTGTTTGCCTTAAATACCGAAAACACACCTCTTGTATTAGACAATGAAGCAGAAATTATATTGCTTAAATCTTTATTAGCAACTACTCAATTGGGGGCTGGTCTTAATTCTGATGGAACTTACTCACCTAATGCATCTTCAAATTTTATTACTGGCGCTACTTCTCTAAATAATGCAGATACAATTTTAGATAGCCAAGTAAAAAATAATGAAACTACTATTACAACCAATACATCAGATATAGCTACTAATGCTGCAGCTATTGCAAATAATACAATTAGTATTAATACCAATTCAACAGATATTGCTGTAAATAGCTCCAATATAACAACAAACACATCAGGTTTAGCTGATAATACAACAGCTATTAATGAAAGGATTAAAATAGTTGACATTGTAGATGATCTAACTACGGGTGGAACCATGCTCCCTTTATCAGCAGAGCAAGGAAAGGTTTTAAAGAATTTGGTAGATACAACCGTTAATATATTAGTTGATGATAACTTAACATCTACCAGTACAACCAATGCTTTATCAGCAAACCAGGGAAGAGAATTAAAAGGAATCACAGATACTAATTCAACTAATATTGCAACCAATGTGACTGATATAGCTACCAATACTGCTAAAGTTGGAATCACTACTGAACAAGCTTCTGCCATTGTAGATAATACTGCTAAAGTTGGAATTACCACCGAACAAGCTGCTGCGATTGTAGATAATACTGCTAAGGTTGGCATTACTACTGAACAAGCTGCTGCAATTGTAGACAACACCGCTAAGACCGGTATTACTTCCGATCAAACAGATGCGATAGTAGCCAACACCGCTAAGACCGGCATTACTTCCGATCAATCGGATGCGATAGTAGCTAATACCGCTAAGACCGGCATTACTTCAGATCAAACAGATGCGATAGTAGCTAATACCGCTAAGACCGGCATTACTTCCGATCAATCGGATGCAATAGTAGCCAACACCGCTAAGACCGGTATTACCTCTGATCAATCGGATGCAATAGTAGCCAACACCGCTAAGACCGG
>KB911096.1 GCA_000383355.1 Flavobacterium sp. SCGC AAA160-P02 | reverse complement strand
GGAAGACCCGTGGTAGAAACCACTAAATTAACTTCAGCAATTCTATAACATCCAAACCCAGAAATAGCTCTGGCCCAAACAGTATCTGTAGTAACTGTTCTATTTCTAAAAGCCAACGCTTCAGCAGGAGTATATGCATTAGTGCCATTATCTGCATCTAAAAGCCTTGGATAAAAAACAAATGTTTCATTAAGATAATTGGTAGAGATATCTGAAGCAGCTTCATTTAAATTAAAAAATGAAAAACCATCAGTATCGTCATCACATTGTTTAAGTTCTACAGGAGATGAAATAACAGGCAAAGGATCTACAATCAATTCAAAGGATTTAAAAGTGCTACTAGCAGAGTCATCAGAGATTGCATTACAATCAGCATTGGCTATATTTTCAATTCTAACATACACTCTTTGGGAGTTAGTTACTAGATAGTCTATATCCTTAGGAATCAAAAAGGTAGGGTCACTATCTACAGCACCATCAGGATCTGTATAATAAGATATGGTATAATTACCCGGATTGGTAACACCTGTTAAAATTTCAGCATCTTTTGTGTTAAGTAAAAAACTTGAAACCCCATCAGTATCTCCTCCAATAGAAAATGTATCATCACATAACCTATAATCTGACGGGTCAGTAGGTATAGGGAGGCTTGTTATTTGAATAATAAATGATCCATCTATATAACAATTAGAACTATCTCTATTAGTTACTCTAACATAAATAGTTTCAATAATATTTGTGTTGTTATATCCAATAGGATCTACTATTGGATTGGTATAATCAACATCTGAAAAATATTGAACTTCAAAATTAACAGGGTCTTGCCCATTTAAAATTTCGTTTTCTTTTATTGTTAAATTAAAGTTTTCAGTTAGGTTTCCGTCAGCATCACATAACTGAAAAACTGGAATTAGAGGATTAATCGTTGGAGCATCTACAAACTCTAATATAACATCGTCACTACCAGTACAGTTATTAGCATCTGTAATTTCACATGTATATATGCCATTTCCTAAATTTGCAACATATGTTTGATTAATAGCCCCTGGTAATATTGCACCATCCTTAAGCCATTGGTAACTTGTAGCAACAGTATTTGCTGTTAGCGTAAGTTCGTTCCCGCAAACAGCTGTATTATTAGCTATTAAAAAATCATCACCTAAATCAAAACCTAAATTAAAACTTCCTGCTTCTAGAAAAACTGCAGAATCATAAGTAGAATCAGGACCAATACCAGGTTGTCCATTATTAGCATCTGCAATTACTAACTTAATATGGTATGTTTTGTTAGGAATCACTGTTGCTGTGGCATTTAATATAGTTGTTCTACCATTAAAATTTGTATCTCCTAAATTATATCCTTCAAAATAATCTTCATTTTGAGGGCCACAACCAATTCCATTTCCAAATAAATCTACACCAGGATGAACACTCGTAACACTAACAGGTGTTGTAGTTTCTGGAATTATAGCAATATTTTCATAGGTTGTTGTTCCAGCTACTTTTAGTAGAAAAGCAAAACTATCACTGTAAAAGCAAGGAAATTCTTCATCATATTCTTCTGAAGCCATTATATAGCGAAAATTTATAGTATCTGAACTTGAGGTAAAATCAAATTCAAAAACTGTAGCATCTGTAAATACCGTATTTGGGTCTATGATTTGATTTAAGTCTGCATCACTTAATCCAGTAGATGGGTCATCAAGTTGAGAACCTCCATTTGATGTATTAAATGCGTTACCAGTTGTTAAAACGATTCCTTCTTCAAAAGGAAATGTACTTCCAGGAAGTCTTTTAAAATAACCATAACTTTTTGTAGTTGTATCTGTTGGATTGCCATTTACTACAGATGATATATTGCTAATATTAGCACAGTTACCTCCCACTAATACATCACTAATTAATTCTTCAGGAGAAAATGACGATTCAGCATCTAAAATATCATTAACTCTTATTGTTTGAGCTTGTAAAGAAGAAATAGTAGAACTTAATAAAAATAATAGGGGTAAGAAACTTCTAAGTATATTGTTTTTTAATTTCATTTTAGGGGTAAGTAATTTTATATAAGTCAAAGATATATATATTAACTTTTTCTACCTCCTCAACAACGAAAAATTTCCTTTTCTATTTCTTAAGGCTTCAAAACTCTCAGCTTTTAAATCTTAATATCCACCATTTCCACACACTTCAATAGCATCTGAACAGTCATTTTGTGAGAAAATTAATATAGAATTTAATAGTAAAAATAGTGTAAGTATTTTTTTCATAGTAGGGGTTATTTCATCTTTGTAAGTACCTTTGTAAATAGATTTGTAAATATACAATTTCTATCATATTAAAATAAATCATAATTATGGCAAGTAATACAGTAACTACAGTTTGGAAAGAGAATATGTTATTTGAATCTGATAACCCAAGCGGGCATTCTGTTTTAATAGATACTTCTTCAGAAAATGGAGGAGAAAATAAAGGGCTAGGACCCAAAGCATTAATGCTTTCTTCTTTAGCAGGCTGCTCTGGTTTGGATGTGGTTTCTTTATTGAAAAAAATGAGAGCTGAAGTAGCCGATTTTAAAATGGTTGTTCATGCAGAACTTACAGAAGAACACCCTAAATACTATCATAAAGTAGCGGTAGAATATCATTTTTATGGAAGTAATTTACAGGAAGATAAAATTAACAAAGCTGTAAAGTTATCTATAGACCAATATTGTGGCGTCATGGAAATGTTTCGTCAATTTGCAAAAGTAACTACAGAAGTGTATCTTCATGAAAAATAATTAAACTCAAGTACTGAGTTGTGTTCAGTACAAATTGCTATGCGTTGGACTTTAAAAACAACACCCAATATTACAACTGTACAACAGCTTTCTAAAGATCTTTCAATAGATGACACGCTTTCTAAACTTCTTGTTCAAAGAGGTGTCTCTACTTTTGAAGAAGCTAAAAAATTCTTTCGCCCTTCTTTAGAAGAACTTCACGATCCGTTTTTGTTAAAAGACATGGATCTTGCCGTTTCTAGAATAGAAAAAGCTATAGCAAGCAATGAAAATATTCTTATTTATGGAGATTATGATGTAGATGGCACCACCTCCGTTTCTTTGGTTGCCTCTTATTTAAAAACCATTACTACAAGTATTTCTACGTATATCCCAGATAGATATGACGAAGGTTACGGAATCTCTTACCAAGGAATTGATTTTGCTGCAGACAATAATTTTTCACTTATTATTGCCTTAGATTGTGGAATTAAAGCCATTGATAAAGTAGCCTATGCCACCAAAAAAAAGGTAGATTTTATTATTTGTGATCATCACAAACCCGGCCCTAAAATACCGGATGCAGTGGCCGTCTTAAATCCTAAGAGAGTAGATTGCAGCTATCCGTACGATGAATTGTGTGGTTGTGGGGTAGGATTTAAATTGGTTCAGGCATTGGCTTCAAAAAGAGGGCAAACCATAGAAGATTTAACGCAGTACTTAGATTTGGTAGCTATTGCAATTGCTGCAGATATTGTTCCTATAACAGGCGAAAATAGAGTGCTCACGTATTTTGGCTTGCAGGTAATTAATTCGAATCCAAGAAATGGAATTAAAGCAATTATTCAAGAAGTACATAAAAAAGTACTAACCATTACCGATGTTGTTTTTATAATAGCCCCAAGAATTAATGCTGCTGGAAGAATTAAACACGGTAATGCTGCTGTAGAATTGTTAACAGAGTCTAATTTTGAACAAGCTTTAGAATTTGCCAAAGCTATAAACCAATACAATACAGAACGAAGGGTCTTAGACGCTCAAATTACCAAAGAAGCCTTGCTTCAGATTGAAGAAAACAAAGAAAAAGAACAATTTACAAGCGTTGTATTTAACGAAACATGGCACAAAGGAGTTATTGGTATAGTTGCTTCTCGCCTTATGGAAACCTATTATAGACCCACATTGGTTTTTACTAAAAGCGGCAATAAGTTAGCGGCTTCCGCTAGATCTGTGAAAGGCTTTGATGTCTATGAAGCACTCGAACAATGCTCAGAGTTTATAGAACAGTTTGGCGGTCATAAATATGCTGCTGGGTTAACATTAGACCCTGAGATGTATACTGCTTTTAAAAATAAATTTGAAGAAGTTGTTAAAGATACTATTGATAGAGAGTTATTAATTCCTGAAATTACCATAGATGCGAGTCTAGAATTGTCTGATATAAGCCCAAAATTCTTTAGAATACTTCAACAAATGGGGCCCTTTGGCCCACAAAATATGAAGCCGGTATTTAGCACTACTGCTGTAAGAGACAATGGCTACGGAAAAACCGTTGGGGCAGACAAAAGCCACTTAAAATTAAATATTATCTACGGAGCTGATAAAAAAACCTACAATGCCATTGGTTTTGGTTTGGGCAATAAAATGAAATTTATTCAAAACAATTTTGATATTGCCTATAGTTTAGATGAAAATGAATGGAATGGCAGAACTTCTTTGCAACTTCTTTTAAAAGACATTAAAAAGCCTTTGTAGAGAACTATTTTTTCTACTTAAAATAATACAAATTATTGCTCTTTAATTAAGTACATATACACCGGGTAATGATCACTATAACCTCCTGTATACTTGCCAAAAGAAAAACTTCTGAGAGGATAGCCTTTATAACGCCCTCTCTTGTTGGTTAAAAAACGTTTGTTAAAAATCATTGCTTTGTACATTTTATAGGAAGAGAAATCTTTTTCTCCTTTATCTAAAAGAGGAGAGGTAATTAATAGTTGGTCAAATAAATTAATATTATCTCTAAAACCCAGTGTATTTAACCCTTTTTGAAACATGTCTTCATAAGGATTGTAAATATCATTTTTGGTAACTTTTTTCTTATCACTTTTTGTCTTTAAAACGTTTTTAAAACTGGTGTTTATAGGATCGTCATTAAAATCTCCCATAATAATTATTTTAGCGTTTAGATCCATTGCTCTTACTTGCTCAATAATCTTTGTGTTTTGATAAGCTGCCTTCTCTCTTAAAGGCCTACTTTTTATTTCGCCACCACTTCTAGATGGCCAATGATTTACAATAACATGAATTAATTCATCATCTAAATACCCAGTAACTAACAGTTGGTCTCTGGTATATACTTTTCTGTTATTTCTATAAATATTAGGATTAAAAGATTGGTGAAAAATAGGGGTGAAATATTTTTTTTGGTAAAGTAGTGCAACATCTATTCCTCTTTTATCTGGAGACTCGTAATGTATAATTTCATAATTTTTTCCCTTTATGTATTTAGATTTTACTAAATCTTCTAAAACCGAGAGGTTTTCAACTTCAGAAACTCCTAAAATAGCAGGACTTGTTTTTGCTGTTTCTTCACCAATTTGAGCAATAACAGATGCTAATTTGTCAATTTTATCCCAATAAACTATAGATTTATTTCCTTTTAGTTCCATAATAGGACTTGCTTCATCATTCTTAGCTACCTCATTTATTGTATCAAATAAATTTTCTAAATTGTAAAAAGCAACCGTTCTGATAGCATATTTTTTTTCATTTTTTTGAGAAAAAGCAATAAAAGGTAGGTGTACAATAAGAATTAATACTACATATTTTTTCATCTTTTTTTTAACACAAACATATAAAACAAAATAGCTATCAATAATCAGATCTCATTATTTTAACAATTTCTTAAGGTCGAAAACAATAAATTTATTAAATTTATTAAAAAAAAACCGCTAAAAAATGTTTTATGAAAAAGTTTATGATTCCGATGGCATTGTTATTGCTATTGGTGAAAGCAATAAATGCACAAAATATTGTAAAAGGTATTGTTGTAGATTATAATTCTGAAAAACCGCTAAAAAATGTTTCCATAACAATTAAAAATAATTCTACTCAATTACTAGAGACCAATGATCTTGGAGTTTTTATCTTAAAAAAACTTGGTAATGGTAATACTATCTTAGAATTAAATTTACCTGGATATGAAACTCAAAATTTTCAATTAGATTTAATTGGTACAACAATCGATTTAGGTATTATTTTCTTATACCCAACTATTTATGGAGAAGAAGATTTTAGCACCATCACACTCACAGACGATGAGTTAAATGACGATGCAAACAGCGCTGATAATATTTCAGGATTGCTTCAATCTTCCAAAGACATTTATTTAAGAACAGCCGCCTTTGAGTTTAGTTCTTCTTTTTTTAGAGTTAGAGGTTTAGATTCAGAAAATGGTAAAGTACTTATCAATGGAATAGAAATGAACAAGGTCTTAAATGGAAGACCACAATGGAGTAATTGGGGAGGCTTAAATGACGTGTTAAGAAATCAGGAGTTTAGCTCAGGTCTTAGCCCCTCTGATGCAACCTTTGGTGGTATTTTAGGTGTAACTAATATTAATGTAAGATCTTCTGAACAAAGAAAAGGAACACGCATTTCGTATGCATCTTCTAATAGAAGTTACATACATAGAGCTATGGCAACCTATTCTTCTGGAGTCTCTAAAAATGGTTGGGGGTATACAATAGCGGCAAGTAAAAGAGTAGGAAATGAAGGATATGTAGACGGCACTATGTACAATGCTAACTCACTTTTTACTTCTATAGAAAAGAAGATTAATAACAACCACAGCTTAAGCTTTACCTCCATCACAGCATTTAACAAAAGAGGGAAGTCTGCTCCTCAAACTCAAGAAGTTTTTGATTTAAAAGGAATTAAATACAAT
This sequence comes from Flavobacterium sp. SCGC AAA160-P02, assembly GCA_000383355.1. GTDB lineage: Bacteria > Bacteroidota > Bacteroidia > Flavobacteriales > Flavobacteriaceae > Polaribacter. The sequence goes on along the minus strand of KB911096.1, from coordinate 46,248 downwards.
TCTTATTGGGGATCTCAAAATGGAAAAATTAGAAACTCTCGAGTAAAAGAAATTGCAGAACCAATTTTTATGTTACATCATTATTGGATTATAGATGAAAACACCACTTTAAACACAAACCTTTCTTATCAATTTGGTAAAATTGGAAATAGTAGAATTGACAATAATGGAACTAAAGTAGATGGAGATGCCTTAGATGGTAGTGGAAATCCGTACATCGTTAACTTAGGCGCCTCTAACCCAGACCCTACTTATTATCAAAAATTACCTAGTTATGGCTTAAGACAAGGGGTTAACAATGTATATGAAATTGAACAAGGATTCCTTAATGATGGTCAGTTGAATTGGAACAGTTTATACAACGCCAATTTAAACGTAAATAATAACGGAAATTCATCTTATGTGCTATATGAAGATAGGAATGATGATGTTCAATTTACCGCAAACACCATCTTAAATAAAGATATTTCAGAAAATATCACATTAAATACAAGAGTTCAATACACTCAATTAAGCTCTAAAAACTTTGCAGAAATTATAGATCTTATGGGTGGAACAGGATATTTGGATGCAGATTCTTTTGCAGATTCTTTTGATGAAAAACAAAATAACTTATTAGATCCTTTACATATTGTTAGAGTTGGAGAACCATTTAAATACAACTTTAATTTGTATTCTAGTATAATTGATGGTTTTATTCAAGGGCAATTTAAATATAATAAAGTAGATTTTTATTTGGCTGCCACTATCTCAAATACCTCACATCAAAGAGATGGATTATTTCAAAATGGAGGGTTTCCTGATAATTCACTGGGGAAGTCTGACAAACTATCATTTACAAACTATGGTGCAAAAGGAGGCCTAACTTATAAATTAACTGGACGTCATTTATTTGATGTAAACGCTGGATATGTAACAAAGGCTCCTAACTTAAGAAACTCTTTTTCAAATTCTAGAGAAAATAACACTACTGTTGAAAATTTAACAAGTGAAAAAATACTTTCTGCAGATGTGAGTTATATTATAAGAAGTCCTATTATTCAAGCAAAAATAACCGGTTACTATACCAAAATACAAGGTGCAACTGAAATCTCTTTTTTCTTTGCTGACGGTATTGGTGGAGATAATACAGCATTTGTTCAAGAGATATTATCTGGAATTGATAAAAAACATTTTGGTGCTGAAATAGGAATAGAAGTACAGGTTACACCCACTATTAAATTTAAGACTGCTGGTAATTTTGGTCAGTACACCTTTAACAATAACCCAAACCTGTACCTAACTACAGAAAACAATAACAGATCTATAGAGGCTGGATTTATAGATGGACGTAAAGATTTTGGACCCTCTCATCTTAAAAATTATAAATTGGCTGCAGGACCACAAACTGCTTATTCTGTTGGTTTTGAATACAGAGATCCTGAGTATTGGTTTGTAGGAACAACAGTAAACTTTTTTGACAATATATATATAGACATTGCACCGTTAACAAGAACTTCAAATTTTGCAGATGACGGCGGAATTCCTTTTAATGATTATGATAAAGATATTGCAAGACAATTATTACAACAAGAAAGATTTGATAATTATATGGTTGTAAATATGATTGGAGGGAAATCTTGGAAAACTGGAAACCAATACATAAGTTTCTTTGCTAGTATTGGAAATATCTTAAATACAACATATAAATCAGGTGGTTTTGAGCAAGGTAGAAATGCTAATTACAGACAACTAAAAGAAGATAAAGACCTAGAAATTCCTGTTTTTGGTAACAAATATTGGTTTGGAAGAGGAACTACCTACTTCTTAAATATTAACTATAGTTTTTAAAAAAATACACTCCTATGAAAACATCTAAATTTTACGGCTTTTTATCATTTATAATGATTGCCTTTACCATTACTTCATGTTTGAAAGATGACGACTTTGCCCTTCCTAGCATTTCTATAGAAGAACCTAATATTATTACAAACTCAAGTATTACCGCAATAAAGACTGCCCTACAACAAGAATTTAATACTAATGAAAACTTAGTATATACTTTTAATGTCAACGAAAATACACCTACTTATGTAGAAGGGTACGTTGTTTCTAGCGATGCAACTGGAAACTTTTATAAAAAATTAATTATTCAAGACAAAGCAGAGAACCCAACAGCTGGTATAGAAATTGTTTTAAACAAAACTTCGCTGAGTGAAACGTATGATATTGGAAGAAAGGTATATGTGAAATTAGATGGCTTATCTGTTTCCTATGATGATGGAGAAAATTCTTATAATACCAGTCCAATGAATGGAGTTGCTGGTAAATATGTCTTAGGTGTTTTAGATGGAGACAGGGTAGATGATATTCCTTCAACTTCAATTAAAGATTATATTATTAGATCTTCAATTGTTGCAACAATAATTCCTTCTAGTATCTCTTTAAGCGATATCAATGGAGTACATATAAATACCATGATTAAATTGTCTTCTGCACAAATATTAAAATCTGATTTAAATAAAACCTTTGCTGGTGAACCTAATGATGAGTTTGATGGCTTTAGAACTATTTTAGAATGTGATACAGAAAAAACAATTCAATTACAGACCAGTACATTTGCCAGCTTTAAATCTAATGTTGTCCCTTCTGGTAAAGGAATATTTACAGCTGTCTTATCTAAAGACTACAGAGCTGAATTTTTAGTTGTTATTGCTAATACACCCTCTAAACTTGAGTTTACCAATGTTGAAAGATGTGACCCTCCGGTATTGGATTGTGGAGATGAGGCTGTTGGCGGAAATATTATTCTATTTGAAGAAGATTTTGAAGACATAACTTCTACTGCAGCTATTACAAACGCTGGTTGGACCAATATAAATGTACATGGTGGTAGCACAGTCTATTCTTCTAATAGTTTTAGTGGAAATAGCTATGTTCAAATAGCTGCCTATAACAGTAATGAATCTCCACTAGAAGCTTGGCTCATAACTCCAGAAATAAATTTAGACGCCACCGCAAATGAAGAAATAACATTTGAAACCAACACAGGCTATGATAATGGGCCTGCCCTTACTACCTATATATCATCAGATTTTAATGGTGATCTAACAACAGCAACTTGGATACAGCTAGATGCTGTTTTATCTGAAGGCCCCTCTAATGGATACAATAATTTTATAGGCTCTGGTGCTATTAATATTTCTTGTTTAACAGGTACATTCCATGTAGCTTTTAAATACCAAGGTGCAGCTAACGGCATTAGTACCACCTTTCAAATAGACAACGTAAGGGTAACTGGTAACTAGTATAGCTAAAAAACCAAAAACTCCTGAATGCTTTGCATTCAGGAGTTGTATGTATTTATAAAGCAATTAAGTTTATTTAGTCTACTAAAATAATTGCTTTGTTATCTTTTAATTCAATGGTACCAGATGAAATGGCTACCGTTAGAACCTTATCATCATCAGCATGAGATACGATCTTTCCATGCAAGTCATCTAATTCTAAATGTTCTTGAGTATGTACATGAATTTTTATAGTTCCTTCTTTTAAGGTAGATACTACAGCTGCATGATTGTTTAACATTTGAAATTCGCCATCTGTACCGGGTACAGATATAGAATCTACATGAGAGGAAAATAAGACAGCTTCAGGTGATACTATTTCTAAATGCATAGGTTTTTATTTAATTATGCTTCAGCTAACATTTTATCTCCGGCTTCAATAGCTTCTTCGATAGTTCCTTTTAGGTTAAAAGCAGCCTCAGGCAATCTATCTAACTCACCATCCATAATCATATTAAATCCTTTGATGGTTTCTTTAATGTCTACCAAAACTCCAGGAATCCCTGTAAATTGCTCTGCAACATGAAACGGTTGAGATAAGAAACGTTGTACACGTCTTGCTCTAGATACAGCTAGCTTGTCTTCTTCAGACAATTCTTCCATTCCTAAAATTGCAATAATATCTTGTAGTTCTTTATATCGTTGTAATAACTCTTTTACTTTTTGAGCACAGTCATAATGCTCATCTCCTAAAATATCTGCTGTTAAAATTCTAGAAGTAGAATCTAATGGATCTACTGCTGGATAAATTCCTAGCTCTGCAATTTTACGAGATAATACAGTTGTTGCATCTAAGTGAGCAAATGTTGTTGCTGGTGCTGGATCTGTTAAATCATCTGCAGGAACATAAACTGCCTGTACAGATGTAATAGATCCTTTTTTTGTAGAGGTAATACGTTCTTGCATTGCTCCCATTTCTGTAGCTAATGTTGGTTGGTATCCTACCGCAGATGGCATACGCCCAAGGAGTGCAGATACTTCAGAACCTGCTTGTGTGAAACGGAAAATATTATCTACAAAAAATAATACATCTTTTCCTTGTGCTTCTCCAGCACCATCACGAAAATATTCTGCAATAGTTAAACCAGATAATGCAACTCTAGCACGAGCTCCAGGAGGCTCATTCATTTGTCCAAAAACAAATGTTGCCTTGGAGTCTTTCATCCCGGCCTTGTCTACTTTAGATAAGTCCCATCCTCCTTCTTCCATAGAATGCATAAAATCATCTCCATATTTGATAATTCCAGATTCTAACATCTCTCTTAATAAGTCATTTCCTTCACGCGTTCTTTCTCCTACTCCTGCAAATACTGAAAGACCACCGTGACCTTTTGCTATATTATTAATTAACTCCTGAATTAATACCGTTTTACCTACACCGGCTCCACCAAATAATCCAATCTTACCTCCTTTAGAATAAGGCTCAATTAAGTCAATTACTTTAATTCCTGTAAATAATACTTCCGTAGAAGTAGAAAGATCTTCAAACTTTGGAGCTGATCTGTGAATTGGAAGACCATCTTTACCTTCTTTAGGTAAGTTTCCAAGACCATCAATAGCATCACCAGTTACATTAAATAACCTTCCATAAATATCTCCACCAATTGGCATCTGAATTGGATTACCAGTAGCAACAACTTCTTGCCCTCTTTGTAATCCATCGGTTGCATCCATAGAAATTGTACGAACAGTATCTTCTCCAATATGTTGTTGAACTTCTAAAATTAAAATAGAACCATCAGTTTTTTTAATTTCTAATGAATCATAAATATTTGGAAGTTCAGCAGATTCTGTGTTAAACTCAACATCAATTACTGGACCTATAATTTGAGATACTTTACCTGTTATTGTAGACATTGTTCTTACTTTAAATTAATTTCTTGTAAAGAGCTAAAAAACACTCTTATTTTAGGCTGCAAAGGTAAATTATTTACCTGACGTTCAAAAGTTTTTTAAATATAATGTTTGTAAAAAAGTTCAAAAAAAAAGCCTCATCTTTCGATGAGGCTTTTTATCTAATTTATAGTAAATATTACTCGTTGGTAACTTTAATTTCAACTCTTCTGTTGTTAGCTCTACCAGCTCTTGTTTTATTGGTATCAATAGGATTTTCTTCCCCAAAACCTTTAGAATCTAATCTAGAAGCATCAATTTTGTTTTGAACTAAGTAATCTTTTACAGCAGCTGCTCTTTTAGCAGATAATACTTGGTTAGACTCTGCTCTTCCAGTACTATCAGAATGTCCTTCAATTACAAAAGTAGCTTTAGAAAACTCTTGCATAATTTTAACAATTCCGTCTAATTTATCAGAAATACCTGATTTAAAAGTAGCTCTTCCAGAATTAAATAAAATTGTTTTTGCAAACTCTCCCATTTCTTTCTCAGCAACTTTTGTAATAACTGGCTCCGGACATCCATTGTTAGATGCTGGACCAACTTCGTTTTTACAGTTATCGTCTTTGTCTAATACACCGTCTCCGTCTGTATCTGGCCAAGGACATCCTCCATTAGCTATAGGACCTGCTACTGTAGCACATTTATCATCTTTATCTACAATACCGTCTCCGTCTGTATCAGGACATCCGTTGTTAGCTTTTGTTCCTTTAGCGTTAGGACACATATCGTCTTTATCTGCAATACCATCTGCATCTGCATCAGGACAACCATTTAAGGTAGCTAATCCTGCTACGCTAGGACATGCATCTTCACCGTCAATAATTCCATCACCATCTGAATCTGGACAACCGTTAAATTCTTTTAAACCTGCTACTTCTGGACATGAATCATATTTGTCATAAATTCCATCACCGTCTGTATCTGTTCCTCCAAACTTCACAACCAATCCTAAAGAGTGTTGGTAGTGAGATGGAACTATGTCTTTAAAAGACTCCTTAGTACCAGTTTGGTATACAAGGCCAACAGTTTCAGTTAACCAAAAGTTTATTCCAAATCCGTAATTTAACATTCCTTCACCTTCATTATCTAAAGAAGTGTAACCACCTCCTAAATAAACAAAAGGACTAAAGTATTGAGTAGAGTTTCCAAAAATCTTTGCAATTAAGCCATCTAAACCATATTTAAGGTTTGCATCAAAAGAAGTATGTATTAAATTAGCATCCTCGCTTCTAAATACTTTTGTAATTTTATTTACTGAACCTGCTAACTGAAGTGTAAAACCATCGTTTAGGTATCTTTCTACAGTAATTCTAGAGATTGTTGGTAAAAAATTCCAGTCTCCAGTACCTAAATTATCGTTAATTCTAGAAGAGAAATCAGAACCTTCTCTAGTATCAACAGCATTAACACCTATTGTAACAGCCCAAGGGTTGTTAGAATCTTGAGCGCTTACGTTGCTAACTGTTATCAACGTAAACAAAGCTATCACAGCTAATTGTATTCTTTTCATTATTATAAATTTAAATTAAATTTTTCTTAAATTGTTTTGCAAAAATAAACTCTTCCCTGTTAATTACAAAGAAAAAATACGGAAATTATAGTAAATATACGTTTTATTTTGCAGTATTATTTTGATGCTTATTTACTTAGCATAAAAACAAACCCAATAGAATGCTGATAATGAGATGGTACTACATCTGATAATTGTTCTTTTGTTCCTGCCTGGTAAACAACACCTACAGTGTCTGTAAACCAACAGTTAACGCCAAAACCATAGTTAAGCATTGCTTCTCCTCCAACTCCTTTAAGAGAGGTGTACCCTGCTCCTAAGTATGCAAATGGACTGAAATATTTTGTAGATTTTCCAAAAACCTTTGAAACTACAGCATCTAGACCATACTTAACATTTACATCAAAAGAAGAATGCATCACGTCGTCAAAGCCATTGTCTAATTTGTTTAAAGAACCTGCTATTTGAAGTGTTAAAGCATCACTTAAGTATGTTTCTGCAGTAATTCTAGATAATGGACTGTTAGCCCAATTCCAATCTGAATTGCCAAGGTAATCGTTAAATCTTCCAGAGAAATCATCTCCACCTCTTACATCTACAATATTTACACCTGCACTAATTGCCCACTGACCCTTTGAATCTTGTGCGCTTACATTACCAACAAATACTATAGTAAGTATTGTGATAATTCCTAATTTTAATCCCTTCATAATATTAATTTTTTGAATTGTTTATCCTACAAATGTAATTTTTTTGGTTAACCTACCAAAAAAAATAAAGAAAATACTGATTTTTCAAATAATCAAATAACCCCTAACTCTTTTCCAATTTTAATAAACGAGGCAATTGCTTTGTCTAAATGTTCTTTTGAATGTGCTGCTGATAATTGAACTCTAATTCTTGCTTTTTCTTTAGGTACAACAGGGAAAAAGAAACCAATCACGTAAATACCTTCCTGCAAAAGCTTGTTTGCCATTACCTGAGATAACTTAGCATCGTAAAGCATTACTGGAACTATTGCAGCATCTGCTCCAACTAAATCAAAACCTGCTATTGCCATTTTTTCTCTAAAGTAATTCGTATTCCATTCTAGTTTGTCTCTCAAAGAGGTATCATTAGATATAATCTCAAAAACTTTTAACGATGCTCCTACAATAGCAGGTGCTAATGAATTTGAAAATAAATAAGGTCTAGATCTTTGACGCAAAACTTCAATAATTTCCTTTTTACCAGTAGTGTAACCGCCCATAGCCCCTCCCAAAGCTTTTCCTAGGGTTCCTGTAATAATATCTATTCTTCCTAATACATTTTTTAACTCTAAAGTACCACGCCCTGTAGCCCCAATAAAACCAGTAGCATGACATTCATCTATCATCACCAATGCATCATACTTGTCTGCTAAATCACAAATTTCATCTAGTTTGGCTACAATACCATCCATTGAGAAAACACCATCTGTGACAATAATTTTAAAACGATGCTCATTTTTTGTAGCTTCAATTAATTGAGCTTCTAATGCTTCCATATTGTTATTATCATAACGATATCTAGATGCTTTGCACAAACGAACTCCATCTATAATGGAAGCGTGATTTAAACTATCGGAAATAATTGCATCTTCTTTTGATAATAAAGGCTCAAAAACACCTCCATTAGCATCAAAAGCTGCAGCATACAAAATAGTATCTTCAGTTTGATAAAATTCAGCAATTTTAGATTCTAATTCTTTATGAATGTCTTGAGTTCCACAAATAAACCTTACCGATGAAACTCCAAAACCATGAGTATCCATAGTGTCTTTTGCGGCTTGAATAACCTCTGGATTATTTGACAAACCTAAGTAATTATTAGCGCAAAAGTTAATAACCTCCTGTCCTGTAGAGATTTTAATAACTGCATCTTGAGACGATGTAATAATACGCTCAGACTTAAACAGACCAGCCTCTTTAATTTCTGCTATCTCTTTTTTTAAATGATCTTTTATTGCTCCGTACATATTTATATAAATTCTTTATTTTGCTTAAAGTTGTAAAAATACTTTAAAATTCCTCTACAGATACTGTTTCATTACTGTAAACAAGTACCTTCTTATGAACCTTGTATTTTAATGATTCTAAAACTCTTGCATAGTTTTCTAATTGAAAACGATGCTCTTCTTTTGAAGTTCCGGTTTTATAATCTATAATCGTTACCTTATTCTCATGGTCAAAAACCAATCTATCTGGAATTACTATCTGATGGTCATAAACAATTTCTCTTTCATTATATATGGTAACATCTTCTGAATAATACTTTTGCAGTTTAGGATGCATAATAATTTTCAGAATCCGCTGCTGTATTAGATCTTTTTCTACCAAATCTAACTCTCCTTGTTGGTAATATTTCTCCAAAACTTTAACAACATCATCTTTGGTTGAAATCTCAGATAATATTTTATGAATAAAAGTACCATATTCTTTTGCCTCACCTCTTGTTGTTCCCCAAAATATTGATGAATTTGCTAATAATCTAATTTGATGATTTTTCCAGGGTGTACTGATGAAAGTTTCTTGAATCTGACAAGAAGCTTCTTTAGCGTAGGTCATCACTTTTTTATTTACAGCTCCAAAAATATATTCATTTTTACCTTCATCCCATAAATTATTTTCTTTCAAAAAAGAGATGAAAATTCCTGAATAGTAATTAAAATCTTCTAATCCAGATTTAAGTAACTTCTTTTCAGTAATAATATATAATTGCTCAGCGGCTCTTGTTAGCGCAACGTATAGTAAATTAAAGCTATCTAATTCTAGTGCTGCTCTTCTTTCATCATAGATTTCTTTTCCCTTATTAGTAGCATATTGTATTTCTTTATTTAAAGAAACCATCATAGCTGGAAAATCATCACTATTAGTAGCTAACCATGCTTTTGGTTTAATGTCTTGATATATATTTAAATCACAGGGAAAAATTACAATAGGAAACTCTAATCCTTTAGATTTGTGAATCGTCATAATCTTTATTGCATTTGGGTTCTCTGAAGTTACAACGCTTAGCGATTCTTTTTTATGTTCCCAGAAATCTAAAAAATCTTGAATGCTAGACTCTTTTTGCTGTTGGGCCAAAACTTCATCTAAAAAAAACTGAACATAGGCATCTGTTGTATCTTGCAAATGAAACGATCTAATGATTTGCTCTATTTTTTCATAAAAAGGTGATTGATGATACGAGATAATATCAAAATTACAGTTATACTCTTTCAGTAATTCTAGAACCTCATGTAATTCTAAATTTATAAAATCCGTAAAAAAAGCATGTCTTTCAATTGAACTATTGAGATGCTTATGTAAAAAATACAAAACCTCTAATAAGCTCTCTTTATCATTTGACTGAAGCGTGTATTTTAAAAAATTGATGATAAAATTTACTTTTTCACTGGTACTAAGCAATAAGGTTTCTGAGGAAACAATTTCTAAATTATTCTCAGATAAATAATTAGCAACAACAACACCTTCGCTTCGTTTTCTAACCAATACACAAACAGCTCCTAAAGAAACTTCGGAATCTAACTGTTGAATGATTTGATATACTTTCTTCGCATACTTTAATTCATCTTCTTCTTTATCCTCTAGTTTCTCTAAAAAAGAAACCGACACAGAGCCTCCCTTGAGTTCGTTTTCTTCTTGACCAGAGTTGTGTAGAAATAAATTTGAATACGACGGGTTTTGCAAAAACTGAGAGACATGTTTAAAAAAAGAATTATTAAACTGTATGATTTCACTGTAACTTCTATAATTAACCCCTAATTCTTGTACCTTTTTTTGAATTAAAAAAGGATTTTTAGCTGCTTCATTTTCTGATCCTAATTCAATAAATTGAGCTGCTTTTCCACCACGCCATCTATAGATTGCCTGCTTTGCATCTCCAACTAATAATAAACTAGTATTTTCTTGCGCTAATGAATTGTCTATTAATGGAATTAGGTTTTTCCACTGTAAAACAGAGGTGTCCTGCATTTCATCAATAAAATAATGCATAAATTTCTGACCTATTCTCTCATAAATAAATGGAGCTGGTTGATCTTGAATATTGTCTGAAATTAATTGATTAAATTCTGCATTTAAACGGATATTGTTATCTTCTTTAATGCTAGTTAATTCTAGATTAATATTGTTTAAGACCGCTAAAGGAATAATACTTTTTAAGACTAATTTAGTTTGTAATAATTGTTGATAAAGCAGCTCTGAGTCTTGATATAATTTTAAAATTTTTGGCAAAACTTCTTCAATAGAAGAAACGATATCTTCTGATGTAGATTTTGAATACAACTCTCTATCCTCAATTCTTTTTTTCAGAGTACTTTGATCAAAAAATTTGGTGCTTTCTGGCTTTTTGATCAGTGATAAAAAATGATTTGGAAGCATTGATCTGTAAAAATCTTTAACATCTAATTGTTTTTGATTAATGATCTGTAATGCTTCTTCTCCAATAGCTATCATTGAAGCAATTACATCCTTTTGATGGGCATTTAGTTTTTGTTGCAAAGATTTAAAATCTTGCAGAGATTTTTCACTTAACCTTCTAAAATGTGTAATATCTTCTTCGTTTAAAAGAATTCTTGAAAACTCAGATAAATCTCTAGAGATATCCCAAGATTTATCATCATCAGACTTCTCTAAAGAATACTCAATTAAAACCTGAGTTAATTCTTTATGAACTCCTATTCTAGAAATTAAAACCTCTACTGCTTGATCTAATAACTCTGTGGCATTCATTTCTACCTCAAAATTCTGACTCAAGCCTAAATCAAAAGCGAAACTCTTAATAATTTTATGCGTAAAACTATCTATTGTGGTAATATAGAAAGCAGCGTAGTTTTGAAGAATTACGTGTAAAATTTTTTTGCTTTTCTTTTGAATTACACTAGTTTCAAGCCCTGTTTCTTGTTGTAAAATGGAGAAAATAGGTGTCTTTTTACCTTCAGAAAATTCTTTTAAACTAATTAAAACGCGCTGCTTCATTTCTGCAGCTGCTTTGTTGGTAAATGTAATTGCTAAAATTTTTTGAAAAATAAAAACATCAGTACTAATCAGTACTATTTTTAAGTACTCTTTAACTAAAGTAAAAGTCTTTCCACTACCTGCTGAGGCATTGTAAATTTGAAAAGTAGATTCTTGCTTCACTAAAATATTTTGTTGCAAAATACAAAAAGCCAAACAGAATCTGTTTGGCTTTTACTTTATAATTATTGATTTTTTATCCCAAACCAACATCTAAAGACATCATTACAATAAAACCTCCTATAAAGCCAAGTGTGGCTATGTCTGTATACTTATCTCTTTGTGTCTCAGGAATTACCTCTTCAACTACCACAAAAATCATTGCTCCTGCGGCAAAAGCCAGGGCATATGGTAAAATTGGAGTAAAAAAAGAAACGGCTACTGCACCAACAACTGCCGCTACTGGCTCAACAACAGCAGATAGTTGGCCATACCAAAAACTTTTTAATCTACTTACACCTTGTCTTCTTAAGGGCATTGCTACTGCAAAACCTTCAGGGAAGTTCTGAATTCCAATCCCTATTGCCAACGAAATAGCTGCAATTATCATTTCAGTTTGTTCCGCTCCAACTAAAGTAGAAGCTGCTCCAAATAAAACTCCAACAGCCAGCCCTTCAGGAATATTATGCAACGTAATTGCCAGTACTAATAAGGTGGTTTTATGCCAGCTTGTTTTTACCCCTTCTGCTTCAGACTCTTTAAAATTAATATGCAAGTGAGGCAGAATTTTATCCATTCCAAACAAGGCCAAAGCACCCAAAGCAAAACCAATTGCTGATGGCAATACTCTCATAAAACCTTCTCCAGGACTATTTTCAATTGCGGGAGCAAGCAAACTCCAGAAACTTGCTGCTACCATTACCCCTCCTGTAAAGCCTAACATTCCGTCTAAAACAGCTCTGTTCATTTTCTTAAAAAAGAAAACCAAGCCGGCTCCTAAGGCTGTTAAGGCCCATGTAAATAAAGAAGCGTAAAGTGCTGATAAAATAGGATGTTCTTTACCAAATTCAACTAACTGATCAAATGTACTCATGATTGTATATAAATATTATTAGAGATTTTTTTAGAAATAGTAATTTTTTTCGTGTTAATTAAAATTGTTAATGAGCCATCAAAAGGTTCTTTAGAAAGAACCTCTATTTTTTTTCCTAAGGAAATGTTGTTATTGTCTAAGTATTTTAAAAACTCTGAGGAAGAATCACAGACTCCAACACAAATTCCAGATTGCTTTTCATCTAAAGTTGATAACAATTGCTTTTCAATTTTTTGGAATTTACCTTCTTTATCTGGTATTGGATCTCCGTGAGGATCTTTTTTGGGAAACCCTAAAAAAGCATCTAGCTCATTAATAAGTTTTGGAGATTTTATATGTTCTAGTTGTTCAGCTACATCATGAACCTCATCCCATGAAAAATTAAGTTTTTCTACTAAAAACAGCTCCCATAAACGGTGTTTTCTTATAACACTAATTGCAATTTTATTTCCTAAATCAGATAAAGTTACTCCTCGATACTTCTTATAAAACAACACTTCTTTGTCTGCTAATTTTTTGACCATATCTGTAACAGAAGAAGCTTTTGCATCAACTTTTTCCGCAATTGCATTTGTGCTAATTCCTTTTCCAGAAAAAGCTTCCAAATGGTATATAGCTTTCAAATAATTTTCTTCAGAAAGTGTAAACATTTTTATTGAAAATAATCACACAAATATATGTTATTTTTAGACATGTCTAAAAATTATTTTATATTTACAAAAAAAATCATATAATTTAACATGAATTCACTCAAAAAGATTTGCACACTAGTACTATTATTTTCAATAGGAACAATTTCTGCACAGCAAATCATTACAGACAGACCAGATCAAACAGAGGCTTCCTCTATAGTTCCTTTACATAGTCTACAAATTGAAGCTGGGGTTTTATTCCAGAAATCTGGAAAGATTCAAGCAAATACCCATCCCTCTATTTTATGGCGTTATGGAATCTCAAAAATATTTGAATTACGTTTGTTAACAGAATATGAAACTACTAGATTAAATAGATCTTCTCAAATAAACAATGGAGTTAGTGATCTTCAGATAGGAACTAAGATTCAGCTGTTTAAAAAAGAAGATGTAAATACTGAGATTGCCTTTTTATCTCATGTAATTATTCCAACTGCAAAGAGTGAATTAACAAATGACAAATTGGGAACTATTAATAAATTATCCATTTCGCATTCAATTTCTGAAAAAATAGGGATTGGTTATAATGTTGGTTATGATAACTTTGGAAATGGAAATGGAAATTTAACGTATTCCATGGCACTTGGATTTTCTTTATCAGAAAAATGGAGTTTTTATGTGGAGCCTTATGGCGAGTTTATAGAGTTTGATAATCATGCATCAAGTTTCGACACAGGTATTGCTTATCTGGTTCAGAACAATCTGCAATTAGATGTCTCTTTTGGAACTGGTTTAAATTATAAGATGAATTATTTAGCTGCTGGATTTAGTTGGAATATTCCAAAAAGAAAAAAGCAATAAGCTACCTTATCTCCTATTCCAAAGTCTACGAACAAGAATTCTTGGACGAAAACTGTACACTAACCCACCTGTTAATTGTGTGTGATTTACCATACTCCTAAATTCTTGTGGCGAAATCTTGTAAATCATTTGCGCATTAATGCCCCAGTGATGAGTAACCCAGAGAGTACCTCCAATGGCAGTATTAAAAGTAGAAGTTGGGTTTGAATCCTGACGACTACTTGGAGCGCCTATAAAACTTGCACCAATTGCTATGAAAGGAACTAGGTTATTATCAGATAAGTTAAAATCATACCTCAAATAGCCATCTAAAGAATTATAACTAAAGTTATTACTTAACAAGCCGTCTATATCGCCTATTCCGCTTAAAGTAGCCGCTCCTTCTAAACTAAATCCATAAAATAAATATCTAGTAATATTAATTTTAGGAGCCTGGGTATTATAACGACTTCCAAGTGAATTATCTTGAAAAATTACATAAGAACCGCTTATTCCAGCAACCCATTTGTTATCATGATTTTGAGATTTGGCAAGTATAGAACTACATAGTAATATTGCCGTTAAAAGTGTTTTTTTCATTTTATTAGGGGGGGATATTTTTTAACTAAACAAAAATAGGAAATTATAATTATAATATTTGAATTAATTTAAAATTTAAAATTTTAACAATTAATTACTAAACTAGCTATTATCTTTGCTAAAATTTTTACTTCTTTGAGCAAACAAGAAATTGTTAATCAGTATCAAAAATCTGTAAAAGTTACACAGATTTTAACTCAAATACAACGAGATCAAAACCATTTTCAAATTACGAATATGGTTGGATCTTCGTTGTCCTTTGTTATTTCAGAAACTTTTAAAAAAGTTGACAAAACCTACCTACTTATTTTAAATGATAAAGAAGAAGCAGCTTATCTATTAAACGATTTAGAGCAATTATTAGGAGACAAAAATGTGTTATTCTACCCTGGGTCTTACCGAAGGCCCTATCAAATTGACGAGACCGACAATGCAAATGTTCTCTTGCGTTCTGAGGTTTTAAATCGTATTAATTCTCGAAAAAAACCAACTGTAATTGTTACCTACCCTGAAGCATTATTTGAGAAAGTAGTAACAAAAAAAGAGTTAGAGAGAAACACGCTTAAACTATCTGTAACAGAAAATGTTTCACTAGATTTTGTGAATGAAGTGTTATTTGAATATAACTTTAACCGTGTAGATTTTGTTACAGAGCCTGGAGATTTCTCTGTTCGTGGAGGTATCATAGATGTTTTTTCATTTTCAAATGATGAACCATATCGTATTGAGTTTTTTGGCGACGAGGTAGACAGTATTAGAACTTTTGATATAGAAACTCAACTTTCTAAAGAAAAACTCCGAAAAGCAAGTATTATGCCTAATGTTGAAAACAAAACGCTTCAAGAGAAGCGAGAAAGTTTTCTAAAATATATTTCTTCAAAGACAGTCATTTTTACTAAAAACAACGATTTATTAATTGGAAAATTAGATAAATTATTTGCTAAAGCAGAAGATGTATTTAGTGAATTATCTAAAGAATTAAGCCATTCAAGACCAGCTGATTTATTCTGCAACGGTGATTTTATAAAAAATCAGCTGTCTGAATTTACCGTGGCTAGCTTAGAAAGCTACACTTATGGAAATAAACCCATCATTGATTTTATCACAAAAGCTCAACCGTCATTTAATAAACAGTTTAATTTATTAATTGAAAACTTAAACGACTATCATACAAAAGGGTTTACCAATTATATCTTCTGTGCCAACGAACAACAAGCACAGCGATTTCACGATATTTTTGAAGATGCAAAAGAAGAAGTTCATTATCAAACAATTGTATTTTCTCTTTATCAAGGTTTTATTGATTTAGACGAAAAAATTGTTTGTTATACAGATCATCAAATCTTTGAGCGTTACCATAAATTTCGTTTAAAAAACGGCTATGCAAAAAAACAATCCATCACTTTAAAAGAGCTAAATAATCTTGATATTGGCGATTATGTGACACATATGGATCATGGGATTGGAAAATTTGGTGGACTACAAAAAATTGATGTAGAAGGTAAAAAGCAAGAAGCTATTAAATTAATCTATGGTGATCGTGATATTTTATATGTAAGTATTCACTCGTTGCATAAGATTTCTAAATTTAGCGGAAAAGATGGAAAAGCTCCAAAAATATATAAATTAGGCTCTGGTGCCTGGAAGAAAATAAAACAAAAAACTAAAAAACGCGTTAAGGAAATCGCTTATAATTTAATCAAATTATATGCAAAAAGAAGAATGCAAAAAGGAGTAGCTTTTGGACCAGACACTCATATACAACATGAACTTGAAGCAAGTTTTATTTATGAAGATACTCCAGATCAATTTACAGCTACACAAGATGTAAAGGCAGACATGGAAAAAGAACAACCCATGGATCGTTTGGTTTGTGGAGATGTTGGTTTTGGAAAAACAGAAATTGCCATTAGAGCTGCCTTTAAAGCTGTTGACAACGGAAAGCAAGTAGCTATTCTGGTTCCAACTACCATTTTAGCATTTCAACATTATAAAACATTTACCAAACGACTAGAAAATTTCCCTGTTAAGATAGATTATTTGAATCGTTTTAGAACTACCAAACAAAGAAATGAAGCCATAGAGGGTATTAATGACGGAAGTGTAGATATTATTATTGGAACACACCAACTAACTAACAAAAAAATTAAATTTAAGGATTTAGGATTGCTTGTGATAGATGAAGAGCAAAAATTTGGAGTAGCTGTAAAAGACAAATTAAAAACAATAAAGGAACATGTAGATACCCTCACCTTAACGGCTACTCCTATTCCTAGAACATTACAGTTTAGCTTAATGGCAGCTCGTGATTTATCAGTAATTACAACGCCTCCTCCAAACCGCCATCCAATAGACACCCAGGTAATTCGCTTTAGCGAAGAAATGATTCGTGATGCAATTAGTTATGAAATTTCTAGAGGCGGACAAATCTTTTTTATTCATAATAGAATTGAAAACATAAAAGAAGTAGCTGGTCTACTACAACGTTTAGTTCCGAGTGCTAGCATTAAAATTGGTCATGGGCAAATGGAAGGTAAAAAATTGGAGAGCTTAATGTTTGGTTTTATGAATAATGAATTTGATGTATTGGTTTCTACCACAATTGTAGAAAGTGGATTAGATGTAACCAATGCAAATACCATTTTTATAAACAATGCTAATAATTTTGGTTTGTCTGATTTACATCAAATGAGAGGAAGGGTTGGAAGATCTAATAAAAAAGCTTTTTGTTATTTTATTACACCTCCTTACCATATGATGACTGATGATGCCAGAAAAAGAATTGAAGCTTTAGAGCTGTTTTCTGATTTAGGAAGCGGTATAAATATAGCCATGAAAGATTTAGAAATTAGAGGAGCTGGAGATTTATTGGGTGGTGAGCAAAGTGGTTTTATTAATGATATTGGCTTTGATACTTATCAAAAAATATTAAGTGAAGCCATTGAAGAATTGAAGGAGAACGAATTTAAAGATCTTTATAATTCTGAAGAAACCAAACCAAAAGAGTTTATAAAAGAAGTTCAAATAGATACAGATTTTGAGATTTTATTTCCAGACAATTACATCAATTCAATTACAGAACGTCTAAATCTTTACAATGAATTATCTACTCTTGAAACTGACGAAGAAATACAACAATATGAACAACGATTAGTTGATCGTTTTGGTGAATTACCCATTCAAGCCATCGATTTATTAGATAGTGTTCGTTTAAAATGGTTTGCAAAAAAATTAGGCCTAGAGAAGGTGGTTTTAAAACAAAAAAGAATGATTGGTTATTTTATAGCTGATCAGCAGAGTACTTTTTATCAAACAGAAGCGTTTACTAACATATTAAAATATATCCAACAGAACCCAACTACTTCTGTGATGAAAGAAAAACAAACCAAAAGTGGTTTGAGATTATTGATTACTTTTATCAAAATAAATTCTGTAGAAACAGCCTTAGAAAGATTGAAAAAAGTAGCAGATGTTTCTTAACAAGTAAAAAGTTTAAAGGGCTAAATTTTAATACAATGGAGAATAATTACCTTAAAAACCTTTCAAGCTTAATTTTAGCAACATTATTTATTAGTACTTCTGGGGTTTTGGGCAAATACATAGCAATGCCATCTGAAGTAATTATTTGGTTTCGGTCTGCTTTTGCGATGATTTTTTTGTGTGCTTTTTGTAAATACAAGAAAATAAATCTAAACGTTATTCATCTAAAAACACATATCCCTTTGATTATCAGCTCACTTTTTATGGCTGCTCATTGGGTAACTTATTTTTATGCATTAAAATTATCGAATGTAGCTTTAGGAATGCTTTCTTTATTTACATTTCCAGTAATAACTGCATTATTAGAACCTCTTTTTTTGAAATCTAAATTTAATCCAACACACCTTGTTTTAGGTCTTATGGTACTTATTGGAGTATCTATTTTAGCTCCTGAATTTAACATAGAAAGTTCTGATGTAAAAGGTATTCTATTTGGTTTATTTTCTGCTGTATGTTATTCAATTAGAATCTTAATTTTAAAACAACATGTGAATAATTATCACGGAAGCATGCTTATGTTTTATCAAACCACTGTAATTACAATTGTACTCTTTCCCGTATTATTTTTTATGGATATCTCTGGTTTTCAATCTCAATTCCCATACCTTCTCTTGCTAGCTTTGTTAACTACGGCCGTTGGACATAGTTTAATGGTTCATTCTTTGAAGTTTTTTTCAGCATCTACTGCTACAATTATCAGTAGTGTTCAACCTGTTTTTGGAATTATAATAGCTATTATAGTTGTTGATGAAATTCCAAGTAAAAATACTATTTGGGGAGGATTACTAATTATTTCAACCGTGTTTATTGAGACAATAAGATCTAAAAAAATAAGCTAATTTATTTGGTCAATACATCTTGGTAATTACGTTTTACAAAGACTAAGATTGTTTCCAAAATCTCACCCATATTATTGCACTCTTTAAACTTAACATCTCCAACATATTTAATCAAATGCTTTTTTAAAAGTTGCACATTATTAGGAAAAGAAATCGTGTCATTTTTCATGCATTTAATTAAACGAGTAGCTCTTCTTGGAGATGTAATCATTCTCTTCGCCATAAAAGAACGCTCTTCTAACTTGTACTGATTAATAGAATTATTGTCTAATTTTCTATTTACCATGTCTACAATTTTGAAATTTTCTTTCAAAAATTGTAAATTGTATACTTTTAAATTTCCTTCAAAAGATTGTTGATCAAAATCAATCGCTCTAATTTTATAAATAATTTGATCAAAATCATGCGTTGGAATAATTACATAATTATAGGAACGCATATCTCCAAGTAGGCGAACCAAACAACGTTCTTTAAATTTTACAAATTCTTTTGCTATTTGAGATTTTTCTGATTCTGTACATTTTGGTAAAAAATCTTTAATAAAATCATCTCCTGGAATTCCTGAAATATGTTCTTCAATTAAGGTGTCTTTGTGTACTAAAAAATTCATAGTATGAGGAGACAAAATATGTTCTAACTCTAAGCCATAAATTCTTGAAGCATCTGCTTTTTTAACGTAGAAATAGGTGTAATTATCATTTATAATATTTCTAATTTTTACCCGAAAAGGTTTTGAATTACCAAACGTACAGTAATCAATGGCATCTACATTTAAAAAAGGAATGGTTTCATCACTTCCATCTGAATGTAATATGGTATATATTTTTTTTAAACTAGTATCAATTTCTTCTCTATCATACTCAGAATAATAAGTTCTTATCCACAGCGTATCTTCTTCATTTTTATCATATACAGTAACAGATCCTTGAAAGCGTAATAAATCGTCATAAAGAATAGAAATCTTTACATTTCTATTGTATTTTTTTAAATATCTATCTAACATTTCATTTACAGGAAATGTTGGTTTTTTTTTAGACATTAATTTTTTTTCTGCTGCCATCTACTCTAAGATTATAATCAAATGTACTATATAATCTTTTTAATCAACTCAATTTAAACATCTTTCCTGGCAAAGGCTTCACAACATTTTTCAACTCTAACTGCAATAAGATGGTTGCCAATTGATAAACCGGAATATGAGTTTCTAATGCAATAACATCTAACAGTTGATGTTCTTTTTGTTGTAAAAAATCAACTATTTTTTGTTCTACATCAGTCAGCTCTACAAATAATCTTGTTTGTTCAGGGTTGGTAGTCTTTGAAATATCCCAATTAAGCATTTTTACAATATCTTCTGAAGATTGTAGTAAATGAGCTTTATTTCTATAAATTAAATCATTGCAGCCTTCACTCATTCTATCATTAATTCTTCCCGGAACCGCAAACACATCTCTATCATATGAATTTGCAATATCGGCTGTAACTAAAGAACCTCCTTTTGATGCAGATTCTATAACAATTGTAGCCTTAGATATTCCGGCCACAATCCTATTCCTTCTTAAAAAATTTTCTCGCTGAGGAGCTTCATTATGAAAAAATTCTGTAATAAAACCTCCGTGCTGATTAACTTTATGGATATATTTTTTATGAACTTTTGGATATATTTGTTCTAAGCCATGAGCTAAAACTGCAATTGTTTGTAGGTTGTTCTTCATGGCAGCCTTATGGGCGCATATGTCTACTCCATAAGCAAAGCCACTTACAATAATAGGATTATAAACAGCTAACTCATCTATGAGTTTTTCACAGAAACTACTACCATAATTTGTCATTGTTCTAGTGCCTACAATAGAAATAATTTTTTCATTTGAAAAATCAATAGTTCCGTCTTTAAAAAACAAAATTGGGGCATCTATACAATGTTGTAAATTTAGTGGGTAGTCTTTATCTAGAAAATATGAATATTCAATCTTATGTTTCTTAATATATTGAAATTCTTTTTCAGCCAATTGCTGATTAGAATCATCTAATAAGTTTTGAATAGCATAGCTACCAATTCCATTAATTTTTTGAAGTATGTAGTTCTTCTCTTTAAAAATATCGGCGGCAGAACCTACAGTAGCAATGAGTTTTTTTGCTAGAATATCGCCTATAGATGGAGTCTTTTGCAAACGCAAAAGTGCTAGGATTTCTTCTTCTTTCACAATACAATTTTTTTACTTTCAATATACAAATATATTGTTGATAATTATTTGACACTTTTAACACATCTTTTATTTAATTTTTTATCTTTGTTAAGATGGCTATAGCAAACTACATAAAAGATTTATTATACAGATATGATTGTGTTATTGTACCTCACTTTGGAGGTTTTGTAACAAACAAAACAAGCGCTCAAATTGGTGAAGATTCTCTCACTTTTTATCCACCAACAAAACAAATAGGTTTTAATGTGAACCTCAATCATAACGATGGCTTATTAGCCAATTACATTGCTTCTTCAGAAAATATTTCTTTTGATCAAGCAACTTCTAAAATTGAAGATATTGTTGCTGTATGGAATACAACAATTAAGACAGCTCCTTTGCAAATTAACAATGTTGGTATATTTTCTCTAAATGAGAAAAAACAATTAGTTTTTAATCCAACCAACAAGGTTAACTATTTGAGATCTTCATTTGGATTAACTACTTTTGAATCTTCTGTTATTGAAAGGGTTCACAAAAAAGTAATCCCACTTGTTCCCGTTAAAAATACTCAAAGAAAAATTCCTGTAATTTTAAAATATGCTGCTTCTGTTGCAGTGATGTTATCTCTTTCTTTCGTAGGATGGACGGGGTATGAAAACAAGCAAGAACAATTAAACTTTGCTCAAGATCAAAAACAATTAGAGGAAAAAATTCAATCCGCGACATTTGTAATAGAAAATCCTTTAGCTACTATAGAATTAAATGTAAACAAAGAACTTCCAAAACCTTTTCACGTTATTGCTGGTGCATTTCAATTTGTAGAAAATGCACATAAAAAAGTTAATCAACTAAAAGCAAAGGGATTTAATGCTGTTATTTTAGGAACCAATAAGTGGGGGTTAACACAAGTTGCCTATACTTCTTTTTATAAAAAATCAGATGCATTCCAAAGCCTTGCTGATATTAGAAAAATTGATTCTAAAGATGCTTGGTTGTTAGTTAAAAAATTCGAGTAATTTATATCTCTTTTCTTCACTAACTTATCATCAATCTTTGTGATTGTTTATCTTTGTAAAAAATTACAGATGACACCAAAAACACCCAGTGAATCGTTAACAATTCTTACAGATCTTGTCTTACCAGGAGAAACAAATTATCTTGACAATCTTTTTGGGGGTGAGTTATTAGCAAGAATGGATAGAGCTTGTAGTATCGCTGCTCGTCGTCATTCTAGAAGAATCGTTGTTACTGCCTCTGTAAACCACGTAGTCTTTACAAAATCGGTTCCTGTAGGAAGTGTAGTTACTATTGAAGCTAAAGTTTCTAGAGCTTTTAAATCATCTATGGAAATATATGTAGATGTTTGGATTGAGGATAGACAATCTGGCTCTAAAACTAAAGTAAATGAAGGTATTTATACTTTTGTTGCCGTAGATGAAACTGGAAAACCTGTTGAAATTGCTCAAATAACTCCAGAAACAACGCTAGAAAAAGAGCGTTTTAATGGCGCTTTAAGGAGAAAACAATTAAGTCTGGTTTTAGCAGGAAAAATGCAACCGAATGATGCAACCGAATTGAAGGCATTATTTGTAAACTAAGTGTTACTTAAGAACCATCTTTAATTACTAAGTGTTTTTAGTATCTTAGTTATATTGCCTAACAATTGTTAATTTCTAAACTATCACATCATCTATGATTCAATCCTACAAGAAAAACCCTGCATTAGCAAATAAGTATGACACCATTATTATTGGTTCTGGAATGGGTAGCTTAACTACTGCAGCAATTCTTGCTAAAGAAGGTCAAAAAGTTTTAGTACTAGAACGTCATTATACAGCTGGTGGTTTTACACATGTTTTTAAAAGAAAAGGTTTTGAGTGGGATGTTGGCATTCATTATATAGGTGAGGTTCAAAGACACACTTCTGTGATAAGAAAATTATTTGATTACATTTCTGATGCCCAATTAAAATGGGCAGATATGGGAGATGTTTATGATAAAATTATTATTGGAGATAAAGAATATGATTTTGTAAAAGGAACACAAAATTTCAAAGACCAACTTACTGCTTATTTTCCAAATGAAAAAGAAGCAATTGACAGCTATGTAGCACTTGTTTTTAAAGCAATAAAAACAAGTCAAAAATTTTACATTAATAAGGCTTTACCTTCCATAATAAATTTCTTTATTGGCAAAAAAATGAGAGCTCCTTTTTATGAGTTTTCTGATAAAACCACCTATGAAGTTCTAAAGTCTATTACAGATAATGAAGAGCTTATTAAGGTGTTAACTGGCCAGTATGGAGATTATGGATTAGCTCCTAAAAAGAGTAGTTTTGTGATGCATGCAGCAGTAGCAAGACATTATTTTGAAGGAGGAAGTTTTCCTGTTGGTGGTTCTTCTCAAATTGCCAAAACAATAGATACCGTTATTGAAAAAGCTGGTGGTACTATTTTAATTAGTGCAGATGTTGAAGAAATAATTATTTCTAACCACACTGCAACTGGAGTAAAAATGAAAGATGGGAAAATTTTCTCTGCAAAAAACATTATTAGTGGAGCTGGAATTATGACTACATATAACAGACTTATTCCTACTGCTATTGCTGAGAAATACAAACTTAAAAATCAACTACAGAAGGTAAATCGTTCTGTTTCTCATGCATGTTTATACCTAGGATTAGAGGGTTCTCCTGAGGAGTTAAAACTTCCAAAAACAAATTACTGGATTTACCCTAGTGATCTAGATCATGATGCTTCTGTTGACCGATATTTAGCCAATATTGAAGAAGAATTTCCAGTAGTTTATATTTCATTTCCGTCTGCAAAAGATCCAGATTGGAATAAAAGGTATCCTGGGAAAAGCACCATAGATATTATTACATTAGTACCATATGAATTTTTTGAATCTTGGGATGGCAGTAAATGGATGAAGCGAGGAGAAGACTATACCGAATTAAAAGAAAAAATAACACAAAGGCTATTAGAAGTTCTGTACAAAAGAATCCCTCAAGCCAAGGGTAAGATAGCTCACTATGAACTTTCGACGCCATTAACTACGAAACACTTTATAAACTATGATAAAGGTGAGATCTATGGCTTAGATCATAGCCCAAAAAGGTTTCGTCAAGAATTTCTAAAACCAAAAACTCCTATTAAAAACCTATATCTAACTGGCCAAGATATTGTTACTGCAGGTGTAGCTGCGGCCCTGTTTTCTGGGGTAATAACAAGTGCTGCTATGACTGGTAAAAATATCATGAAAAAAGTGATGGCTAATTAATTTCTTAAAATCCAGCTAGTAGGGTTTAATCTAGTTGTGTTTTTTGACAATACAAAAATAAGCTTTGTTTTTCCTGTGATTCTATCTGTAAAAATCTTCCCTAAAGGCTGTCCGGTTTTTACTTTTTCTCCATCACTAACATAAACACTTTCTAAGTTATTATAAATAGAAATATAGTTTCCGTGTCTAATTAAAACAGATTTTTTTCCTTCAGATTGAGTTTGTATGGCTAAAACTTCACCGTTAAAAATAGCTTCTGCATTAGATCCTTTTTTGGTTGCAATATGAATTCCGGTACTGTTAATATAGTTTCCAGAATAGACCGGGTGTGGTTGTTTACCAAATCTCCTTGTAATAAGTCCACTTTCTACAGGCCAAGGAAGCTTGCCTTTGTTTTGCTCAAATCTAACTGCTAAAGCCTTAGCTTCTGGGGTTAGTAAAAACCCTTTAGACTTTTTAGCTCCTTTTATTGCATTAGATTTTGCAATGGCATCTTTAATTATTTTATCTATTCTTTCCGATATTTTCTTTTGTTCTTGCTCCTTTTTTCGTAATTCTCTCTTATATTTTTTTTCTTGATTTATGATCTCAGAAATTAATTTCTGTTGATCTATTTTTTCCTCTTCAATTTTTATTTTTTGCTCTTCTTCACTAGATAATAAGGTGTCTTTTAATTGCTTTTGAAACAACAATGAGTCTTTTAATTTCAAAAAATTATTGGTTAAAAGATGTACTTCTTCTCCTTGTTTTTTTCTAAAAGAAGCATACTGTTTCATATACTTTACTCTTTTATAGGCTTGATAAAAACTTTTTGAAGAAAATAAAAACAGGGTGCTGTTTTGTTGAGATTTACTTTTGTATGATTTGTAAATCATTGCGGCATAATCTTCTTTTAGCGTAATTAATTTTTTATCTAATTGTTGAATGTCTTTTTCATAAATAACTATTTCATTAGATAATGATTGCACCTCTAAATTTATGGTTGAAATATATTTTTCTCTAACAATAATTTTCTGATTTAAATCTTTTAAATCTTCAAGAGCATTTTTTTCGCTTTTTTTGGCATCAAAAAGCAACTTATTTACCATTGTAATTTCTTTTTTTATTCTAGTTCGATCTTGCTCTAACTGCTTTCGAGATTTTTTTTGTGCAGCTAAAGATATCGTTAGAAAAAAAACTAAAAAAAATATGTATTGGTACTTTTTAAGCATTAAAGTTTAATGGGTTTGTAACTAGATGGTATTTTGTAAGGAGTACTAATTTGTTTGTTTAAAGTTACTGATTTAAAATCAATAGTTATCTTGGTATAATTCTCTGCTTGTGAAGCATTAATCACAATTTTTTTAGGCACTAATTGTTTCTCTAATAAACTATAACTTTTATAGTCTATTTGTACTATTTTATTTTCTTTGTAAGTCTTTAACATTTGTTTTTTTAACCTATAATTATTAGGGTCAAAGAAAAAGAATATACGATACAATTTATGTTGCTTCTTTGGGGTTAACTTGTGTAAATTTCCGGCTACTTCCGATAGATATTTTTGCTTTTTTAAATCTAAAATACTTTCTCCAAGCAATAAATTTTGAACCTGTTTGTAAGTAATTTTAGTCCCTAACATTTTTTCTAAAAGCGAAAAGTCTCCTTCAAAATATTTTTTATCAATAAGCGAATAATAACTAAAAGTGGTTGGGGTTATTTTTACTCTAAAAGCACTAATAATTTTAGATCCTTTCATCCAGATAATAGAGTCTTTTTGTATTCGAAGGGTTACTGTAAAACTCACCTTATTTCTTTTTCCATTTCTAGCATCTACATATCCTATTTTTAACCTAGCATCTAGTGTTTTAGCATCTAAAGAAATTGCAGTATGTTTTTTAATAATTTTTTTGGCGGATATGCTTTTAACAACTTCAGCATTGGAGCTAACAAGGTTTTTTTTGCTTTTACAAGAACCAAATACTATTAAAAAAAGAAATAAACAGCTTATTATTCTCATATTAGATTTTGTGATTTTTAAGTTTTATTTTATACTCTAATACTTTTTTAGGATTGTTTATGCTAGTGTATGCTTTAACTAAAGTAGTATAAAACTGAGATTCTAGCAATGAGTTTTCTATTACAAAATCTATTCCAATTTCTAAAACATCAATAGCTTGTTGATGCTTTTTTTGAAGCTGTAATGCCTTTCCCCTAGAAAGATACGCAAATGGTTGCGCTGGATAAAGATCAATTGCTAGGCTGCTATACTTATAAAACACTTCAGTATTTTCATTAATTGCTAGAGTTAATATTTTCTTCAACTTAGAAAAAGATGGTTTATTGGCTTCATAATCAGTAATTAATTGAGTTAAACTATCCTTACTTACTTTCAGAGCTATGGGTTTATTTTTGAGTTCTAACTTAACTTTTAACTGATTTAATCTTGTAGTTAAACCAGTTTCTTTTTCTACCATATAAATCAAAGACAAGGCTTTTGTGTATTCACTATTTAAATAGTATAACCAAATTAATTCTGAGCGCTGTTTAGGCTTTTGCTGCACAATTGTTAATTGAGTCTTTATTGCCTCCTGATAATTTCTCTCTTTTTTTTGAATGGCTACTAAATGTAATAGTATCCAGGTATTCGTTGGCTCTAGAAGTAATGCTTTGTTAATGTATTGTGTTGCTTCGCTTGTTTTATTTAACAGTAAATAATTTTTAGAAAGCTCAAAATAGATGGTTTTATTATTTGGGGAAATAGTATTGCATTCTTCTAAGTTTTCTATCGCTGATTGGTAGTTTTTAATTGACTTTTCTGACAGAGATTTAAAAAAATATTCTTGAAATTTAATATTATTTTCTTCTGCAATTTCTTTCGCCTTTGGAATGCTATCTTGAGAGTAAGAACAAAAAGGATTGAACAACAGCCCAAGAAAGACACTAAGTACAATCCTTTTAATCATTTCTATTTATTTTTATGTCAGCTCTGAATAATCACCAATACTTACAGAGGTAAAATTACCGTTATAGGTTGCATGATTTCCAATCATTGCATTTTCTAAGCTAGCATTTAAGATGGTAACATTGGTTTGAATTAAAGAATTTGAAATTTTAGAATCTTCTACCAAGCTATTTTCTCCAATGGAGACATATGGACCAACCGTAGTGTTTTTTAAAATTACATTTTCTCCAATATAACAAGGCTGTATAATTTTAGAATTTTCTAATACAACAGAATCAGCAACTAAATTATTCTTTTTATCATGCTCAAAGCCTAATATTTTTTTATTGGTATCTACTGTTGGATCTTTCTTGCCACAATCCATCCAAACATCAACTTTTCCAGGCAAAAATTTAGCTCCTTCTTTTTTTAATGTTTCTAGCACGTCAGTTAATTGAAACTCCCCTGAAGGTCTGATATCATTTTCTATCAAATAGTTTATTTCTTTAGATAGTTTATCACCATCCTTAAAATAATAGATTCCTATAATTGCTAAATCAGATACAAACTCTGTTGGTTTTTCAACAAAATCAGTAATATAACCATCTTTTAATTTTACAACTCCAAAGGCACTTGGGTCTTCTACTTGCTTCACCCAAATTGCACCATCTGCCTCAGCATCTAGAGTGAAGTCTGCTTTAAACAGTGTGTCTGCAAAGGCTACTACACAAGGACCTGTTAAAGAATCTTTTGCGCAAAAAATTGCATGAGCAGTACCCAAAGCCTCTTCTTGAACATATACAGAGCCTTTAGCTCCTAATTCTTTTGCTATTTTTAATAACTTATCTTTAGTATTAGCAGGAAATCCTTTTGCTGATGGGCCAATTATAAAAGCTATTTCATCAATAGGTTGATTGACTACAGAGGTTATATCTTCTACTAATCTTTGTACTATAGGTTTGCCAGCAATAACTGTTAAGGGTTTTGGAATTGTTAAAGTATGGGGTCTTAAACGAGATCCAATACCGGCCATGGGGACTATAATTTTCATCTTTTTTTTGTGTTTTTTAGGTACTGCAATATACCATTTATTGAGCAATTTTTAAAAGGATAAGAATCTAAATCCCTTTGGGAATTGCGGCAATTAAATTCTTTGTATACCTAGATTTTGGTGCTCTGTATATTTCATCTGCATCATTAATTTCTTCAATTTTTCCTTGATTCATAACAATTAATTGATCCGACATATATTTAACAACAGCTAAATCATGTGATATAAAAATATATGAGAAATTAAACACTTTTTTTAATTCATTTAACAGATTAAGAACTTGTGCTTGAACAGAAACATCTAGTGCAGAAACAGATTCATCACAAATAATCAATTTTGGTTTTAACGCAATTGCTCTAGCAATGCCTATTCTTTGTCTTTGTCCTCCAGAAAATTCATGAGGGTACCTATTGAAGTGATCTTCCTCTAAACCAACTTTTTTTAATAAGTCTAAAACATATAATTTTCGTTCATTATAAGAAGATAATATCTTATGAACTGTCATTGGTTCTAGAATTGAATTCCCAACAGATATTCTAGGATTTAATGAAGAAAATGGGTCTTGAAAAATAATTTGAATCTCCTTTCTTAAATTTCTTAACTCTAATGTAGAAAGATGTGTAACATCTTTCCCTTTATAAAATATTTTTCCTGAAGTAATTTTTTCTAGATGTAAAATAGATCTTCCTAAGGTGGTTTTTCCACAACCAGACTCACCAACTAACCCTAATGTTTCTCCTTCATATAATTTAAAAGACACATTATCTATTGCTTTAATTGGTGGTTTTTTATAAAAACCACCAATTCTTTTAAAATATTTTTTTAACGCAACTATTTCTAATAATGGTTTTGAGGCATATATTTTTTGATGAAACTTTTCTCTTTCTCTTGTAGAGTAAATTTCAGATACAACCTCGTGATTCATAAAATCATTAACAGTTGGTAGTTTTTTTAACCTTTGAATAAGACTTGGTTTAGAATTAATAAGTCCTTTAGTATATTCATTCTTTGGGTGATAAAAGATGTCCTTTGTTGTTCCTTTTTCAATAATTTCTCCTTTATAAATAACTATCACATCATCAGCAATTTCTGAAACTAATGGCAAATCATGAGATATAAAAAGAATGCTCATCTCATTTTGCTCCTGCAGTTCTTTTAAAAGAAGTATTATTTCTTTTTGCACCGTCACATCTAATGCTGTTGTAGGTTCATCAGCTATTAAGATGTCTGGTTTACAAGCTATAGCCATCGCTATCATTACTCGTTGCTTTTGACCACCACTTATTTGATGTGGGTATGAATTAAAAATCCTATCAGAATTGGGTAGTTTTACTTTTTCAAAAAGAGCAATAACTTCTTCATAAATTTCTTTTTTATTTAAATCTGTATGTTGTTTTAAAACTTCATAAACTTGTTTTCCGCAAGTTAATGTTGGATTAAGAGAACTCATTGGTTCTTGAAAAATCATTCCTATTTTTCTTCCTCTTATTTTTTGAATATTTTTATCAGAGATATTAATAAGATCTTTCCCTTTAAAAAAAATCTCTCCTTCTAGGGTGGCGTTTTCAGATAACAAACCAAGAATTGCTAAAGCAGTAACAGATTTACCACTACCAGATTCACCAACTATGCCTAAAATTTTATTTTTATCTAGCTGAAAAGAAATTTTTCTAACAACATCGTTTTCTTGTTTATTAGATAAGAATTTTACAGTAAGGTTGTTTACTTTTAAAATCATTATAAGAAATATTTTTTTTAAATCCACTTTTCTAGGTAGGCATACCCCCATTTATGGATAGAACTAAATGTATAAAAATAAATGTTGAATATACTATCATAGATAGGATATTTGGTTAATAAAAATTGATAAAACATCTATTCTTATGTATGAAAATTACATATTGAATTTGAATTCATGAGGCTATATATTAAACATAAAAAAAGATTTAATACCCTTTTCTAGGGAACTAAAAATTTCACTAATTCAAGGTATTGTGGTGTTAAAGTTAAGTAACTATTTTTACAGTGTTATTGTTCTTTGAATTAGTTTTTTAATTAATGTTATTTGTGTTAGAAATTGTGATCCCCTATAAACAGTCTACAAATAATAACATTTATTAAGTTTATTAACTTAGGGCAACCCCCGAGCCTTTGTTAATATCTCTGAAAACCTAGAAAATTATTTTTCTAGGTTTTTATTTTTTATAAAAATTATTTTAATTGGAGTATTTCTCTAATACTTTCAATATTCATAATTAAATGAGAAGCTGAGTGTTCTAATCAGGTTTTTTTAGTTCCTTTGTCGAAATTTATTTTTGTGAATTATATTTCAGTAGAAAACATCTCTAAATCTTACGGAGATAGAACATTATTTAGTAATCTTTCATTTGGAATCAATAAAAACCAAAAGGTTGCTTTTGTTGCAAAAAATGGAACAGGAAAAACATCTATACTAAATATTATTGCAGGACTAGACACCCCTGATGAAGGACAGGTTATTCAACGAAAAGATATTCAAATTGCGTACCTATCACAAAATCAAATTTTTGATGATAGCCTATCTGTTGAGCAAACTATTTTTGCAACTGAGAATAGGATTTTACCTATTATAAAACAATACGAAAGAGCACTAGAAAACCCAGAAGATTCTGACAACTATCAAAAAGCTTTTGATCTAATGGATCAAAACAATGCTTGGGATTTTGAGACTCAATACAAATTAGTACTATCAAAATTAAAATTAACCGATTTGTCTATGAAAGTAGGCAAGCTTTCAGGAGGTCAGAAAAAAAGATTAAGTTTAGCTATTTTATTAATTAATAAGCCAGATTTAATCATTTTAGATGAACCAACAAATCATTTAGATTTAGAAATGATAGAATGGTTAGAAGAGTACTTTAAAAAGGAAAAAATAACCTTATTTATGGTGACTCATGATCGTTATTTTCTAGAAAGAGTTTGTAACGAAATTATAGAATTAGATCATGGTGAGCTTCATAAATACAAAGGAAACTATTCTTATTATTTAGAAAAGAAAGAAGAAAGAATTACACAGGAGGCTACCACTACAAATAAGGCAAAAAATCTATTTAAGAAAGAACTAGATTGGATGCGCAGACAACCAAAAGCGAGAACAACAAAATCTAAATCTAGAATTGATGATTTTTCTGAAATCAAAGAAAAAGCCCATAAAAGAAGACAAGATCATACTGTTCAGTTAGAAATAAACATGGAACGTTTAGGAAGTAAAATTGTAGAGCTTCACAAACTAAAAAAATCTTTTGGTGATTTAAAAATTCTTGATGGCTTTGAATATGTATTTCAAAAAGGAGAACGTATTGGTGTTATCGGAAAAAATGGGACGGGTAAATCGTCTTTTTTAAACATACTTACAGACAGAGAACCTATTGATGGAGGTAAAGTAGTAGTTGGTGAAACTGTAAAATTTGGATACTATACTCAAAAAGGAATTGTTGTAAAAGAAGGACAAAAAGTAATTGAAGTTATTAAAGAATTTGGAGAAGAAATTCCTTTAACTAAAGGACGACGTATTTCTGCTTCTCAGCTATTAGAACGTTTTCTTTTTGATAAGAAAAAGCAATATGATTTTGTTGAAAAATTAAGTGGTGGAGAACAAAAACGATTGTACCTCTGTACTGTTTTAATACAAAATCCTAACTTTTTAATTCTTGATGAACCAACCAATGATTTGGATGTAATTACCTTAAATGTGTTAGAAAGTTTCTTGTTAGACTTTCCAGGGAACCTAATTGTAGTATCTCATGACAGGTATTTTATGGACAAAATTGTAGATTCACTATTTGTTTTTAGAGGCGATGGAGTTGTTGAAAATTTTCCAGGAAATTACTCAGATTACAGAACTTACGAAGACTCTAAGCCTAAAGAAAAAGTTGTAAAAGTTGAAAAAAAACAAGCTGTGATTACTCCCTCTAAAGTGAAATTATCGTTTGAAGAAAAAAGAGAATTTGGTTCTCTGGAAAAAGATATAGAACGATTAGGTCGCAAAAAGAAATCTATTGAAGCTTCTTTTATGCAAGAAGGGATTTCACAAGAGCAAGTAAAAGAAAAATCTGAAGAACTTCATAAAGTTATTTCTTCACTAGAAGAAAAAGAAGAAAGATGGTTTGAAATTTCTTTAAAATTAGAAGGCTAAACGTTTATTATTTCATGTTCTTCTACTAGCTTTTCATTATTAAAACGCATCAATAATTGTGCAACAGCTATGGTGTCTTTTTCACAATACTTTACAATCCTTCCTAGATTTTTTTCTTTATAATATACCTTAGCAACCTCACTTCCATCGATATCATCTTTGGGAGAAGAGATTCCTAAAATTGTAGTTAATAATTGCAAAGAGCTGTAATGTTTATAATCTCCAAACTTCCAAAGCTCCATGGTATCTATATGAGGCACCTCCCATGGTTTTTTACCAAATAAATTTAGTTTAGATGGTAATTCTATTTGATGTATAATCATTCTTCTTGCTATATAAGGGAAGTCAAACTCTTTTCCATTATGTGCGCACAATACGTGATAGGTTTTATTAAAATGAGTATCTAAGAGTTTTTTAAAATCTATTAATATCTGCTTTTCATCGTCTCCACTAAAAGATGTAACACGTAAATTTCTTTCCTCTTTATTACTAGTAAAATACGCAACAGAAATACAGATAATTTTTCCAAATTCTGCCCAGATTCCTGCACGCTCATAAAATTCTTTAGCAGTAATATCTTCTTTACGTTGGTAGGCTGTTTTCTTTGCAAATAATTCTTGTGTTATTTCTGACACCTCTGTCCAAGATTCTTTTTGAGGCACTGTTTCAATGTCTAAGAATAAGACATTGCTCATTTTTATTTTTAGATTCATAACATAAATTTTAGTGAATTTACTAAAAATTAATGTTATTGTAGACAAACATTTAATAACAATAAAACATAAAAAGTAGGCTAATAAAGCCTACTTTTTCGGATATGTTTTGGGAAGTATTTAGGTAGTTAAAAACTTGGAGTTATCCAAGACCATTTAGAGATCTCTAGAGGTGCTGCATTTTTTCCTGAATTTAACTTATACTTATTTGTTTCTCCTGAATACAACGTTGCATCTGCAGTAGCACCATCTATTTGAACATTAGACAATGCACCACTGTCTTTTAAATCTAAATCTACATCATACCCTACTAAATGAAGTCCAGTAATAGTTCCTCCTGATTCTTTTTTGAATTGTAAACCTGTACCACCTACTGAAGAAATAGCAGTAATGTTTGTAAAAGTTGGATTTGCGTTGTCTTTGTCTCCCTCAAAAACGGTAGAAAAACCAGGTATTGTATGTGAAATGTATGCATTAGTTACAGACCCACTCCATCCTTCTGTCCAGTCTATAGAATCATCATCATTATTTTCTAAATACATGTTAGAGACTGCTACAGTTCCTCCAAAAAATTCAACACCATCATCTGATCCATTAATAACAGCTACATTGTCTACTAAAGTACCTGAACCAACTGAATAGAATGAAATACCATTATATTGAGATTCTGGGTTTATTTGCGCTCCTGTGCCTACAATTTGAAGATATCTTATAATTCCAGAGCTATCGTTATTATCTGATCCACCATAAACAAAACCTCCAACCTCAGCAGTTGCACCTATTCCTGCTGTAGTTGATGCCTTCCCGCATAAGGTTAAACCTCCCCAGTCTCCTGGTGCTCCATTAGTAGAAGACATTAGTACTGGGCTTCCTGCGTTTCCATTAATATTAATTAGGCCTCCTTGCAAAACAGCAATATAGACTTCTGTTCCACCAGCATCTGCTAAAATAGTTGTTCCTCCTGGAATGTTTAATGTACCGCTCTCATCTATAATAAATGACCCTGAAAGACGATACTGTATTGATGGATCTAAGGTATAATCTTCTGATAATGTTCCTTCCATGATTCCATTATTTAAATTCTCTAATACGGCATCTAAAGGAGGTGTAATTGCTATTGGTTCGTTGTCACCACAACTTGTGAATGCAATAGTTAACAATAGAATACTTACTAAATTTACTTTTAAATTTTTCATTTTTTTGTTGCTTTTTTAATTGTTTTATTTCTGTTGTAAAGAACTATAATGAACCTTTAATTTATATTAATAGAATATTAAATATAGATTATGTATGAATTGAATATCACCAGTTATTGTTAATAAATAGTTACTTAGAATTTATAACTAAAACCAATATTAAAAAGGCTCCCTCTCTTATAAGATTGAACAGTTTTATTTGATTTGCTCACAATAGTATTACTTGCGTCAAAAATTGTTACAACTTGTGTTTGATCTATTCTTGGGTTTAATAGATTTTTACCAATTATTCTTAAAGATAGTTTTTCGTTTATTTTTTTACTAGCAACAAGGTCTAACGAAACAAATCCTTTTTCAATAATTTCATCATTAAATAAAGTAGCGCTATTCACAAAATCTTCAGGGCTTCCAAGTGCGTATATTTTGTCTGAAGAATAGTTTCCTGAGATAGAAACTATAAATTCTTTTTCTGACCTACTTCTATAGCTTAATGAACTGTTTACAATAAAATCTGATGCCCCTTGCAAACCAGTATCAGTTTGTCCGTTGTATTGATATAACTCTAAGATGTCTTGACTAAACCACATTCTAGAAATAGTAGCATTCGCAGAGAGAATACTTTTTTCATCATCATTTTCTATAAGGTTAATTCTACCTTCTAATTCTATTCCTAAGACAGATGCCTTTTCTCCTGTATTTTCGTATTGAAAAATTCCTGCCGAGCCTCTTGCTTGAGTTAAGTTGATAGGGTCTTGAATACTTTTATAAAATATTGTTGCAGAAAAAAGTTCTTCTCTTGTTGGAAAAAACTCCCATTTGGTATCAATATTAAAAACAGATGATCTTTCTAAATTTGGATTTCCTTTAATTACTCTACCTGTTGGAGAAACGTATTCAAATGGAGCTATTTCTTTAAATTCTGGAAGTGTTTGAGTAACACTAGACGCTAAACGAAAGAAACTTTTTTGATTGATTTCATATTTTAAATTAAGACTTGGATACATTTCTTGATACTCTTTGGTAATAGTTCCTATTCTACCTACAAAGTTTGTAACATCCCAGATAATGTCTACTTTATCTGATTCATAACGAAGGCCTATATTTCCAGAAAACTTTTTATTTAATCCAAAATCTAAACTGGCATAGCCTGCCATTACAGTTAAATCTGCATTGTATAGATCTGGAAGCTGTTCTCTTAATATTAATTCTGGTTGACCAGAAGCTGTGTTAAAATTACTAGCTATGAAAGTACTTGATATTTGATCTACAGAAGAGACTGTAAAATCTCTAGAACTAACACCAACAAAAAGCGACTTAAATGTTCTTTTCTTTTGTCTAAAATTTACCCCAATATTTACTCTAAAAGGTCTCTTATCATCTTGGTCTATTTCACCAAAAGAAAATTGATCTTCAACATATCCGTTCATTTCATCATCTTGAATCTTTTGACTCGTTTTTCTTTGCTGAAAACCACCAACAAATGCATAGGTAAACGTTCCATTATCATCTATAATATTTCCTTCATTTCTAATTCTGTTTGGTTCTTCTGCTAACACAAAATTATATCCTACTGCCCATGTAAGATTGTTTTTTTCAGAGAACTTATGTTCTCCCATTAACTGATTCACAAACATGGTTGTTTGCTTGTAGTTTTGGTCTCTAACAAAGGCACCATCTTCTTGAGGTTGTTGATCAAATACATAGCCGTTTCCATCCCTTCCTTGTTCATAAACATTGTCTACTCCTTTATTAACAAATAAGGTATTATAAGAAATTTTGTGATTGTCATTTAGTTTAAGATCTCCTCTAATATATCCTGTTGTATTGGTGTTGGTTTTAAAAGATGCTGTGCTAAACTCATTATCTAGAATATTAGCTCTATAACTTTTAAAAAAACCTTCTTGATATTCAAAAGACTGACCATGAGAAGCAGTTGCTAGTATAGAAAAATCTTTGTCTAAAATTTTGAATTTATAGGCTGCTGAAAACGATCCATTAAAATTAGCTGTGTTGCTGGCTGTTAAAGGATCCCATCCTTGGTAAGTAATTGCATCTGACAGCGTGTATTTTTTGTTATGAAAGCCAAAACTAACATCATCACTCATTAAAGTTTTTTTAAAGCCTCCTTCTAGACTAGAAACAGCAGTGTTTAAACCACCATTGATTCCTATAGAAACTCCTTTTTTAGAATACTTTTTAGAAACAACATCTACTACCCCGGAAGATTGATCTGCATAACTAGAAGTGGTATAGGTTTTACTTATACTGATGCTATTTAATAAATTTGTAGAAAATAACGATAAATCAATATTTTTATTTTGAACGTCATCTGACGGAATTGGAAGACCATTCATGGTTGTAAATAAATATCGATCGCCTAACCCTCTTATGTAAATATCTCCAGATTCTTCACTTCTTGTAACTCCAGATATTTTAGTAGTGGCAGAAGCTGCGTTTGAAACTCCTATTTTACTTAATCTTTCTAACCCTATACTTTCTTTTATAGTTGTAGCCTTTCTTTGTTCAAGCAACAAGGCACTTTCTTTTTGTTTGCTAGTACTTGCCCTTATTTTCACCTCTTCTAAAGCAACACCTTCGGCTGCTTCTAGCGTTCTATTAATAATTACTGTTTCACCAGACTTTACTAGTACAGGAACTTCCAGGGTTTTATATCCTAAAAAATCAAACATTATTATATAAGAACCTGGAGCAACAGACAACCTAAAATTACCATCTAAATCTGTTTCTGTTCCAATAGATGTTTCTTTAATAATAACACTAGCAAAAGACAAAGGTTCATTACTCATTTCTTTATCTAATAGTGTCCCAGTAATAATCCCTTTATCTTGTGCAATTACTAATTGACAAATGATGAAAGCAACAATACATACAATTTTTTTCATTTATTCTTATTTGAATTTGTTTTATGGCACAAAAGTGATGTTGTTTTGTAAAGTAAATGTTACTCATGCATTACTATTCAGTTATAGCAATGTTAACAGAATGTTACTGGGTTAAATGATTGTTAAGTGACTAATTTTTAGTTTAGATTCGCTACTTTTGATATAACATTATTTATAATATAAAGATGAATAACAGTGATATTAAAATTCTTTTAGTTGATGACGAACCAGATATTTTAGAAATTGTAGGATACAATTTAAAAAATGAAGGATATCTTGTTTATACAGCTAGCAATGGAGTTGATGCTTTAAAATCAGCAAAAAAGATCACACCAAATTTAATTTTACTAGATATTATGATGCCAGAAATGGATGGCATTGAGGCTTGTGAAAAAATAAGAGCTATAAAAAGTTTAGAAAATACTTTAATTGCTTTTCTAACAGCTAGGAATGAAGATTACTCTCAGGTTGCTGGTTTTGAAGCAGGGGCAGATGACTATATTACAAAACCTATTAAGCCAAAAGTTTTAGTCAGCAAAGTAAAATCACTTTTACGAAGGTTAAAAGCCGAAAATCAAGCAGATTCTACTGTTGTAGTGGGTGACATTACCATTAACAGAGACGAGTATGTGGTTTTTAAGGGTGACAAAAAAATATTTTTGCCAAGAAAAGAATTTGAATTATTCTCTTTATTAACCTCTAAGCCAGGAAAGGTCTTTAAAAGAGAAACTATTTTAGACAGGGTTTGGGGAAATGAAGTTGTTGTTGGTGGAAGAACTATTGATGTACACATCAGAAAATTAAGAGAAAAAATTGGTGATAATTATTTTAAAACTGTAAAAGGGGTTGGTTATAAGTTTGTTCTGGAAGGAATAGAAAAATAAAATTGATTCGCTGTGAAATTAAAAAAAACATATTCCTTTACTCTATGGTCCTCTATTTACTTGACAATCTCTGTAGGATTCATAGCTGCTATTCTTTTCTTCTTTTTTGAGGATGGAAAAGAATTGATTGGACTGTTAATTTTTATGCTCTTAGTATTTGTAACTTCTTTTATTATAACACAATATAGAGCCAAACGTTTTATTTACAATAGAATTAAGAAAATATACGATGAGGTTTCCATTCTAAACGAAGATGAATTTAGTAAAGAATATGCAACCACAGATATAGATGCTTTATCAAAAAGTGTACAAGAATATGTTCAGGGTAAAAGAATTGAAATTAAAAATCTAACAGAACGTGATTCTTTTAGAAAAGACTTTTTAGGAAATGTTGCTCACGAATTAAAAACTCCTTTATTTACGGTACAGGGTTATATTTTAACACTAATTGAAGGAGCTGTAAATGATAAATTAATCAGAGATAAATATTTAGGAAGGGCCAGCAAAGGGGTTGAAAGATTGGTTGCAATAGTTAAAGACTTAGATATGATTGCAAAATTAGAAACTGAAGGTTTAAAAATGAACATAGAAGTTTTTAATATTATAGATCTAATTCAGAATGTTTTTGATCTTCTTGAAATGAGATCAAAAAAAAGGAATATTACACTACAATTTGATAAAATCTATGAATTTCCAGTTTTTGTAAAAGCAGACAAAGAACGTATAGAGCAAGTTTTAATTAATTTAATTGTAAACTCTGTAAAGTATGGGAAAATAAATGGTATTACAACCCTTGGAATTGAATCTTATACTGAAAATAAATTCATTATTAAAGTAGTAGATAATGGTGAAGGTATTAAACAAGAACATATTCCTCGGTTATTTGAGCGCTTTTACAGAGTAGACCAAAGCAGATCTAGAGAGCAAGGTGGATCTGGCCTTGGCCTTTCTATTGTAAAACATATTATTGAAGCACATAACGAAACCATTCTTCTGAAGAGTACTTTTACTGAAGGTTCAGAATTTTCTTTCACCTTAAAAAAGGCAAAATAAATCTGTGTTAAACTCTTGTTTTTTAAAGCCAGTAACTGAGGGTTTTATTGAAATATTTACTATTTTTTTATCAATATCTTTTTCTTCTATAAAGGAAAACACGCCTTTTTCTTGAAGGTGTTTTGCCAAATACTCTTGTTCGTTTTGATGTTTTGTAGGAATTAGTATTGCTTCTTTGTTAAGTGAAACAAGGTCTAATATAGATGAGTACCCAGCTCTACATATAATTATTTTTGAGGAATTTATGGTATGCTCTAATTCATCAGACAACATAAAATTAACAATTTTGAGTTGATGTAACTGTGTGATTTTTTGAGTTTCTTCTACTTTTCCTTGAATTAAACAAACCCTCTTGTTAGAAGTTTTAAAAATCTCCTTTAGCTTATCTTCTAATTGAGTTCTATTAGGTTCTGGGCCAGATAACAGTATTAAAACATCAATCTCTAGAGGTAATTCTTGTTTTTCAAATCTACTTAAAACACCTATATATTTTTGATGTAAATTCTTTGAAGATCTCGATAATTTTCCAGAAAATAATGAGTTTTCTTCATCAGGAATCCAACATTCATCATACTTTCTAATAATTTGTTGATGAAAATAACTTAAGATAGGAGTTAAAAACCCTGAAAGAACATTTAATTGATGCGTCATATAGACAGAAGGAAGCTGTTTAGAATAACAACCAAATCTATTGTCTGAGATAATTCCTGCTATATTTTTAGTGTTATCAATATATGATTGAATAATTTCTTGCTCTTTCTTAACGGCTCTTATAATAGTTGTTGTTTTTAGTAGAAGTGACCATTTTAAATTTTTACCATAAGAAATATCATACGATGGAAGTTCAAAAGATTCTACTGTAGGAAACTCTTTTTTTAAAAAAGTAAGCGCATTTCCATCAGTAGCAATTATTGGAATGAAATTGTTTTTTTGAAGTTCTTTAATTATTGGAACACAACGACTGGCATGACCCAATCCCCAATTTAGTGGTGCAACAATTATTTTTTTCATGTGAGTTGGTCTATCTTTTTGTCGCACTTTCTAAAAAAAAATTAAATTTTATGATGAAGTAATTTAACCTTTTTTGATGTAAGTTAGAAATAGTCAATTTCAACAGGTAATTTTAATTTTTTGGTTGTAAAGAAGCGCTACGGAAATCAAAAATTATGAAATATGGGTGAAAAAGGCATTTTTTTAGTAAATTGAAAAAAATAAAAATCACTTCTATACTAAATCAAATCCAATATCTTTTCTATAGTTCATTTTTTCAAAATGAATTTCATCAATACTTTTATAAGATGCATCTAATGCCTCTTGAAGAGTATCTGCAAGAGAAGTTACAGCAATAACCCTTCCTCCGTTAGTTATAACTGCACCATCCTTTTCTGTTGTACCTGCATGAAATACAATAGATTCTTGTATGTTTTCTAATCCCGTAATTTTAGCTCCTTTGTTGTAAGCTTCTGGATATCCTCCAGATACTAACATCACGGTTGTTGCTATTTTAGCTGTTACAGAAAATTCTTTTTCGTGTAGATTCTGATGAGCTACTCCCTCAAATAAATCAAATAAGTCAGAGTCAATTCTTGGTAAAACAACTTCTGTTTCTGGGTCTCCCATTCGTACGTTGTATTCAACTACAGACGGGTTTCCGTTGTCATTCATTAAACCAATAAAAATAAACCCTCTATACTCTATTCCGTCTTTTTGCAACCCTAAAATTGTTGGCTTCACCACTAGTTCTTCTACTTTTTTTAAAAAAGCATTGTCTGCAAATGGAACCGGAGAAATAGCTCCCATTCCACCAGTATTTAAACCTTTGTCTCCCTCACCAATTCTTTTATAATCTTTTGCTGATGGTAATATCTTATAGCTGATACCATCTGTAAGAACAAATACAGATAATTCTATTCCTTTTAAAAACTCTTCAATAACCACAGTAGATGAAGCATCTCCAAATTTTTGATTAGATACCATTTCTTCTAATTCTGCTTTTGCCTCGTCTAGAGAATCTAAAATTAAGACTCCTTTTCCAGCTGCTAATCCGTCTGCTTTAAGAACATATGGTGGCTGTAGTGTTTCTAAAAAAAGTTTCCCTTCTTGTAAATTATTCTTTGTGAACGATTGGTATTGAGCTGTTGGTATTTTATGCTTTATCATAAACTCTTTAGAAAAATCTTTACTTCCTTCTAACAAAGCTCCATCTTTCTTTGGACCTATTACTGGAATAGATTTTAACTGATCGTCTGCAAGAAAGAAATCATGTACTCCGGCTACTAAAGGAGCTTCTGGCCCTACTATAACCATCTTAATTTTATAAGCAAGCACAGCTCCTTTAATTGCTTCAAAATCTGTTGGATTTACATCAATATTAGTTGCGATTTTTTGTGTACCAGCATTTCCTGGTGCTACAAAAACTTGTGTTACTTTTTTACTTTGAATAAGTTTATGTGTGAAGGCGTGTTCTCGTCCGCCAGCGCCTAAAATAAGTATGTTCATAATTTATAATCTTTTGTAAAGATAGTTTCTGAAATTGATTTATGTGCTTTTAAAACCCCATTTCATGAAATATTTAATAATGGATGACATGTGAATAAAAAAGAGTCGTATTTTTTTTGAAGAACCTTTTCTATGTGTGTGTGTAACCTCTACTTTTGGAAAATAAAGTTTCTTTTTACCGGATAGATCTATTCTCCTACAAATATCTACATCTTCCATATACATAAAATATCGTTGATCAAAACCTTTTAAATCTAAGAAGTCTTTGGTCTTAAACAACATAAAACTTCCCTGAACAAAATCTGGAGAAAAAGGGAATATTAAATTGTCATTTTTATACTCTTTATTGTCTGTGTAATTTTTAAAAACACCAAAAAAACGGCAAAATAACTCAATAATTGTTGGAAATTTTCTTGCGGTATATTGCAACTCTTTAGAAGGGTAAGAAACTTTGGGTGCAATCATTGAAAGTTCTGTATCTTTTTCTAATTGATGTATAAGCTTTTCTAGTATTTTTGATTGAAAAAGAACATCAGGATTTAAAATTAAATGATAGTCTGAAAATTGCTCTATAGTATCTAAAATACTATTGTGACCTCTTCCAAAACCTATATTGGTACCAGAAAACACATACTCAATATTATCTCCAATAATTTTTTCTTCTAACCAATTTGTAGGTGAATTATCAATAATATAAATTTTATTTGAAAATGGAGAACCTAAAAAACTATTAATAACATTTTCTAATTCAATTGGGTCTTCATTGTAAACCACTATTGAAGCTGTTATGTTTTTATGTATAAGCATTAATATGCGTTTTCATCACCTTTAAAAACATTAAAAACTGTCATTAAAATAATTTTTACATCCAGTAAAAAAGACCAATTTTCTATGTAAAAAACATCTAAACGTACTCTATTTTTAATATCTGACTTCTTTTTTATTTCTCCTCTATAACCACTAACTTGTGCTAAGCCAGTAATTCCTGGTTTTACCAAATGTCTTTTCAGATAATCATCAACATCTTTTTGATATTCTGAAGATAACGAAGGTAAATGAGGTCTTGGTCCAACAACACTCATGTCTCCTTTTAGCACATTAAAAAATTGAGGCAATTCATCTATGCTGGTTTTTCTCATTAAAGCACCTAATCTTGTTACTCTATTATCATTCTCAACAGCATGCACTTTATCTGCCTGATTATTTAATTTCATTGATCTAAATTTATAACAAATAAATTGTATCCCATCTACCCCCTCTCTCTTTTGAGAAAAAATTGCAGGTCCTTTAGATTCAATTTTTATAAGAACCCAAAGTATTGGGATGAGCCAACTCATGATAAACAAACAGACAAATACAGCTAAAAAAAAATCAAAAACACGTTTAATTATGTAGTTTTCATTAAATTCAAAAGGTAGTTTCTTAACATTTAAAACAACTAAGGTATCATCGTAAAATTCTATACTTTGATCTTTACTGTACAATTTACCAGAGTCAGGTATTAATTTTAAATTGATATTATTAGAATTTGAAAAAGACCTAATCTTAGAAACAGTGTTACTATTTAATTCTTTTAAAGAACAATAAATTTCATCTACCGAATTGTCTATTATAAATTGAAAACTATCTTCTATAGACCCTATTTTATCATTATAAATCTTATTTGAAAAACATCCTAAATATTTATATCCTAAGGTTTTATTTTTATTGAAAAGTGTAATGATTTTTTTTGAGGAATCATCTATTCCAATAACAACAACTTTTCTGAAATTTCTACCAAGATTTCGATACCATTTTAATGAAAAAAATATGAGAATCTTTAATGAAAAAGTAGTGATTAAAATAGTAGTTAAAATTAAAAATTGATTATTAACAATGAACCCTTCCTTATAAATACCAAAAAAAGCAAAAAACCCAAGCGTAAATATGAAGTAATGTCTTGTAGCTAGTCTTAATAACCTCAGAAATTTAGTAAATCTTAAAACTTGGTAATATTTAGTAAGTATCGTAGACACCGTCCAAAAAGAAATAATAAAACCAATAAATGCTAAATTATAATAATCAGAATCTGAAGTAAAATAAATGACTAAAAATATTGATAAACAATCTATAAATAATTTTAGAGGACTTATTAAGAATGAGTATCTATGTTTCACATGAACGTTTTGAGAAACAAATATAGTATTTAACTAACAATCTTACCAATTAAACTATTGATGTTAAATAGCTTTTCTGCAGTAATTTTTTGTTTTTTTAAATCAATTTTTTGTTCTAGTAGTTCTTTAATAGCACATACAATAATTTGCTTATCCCAAGTAGTGATTACCTTCTGAAGATTATAATCATTAAACAATTGCTCTAATTCGCTATTTTTATCGGTAATTACCAAAGTTTTTGTTTCTGAAGCCAATATGTTAGG
The DNA here is from genome assembly GCA_000383355.1 of Flavobacterium sp. SCGC AAA160-P02. Lineage (GTDB taxonomy): Bacteria > Bacteroidota > Bacteroidia > Flavobacteriales > Flavobacteriaceae > Polaribacter. Next base: position 1,710 of record KB911096.1, on the reverse strand, counting down.
TAATTTAGAAGGTAACGAACCGTTAGAGGTATTTGGTAATTGGGGTACAATTTGAATACTACTTCTAGCATATAATTCTTGAACATCATCTTTACTCACCAATGAGTAGAATTTTATTTTACTATTATTGTTTCTCTTTTTTAATTCTTCAAAAATTGGCCCTTGAGAGAAAAAATAACAAATAGTATTAGATATGTTTTTAGAAATATAATCATACACATCAAGTAATTCGTTTGGGTTTTGTTTTTCTCCTAAAGCTCCAGAATAAACAATATTATGTTGGTTATTAGGTAAAATATTCTTGAGATTATCAGACAAAGGTTTGTCTATAATGGTTGTAAACGGAAATTGAACTTGACACTTTGATTTACTAATTTTATAGATATTTAAAGCTACATTTTTCATTTCCTCAGACAGAAAGATTAATGTATCACAATTTTTAAAACAAGATTTTTCTACTCTTTTTATGAAAAAAGTTATCATTTTATTCAAAAAACCTTTCTTCTGTGATGAATAAATAATTTGTAAATCATGTATAATTCCTATTTTTTTAATTTCTTTTTTAATAAAAAAAGAAGCGCAATAAAAAGCAAAACTAGGAGGGAAAACAGGAATAATAATATCTATTTTATTTTGATGTTTCTTGATATTTTTTAAAATAAAGAAAGCATACCATATCTCAAGAACAACTCTTCTTAAAGATGTTTTTTTTGAATACTTAATTTTCTGACCACCTCTTATGATAGTAATACCATCTAACTTTTCTGAAGAATACCTTGTTTTCCATTCTGGATAAAAAGGATGAGAACATAAAACAGTAACTTGATGACCTTCTTCTTGAAGTTTTAATGCAAAGTCTGTGTTAAATTTTCCTGTTGATATTGGCTCAGGATAAAAAAAAGGAGATATTAATACTATTTTTTTTAGTTTATTCACGAATTCTTTCTCTTATAATTTTTACTGGAGAACCAGCGCATATTTTATTTGAAGGAATATTTTTAAAAACAGAACTTCTGGCAGCAATAACTGATCCTTCTTCTATAGTAATTCCTGGAGCAATAAAAACATCAGTAGCAATCCATACCTGATCACATATTTTTATTGGTTTTTGGTAAATTGGAAAATCTTCTTGTAAATAATCGTGAGAACCAGTACAAAGATAAGATCTTTGAGATATGACAACATTGTCTCCAATCTCAATGTTTCCTAGAGTGTATAACGCAACATCATCGCCAATCCAACTATAATCACCAATACTTAATTTCCATGGATAGGTTACTTTAACAGAAGGTCTAATAATTACTTTTTTTCCAATTTTAGCTCCAAATAATCGTAATAAAAAATTTCTCCATCCATACAAAAATTGAGGGGAGGTTTTGAATAAGACAGATTGAACCAGCCACCACAACTGAACTGTAAAAGCATTTCTGCCTCTAAAATTTGGTGGTAGTTTGAAACTGTTTAAATCTTGATACACCATTATTTAATAATTTCTAAAAGATTTTTTTTAAATATATCTACTGTGAAATTATTTAAAAAAAATGTTTTATTATATTCAGCAATTTTTTTTAGTTCACTTTTATTGGCTGCAAGATAACTTAATATTTTCTGGATGCTATTTTCGTTATTTTTTTCCACAAAGTATCCATTGATTTTATCTTGAAAGACATCCGATATACCTGCATGATTAGTTGTTACAACAAGGTTGGT
>KB911095.1 GCA_000383355.1 Flavobacterium sp. SCGC AAA160-P02 | reverse complement strand
GAGTATGTAAGAGCATCTCCATCATCATCTGATCCCGTTGGTGTAAATGAATAAAGTACGTCTTCATTAACGGTAGTGCCTGGGGTTCCTGTAATGGTTGGCGCAGTATTATCTCCATTACCAGAAAAACCATCAAAAGAATTAGTAATAAAACTCCATGAATATGATGGTGAATAATATTCACCATCAATTGGTTCACCATCTTCGTCAAAATTATAAACTAAGTCTTCATCATCAACACCTAAAATATCTTTTGAATATTTTTCATTTAAATCTTTATAAGATGTAAAAGCAACCAAATTAACAGAAGTACTTGAACTAAATTCAATAAAGGAAGTCTCTGATCTAACCCAGGCTTGTAGATCTTGAAAACGAAAACCAAATGCATAGGAATGATCATCTTTATTGCTATTGCTAATATCATCATCAAGGTCAGTTCTTAAAAGATAAATATTATTACTATCACCTTTAATTTCTTCTTTATTATCATCAGTCCAATTCGAGTTACTTGGTTTAGTTTGGGTACCTGAGCCTGTTTTGTAAAAATATATTTTATGATCTTTATCGTATCTATTGTTATCATCACCTTTCTTGCGTTTGTGATGAATATAAAAATCTATGGCACCGTCTTTATTAACATCTATACCCAAATAAAATTTTAAATCTTTGTCTTTATCATCTTGAAGTTTTTTATTTAAAATAAGTTTGATATATATATTGTCTCCATTAAATGCAGATTGTAAAACTGGATTGTCTTCGTCACCAAAAACATCCTGAGAGTTACGGTCATTCTTAAAAGCATCACCATAAACATCAGATTGAATAACAGTATTCCAAGAGGAACTTGGGCCTGCTAGCTGAGCATGTAAATTTGAGTTAAAAATAAGGGATAGTAGCCCTATAAAAAGTACTTTTTTAAGGGAAAGGATGTTCTTTATTATGTGTTTTTTAATCAAATTCACGATCTTTTTACTAGCTAACTAATAAAAATACCTCGTTAAATACTAAAATTATTACTATCACATAAGAAGTAATAATATTAAGAACTATTTTAAGGGAAAAAGAACAAAAAAGAGAATATCTGGTTAAAAAAAGATCATTTTATTAAAAAAAAGATCATTTTATTAATCTAAAAAACTTAATATCTAGTAGGAGAAAAGCCATTAATCTCTTTAAACTTTGTAAAGAAAGCAGACCTAGAATTATATCCAGAAAGTGCTGAAAGATCATTTACTGAATTATTTATTAAATAGCCTTCTTCTATTAAAAAAGCGGCTCTTAACATCTTCAATTTAAGAATATACTTACTAAAAGAAAGTATATTATGGTATTTAAAAATAAATTCTACGTGGTGTGTTTTTTCATTAATTAATTGAGAGACGTCTTCAATGTTATCATACGCAACTGTATTATTAATAAATTTAGCTTCTATTTTAATAAGCTTGTCTATAATATTTAATGAGTGCTCTTCTAAATCATTAAACGTCTTATAATCAACTGTAACAATTTTTTTAAGCCTAATATTACTCCAATGGTTTTTGGGTTTTTGATACTTATCAGGTTTAGGTTTTGACTCAAAATAATAACTACCAAACAAAAGCTTAGGGCTAAACAGGAACGCAGTAGGAATTACTATTAATCTTAAATTAAAAATAAACTTGATAAATGTATCTGAAATGTCGTAATCTAATGCTGGAAGTAAGCCAAAAAATTCAGAAAATAAAGTATCATTATTAATAAAGTAAATTAAAGTGGCTACAAGAAAGAAAACAAATGAACAAAAAATTACAAGTAAAAAAACAAATACATTATTATCTTTTAAATAAGTTTTGTTTTTATGAATTAAAAATAAGAAAATCAAAAAACAGCTAAAATAATAAATTAAATAAGCTAGTTTGTGGTAAGAAGATTCTAGAACTGAAAATGATAAAACAAGACTTAATATTAAAAGAATAGTTATACGAGAGACACTAAGATATTTAAACTTAAATTCTAGTTTATCAAAAAATAAATATATTAAAGATGCAGGTAGTATTAGGGAAACAATTCGTAATACAAAGGTTTGAATATCTGTATAATATATTTTAAAAATATCATAAAAGTAAACATGATTAATTACTAAGTTTAATAAATCCACAATACCAAAAAACCCTAAAAACAACATTGCATACGGCAAGGCTTTATGAAAAAAACTATGATTGTTTAATATCATTATGATTCCAACGGCCAAGCATAATGCGGCAGAAAAAGTAGTCATAATGATTAAAATATTAATTTCCAATTGGTTTATTTTTTAATGAATTCTTGTAAAGCTTCTCTTCTTTATTAAGTATTTCAGAATCAAAAACAACACTCAATTCTACTACATAACCGTCTGACCATTTATATTCAAAAAAAGATCGAATTGAACCAACATTACGTGTAATTTTATTTTTAGTAATGAAATTTACTTTTTGAAATGTTTTAATACTACCATCATCTAAATAAAAGGTACATAAAAATTGACTATCAATTGAAATTTCAGAATATATTTGATGATACAACTCAAGACCATCCTCTAGTTTTAGAATTCCTTTATAAAGACGATTATTTAAATTTAAATGAACTGAGTCAGAAAATATACTATCTAGAGTCTTGTAATTTTCATCTACATACTCATTTATAAATGTTACCAATTTTAAAGAGCGGTTATCTGAGTTTTTCACTACCCCAATTTGATTTGAATTAGAACATGAAATAAGGAGAAACAAGAACAAGAAATAGAGTCTATTCATATTCTTTACTTTTCATTAATTTATTCCATTCTTTGTAGTATGGTTCGTTATTCCAATGTACATGAATTTCACATATTTTATTATATTTCCATTTAAATTCATAAAAAGAATATACTTTGTATGTATTGTTAGTGAAATTTCCTTTAGCACTCCAATTCCCTTTAAAAATGGTAGTGTAAGACCTGTCTTTATTAAAAGTTGTAAATACTTCTTTATTATCAAAAAAAACATTTGAAAAAAATAAAACTCTGATTTCCATACTTTTATTAAATTTTGTTTACCATTAAACATTTCACCTGAGTACTCTATAAATGAATCCTCATTAAGATATTTCTCTAAGAAATCTGATTTAGTCTCTTCGTGATCATTTATTATTTGCGTAACTCTGTAAGAATATATGTCATTTTCTAACACAACACCAATTACATCAGATGTGCAAGACATTATACAAAATGAAAATACAAGTAAAGTGTAAAAAATCCTCATATTGGGAATTAGAGATTTATTTTTTTTATAAATTACTAGGGGTGATTAAGGTATAAACTTGTAGGGATGTAAGTTTAATAACAATTTTTAATCTTTAACAATGATACAAATTATTAATTAATTTTAATTGTGTATCCCTTAGTTATTTATTAAGATAAAGTGTTTTGCATCAAGTTAAATTGCTTCGTCTCTCCGTAAAAATTCATGTGAAAACTTATTAATTTAACTATCCTTTTATAAAATGAACTAATCCTCTTTAAAACTGCATGTTTACTGTTTGTCAATCAAATAATTAATAGTACATTTGCACTCCTTTTTTAAGGAAAAAAATTATTTATTAATAGAACAAAAACTAAAAGTGTAATTATGAACACATTAAGTTACAAAACAGTATCAGCAAACAAAGCTACCGCTTCTAAGGAATGGGTTTTGGTTGATGCGGACGGGCAAACGTTGGGTCGTCTAGCTTCTAAAATAGCAAAGCTAATTAGAGGTAAACACAAACCAAACTTTACTCCTCACGTAGATTGTGGAGACAACGTGGTTGTTATCAACGCAGAAAAAATTATTCTAACTGGGAAAAAATGGACAGACAAGAGTTACATCCGTCACACAGGATACCCAGGAGGACAACGATCGTTAACTGCAACAGAAATGTTTGAAAAAGATCCTACTAGATTGGTAGAGAAAGCAGTAAAAGGAATGTTACCAAAGAACATCTTAGGTAGTGCTCTTTTTAGAAATTTGTATGTATATGCTGGTACAGAGCACAAGCATGACGCTCAAAGCCCTAAAGCTATTAACTTAAACGATCTTAAATAATGGATATAGTTCACAAAATAGGTAGAAGAAAAACTGCCGTAGCTCGTATTTACCTTTCTGAAGGAAAAGGGAATATTACAGTAAATAAAAAAGATTTTAAAGACTATTTTACTACTGCAGCTCTACAATACAAAGTAGAACAAGCCTTAATGTTAACAGATAACTTAACTTCTTATGACATTAAAGTAAATGTTTACGGAGGTGGAGTAACAGGTCAGGCAGAAGCAATTCGTTTGGCAATTACCAGAGCATTGGTAGCTATAGATGCAGAGCACAGACTTATCTTAAAACCAGAAGGATTGTTAACACGTGATCCTAGAATGGTTGAACGTAAGAAATTTGGTCAGAAGAAAGCACGTAAAAAATTCCAGTTCTCTAAACGTTAATATTCGTTGTAGAGCACTGTTATCAATTATTAATAACAGTTTAGCATCTAAATATATAAGACTCTTAAAAGACTACTTATGTATTGATTTCAAAACAGAAAGTAAACACATTTAAAAAAATGGCAAAAGCAAACATTCAAGAATTATTAGACAATGGAGTACATTTTGGTCACTTGACTAGAAAATGGAATCCAAACATGGCTCCTTATATTTATACAGAACGTAATGGAGTTCATATTATTGATTTATACAAAACAGCCGCTAAAATAGAAGAAGCTTCATTAGCATTGCAAAAAATTGCAAACTCTGGAAGAAAAATTTTATTTGTTGCTACCAAGAAGCAAGCAAAAGATATTGTTTCTGAGAAAGCTGCAGCTGTAAACATGCCTTTCATCACAGAAAGATGGCCTGGAGGGATGTTAACAAACTTTATCACAATCAGAAAAGCGGTTAAAAAAATGACCTCTATTGATAGAATGAAGCAAGATGGATCTTTTGATGCTTTATCTAAAAGAGAAAAATTGCAAATCAATCGTCAAAGAGAAAAGTTAGACAAGAATTTAGGTTCTATTGTAGACATGACTCGTTTACCAGGAGCAATTTTTGTTGTTGATGTTAAAAAAGAGCACATTGCTATTGCAGAAGCTCAAAAATTAAACATCCCAATTTTTGCGATGGTTGATACTAACTCAGATCCAAGACCTGTAGATTTTGTAATACCATCTAACGATGATGCATCAAAATCTATAGAAAAAGTGTTATCATTTATTACAGAAGGTATTGCAGAAGGTTTGTCTGATAGAAAAGCAGAGAAAGAAAAAGCAAAACCAGCTGAAAAACCAGCTGAAAAAACAGCTGAAAAAACAGCCGAAAAAACAGCTGAAGAACCAGCCGCTAAAGAAGCTGTAAAAAAAGCTGCTAAACCAGCTAAAGCTGCTAAAGCAGCTAAAAAAGAAGTTGTTAAAGAGGTAGAAGTAGTAAAAGAAGCTACACCTGTAGTAGAAACTACAACCGAAACAACTGTTGAAAAGAAATAAATTGTAAATTTTTTAAAGACTATAAAAATGGTTAAAGTAACCGCTGCAGAAGTAAATACGCTAAGAAAAACAACTGGCGCAGGTATGATGGACTGCAAAAAGGCATTAGTTGAAGCAGAAGGAAATTTTGAAGAAGCAATTGACATCTTACGTAAAAAAGGTCAAAAAGTAGCCGCAAAAAGAGCAGACAGAGAGTCTACTGAAGGTGCAGCTATAGCTAAAGTTAATGACAGCAAAACAGTTGGTGTTTCTATCGTTTTAGGATGTGAAACAGATTTTGTTGGTAAAAATGATAGTTTTGTGAACCTTGCAAAAGAATTTGCAACTTTGGCATTAAATTGTTCTTCTAAAGAAGAATTATTAGCTGCTGATTTTAACGGAATGACTGTTGCTGATAAATTAATAGAACAAACTGGTGTTATTGGAGAAAAACTTCAAATCAATGCTTTTGAAAAAGTAGAAGCTCCGTTTGTTGGTTATTATATTCATGCTGGTAATAAAATTGCTACAATAGTAGGGTTATCTTCTGCTACAGAAGGTGCAGATGTTGTTGCAAAAGATGTTGCTATGCAAGCTGCGGCAATGAATCCAATAGCTTTAAATGAAAATGAAGTTGATGCTTCTATCATTGAAAAAGAAATTGAAATTGCTAAAGATCTATTAAGAACTGAAGGGAAACCAGAAGCAATGTTAGACAATATTGCCAAAGGAAAAATAAAACGTTTCTTCAAAGACAATACGCTAGTAAACCAATCTTTCATTAAAGATAATAAGCAAAGTGTTGCAGAGTATGTAAAAACTATTGGAGATGTAAGCGTAACAGGTTTTAAACGTGTTGCTCTAGGATAAATTATTCTTAATTCTTACACTGAACTAGCTGAAGTGTATTTTTAGAATCTTATTACATAAGACCTCGTTAGTCACTGAAATAAATTCAGAGCACTAGCGAGGTTTTTTCATGGAAACAAGTATTTAAGAAAAGAAAAAAATGCTTAGTTTTGTACAACTTTCAGAACTATGCAATACAAACGAGTACTTTTAAAATTAAGTGGTGAAGCACTTATGGGCGATAGACAATATGGAATTGATCCTAAACGCCTAAAAGAATATGCCAGAGAAATTAAAGAAGTAACAGAGAAAGGGATTGAACTTGCCATTGTTATTGGTGGAGGAAATATCTTTAGAGGTGTTGCTGGTGCTAGTAATGGAATGGATCGTGTACAAGGAGATCATATGGGAATGTTGGCAACTTGTATTAATGGGTTGGCTCTTCAAAGTGCCTTAGAAGACGAAGGAATATATACCAGACTACAAACAGCAATTCAAATTAAAGAAATTGCAGAACCTTATATTAAAAGAAAAGCCATTCGCCATCTAGAAAAAGGAAGAGTAGTTATTTTTGGAGCAGGAACAGGAAACCCATATTTTACAACAGATACAGCAGCAGTTTTAAGGGCAATTGAAATTAATGCTGATGCAATTTTAAAAGGAACTCGTGTAGACGGTATCTATAATGCAGATCCAGAAAAAGATAAAAATGCCATAAAATTTGAAACGATAACATTTAAAGAAGTTATTAGCAAAGGTTTAAAAGTAATGGACATGACAGCATTTACTTTGAGTGAAGAAAATAAGCTTCCTATTATTGTTTTTGACATGAATACAAATGGAAATCTCTTAAAATTAGTTTCTGGAGAACAAATTGGAACCATTGTTAATCACTAACAAAATATCTTACTTATGAACGAAGAAATAGAATTCATCGTAGATTCTGCAAAAGAACAAATGCAAGGAGCTATAGATTTTTTAGCCAAAGAATTAAGAAGTATTAGGGCAGGTAAAGCATCTCCTTCTATGCTTGCAAATATAATGGTAGACTACTACGGCTCACAAACTCCTTTAGGGCAAGTTGCAAATGTAAATACCCCAGACGCAAGAACCATAAGCATTCAGCCCTGGGAAAAACAAATGTTGACAGAAATTGAAAAAGCTATTATGAAAGCCAACATTGGCTTTAACCCTATGAATAATGGTGAAAATATTATTATTAACGTACCGCCCTTAACAGAAGAAAGAAGACGTGGACTTGCAAAACAAGCAAAAGCGGAAACAGAGCATGCAAAAGTTGGTGTAAGAAATGCACGAAAAGAGGCTAATAACGAAGTAAAGAAACTAGATGTTTCTGATGATATGAAGAAAAATGTAGAAGCAGACGTACAGCAATTGACAGATACTTTTGTAAAAAAAACTGAAGAGCTTTTTGACTTAAAAGAAAAAGAAATTATGACTGTTTAAAAATACCAGTAAATTCTGTAAGGTATTTAATAGCAATCAAACCCACAACTTAATAAAAATAGGAATGAATTTCTGGACTAGAGTATCAAGAATTATCTTAAAGAACAGATACTTGATCCTTATTCTTATTGCAATAGCTACCGCCTTTCTAGTTTCTCAAATGAAACACATGAGGTTTTCTTATACAGAAGCAAATCTATTACCAGAAGACCATGAGGTAAACATTCAATACAACAAATTTCTAGACATTTTTGGTGAAGAAGGGAATTTAATCTTGCTGGCAATTAAAGATTCTACTGTCTTTACTCCTGCTAAATTTAATGCTTGGAATTCACTTGCAAAATCATTTGATTCTTTATCTGAAGTTGAATTTACATTGTCTATTGCTGATGTTAAAAAATTAAAAAAAGACACAAAAAATAGAAAATTTGTATTAGAATCTATCTATACAGAAGAGCTTAAGTCTCAAAAAACTATTGATGCTGTTAAAAAAGAATTATTTGAAAAACTTCCTTTTTACGATAATTTACTCTACAACAAAGAAACAGGAACCATACAAACCGCTATTTACATAAATAAAGAAATAGTAAACACGCCTGTCAGAAAAGCGTTTGTTTTTAAAAAACTGATCCCTATCATTGATGCGTTTGAAAAAAAAACAACCCTAGATGTTCGCGTATCTGGAATGCCCTATATAAGAACCATAAATGCTCAAAATATTATTGATGAAATTCAATTATTTGTTTTAGGGGCACTTCTTATTACAGGAATTATTTTCTTTTTCTTTTTCCGCTCCTACAGAGCTACATTTATAACACTGCTGGTGGTAACCATAGGAGTTACTTGGGCTTTTGGTTTTATTGGGCTTTTTGGGTATGAAATTACTGTTTTAACTGCCTTAATTCCTCCTTTGATCATTGTTATTGGAGTGCCTAATGCTGTGTTTCTAATTAATAAATATCAACAAGAAATAAAGTTACATGGTCAGCAAGCAAAAGCATTGCAGCGCGTCATTTCTAAAATTGGTAACGCTACCTTAATGACCAATATTACCACTGCATCAGGTTTTGCAACCTTTGTTTTTGTAAAAAGTCAACTACTTAGAGAATTTGGTATTCTTGCCTCCGTAAATATCTTAAGCATTTTTGTTTTAGCACTTTTAATTATTCCTATTCTCTATAGTTTTATGGAGCCTCCAAAGAAGAAACACCTCAACCATCTAGAAAGAAAATGGATGGAAAATGTAGTGAATTGGATGGAAAAAATGGTGCGTGAACAAAGAATTACTATTTATATCACCACGGTTATTGTCATTATTTTAGGAATTATTGGATTGTATCAAATACGTGTTTCTGGAAGTTTAATTGAAGACATGCCAAAAACAAAAGCTTTTTATAAAGATATAAAGTTTTTTGAAAAAGAGTTTGGAGGTATTATGCCCCTTGAGATATTAATCGATACTAAAAAGGAGAAAGGGGTCATGAAACTCTCTACCTTAAAAAGGATGGATAAAATTAACGAAGTAATAGAATCTTTTCCAGAATTATCTAGACCAGTATCGGTTGTTAACTTAGTTAAATACTCTAAACAAGCCTTTTATAAAGGCAATCCAAAATACTATCAACTACCAACCTCTCAAGAACAGAGCTATATTTTTGAATACACCAAAAATTCTGATGGAAATTCAGACATGCTAAATAATTTTGTAGATTCTACAGGGCAATATGCTCGTATTACTACTTTTATGAAAGATGTTGGAACAGATAAAATGAATGATATTCAAGAACGTCTTCAACAGGTAGTAAAAAAAGAATTTCCAAAAGAACGTTACCATGTCTCTTTTACCGGAAAGGCATTGGTATTTTTAAAAGGAACTAATTATCTAATTAGCAATCTTGTATTTTCTTTGTCTTTAGCAATTTTTTTAATTGCATTATTTATGGCTTGGATGTTTCGGTCGTTTAAAATGATTTTAATTTCTATCATTCCAAATATGCTGCCATTACTTATAACAGCAGGTTTAATGGGTTTCTTTGGAATTCCAATCAAACCATCTACCATCTTAGTTTTTAGTATTGCATTTGGAATTTCTGTAGATGACACCATTCACTTTCTGGCAAAGTATAGACAAGAATTAATGGCCAATAATTGGAAGATTCGCAGGTCTGTATATGCAGCTCTAAGAGAAACTGGTGTAAGTATGTTTTATACCTCAATTGTACTTTTCTTTGGATTTTTAGTCTTTACCGTTTCTAGTTTTGGAGGCACCATTGCCTTAGGTGGTTTGGTTTCTATCACGTTATTATTTGCAATGGTCTCTAACCTACTATTACTCCCTTCTTTATTGCTAACTTTTGAAGATAAAATTGCAAACAAAGAGGTCTTAAAAGAACCCGCCATAAAAATCATTCCTCAAGATGAGCTAGAGAAGTAGTAATTCTAAAGAATCTAAAACGAATACGGCTATATTGATTGGTCGTTTTACTTCAAAAAAGTATCTTTGCTTCTTTGTTTATTGAATATCATCAAAATTAATTTGAATAATGAAAACAAGCAGTGTAGCCGAATTATTACAGTCAGACGTCACTTTACAACAAGTGTCATTAAAAGGATGGGTAAGAACATTTAGAAGCAATCGTTTTATTGCCTTAAATGATGGTTCTACACTTCATAATATTCAATGTGTTGTTGATTTCGAAAACACAAAAGAAGAAACACTAAAGAGAATTACTACCGGTGCTTCAGTAAGTATTACTGGAACACTTGTAGAAAGCCAAGGAAAAGGACAATCTTTAGAAGTACAGGTTTCTTCTTTAGAAATTTTGGGTGATTCTAATCCGGATGAATATCCAATACAACCAAAAAAACACAGCTTAGAGTTCTTAAGAGAAAATGCACATTTGCGTGTAAGAACAAACACTTTTAGCGCAGTAATGCGCGTGCGTTCTAAATTATCTTTTGCTGTTCATAAATACTTTCAAGAAAACGGATTTAATTATGTGAACACGCCTATAGTTACAGGTTCAGATGCAGAAGGTGCTGGTGAAATGTTTCGAGTAAGTACTTTTGACCCAAACAAAGCTCCAGTTACTGAAGAAGGTGAAATTGATTATAAGCAAGATTTTTTTGGAAAAGAAACAAACTTAACCGTTTCTGGTCAGTTAGAAGCTGAAACCTACGCCATGGCTTTGGGTAAAGTATATACTTTTGGTCCTACTTTTAGAGCTGAAAATTCAAATACAACACGTCACCTAGCAGAATTCTGGATGATAGAACCAGAAGTTGCTTTTATGGACTTAGAAGGTAATATGGATTTGTCAGAAGATTTCATTAAGTCTGTTTTAAGCTATGTTTTAGAGCATTGTAAGGATGATTTAGCCTTCTTAGACCAACGTTTAACACAAGAAGAAAAAAGCAAGCCTCAAGCACAAAGAAGTGACATGAGTTTGCTGGAAAAAATACATTTTGTTGTAGACAATAATTTTAAACGTGTAAGCTATACAGAGGCTTTTGATATTTTACGAAACTCAAAGCCAAATAAAAAGAAAAAATTTCAGTATTTAATTCAAGAATGGGGTGCAGATTTACAATCTGAGCACGAACGTTACTTAGTAGAAAAGCACTTTAAATGTCCTGTTATTTTATTTGATTACCCAGCCACAATAAAAGCATTTTACATGCGCTTAAATGACGATGGAAAAACAGTAAGAGCTATGGATGTATTATTTCCTGGTATTGGAGAGATTGCAGGTGGAAGCCAACGTGAAGAGCGTCTAGATGTTTTACAGGAGAAAATTAAAGCCATGGGAATAGACGAGAAAGAACTTTGGTGGTATTTAGATCTTCGCAAGTACGGAACAGCTGTGCATTCTGGTTTTGGATTAGGCTTTGAGCGCTTGGTTCAATTTGCAACGGGTATGGGAAATATTAGAGATGTAATTCCTTTCCCTAGAACTCCACAAAATGCTGAATTTTAATTCAGTTCTTTTTGTACCTTTAGAACATGCTAAAACAAAGTCTAAACTTTAAACTTTCCCAAAAGTTATCTCCTCAGCAGATTCAATTAATGAAAATGATTCAATTGCCTACTCAGGCTTTTGAAGAACGCTTGAAACAAGAGATTGAAGAGAATCCTGCATTAGATACTGGCAAAGAAGAATCTGATGAGTTTGATGGAGATTTAGAGAATGAGTTTGATGATGATGGAACTGAAAAAATAGACACGGAAGATATCAATATAGATGATTACTTAAGTGACGATGATATTCCAACGTATAAAACTCAAGCAAATAATTATTCTTCAGATGATGAAGAGAAACAGGTTCCTTATGCCGCTGGAAAAACCTTTCATCAATCTTTACAAGAACAACTAGATACGTTTAGTCTTAATGATGAGGAGAATTCTATCGCAGAGTTTTTAGTAGGAAGCATAGATGATAGTGGCTATATCAGAAGAGATCTTGCAGATTTAGTAGATGATTTGGCCTTCACACAAAATGTATTTACCACCGAAGAAAAAGTTGAGAAAATTTTAGTAAAAGTTGTGCATACTCTAGACCCTGTTGGTGTTGGGGCCAGAGATCTTAAAGAGTGTTTAATTATTCAATTAAAATCAAAAACAGCAACTGACATTAGAGAACTAGCAATCAAAATGCTAGAAACTGCCTTTGATCAATTTGTTAAAAAGCATTACGCTAAATTATTAGAAAAGTTTACTATTGATGAAGAAGCACTTAAAAATACCATTGCTGAAATAGCAAAATTAAATCCAAAACCCGGAAGCTCTTATGCTGGAAATAACAAAATAGCAGAACAAATTGTTCCAGACTTTTCTATGAGAATTTTAGATGGAGAGCTAGATCTAACATTAAACTCCAGAAATGCTCCAGAATTGCATGTTTCAAGAGAATACAACAACATGCTAAAAGGTTATCAAGAATCTACTGAAAAAAGTAAATCTCAGAAAGATGCTGTAATTTTCATCAAACAAAAACTAGATGCAGCTAAATGGTTTATTGATGCAATTAAACAAAGACAACAAACATTAATGGTTACTATGAATGCCATTATGCAATATCAATACGATTATTTTTTAACTGGAGACGAGCGAAAGCTAAGACCCATGATATTAAAAGATATTGCAGATACAATTCATATGGATGTTTCCACCGTTTCTAGAGTTGCAAACAGCAAGTATGTTTCTACTCCGTATGGAACCAAATTAATAAAAGAATTCTTTTCTGAATCTATGAAAAATGATCAAGGAGAAGATGTTTCTACCAGAGAAATTAAAAAAATATTAGAAACTGTTGTTGGTGAAGAAGATAAAAGAAAGCCTTATACAGACGATAAACTTTCGGTACTTTTAAAAGAGGAAGGCTATCCTATTGCTAGAAGAACAGTTGCAAAATATAGAGAGCAGCTAGACATTCCTGTAGCTCGCTTGAGAAAGGAAATCTAATGAAATTTTACAAATTTATATCAACTATTTTACATCCTATTGTACTTCCAACCTTAGGGGTATTTCTCTACTTTGTATTTGTATCACAATCTTTTGAAAAAAGGCTGCAATTAATTGTATTAGGGCTTGTTTTTGTGCTAACATATGTAGTGCCTGTTTTATTGTTGCTTTTTTTAAAAAATTTTGGATTTATTAAAGACTTTCAGGTTTCTACCATAAAAGAAAGACGGTTTCCTGTTATTTTTATGATACTGCTTTTATATTTTTTAGGAAATACAATCATACAGATTCCAACAATTAGAAACTTAGGCATTCTTTTTTATGGTACTTCACTTAGTTTGATTTGTATTTATATACTTTTTAGTGTAAAATTAAAGTCTAGCCTTCATCTTGTTTCTATGGGTAATATGATTGGTTTTTTTTTAATTATGACCAATATCAATAGTTTATCTATGTTGCCCATTATTATACTCTTAATCTTATTATCAGGTATCTTGGCAAGCTCAAGATTGTATTTAAAAGCACATATTCCTGTAGAGCTTCTTATTGGTTTTTTTTTAGGAATAGTATGTCAGTTTATCCTGTTTATTTCTTTATAATAAATAAAAAATCAAGCCAATTCTCATAATTTTTGAAGAAATATCTGCTGTTCCAAGCGAAGTATCTTTTAAAATTGGATTTAAGCCATAATAGATATGTGCTGCAAAGACATCATAACCAACAGAGAGTGTAAGGCCATATTGCCAAGTATTATAACTAGCAACATTCCTAAATGAAAACGAGTCTGTTTCATTGGTAAATTTAAAATTATTAGATAGGTTATAACTTGCTTTCACCCCCATATAAACGCGCCAAAATTTATAGGTTTGGGCATCAGAACCTCTCCATCTAAGCTCAAAAGGAAATTCTAGATTGTGAAGCAAGAGTTTATTGGTTGCCCCCAAATTATCTACCTGAAAAGTAATGTTATTATTTTCTTCAGAAATAGTAAGCCCATGATTTAATAAATCAAAATTATAGCCAACCCCTAAAGCCATAGAGATACTTCCTTGTTTATTTAAAATAAGATCTTTCATAAAACCAGTAGACAAGCCATAAGAAAAACCACTTCCTTTTACCATGGCAGGTTGGTTAAATAATTGGTTATATGAAACTATCATATATAACTGGTCTTCTGCATACCTGTCTCCTAATTGCAAGGAGTCTTTTTGAGCAACAGAAGGTAGTGAATATGCAATAAGAAATAAGAAAATGAGCTTCTTCATAGATATATCTTAGACATTTTAAAATTATAACATAAAAAAGGGAATACAAAAATTTGTATTCCCTTTTTTATTGATTAAGATTTTTTTGCTGTTAGTTATCTGCACCTGTTTGAGTAGAGTAACTTAATTTTAATGCATTAACATCTCTTAATTTTATTCTAATATCTGTAATAGTACCAACACTAGATTCTTTATCAGCTTTAATAGAAGTAGTCATAAAAGGAACTTCTGCCTCAGAAACTTCTTCTCTAGCTCTTAAAATAAATGCTGGAACATCTTCTGGTGTAGCTATCTTATCATTCAACTGAATTCTATTATAGGCTGTACCATACTTTACATCTTTTGCTTTACCAACATAAATAGTACTTACCAAACTCTTGTGTTCTAATTTCTTTATCTCTGTAGCACTAGGTAATCTAGGTGCTTCAATTTGTAAAGAAGTTTCTCTCATGGTAGTAGTTACCATAAAGAAAAATAATAACATAAATACAATATCTGGCAATGACGCTGTGTTTACAGCAGGCATTCCTTTTTTCTTCTTTTTAAACTTAGACATTTTATATGTTTTAATTAATTTTAAGAGGTAGGCTCAGCATCAGAAATAATTTGAGGAAAACTCGTTTTAATATCCTCAACTTTTTTCTTTAAATCTTCCTTTTCTGTTCCTCTAGAATCTTTATATCTCTTCTCTAACTCTGTATAAAGCATTCCATAACGTTGTTGGCTTAGCCTGTTTCTTAAAACAGTATATGCTTTTAACAACTCATTTTGTACTTCAATATACGTACCATACTCGGTACCTCTATCACTTTGTACAGATATAATTGCTTTGTTTGGATGATCTGATGATGATGGGCTTCTTTCTCCCTCGCAATAGTCACAAGGTAAGCCGGGAGTTCCGTCTTCACCTGGTTTTCCAAGTCCTCCACCGTTATCAATAAATTTGATTGCAGCTTCTTTGATCTCTTTAATTCCCATGATATCACCTTCTACCAATAAATCATTATTTCTATTGATATTTACTTCGAAGATATTTTTCTCCTTAATAATAGGTGGCTTATAATCTGGTGGTGGTTTTTCTGATAATTTCTTAGAAATACCTGAATCTACATTCATGGTGGTAGTTACTAAGAAGAAAATTAATAACAAGAAGGCAATATCTGCCATAGAGCCTGCATTAATTTCCGGTGTCTCTCTTCTAGCCATATTATTAAGATTTTATAAGTCCTTTGGCTAAATCAATCACAAAAAATGCGCCACCAATAAGAACTAAGATTGAACTATACCATATTAAGCTACCTACCCATTGGTTTGAAGTGGCTCCTAATTCTCCACCTTCTAATACTTTACCTTGTGCGTCTAACACTGGTTCACTATCACCCAAAATATAGGCAATAACTAACAGAATAGCCATAGCACCAAGACCAATCATTGTTTTCTTTAAGTTTTCTGGATTTTTCACCAAACCTCTTATTGATAATACTACAGTAATAAGAACTGCTGCATAAAATAAGTACAATGAGAATCCAATTAATGGACCCACTGCTCCACTTATAGATTCTGGAACATCATCAGTAATTGAAACATTAATAAATAATGCAATACCAATAACAGATATAACAGCCACTATGATGGTTAGTATTTTTGAAATTTTACTATTCATAAGGCGTCTTATTTTTTATATTTAACTAATAAATCTATTAAAGTAATAGAAGCGTCTTCCATATTGTTTACAATACTATCTACCTTAGAGATGATGTAATTGTAAAAAACTTGAAGAATAATAGCTACAATTAGACCAAATACCGTAGTTAATAAAGCTACTTTAATACCTACAGCTACAACTCCTGGAGAAATATCATTTGCAACAGCAATTGCATCAAAAGCGTCAATCATACCAATTACAGTTCCCATAAACCCTAGCATGGGTGCTAGAGCAATAAATAAAGACAACCAAGAAATATTTTTCTCTAATAACCCCATCTGTACTCCTCCATAACCAATTACTGCTTTTTCTGCAGACTCTATACCTTCGTCTACTCTATCTAAACCTTGGTAAAAAATAGAGGCAACAGGTCCTTTAGAATTTCTACATACTTCTTTTGCAGCTTCTACACCACCAGAACTTAAAGCATCATCTACGCTAGCCATAAGCTTCTTGGTATTGGTAGTAGCCATGTTTAGATAAATAATTCTTTCTATAGCAATTGCTAAACCCAAAATAAGGGCTACTAATACAATTCCCATAAAACCAGGACCACCTTCAATAAAACGTTGTTTTAATACTTGGTGAAAAGTTTGTTCAGCGACCTCAGCCTCTTGTGCAAATACAGATTGAATAGCTCCAAAAAACATGAATCCTGTTACTGTAAGGATATTTACTACTTTTTTCATCATCGTTGTAATTAATTTTTAATAATTTAAGTGTTTTAACTATAACTTAGTGTTATATGAAAAGAAAAAATTAAACTTTAGAAATTTTCATAAATGAAAATCACTTTTTGCTTAATTTAATTCCGATGACCAAGTAACAAAAAATAGTTGGTTTCTTAAAAAAAATTAAAAAGTTTTTATATAAGAAATGCCAAAAACAAAAAGATTTAACACATTCTTTACTTATTTGTGATTTCTCCACGTAAAGATTGCTCATAATAAAGTGAAAATTCCTCTTTTTCTATCCCTATTCCTAAAAGGTACATTAATTTGGCAAGCGCAGATTCTGTAGTCATGTCTTTAGCGTCTATAACCCCTATTTGTTTTAACTGAGAACTTGTCTCGTAATGACCAGGTAAAACAGATCCACCAACACATTGGGTTACATTTACAATGTAAATTCCTTTGCCTATTGCATTAGAAATTAACTTGATGAATCCTTTATTACTAGGTGCATTTCCTGCTCCATAGGTTTCTAAAATAATTCCTTTTATATTTTTAATGTTTAGAACACTTTCAACTACCCCAAGTGAAATGCCTGGAAATAGTTTAAGGATGGCAATATCTGAACATAAATTTTTCCTCACAATTAGTTTTTTATTATGTGTAGGTACTTCCAAAAGATCTTTATTAAAGTTAAGGTGTACACCACTCTCTGCTAATGGAGGGTAATTCATAGAAGCAAATGCTTCAAATTGTTCTGCACTTAACTTTGTTGTTCTATTGGCTCTGTATAGTTTGTATTCAAAATACAAACAGACTTCACTTACAACAGGAAGCTCGTCTTTATAGGCACTTGCAATTTCTATGGAAGTAATTAAATTTTCTTTTGCATCCGTTCTCAAATAGCCTATAGGCAATTGTGAGCCAGTGAAGATTACTGGTTTTGTTAAATACTCTAACATAAAACTGATGGCAGAAGAGATATAAGACATGGTATCAGAACCTGTTAAGACCACAAACCCATCGTATTTTTCATAATTATGCTCTATCATCTCAGCAATTTGAACATAGTACTCTGTATTCATATTAGAGGAATCTATTGGTTCTTCAAATGAAACAGAGGCAATCTCACAATCTAGCTGTTTTAACTCGGGAATGTTCTCCAAAATCTGACTAAAATCAAATGCTTTTAAGGCTTTTGAGGTATAATCTTTCACCATACCAATGGTTCCTCCAGTATATATGAGTAGTATTTTTCGTTTCCTTGTCATTTTGTCACTATTTTTATGAAAAATTTAATTGGAATACTTTGTGATGTAAAAGTATCAAAGAAAATTGAATAATAATTTTAAATAGTATACAATATGATAGGATTCTATATGATCATTGGCGCTATTGCTCTTGCAAGCTGGCTTGTTAGCAATACCCTAAAGAACAAATTTAAAAAATACTCCAAAGTTCATTTAAGAAATGGCATGTCTGGTGCTGAGATTGCAGAAAAAATGTTAGCAGATCACGGCATAAGAGATGTTAAAGTGGTGTCTACTGCTGGAATGCTAACCGATCATTATGATCCTAGAAATAAAACTGTAAATCTTAGTGCAAGTGTTTACAGTCAAAGAAATGCTGCTGCTGCTGCTGTAGCGGCTCATGAAGTTGGACATGCTGTGCAACATGCACAAGCTTATGAATGGTTGACCATGCGATCTAAATTAGTTCCTATGGTGAGTGTTTCTTCAAAATTTTCGCAATGGCTTGTTTTTGGTGGCTTAATTTTAGGAGCAGCTTCAGACAATACTGGAATTGGATTTTATATTGCTATTGTTGGTTTAGGTTTTATGGCCTTGGCAACTGCGTTTAGCTTTATTACATTACCTGTAGAATATGATGCAAGTAACAGAGCATTGGCTTGGTTGAAAAATAAAAATATGGTAAATCAAGAAGAATTTGCTGGTTCTAGAGATGCCTTAAAATGGGCCGCTAGAACGTATCTTGTAGCTGCTTTGGGTTCTCTAGCCATGCTATTGTACTGGGGGCTTCAAGTTTTGGGTGGAAGAGATTAACATCGCAGATGTTTTAAGTATCTCACTCTAGTAAAATAAATACAAAAAAAAGCTTCGAAAAGATCGAAGCTTTTTTTTGTTAATCATTCAACTTTAATACCGCCATAAATGCTTCTTGTGGAATTTCAACATTTCCAACCTGACGCATTCTTTTCTTTCCTTTCTTTTGCTTTTCTAGCAGTTTACGTTTTCTAGAAATATCACCTCCATAACATTTTGCGGTAACATCTTTACGCAATGCCTTGGTAGTTTCTCTGGCTATAATTTTAGCACCAATAGCAGCCTGAATAGGAATATCAAACTGTTGCCTTGGTATTAATTGTTTTAATTTTTCTACAATCTTCTTACCAATTGTAAAGGCATTGTCTGCATGTAGTAAAGCAGAAAGTGCATCTACTGGCTGACCGTTTAATAAAATATCTACACGAACTAATTTAGAAGGTTTCATTCCAATAGGATTGTAATCAAAAGAAGCATATCCTTTAGAAACTGTTTTTAAGCGATCATAAAAATCAAAGACAATTTCTGCCAAAGGCATGTCAAAAGTTAGCTCAACTCTTTCAGTTGTTAAATACGTTTGATTGGTAATCTCCCCTCTTTTTTCGATACACAAACTCATTACCTGACCAACAAAATCTGATTTTGTAATAATAGATGCTTTAATATATGGCTCTTCTACCCTTTCTAATCTTGATGGATCTGGTAAATCTGCCGGGTTATTTAATAATAGAATTTGAGTTGGGTTCTTTCTGGTATAGGCATGGTAGCTAACGTTTGGAACGGTAGTAATTACCGTCATATTAAACTCGCGTTCTAAACGTTCTTGAATAATTTCCATGTGCAGCATCCCTAAGAATCCACATCTAAAACCAAAACCTAAGGCTGCAGAGCTTTCTGGAGCAAATACTAACGAGGCATCATTTAGTTGTAGTTTTTCCATAGAGTTTCGCAACTCTTCGTAGTCTTCTGTATCTACAGGGTAAATTCCTGCAAAAACCATTGGCTTCACATCTTCAAAACCATCAATAATTTCGGTAGTTGGGTTTACAGCATCTGTAATGGTATCTCCTACCTTTACTTCTTTTGCTGTTTTAATTCCTGTAATTAAATAGCCTACATCACCGGTTTTAACAGATTTTTTTACAACCTGACTTAATTTTAGAGTTCCAACCTCATCAGCAAAATACTCATTGTTGGTGGCCATAAATTTAATACGCTGCCCTTTTTTAATTTCACCATTCATAATTCTAAAATAGGTTTCTATCCCTCTGTAAGAATTATAAACTGAATCAAAAATTAAGGCTTGTAATGGTGCATCTGGATCTCCTTTTGGAGCTGGAATTTTAGCAATAATTGCTTCAATAATATCACCTACTCCAAAACCAGTTTTTCCACTTGCATGAATAACATCTTCTGGTAGGCATCCTAATAAATCTACAATATCATCGGTAACTTCTTCAGGGTTTGCAGAAGGCAAATCTACTTTATTTAATACCGGAATAATCTCTAAATCATTCTCTAAGGCCAAATATAAATTAGATATTGTTTGTGCTTGTATGCTCTGTGCTGCATCTACAATTAGCAAGGCTCCTTCACAGGCGGCAATTGAACGAGATACTTCATATGAAAAATCTACGTGACCTGGTGTATCAATTAAGTTTAAAATATAATCTTCACCGTTGTGGGTATAGTCCATTTGAATGGCGTGAGATTTAATGGTAATTCCACGCTCGCGTTCTAAATCCATGGAGTCTAATAACTGATGTTGTTTTTCTCTATCAGTTACAGATCCTGTATAATCTAACAATCTATCTGCCAATGTACTTTTTCCATGATCGATATGGGCGATGATGCAAAAGTTTCTAATATTCTTCATTCGTTACATTATTTTTAAGGCTGCAAATATAAGCGATTTAAAAAGTAGAAGCAATAAAAACATTTTTGTGAAGCATTCAAATTTTAGGTTGCTAATTGTGAGTGTTTCCCAAAATTATAAGATCTTAGTGACTAAATAGCAAATACACGAATTTAAATATCTTTAGTACAAGCATTTTAAAAACAAACATACCAATGAAAATGAAAATCATTCTATTAATTTTAGGAATTATTGCCATTCTTTTTATTCTTTCTCAACTATATTTTATGAGTAGTCAAAGAAATATTGAACAATATTCTTTTGAAGTATTAGAGACCTTTGACGAAATTGAGATAAGACAATATGAAGCCTCCTTAGTTACTTCTGTTCAATTATCTTCAAATGATTACAAAAAATCTTCCAGTAAAGGGTTTTCTATATTGGCTGGTTATATTTTTGGAGGGAATGATAAAAATGAAAAAATAGCCATGACGTCTCCAGTTGCCATGACGCTTAAAGACAAAACAACTATGATGTTTTTGGTACCAAAAGAATATTCAAAAGAAAATTTACCAACACCTAATGATGCTAGTATAGAATTCAAAAACATGCCTGCAAAAAAAGTCGCTGCTATTTCTTTTGGTGGCTGGGCAGATGATGCTAAAATTAACTTGTATAAACGTAAATTAGTAGCTGCTTTAGAAAGTAAAGGAATTGGGTATACAAATAGTTTTTCCTTTTTAGGCTACAACGCTCCTGTTGAGGTCTTTAATAGAAAAAATGAAATAATTGTTGAGTTAGAATAACAACTACTACTCTTGCCATTCTGCAATAAACAAGTTGGTGTCTCTTCCTCCTCCATTGTTTCTATTAGAAGAGAATGCTAGCCATTTTCCATCATTTGAAAATACAGGAAACGCATCAAATGTTTCTCCGTGAGTAATTCTCTTTAAGTTTTTACCATCTAAATCTATCATATATAAATTGAACGGAAAACCTCTTTCTGCTTCAAAATTTGAGGAAAATAAAATTTTCTTTCCTGAAGGATGAAAAAACGGACTCCAGTTGGCATTTCCTAAACTAGTCAACTGACGGAGGTTTGATCCATCTGCATTGCAGATATACAATTCCATTTCAGTTGGCTCTACCAATCCTTGCGCTAGTAAATCTTTGTATGCTTTAACTTCTTCTGGTGTTTTTGGCCTAGAGGAACGAAAAATTAATTGCGTACCATCTGGTGAGAAAAAGGCACCTCCATCATACCCTAATTCGTTGGTTATTTGTGTAACATCTGTTCCATCAATATTCATGGTATACAATTCTAAATCTCCACTTCTAGTTGATGTAAATACAATTTTATCTCCTTTTGGTGAAACAGTTGCTTCAGCATCATAGCCTTTTTCATTTGTTAATTGATTCACAATATTTCCTTCTAAATCAGAGACAAAAATATCGTAGCTATCATAAATAGGCCAAACATATCTACCATTTTTACGAAGTGGTGCTGGCGGACATTCTTCTGCACCTAAATGCGTAGAGCCGTATACATAATGTTTATTGTCTGGTAAAAAATACGCACAAGTGGTTCTTCCTTTTCCAGTACTAATCATTGGTGGTGCTTTCTCGGAAAAACTTTCATCTATATTCATTAAAAACATCTGATCACAAGCTACTCCCCACTCTTTATTATTGGATTGAAAAACTAACTGTTTATCATCAAAGCTCCAATATGCTTCAGCGTTATCTCCTCCAAAAGTAATTTGACGCATGCTCTTAAAATGAACTTCTTCAGCAAAAATTAATGAATCTTTTCCAGCAACTAATTTCACTGTATTTGTTGTTTTTTTTGAGTTGTTTTGAGTACACCCAATGCTCAAAAAAAGAACAAGTAATAATGATAAAGCCCTTAATTTCATATCGTTGTTTTTAATCCGTATTTTTGAGGCAAAAATAACATTTATTATTATGAGAATCTTTCTAATCCTCTTCTTTTTAGCATCGTTTATTTCTTGTTCAAATGAAGGTATTGAACAAAGCATGATAAAAGCAGATGTTACTTTTTTAGCAGATGATCAATTAGAAGGCAGACAAACAGGAACACAAGGTGAAATAAAAGCTGCAGCATATATTGCAAATAGATTTAAAAAACTTGGCTTAACAGAAAAAGGAACAGATGGGTTTTATCAAGAATTTTCTTTTGTCCCAAAAACAGATCCACATTCGGAGGTTGAGTTTACAAAAAACAAAGATGGAACAATTACAGGAAGAAATGTGGTTGGATTTATAAACAATAATGCTACAAATACTATAGTTATTGGAGCTCATTTTGATCATTTAGGCTATGGCGGCGATGGTTCTTTATACAGAGATTCTGTTAAGGCTATTCATAACGGAGCAGATGATAATGCAAGCGGAACAGCTGTTATGCTAGATTTGGCGAGAAAATTAAAAGATAAAAACATTCAAAATAATTATATATTCATTGCTTTTTCTGGCGAAGAAATGGGCTTACTTGGTTCTAATTATTTTGTAAAGAATCCAACCATAAACACAAAAGCTGTGTCTTATATGATTAATATGGACATGGTAGGAAGGTTAAAACAAGACAGTGCTCTAGCAGTCTATGGCACAGGAACATCTCCAATGTTTAAACAGGTCTTAAAAGCTCATAACAGCAAATTTAAACTCATTGAAAATGAATCTGGTGTTGGCCCTAGTGATCATACTAGTTTTTATTTAGCAGACATTCCTGTCTTACATTTCTTTACAGGGCAACATGAAGATTATCATAAACCAGGAGACGATTCTGAAAAATTGAACTACCAAGGAATGGCAACAATTTCTGACTATATATTTAATATAATTTCTGATTTAGATGACAATGGAAAATTAGCTTTTAGAAAAACTAAAAACGAACGTGAAAGCACTCCTAGATTTAAAGTTGGTTTAGGAGTAATTCCAGATTATTTGTTTGACGGAAAGGGAATGCGAATTGATGGTGTTTCTGAGGGAAGACCCGCCCAAAGAGGAGGGCTTCTTAAAGGAGATATTGTCATTCAATTGGGAGACAGTTTGGTGACTAATATGATGAGTTATATGAGAGCCTTATCTGTTTTTGATGAAGGAGATACAACTACTGTTGTTGTGCAAAGAGGAAAACAAGAAATTACTACCTCTTTAGAGTTTTAATCTTACGTTTTTGTAGTAAATTGCAGTAGTAGAAAACACTGTTACCCATTAAATAATTCAGACTCAAAATAGTTGAATTTATGAACAAAACAACCCTTCTTTTAGGAACTATATTTCTTGTTTTTTCTTTTTCTAGCTGTTCAACAGCCACCATAGAAAAGGTAATAATTACAGAGCCTGTTACTTATGATGCAGATGTAAGTATTATTATCTCAAACAATTGTCTTCCCTGCCATGCGGGTACATTTGCTTCTGCAGGCTTAAATCTAGAAGGCTATGGCAATGTGAGATCAGCTACTGAAAACGGAAATTTACTAGCCAGAATAAATAGTGTTTCTAACCCAATGCCCCAAAATGGGCAAATGGCTCCTGTATTGATTGCCACACTAGAACAATGGGCTATTGATGGCTATATAGAGAATTAAAAACTTGAATACATGAAAAAAATACTACTATTAGCGTTCTTATTTTTGAGTGTCTCAATTGTTGCCCAAAAGTATTATACAAAAACAGGAAAGACTCAATTTAAAGCTTCAGTAGAAGCCTTTGAACCTGTAGAAGCCACAAATAACAGTACCACTGCAATTATTAATGTGAATTCTGGAGAAATTGCCTCTCTACTTTTTGTAAAAGCTTTTAACTTTAGAGTTGCCCTTATGCAAGAGCATTTTAATGAAAATTATATGGATGCTAGTACTTTCCCGAAAGCAACTTTTAAAGGAACTATTGTTGGTTTTAATCTTTCAGAAATATCAGATACTAAAAAATATATACTTAATGGAATACTGACGGTAAGAGGTATTGAGAAAGAAATTGAAACATTTGCAGTATTTTCAAAAAAAGAAGATAAATTATTGATGCAAGCTTCATTTGAAGTTCAAACAGCAGATTTTAAGATTAAAATACCAAAAATTGTTCGTAATAAAATAGCAGGAACTATTACTATTTCTTTAGCATATGAATTTATTGAAAAAAAATAAGTTAGTCATCATTATTCTTCTAGTAATTGCTGTTAGTGTTAGTGCTATCTACGCATATGCAATGCAAGCTCCTACTAAAATTGAAAGTAAAAAAGTAGACTTCATAGGAACTTCAGACCAGCTTTTTCTAAAAATCTTAGAAGATCCAGCCGCATGGCAAGATAAAATAGTTGTTATTTCTGGAAAAGTGACGAGTCTAGATGATAAAGGAATACTATTGTCTGCCAGTATTTACTGTCAATTAAAAGATACTACTGTTCTTAAAAAAATAAATCCCACAAATGATATTTCTTTAAAAGGAAGAATTATTGGATATGATGATTTGTTAGAAGAGTTAAAATTAGATCAATGTATTATTCAATAAGCAACTTAATTATGTTAAAAAAACACTTACTTATTTTTTGCACCTCCTTGTTAGTGATCTCTAGCCTGTCTGCTCAAGACGATTTACTAGATGAATTAAATGAGAACGCTACAGATAGTTCTTACGAAATGCCAGCGTTTAAGGCCATGAAAATAGGAAACCTACAATCTACAAAAATGGCAGATCAGGGAGATTTTTATTTAATTGTCTCTCACAGGTTTGGTCCTTTAAAGGATGGCTTTGATACGTTTTTGGGGCTAGATGAAGCCAGTACTAAAATTCAATTATTATACTCTTTTTGGGAAGGTGTTCAGTTTAGCATTAGTAGAGAGTCATACAATAGAACATTTGCTGCTGCTGCTAAAATACGTTTGGCAAGGCAATCTAAAAGCTTTCCTGTAAACCTTGTAGCCTATACAACTATTAATAGAAATACATTAATTGATGAAACTATTTTTTCAGAATTAAAATCTAGTGACCAACAAAGTTATGCCACACAACTCTTAATTTCTAGACGATTTTCAGACTCATTTTCTTTTCAACTAGCTCCAACATATGTGAGAGAAAATCTACAAAATTTAAATGTAGTTCCTGAAGAAAAATACAACCAATTTGCTTTAGGATTTGGTGGCCGCTTCAAGTTAAGTAAACGCATGAGCTTCAATGCAGAATATGTGTATAACATGAGTAGAGCTGAAGCTTCTCCTTTTGACAATTCGTATGCATTTGGCTTAGATATTGAAACTGGCGGACATGTTTTTCAGTTATTATTTACCAATTCACAATCTAGTAACGAACCTGGATTTATGAGTAGCGCCGAAGGAGATATGGTTTTTGGATTTAATGTTGTAAGAGTTTTTTAAACCTATGAATACAATTTCAAAGCAAGCCTTTACACAAAAAATACATTTAGTTATTTCTGTATTAGTTGTAATACCTACGGCAGTTATTTATGGGTTTGAACCACAATCACAATTTGATATTTTTCTTGAAACTACAGATGAACACAATTTTTTTAAAGCCATTATGGGATTATATCTTGGTTTTTGTGCCCTATGGATTCTTGGAATTTTTAAACTGAGTTATTTGAGAATAGCCCTTATTTCAAACACAATATTTATGCTCGGATTGGGTACTGGAAGAGTCATTAGTTTTTTCCTAGATGGAGTTCCTACCCTCGGATATCAATTTGGAACAGTCGCTGAACTATTTTTGGGAGGGTATGGTATTTGGATTCTGACAAATAAAAACACTAATTTTGCAAAAAAATAATTCAGTTTGGTAAAAATAGACAGTATAGAACTTCCAGATTTTCCGCTATTATTAGCGCCTATGGAAGATGTAAGTGACCCTCCTTTTCGTGCTTTATGCAAAGAAAATGGAGCTGATGTTGTGTATACTGAGTTTATTTCTTCAGAAGGGCTTATTCGTGACGCAGCAAAAAGCGTGATGAAATTAGATATTTACGAAAAAGAACGTCCTGTTGGGATTCAAATTTTTGGAGCCAATATAGACTCTATGTTGCGTTCTGTAGAAATTGTAGAAAAAACAAATCCAGATATTATAGACATTAATTTTGGCTGCCCAGTTAAAAAAGTAGTATCAAAAGGTGCAGGTGCTGGAATTTTAAAAGACATAGATTTAATGGTATCCCTCACGGAAGCCATGGTAAAACACACCAATTTACCAATTACGGTAAAAACTCGTTTGGGTTGGGATCATGATTCTATAAAAATTGTTGAAGTTGCAGAAAGATTACAAGATGTAGGTTGTAAAGCCATTTCAATTCATGGAAGAACACGTGCTCAAATGTATAAAGGCGAAGCAGATTGGAGACCCATTGCTGAGGTAAAAAACAATCCTAGAATGCACATTCCTGTTTTTGGAAATGGTGATGTAACTACACCCGAAAAAGCAAAAGAAATGCGTGATGTATATGGTTTAGATGGAGCCATGATTGGAAGAGCCTCTATTGGATATCCTTGGTTTTTTAATGAAGTAAAACATTATTTTAAAACAGGAGAACATCTAGCCGGGCCAACAATTTCAGAAAGAACAGAAATGGCACGCCGTCACTTACAAATGGCCATAGATTGGAAAGGAGAACACTTAGGAGTTGTAGAAACCAGAAGACACTACACCAATTATTTTAAAGGAATTCCTCATTTTAAAGAGCATCGTTTAAAAATGGTTACCTCAGATGATCCAAAAGATGTATTTGCTGCTTTTGACATTGTTCAAGAAACCTTTGGCAATGCGATGATTCCAGAAATTGGATAATACTGTTATTTTACTACAATAGTATTTTTAATTGTAGTAATCTCTGATAGTTTTTCTGTAGGTATATTCATGGGGTAAGTTACCACAACAGATAGCCACTTTTTTTCATATAAATAATACATTTTTATCCTTTGGAATCTTTTTTTATTTCTTACAAAAGAATATGATTTTTTCATAAACTCTCCTAATCTATCTTCTCCTTTACTTTTTTTTATTGAAGACGTCAACCTTTCATTAAAATTTGGTGAGCGAAAAGATCGCAATCTTCGATTGAGATCTCTTTTAGGGTTTTCTGAGTTGTGAATATAAATAACAATAGATGTTTCAGATTTGACTTCGTTATTTTTAAATGGAGAATGATAAATTAACTCCTTTGCAATAGGCTCTAAATAACTTCGCCAACCATAAGGAAAATTTACTAGATAATCATTAGTCTCAAAAACGTAAAAATCTTCTTTTTCAACTACTGATACCCCTAAATTTTTTAGCAAATTTTCACCGTTATTTGGGTATAGCTTAGTGCTAGTAGTATTTTTAGAGGAAGAACAAGAGATAAAGAAGATTAAGAGTACTAGATAGGGAGCTTTCATAATTTTTTTCTCTAAAATTATTAAAAATTATTTATTTATTAATAAAACCATTAGAAATTCTACTGCTAGCTACCTTAGCTGCTAAAAAACCTAGTACTGTAATTGTGGCAATTACAATGAATAAATTTGACAACCTTAGCTCTACGGGGTAAGGTATTGAAGAGGTAATCATAAACAACTGAAACTGTTGTTGAATGGCAACTAAACCAGCAGAAATCAGCAATCCTATAACCATAGATACCGTTGTTAATAAAAACCCTTGCAGCACAAAAATATTTTTTATTTCGGGCATCGTAGCACCTAAACTTAGCAGTGTTTTTAGATTCTTTTTTTTATCAATAATCATCATAATGATAGCTCCTACAATAGTAAACATCGCAATAATTACAATCAACGTAAAAATTAGATACGAGACAAAATTCTCTGTATTAATTACTTTGTAAAAGAGTTCATTTAGCTGTGCTTTTGTTTGCACTTTATATTGAGTCCCTAACTTTTCTTGCAATTGCTCTGAAAAATCATCTTCATTAATTTCAGGTCTTAATTTTATTTCTATTCCTGTAAACTGATCTGCTTTGTAGTTTAATAATTCTTGTGCCTGAGAGTTTGAAACAAAAACATAGTTGTTTTCAAAGTCTTCAGTACCAAAATATGTGCCTACTATTTGTGTATTAATACTTCTAAAACTTTGTGCTGGGTTTAAAAAACCTGTACCTGTTTTTGGTACTAGAATCTCAAGATATTCGCCAAAGCTTTCAATTCCTGCAGATAATTTATAAGCTAAACTATTTCCTATAATACTGGTATTGGTGTATTCTTTTTGCAACCATGTGCCAACTTGTATTGCATCATCTAACCCTACTACATCAGTATAATTATAATCTACTCCTTTTACGAAGGCTATTTGTTGTTTTTCTCCATTTTTTATAAAAACTCGTTCTTCAATTACCTTAGAAAAAACAGCAATATCTTCATCCTTAGAAACAAGATTTTGTAAAGATGCATCGTAAAAAAAACTTTTCCCTTTAGCAGCTGTGATTTTAACATCTGGATCTGAAATATCTAACAATGAATAATTGAAGGTTCTTAGGCCAGAAAAGCCTGACAGAATAATAAATAATGCTGCTGTGCCTACGATAACACCAATAGATGCAATAATGGTAATAATATTAATTGCGTTATTTCCACTCTTAGCAAACAGGTATCTTTTAGCTATGTATAATGGAAAATTCAAAGAGAAGAATGATTATTGTTTTTTACGTCTTGGCAATACACTTGGGTCTTGAATAGGGTTTACATCTTCTCCTCGCAATGACTTATCTATTTCTTCAATATAATCTAAAGAATCATCTCCAAAAAAGAGGAGTTCTGGCATTCTTCGCAATTGATTGCGAGTTCTTTTGGCTAATTCATGACGAATTAATGGCGAATTAGATTTTACCCCTTCTACAATAGCATTTCTTTTGTCTGAAGGAAAAACACTTAAATACACTTTTGCAATCCCTAAATCTGGTGTTACAGAGACTTTAGAAACCGAGATAATAACACCTTGCATTCCGTCTTGAGCTGCTTTTTGTAAAACGTCTACCAAGTCTTTTTGTAAAACACCTGCTATTTTTCGTTGTCTATTGGTTTCTTCCATGCTGCAAATCTACAATAATTAACAAAACATTCCTTACTTTTGAATGACGCAGAAAGAGGAGGCATCTTTTCAGATAAGCTGCTGTGCAGAACTATCTTATATTCTTTATAAAACCAATGAATAAAATAGAACATATTGGAATCGCTGTAAAAGATCTAGAAGCTTCTAATGCCTTATTTGCAAGTCTATTTGGTGTTGATCATTATAAGGTTGAAGAAGTGGTAAGTGAAGGAGTAAAAACATCCTTTTTTAAGGCTGGCCCTAATAAGATAGAGTTATTAGAAGCTACAAATCCTGAAAGTCCAATTGCTAAGTTTATAGAAAAGAAAGGAGAAGGAGTTCATCATATTGCATTTGCAGTTACTGATATTGTTTCAGAAATAGCCCGTCTTAAAAGTGAGGGGTTTATTGTTTTAAATGAAACCCCAAAAAAAGGTGCAGACAATAAACTTGTGGCTTTCTTGCATCCAAAATCTAGCAATGGGGTTTTAATAGAACTCTGTCAAGAAATTGATGAATAACAAACTCATTACTTGCTAATTCAGTAAATCTCTTTAAAAAAGAAAAAATCTCATACTACATTTTAGGATAAAATTAAGTTTTTCAATTTTTGAATCTTGAAATTTCTGAATGCTAATTTGTATCTTGCGTGCGTACATTAATTAATTTTATGTCATCTAAATTTGATTCTTATCAAAAACGCCGGTTGCGATCTTCTTACTTTTCTGTAGTAATAAGTATTGCCTTGGTATTGTTTATGGTTGGGTTTTTAGGGCTGGTACTTTTAAAGTCTACCCAAGTAGCCAATCACTTCAAAGAAGAAGTTGTCATTACTTTATTTCTTAAAAACGACACTTCTAAAGAACAAATAGAAAACTTAAGAACCTCTTTATTGAAAGAACTATTTACCAGAAAAATTATATATATTTCTAAAGGTGATGCTGCAAAATTTTATGCTGAAGACTTGGGGGAAGATTTCGTTAATTATTTAGGAACTAACCCCTTAAAAAACAGCATAGACATCTATTTAAATCCTGGTTTTGTAACTCCAGAAAAAATGCAAGAAATTTCAGATAAATTTAATAAGAATAGTTTTGTTTTTGAGGTTTCTTATGACAAACCCTTGGTTACTTTTTTAACACAAAATATTCAAAAGGTAAGTTTCTGGTTGTTTGCAATTAGTTCCTTTTTTGGATTAGTTGCGCTAATTCTCATCAACAGTTCTATCAGACTTTCTGTATATTCTAAAAGATTTAACATCAAAACCATGCAAATGGTTGGGGCCACTAAAGGCTTTATCAGAAAACCGTTTATTTGGAGCGGTGTTCGATTGGGTTTTATTGGAGCTATTATCTCATTGGCTGGTTTAGCAGCTGTAATTTATTATATTGATCAAAAAATTCCAACACTGCAATTAGTAACAGACTATGTTACCTTGGCGTATCTTGGTGGCGGAATATTACTTATTGCTTTTATTATTTCATGGTTGAGTACATTTTTTGCGACTCAACGTTTTTTAAATTTACAAACAGACGAACTATATTATTAAGAATATGAGTACAGAAAAAAACACCTCTAAACCAGTATTCCTTTTTGGAAAGAAAAACTACCTATTTATGTTTATAGGCTTAGCCTTTATAGCTCTTGGTTTTATTTTTATGGCTGGCGGTGGCAGCAATGATCCAACTATTTTTAACGAAGCAATGTATGATTTTCAACGAATTCGTTTAGCACCTACCTTAGTTATTATTGGATTGGGAATAGAAATTTATGCCATACTCCTAAACCCTAAAAAATAACGATGAGTCTTATTGAAGCTATTATCCTTGGAATCATTCAAGGACTTACCGAATTTTTACCTGTTTCATCTAGCGGCCATTTAGAACTGGCAAAAGCTATTTTAGGAGACAATTCTGTACCTGAAGAAAGTCTAGCATTTACCATTGTGTTGCACTTTGCCACTGCATTGAGTACGCTTGTAATTTTCAGGAAAGAGATTCTAGAAATTTTTAAAGGATTGATACAACTTCAATGGAACGAAGAAACACAATTCTCTTTTAAAATTATTGTTTCTATGATTCCAACTGTTTTCATAGGGCTCTATTTTGAAGAAGAAATTGCTTCTTTATTTGGAGGACAAATATTACTAGTTGGTTTTATGTTACTTATTACAGCCTCCCTGCTCTTACTGGCAGACAAAGCAAAAGATACCACTAAAAACGTGACTTTCCTGAATGCTATTGTAGTTGGAATATCTCAAGCCATTGCCATTTTACCAGGAATTTCTAGATCTGGAGCTACAATTTCTACTGCCGTTTTATTAGGAATAGACAGAACTAAGGCTGCTAAATTTTCATTTTTAATGGTAGTTCCTTTAATTGTTGGTAAAGTAATTAAAGATCTTTCTAGTGGAGATATTAGTGTAGCTTCAACAGATGCTGCGCCAATGATTATTGGTTTTTTTGCTGCATTTATTGCTGGCTTAGTAGCATGTAAATGGATGATTGCTTTGGTTAAAAAAAGTAAACTAACCTATTTTGCTATCTATTGCGCTGTTGTAGGGATTAGTACAATTATTTATACAATTTCATAATGACTGTTGATGATTATTTAAACGGACAGGTGTTGTTAATAGATAAACCTTTAGAATGGACTTCTTTTCAGGCCGTTAACAAGATACGTTGGCATATCAAGCAAAAATATGGTCTAAAGAAAATAAAAGTAGGACACGCCGGAACTTTAGATCCTCTAGCTACGGGTTTGCTAATCATTTGTACTGGAAAAGAAACTAAAAATATTGCCACATACCAAGGGCAGATTAAAGAATATACTGGAACATTTACGCTGGGTGCTACAACACCTAGCTATGATTTAGAGACTGCAATTAATGAAACATTTGCTACAGATCATATTACAAATGAAGTCTTAACAAAATCTGCCAAAAATTTCTTAGGTGAAATAGATCAAAAACCACCCATATTTTCAGCTATAAAAAAAGACGGAAAGCGTTTGTATGAACTAGCAAGAAAGGGTGAAACAACAGAAATAGCAACAAGAAAAGTATCTATTTCAGAATTTCAACTCACAGAAACTACCCTGCCTAAAATAGGCTTCAAAGTAGTTTGCAGCAAAGGAACCTATATTAGATCTTTGGCTTATGATTTTGGTTTATCTGTTAACTCTGGAGCACATCTTTCTAGTTTAAGAAGAACTAAAATTGGTGAATTCTCTGTTAACAATGCTCTTTCAATTAATCAATTTATAGAAAAGTTAGAATTGGAATAATTTTTGTAATAGTTGGTTATATCAATTTTATGAAAAAATTTATCGTTTTCTACTGTACTCTTTTTACTGTTTTAACTTCATTCTCTCAGCAAAAAAATGGACTAACTTTTTTTGAAACTAATGCAAATCTGACTTTTAAAATAAATGAAAATTTTGAATTTGGGAATACTAATGATGAACAGTTCTTTGTTCCCTCTGAAATTCTACTTCGTTTTGGAATTGGCTATGAATATAAAAAGAAAATTGCTATAAGTTTTAATACAGGCTTTGATTACCATTTTGATTATTTCATAGGAACAATTCCAACATATTTTACTTTCCAATACAATCTTTGGACTAAAGGTAACGATGCTTTTTATATGCTTTATAATACTGGAAGATTATGGAGACTCGCCGAACGATTTTCTGACGGAAACTACAGAGGGTTTGGTATTGGTTGGAGATTTGAATCTGGTAGTACGTTAAATCCAACGTTTAAAATCATTTATCATCAAAAGAAAATTAAAAATTTTGAAAATGGGAGTTATGATAATATATCACTAGGAATTGGTTTTACTATTTTTTAATTATAAGTATCGATTGTACCAACTATCTTCTATGGGTATTTCCCAATAATTTTCAAAATCGTGTTTACTGGTAATTAAATTATCAAAAATGATGGTTTTAGCAGTAACAGCTTTATTCTTTACCAGCTTTTTAAAATCTTTTAGCTCTTTATACTGAACATATTCTCCTTGTTTAAAACATACGTTCATTCTATCTAATAAAGTCACTTCATAGGTGTTTTGAAGCGCTATAATAAACCCAACCAACAAATCCATGTCCGAATTTTTCACTGAAAAATCTTCATTTTCAGCAGCAATAATTATAAACCTATTGTACAAAAATTGATAGGAGCATTTAAAATTAGCGTCTTCTTCTTTCCAGCTACTAACAAAATTTTTAACTTTTAATTCTATTTCTTCAAGTTCATTGGTGTAAAATTTTCTACTCGATGGATATATCCAAATTTTCGCTTCTTCAGATAGTAAGGTAAAGTCTGTAATCATACTGCAAATATAGTGAAAGAAAAAAGCCTTGGCACAGATACCAAGGCTTCTAAATTATTTAATTTATAATGGGCTTCTAGAATAAGTCTAGCATGTTTTCCTCTATGTTAACTCCCTTGTCTTTATTGTACCAAATTTGTAGATCTTGTTTAAAACTGGCATCTAATTGCCCATGTTTTTCTTTATAATTTTTTACCATTTTTGTTGCAACAGTGGGTCTAGGACCCCAAGTGTTTAGTACTTCACTTTTAGCATTTAATGCAATTAACTTAGGAATTGATTTTCCTCCGTTTGTTAAAAAATGATTCATTAATTCTTCATGATCATCTCTTAAAATAATTTTTAGAGTAATCTGAGTACTTTCACTTGCAATTTTATTGATAATAGGCAGTGATTGTGCTGCATCACCACACCATCCTTCTGTTAGAACCAACCAAGTAACCGGGGCATCTATACTTTTTAGTGCAACAATCGTTTCTTGGGAAAGCTTGCTGGTTTTGTCTAAACGTTTCATTCTTTTATCATTCAACTTACTGTAAGTTAGTAATGCTTCTGATTGAATAGCTCCGCTAGATTTTCCAGATGCTAGAAGGTCGCTTATTAATGTTCTATATGCTACATAAGAAATCCCCTTTTGTAGCCCTTCTTCTATACTTTTTTTTATCAAATTTCTATTGTTTTGAAATTTTTTAGACGTGTAATTAGAATCACCCTTACATTATTTTTAATTCTTAACTTTCTGAGCTTGTAAATTTTTTAGAATATCTTTTGCCATTGAAGAAATCGTAAATTTATGAGACCAATTCCAATCTTTTCTTGCCTTGGTATCGTCTATACTTTGTGGCCAGCTATCTGCAATTTTTTGTCTAGAATCTGGACGATAGTTAATGGTAAAATTTGGGATGGTTTGTTTAATTTCTTCAGCTAATTCTTTTGGTGTAATATCCATCGCAGATAAATTATACGAAGTTCTAATCGTAATATCTTCAGGTGTTGCTTGCATGATTTGAATTGTGGCATTTACAGCATCTTCCATATACATCATAGGTAAGCGAGTATCTTCACGTAAAAAACATTCAAAACTCCCCTGTTCAACAGCTTTAAAAAATATATCAACCGCATAATCTGTGGTTCCACCCCCAGGTTTTGTCTTCCAGCTAATAATTCCAGGATACCGCAAACTTCTCACATCTACATCATATTTTTCATGATAATAATTACACCAAAATTCTCCAGATATTTTACTGATTCCATACACAGTAGAAGGCTCCATAATGGTTTTTTGAGGTGTATTAATCTTAGGGCTTGTTGGTCCAAATGCAGCAATAGAGCTTGGCCAATAGACCTGACTGATGTATTTTTCTTTTGCAATATCTAATACCGCTAGTAAAGATGTCATATTTAAATCCCAAGCTTTTTTGGGGTATTTTTCTCCAGTTGCAGAAAGCATGGCCGCAAGAAGGTATATTTGAGTAACTCCATACTTTTTTACAACAGCTAAGATGGCTTCTTTATCTGTAGCATCAATAATTTCAAAAGGGCCAGAACACATTAACAAAGAATCCCCATTTCTGATATCTGATGCAATTACATGAGTACTTCCATAAATAGTGCGAAGTTTTTGTGTTAATTCACCACCAATTTGCCCGCTAGCACCTAATACAAGAATAATTTGACTCATACTAATTTTATGTTTTTCATAAAATCAAAGGTAAATAATTTAGCTATTCATAAAAAACAATTGTTTAAAAACAATTATTTAAAGTATCTGTAAAAAAATTAAAAAAATACAGTTTTATTATATCCCACCATTTTTAATGGATTTTGTGTATTTTTAAGGACTGATATAGGATCTATGAAGTTTATTTATTATTGTGTATTTATTTTATTAATTAGCTCTTGTAATAACAAAAAAACAGCTGCAATACAGGAAATTGAAAAACCTGAGTCTAGTCGTGTAAAAAAACACGATCAGCTGGCTAGCATTCAATCAAGATTTCAACTAGATATTGATACCTGGAAAGAGTATGAAGATCTAGCTATTTTTTTACAACAATACAATTCTATTTCACCCAATAATGCATTAAATAATTCTAGAGAATTAAATGACATTACTAAAAGTCTTAACGATAGTATTAAACCTCAATTTTTAGAAACTCCTGCTTTTAAAGCACGTATAAATTTATTGTACAATGAAACCTTAAGACTGTATGATATGTCTTCCATTCCTGCCATAAAACCAGTTGAAGTAAACAATCAGGTAGCGAAGGTTTTACATGCGTTTTCATCTATTAACTCTAAGATAAATACCATTCTCAAACAGCGAGATTTAGAGGAAGATGTAATAGATGTAAATTTTAAAAGAGAAACTCCTGAAAATTTAAAAATAGATTCAGATATTCCTAAATTTGAAATTCTGAAAAAAAAGAGAGGTTCAAAGAAAATCAGAAAAAAAGACTCAAAAAGTAAATTTTTTAAAAGACCTCAAAAGATGATATTACTTGAGGAAGAACTTTTAAAAGAGAAAAGAAATAATACCAAAAAACTAAAAAAAGATGCTAAAAAGAAAGATAATTAAACAATTTGTCATTGTGTTTTTAACACTACTTGTTTTTGATTCTTGTAAAGAGAAAACTAGTTCTACAACATCTTTAGACAAAAAATCAATCATCGAAAATGTTGAGGTGTTTTTGAACGATTGGCACAAAGCTGCTTCTGAAGCAAATTTTGAAAATTATTTTTCTAAAATGGATAGTATTTCTGTGTTTATAGGAACAGACGCTTCCGAAAACTGGACCAAAAATAAATTTCAAGACTTTAGTAAACCCTATTTTGATGACGGAAAAGCTTGGGATTTTAAAACCTTAGAACGCCATATTTATACTAGCAAATCTGGCGATTTTATTTGGTTTGATGAATTATTAGATACTTGGATGGGTGCTTGTAGAGGATCTGGCGTTATTATACTAGAAAACAATAGGTTAAAAATTAAGCATTATGTACTTTCTGTAACAGTACCTAATGAGGCCATTGATGATTTAATACATCTTAAAAAAGAAAAAGAAACTATTTTTTTAAAAAATTTAACTAAGTAGTAATAATCTCATTTACAGTCTTAAAAATTAAATCATATTCAAATCCTTTTCTCAAAAGAAAATCTATCAGCTTTTTTTTTCTTTTATGACTATTTTTTTCAATAATACTATTATTTCTGTTCTCAGTTATTTTAAAGATAGTTTTTAAGTAATCTTGTTCATCAATCTCTTTTAAAGCAGTTTTTATATTATAAGTAGAAATGTTTTTAAACTTCAATTCTCTTACTATTCGTTGTTTTCCCCAATTTTTGATTCTAAATTTTCCTCGAGCAAAGCTTTTAGAAAATCGTTCTTCATTTAAAAAATTATGCTGCATTAAGTGTAATAAAATCTTTTCTTTAGCTTCAGGAATTAATTGATATTCGGTCATTTTTCTTTCTACTTCTTGATGACATCTGTCTTGATATACACAGTAATACTCCATTTTTTTTTGGAGCTCATCTACTGTAAAAGATTTCTTGTTTTGAATCATTATCTCGAAAATACAAAAAGAGGATGAAACCTACGTGATTGCATCCTCTTTTAAGTGTTCTTTTTTTAAACTATGTAGTAATTTCTCAGGTTGTTTTTAGCAACCCTTTTAACCTCATTTTAAACTTAGTTATAAGATAAAATAAAATTGGCACTACAATTAATGTTAAGAATGTTGCTATTAATAAGCCATAGATAACTGTTTTGGCAAGAGGACCCCAGAAAACAACATTATCTCCACCCATGTATATATTTGCGTCAAAATCGCTAAATAATGTAAAGAAATTTATGTTTAAACCAATAGCTAAGGGTATTAACCCTAAAATGGTAGTAATAGCTGTTAATAAAACAGGACGCAATCTTGCTTTTCCTGCTTTTACTAATGTTTCATACAAACTATCTAGAGGTAAATATTCTGATTCAGACACACCATCTTGTAATTTTCTTCTACTAATTAATAATTCTGTATAATCTAATAATACCACACCATTGTTTACCACAATGCCAGCCAAAGCAATAATACCTACCATGGTCATCATAATTACAAAAGGAGCTCCAGAGATCACCAAACCACCAAAAACACCAATCAAACTTAAAAAGATGGCCAACATGATTATTCCTGGTTTTGAAACTGAGTTAAATTGAATAATTAAAATAAAGAAAATTAACAATAAGCCTGTAATAAATGCACCTACCAAAAAATTCATTTGTTTTTTCTCCTCTTCAATTTGACCTGTATAATCTATTTTAACTCCTTTTGGAAAATCATTAAAATTTTTCATAGAGTTCTCAATTCTTGCAACTACCGCACCGGCATCTGTTTCTCCTGGTGAAAGTGCAGAATAAACCGTTACAACCCTTTTAATATTTTTATGTTTAATAGCACTAAAGCCAGAACTGTTCATTTGAGAGGCAACTGCAGAAACAGGGATCTCTTTAATTTTACCGGTTGCCTGATCTCTAAATGTGATTTTCTGATTAAATATGGCGCTTTTATTATACCTGTCATCTTTGTTAAAACGAACATAGATATCATAATCTTCGCCATTTTCTTTATAAATACCTGCTTTATTTCCAAAGATAGCAGCTCTTAGTTGTTGGCCAACTTGCCCTGTAGAAACTCCTAATTCGCCTGCTTTTTTTCTATCTACTAGCACCTGCATTCCAGGTTTAGATTTATTAACATCAATTTTTAATTCATCTACTCCAGAAATACTTTGCGTATTTAAATAATCTCGCATTCTTTCTGCAGTTAAAATTAATTCTTCATAATTGTCTCCATTAAGTTCAATGTTAATTGGAGATCCAGCTGGAGGACCATTTGCGTCTTTTTCAACAGAAATTAAAACTCCAGGATAAATACCAACTAATGCTGTTTGAACTTTTTGCCGTAACATCTCACTATCCTCACCTCTTCTATATTTGAATTCACGCATAGAGGCAGTAATTTTACCTCTATGTGGCATTTCTGCAGAAGAGCCTCCATCTTTTTCTGGATTTCCAGCACCTTCACCAACCTGAGAAACGGTACTTTCTACTAAAAAATTATAGCCATCATCAGTATACATTTTTTCGTTCAAAACTTTGAAAACTTTTTGCTCAATTTCTCTAGTGATTTCATTTGTTTTTTCAATATCAGTACCTTGAGGATATTCTATATACACAATAATCTGATTGGGCTTATTGTCCGGAAAGAACTCTACTTTAGTTCTTTCCTCTTTTAAAGACCACCCAAAACCGGTAAATGCAGCAACTAAAAGAACAAAAGTAGCTACCACCAAGACATAAGGTCTCCAACCAGATAAGGCTCTTTTTAATTGTCTTTCGTACCAATTCTCAAGAAATACTAGTGTGTTTTTCTGAAAATAATTTGCTGCTTTTCTTAAGACAAGTCTATACACCCAGAACATAATCGCAATAAATATGATTAAAGTTCCAACAACCTTATAATCTCCTCCCAAGAAAAATATTAGCAAACCAACAACTAGCATAATACTCGTTAATCTTACAATATTTTTTAATGGCATGTCCTTGTCTTCCACACTCATAAACTGAGAAACTAGTACCGAATTAAAGAAAATTGCAACAAACAGAGAAGATCCCAAAACAATAGACAATGTAATTGGTAAAATCACCATAAACTGGCCCATAATTCCCGGCCAAAGACCTAAAGGAATAAATGCTGCCACGGTGGTAGCGGTAGAAATAATAATAGGAAAAGCAATTTCTCCAATTCCTTTCTTAGCAGCTTCAGTTCTTGTCATACCTTCTTCATCCATCAATCTATAGACATTCTCTACCACCACAATCCCGTTATCTACCAACATCCCAAGTCCCATAATT
Organism: Flavobacterium sp. SCGC AAA160-P02; assembly: GCA_000383355.1. Classification (GTDB taxonomy): domain Bacteria; phylum Bacteroidota; class Bacteroidia; order Flavobacteriales; family Flavobacteriaceae; genus Polaribacter. The sequence goes on along the minus strand of KB911095.1, from coordinate 27,927 downwards.
AAACCAAATAGAACCATAGTATTTAAAGTGTACCCTAATGCTCCTAAAATCATCAAAGACATAAACATAGACATTGGTATTGCAAAACCAACAAAAATCGCATTTTTAAATCCAAGAAAAAACATGAGAACAATCACTACTAAAATAACACCAAAAATGATGTTATTAACCAAGTCGTCTACTTGACCAATTGTTTTAGGTGATTGATCATTTGTGATAGTTACTTCTAGATCTTGGGGAAAATTATTTTTCTTAGCTTTTGCAACAATTTCCCCAACTTTATCTGCAGCATCGACCATATTCTGCCCACCTCTTTTTTTAACATCTAACATCACAACTGCAGCTCCTTTTTCTCTAGCATAAGTTGTTTTGTCTTTGTCTTTGAAAGAAATTTTTGCAACATCTTTTAAATAAATTGAATTTCCTTTTTCTGACTTTATTACAAAATCAAGAAGGTCATTAGGCGAGTTAATTTCACCAATAATTCTAATAGTTCGTCTTTGTTGGCTGGTAATAAAATTTCCTGCAGACATGGTTACATTTCCACGATTAATAGCATTAGTAATATCATCAAAACTAACTTTTGCTGCCATCATTTTATAAATATCTACAGCGACCTCTATTTCTTTGTCTTGTGCCCCACGAATATCTACTTTCTTAATTTCAGATAAATCCTCTATTTCATCCTGTAAATACTCTCCATATTCTTTTAATTTAGAAACTGGGTAATTTCCAGAAATATTAATATTTAAAATAGGCACCTCTTCAGACATGCTTAATTCAAAAACATTCGGTGTTACTTTTGCCCCATTAAATGTTGGCCAATCTTCACCTGCCGTTTCTTGATCTATTTCATCTTTAACCTTTTGTTTCGCTTTATCAACGGCAATACTCTCATCAAACTCTACCGTAATAATAGAATAGTCTTCCTGTGATGTTGAAGTAATTTCAACAACATTACTTATCGATTTCAATTTATCTTCAAGCGGGTTTGTAATGAGTTTCTCAATATCTTCTGCAGTATTTCCAGGATATACAGAACTAATGTAAATTTTTGTTTCGCTTATTTCCGGAAAATTCTCTCTTGGCATTGTAAAATATGACGAGATCCCTAGATAGAGAAATAGAAACATTAAAACATAAATAGTAGTTTTATTATTTATTGCCCAAGAAGATAGCTTAAACTCTTTGTCTATTTGTTTGTTAATTTTAGCCATTTTTTAATTAGTTTTTATTGATGACTTTTACAAGCTGTCCATTATTCACACTTCGTGCACCTTCCATAATAATCTCTGTATCTGAAGTGAGGTTTTTTGTTACTTCAATAAAATCTCCTTGTGTTTTGCCTGTTTCAATAACCAATCTTTCTGCAACAGCTAAATTGTTTTCTTTTTTGTCATTTACAATGTAAATAAACTGTTCTCCTTTTGCATTTTCTGAAATAATTGATTGCGGAATTAGAATTGCATATTGGTTTGTATAATCGTTCAATTTTAATTTTGCCGTTAAGTTTGGTTTTATTTTTCCTTCTAAATTAGAAACACCAACTTCTATTTTAAAAGATCTGTTACTTGGGTTTATAAAGTTTCCAACCTGTCTAATTGTAGAATGAAACGTTTCTCCAAGTATTGGAAAATTAACTTCTACCATTTTATCTTTAGTAATGCTGGTAATATAATTTTCTGGAACATCTGTTTCTATGTACATATCAGAAAGATTTATAATTCTAAAAATTTCAGCTCCTTGTCCTGGTGCAACAACAGTTCCTTTTTCTTTAAATACATCATCTATTATTCCAGAAAATGGAGCGTTAATTGTAAACTTCCCTAACTGTTGTTTCAGTTGGTTTGTGGCACTTTTTTGAGAATTATAAGATGTTTTTGCTTGTAAAAACTGCATTTCTGATCCAATCTTCTGATCCCATAATCTTTTTTGGCGCTCAAAAGTTGTCTTTGCTAATTGTTCGTTTGCTTCTAGAAGTAAAACTTGTTGAGATAAACCTCCGTCATCAATTATTGCTAAAAGTTGGTCTTTCACAACTTGCTGGCCTTCTTTTACAAATACCTTTTTTAAAATACCAGGCATTTCTGGATACACCAAAACATTTTGTTTTGTTTGAACATTTCCTTGCAATTCTATAAAATGATCAAACACTTGCTCTTGAGCTTTAAAGGTAGTAATTAAGGGTGTGTTTTTGTCTTTGTTTAAACTATTTAGCTTGCTGTTTAATTTGTTTAAGCTAGTAGTTAATCTCTCTAATTCTGTGTCAATTTCTATTTTTTTTGATGAGATTTTAGCTACATCATTAGTTGCTAGAATTTCGTCTACTGAGAGAGCTGTTTTGTTGCTACATGAGTTAAAAATAATAGCAGACAAGAATAATAAGTATATATTTTTCATGATATTTTTTTATTTAATTGGGATGTTTAATGCGGTTTCTAAAGCAGCTTTTTTAGCAATTACTTCTAACATAGATTGCACATAATTTTGTTGCTGAGTGTATAATTGATTTTGAGCTTGCAATAAATCAAAACTTGAAGAAATTCCTTCAAAAAACTTTATCCGTTGCTTTTTTTCGATGCGTTCAGACAGCTCAACATTTCTTTTTGCTGTAGTATAATTTTCAATACTTAATTGATATTCGTTTTTTGCTTTTTCAGCAAGTAAACTTAATCGTTGTTTGGTCTCTTCCAATCTAATATCTGAGGTTTCTAGGGCTATTCTAGCTTGAGCTGTTCTGGCCCTTCTGCCTAAACTACTAAAAATAGGAACGTTTAAACTAACTCCCATTAACGATGAATCAAACCATTGTTGATTTCCTCTAAAAAAAGTAAATGTATCTGAAAAGGCTTGTTTGCCATAGTTTACAAAAGCAGACAAACTCGGTAAGGCTTTACTTTTTTCGAGTTGCATCATTAGTCTTTTTGATTCTCTATCGTTTTCTGCAATTTTTAAATCAATATGATTAGACATATTAAATGGTTCTGAAATAAGCCCCAAATTAATATTGGTTTCTGCCAAAGAATCTAAACTATCGGTTAAGATAACCGAAGTATTTATAGAAACTCCTATAGAAAGATTTAGCATTTGATATGCGATCCCTTTCATTCTTTGCATATTGTGTAATTGATTTTTTAAGGTTCCAAAAGTAATTTCTAACTGCTCTACATCTTCTTGCTCATTAAAACCATTTTCATAAATCTTTTTAGCATCCTCCAAGTTTTTTTCTAAAACAGTAATGTTTCCTTCTAATATAGCAATGCTTTTTTCAGTCACTAAAACACTACCATAAGCATTTACAACAGCTTCTCTAGTTAACAATTCGGTTTTTTTATTTGCTTGTTCAGAAATTTTCAAATAAGCTCTTGATGCTTGTAACCCTACCAAATAAGAACCATCAAACAACAATTGAGTTAGAGTAACAGAAGCATTTAGATTTTGTTGTGTTCCAAAAACAACAGGTATAAACCCATCTGGTGATGCTGGATCTCTGTTAGATTGGATATCAAAATAATCTTCAACAGTCTCTACAACAGAAGCTGTATTATCAAAAGCTGCAGCTGGCAAAAGAGAAACAGGCTGTTTTATAAAGTTTTGATAATTTATACTTGCGCTTATTTGAGGCAAACCGGTGGCAGTTGTTTCCCAAACGGTTTCTTTGGCAGATAAAACATTATTTTTAGATGCTTTGGTATTGTAACTATTTTTTAATGCAATTTGAATTGCTTCATCTAAAGATAGTACCATATCGGGTTTTTGAGCATAGCTCGAAAAACCGATAGAGAGGGTGGTAATAATTATTAAATACTTTTTCATTAATAAATTTTATAATTGTTTTTCTAATTCTTGTATTCCACTTTTTGTTGATATTCCGCGTAAATGATACTCTAAGTGATTGGTACTTAAGACATCCATTGAATAATTATGTAAAGGAAAAATGTCTTTATCTTTAATACCAACTAAGCCATGAATATAAATTCTTGCTGTAAAATCAATATCAATGCTTTCTCTAAATAATTTTTGCGCTATCCCTTTCTCAAGATTTTCTTTTATGAGTTCTTGCAACAACATAAATTGTTTTTGCTTCAACGTATTGTAAATTTTTGGATAATATTTTTGGAGTTGATACTGTGGAGAAGATTTTTCATCTTTTAAATGCTCCATAACAAATCTCTTTATTTCAAATAATTCAATAATTGGATTTTGCTCTTGTGCGTGAATAATAGCTACACCTTTTTTAACAATCTCAAATATATGAAGAGTAACAGCCTCAACTAATTCTGTTTTGTTGCTAAAGTGAGCATAAATTGTTTTTTTTGAAATACCAGCATTAGAGGCAATATCATCCATTGTAATGCTCTTAAAACCAATATTTAAAAACATTTCTGTTGCGTTGTATAATATTTTTTCTTTCATAATAATATTTAGCAAATTTACGAAGGAAACCAAAGAAACAAAAATAGTTTCCAAAGTTTAATGATTTTTTAACATTCTTAACATTAAAATAAATCTTTAATCTTATTTTTGTTGAAATTTTTACAAACTTTGGATTTAACATCATATCAAAAGGAATTTCAGCAGTATTTAGATAAAAAAGAATGGATCAGAGAACCTAAAAATCTCTATGAACCAATTGATTATATTATACAACTTTCAGGGAAACGTATTCGACCTATTTTAACTTTAATGGCTGCTGATATTTTATCAGGCGATTATAAAAAGGCTTTCCCAGCTGCTTTAGCAGTGGAGGTATTTCACAACTTCACCCTTGTACATGACGATATAATGGATGATGCTCCTCTAAGAAGAGGTAAAAAGACTGTTCATGAAAAGTGGGATTTAAATAGAGGAATTCTTTCTGGTGATGCTATGTTAATTTTAGCTTATCAATATTTTGAAAATTATACTCCAGAAATATTTCAAAAATTGGCGATATTATTTAGTAAAACTGCTTTAGAAGTTTGTGATGGTCAACAATTAGATATTGATTTTGAAACGAGGAATGATGTCACTATAGATGAATATCTAAACATGATTCGTTTAAAGACATCTGTATTAGTTGCAGCTGCCTTAAAGATGGGGGCTATTGTAGCAGAGTCCTCAGAAAAAAATGCCAATTTACTCTATGAATATGGTTTAAATCTTGGACTAGCTTTTCAATTACAGGATGACTATCTTGATACTTTTGGAAACCCTGAAACATTTGGAAAACAGGTTGGAGGTGATATTATTGAAAATAAAAAAACATATTTGTACCTAAAAGCTATGGAGCTATCAAGTGATGATAACAAACAAAAATTAGCTTTTTTTTACAATCAAAAATTAGAAGATAATTCTATTAAAATAGATGAAGTAAAGAGAATCTTTGAAAAATATGAAATTCCATCTTTAATTCAACAACTAATACACGATTATACATCCTTAGCTTTTAATTTGTTAGAGAAAATGAATATGAGCAAATTAAATAAGGAAAAACTTACAGAATTTGGCTCTTTCTTAATGGCTAGAGATAAATAAATTTTAAATTTTTGATGTTTAAAATTATAAAAAAACATTACATTTGCAAACTATTATTTGGACCCATAGCTCAGTTGGTTAGAGCACCTGACTCATAATCAGGGGGTCGAAGGTTCGAGCCCTTCTGGGTCCACTTAAATAGTTACATTTAACAAAATTAATCATATCTTTACAATTCAATAATTCTAAACCCTAATTTAGGAAAAAATGAAAAAATTAGCCTCGTTACTCCTATTACTATTATTCCCCCTAATTATGATTGCGCAAGGCCCACCACCTCCACCACCACCACCAGGTTTACCGATAGACGGTGGTCTATTATTTTTATTGATAGCAGGTATAGTTTATGGAGTGAAAAAACTTAAAAATTAACTTTTAAGTTCATGTAGCCTTGCTACATATTTACCAATAACATCGAACTCTAAGTTTACAATAGTTCCTTTTTTAAATTTAGAGAACCCTGTATGGGTATATGTATACGGTATAATGGCAACGCTAAACTGGTTTTTTTTAGAATCTACGACTGTAAGACTTACTCCATTTACTGTTACAGAACCTTTTTCAATGGTTATATTGTTTGCATTAGCATCATATACAAAAGTAAATATCCAACTTCCATCATTTTCTAAAACCTCTGAACATACAGCAGTTTGATCTACGTGACCTTGAACAATATGACCATCCAGTCTATCACCTAACTTCATTGCTCGTTCTATATTTAGCAGATCATTTTCGGACAAGTGTCCCAAATTAGTTTTATCTAAGGTTTCCTTTATGGCTGTAACAACATAGTTTTTGCCAGAAATTGCCACCACAGTTAGACAGACACCGTTGTGAGCAATACTTTGATCTATCTTTAACTCATCTGTGATATTTGTTTGAATTGTGAGATTAATATTTTCTCTATCTTTTTCTATCTTTTCAACGCGTCCTAATGTCTCAATAATTCCAGTAAACATGTATATAAATTTAGTTACTTTTGCTATGTACAAAAATAGACATATTAACTTTTAGATATGAAAAAAAAAGATAAAATAGTAGTAGGAATCTCATTAGGAGATATAAATGGTGTTGGAATAGAAGTTGTCTTAAAAACATTTGAAGATAAAAGAATGTTAGAATTTTGTACACCGGTCTTATTTGGGAGTTCTAAAATTCTTTCTATTCACAAGAAAATTTTAAATATAGAAACTAATGTTCATGAAATTAATTCTATTCAACAAATTAAAGATGGTGAAATAAACCTATTGAGAATTTGGGAAGAAGATGTAAAATTAGAAATTGGAAACGCTACCAAAGATGGTGGTAAATATGCATTTAAATCACTTAATGATGCTACCAAATCATTAAAAGATGGTGGGATCGATATACTTGTTACTGCTCCAATTAATAAAGAAACAATTCAATCTGATGAATTTGATTTTTCAGGTCATACAGAATTTTTAGAAAGTAATCTAGAAGGAGAGAGTTTAATGATTTTGATGAATGATTTTTTAAAAATTGGTCTTATCACTGGTCATATTCCAATCTCTAAAATAGCAGAAACCATTACTCCTGAACTTATTGAACGAAAAGTTTCCATACTTAATCAATCATTAAAACAAGATTTTAACATCAACAAACCTAAGATAGCTATCCTAGGCTTAAATCCTCATTCTGGAGATAATGGTGTTATTGGACAGGAAGAAAACCAACTGATTAAACCTACCATTAGCACAATTAATGAAAGTGGAATCTTGGTTTACGGCCCCTATGCTGCTGATGGATTCTTTGGATCTAAAGCCTACAAACAATTTGACGGAGTGCTAGCTATGTATCATGACCAAGGTTTAGCACCTTTTAAAGCACTAACTTTTGGCAACGGAGTTAATTTCACCGCTGGTCTAAATCACATAAGAACTTCTCCAGATCATGGAACTGCTTTTGACATTGCAGGTAAAGGAAAAGCAAACTCAGATTCTTTTAAAGAAGCCGTTTTTACAGGGATTAAAATATTTAAAAACAGAAATGAGTATAAAGAACTCACGCAAAATGTTTTAAGACCTAAAAAACAGTCCACATTTTGATATAAAAAACAATAATTAATTAAAACAATTTATTATATTTGCCCGCTCAAATTCATTAGCTTATAATGTCAAACTTGAAACAATTTATTATTCCTTTTATAGGATTAAAGCAAGGAAAGCATTTATTTAGTTATGATATTGAAAATACGTTCTTTGAAGCTTTCGGTTTTGATGAGTTTAATAGTAGTGCTTTACATATTTCATTAGTCTTTAACAAAAAAACAACTTTTTTTGAATTAGACTTTAATTTACACGGATATGTTAACGTTGATTGTGATACCTCACTAGAGCCATATGAACAAGAAGTTAAAGGTAATTTACCTTTAGTTATTAAATTTGGGTCAGAATATAATGATGATGATGATGATATGGTAATTATCCCTAATGAATATCATGAGATAGATATTAGTCAATTTATATACGAATTAATAATACTTTCTGTTCCAACAAAAAAAGTTCATCCAAAAGTACTTGACGGTACTATGAATTCAGAAGCTTTAACTAAATTAAAAGAATTAGAGATAAAAGAAAATAAATCTTCAGAAAATGAAGAAAGTACAGACCCAAGGTGGGATAAATTAAAAAGTTTAATCACAGAAAAAAACACATAAAATGGCACATCCTAAAAGAAAAATATCTAAAACTAGAAGAGATAAAAGGAGAACACATTATAAAGCTTCTGACCAACAAATAGCAGTAGATCCAACAACAGGAGAAGCTCATTTATATCACAGAGCTCATTGGCATGAGGGAAAGTTATACTATAGAGGTCAAATAGTATTAGAATCAGCAGCAACAGAAGTATAGTTTTTTACTCCAAAAACACAAAAAAGCCCTCTTTTTGAGGGTTTTTTTGTGTTTTTGATCAAAAAATCATTTTTTTGACGTGTTTTATTGAAAAAAACTAAAATAATTTTTACTACTTTAGTCAGCCGATTGAAGGAAGTAAATAAACATCAAAAATCCTCCTTATAACAAGTTATCATATGTCAAAAATAACTGCAGCTATTACAGCAGTTGGGAAATATCTTCCTGATTACATTTTAACCAATAAAGAACTTGCAACTCTTGTTGAAACTAATGATGACTGGATTACTTCAAGAACAGGAATCAAAGAAAGAAGAATATTAAAAGAGCCCAACCAAGGGACTTCTTTTATGGCTGTAAGAGCAGCCAAAGATTTACTAGAAAAATCTAATATAGACGCAAAGGAAATAGACATGGTTATTGTTGCAACAGCAACACCTGACATGCCTGTTGCATCTACCGCTGTTTTTACTGCAACAGAAATAGGCGCTACAAATGCATTTGCCTATGATTTACAAGCAGCATGCTCAAGTTTTTTATATGGTATGTCTACAGCAGCCTCGTATATAGAGTCTGGAAGATATAAAAAAGTATTACTTATAGGAGCTGATAAAATGTCTTCTATTATTGATTATACAGACAGAGCAACTTGTATTATTTTTGGAGATGGTGCAGGTGCTGTTCTTTTTGAACCAAATTCAGACGGTATGGGATTACAAGATGAGTACTTAAGAAGTGATGGTTCTGGAAGAGAATTCTTAAAAATAGAAGCTGGAGGATCTATCCTTCCTGCATCAGAAGATACATTAAAAAACGGACAACATTTTGTACATCAAGAAGGAAAAACTGTTTTCAAGTTTGCTGTTTCTAATATGGCAGATGTTGCAGAAAAAATGTTAACCAGAAACCAGCTTACTAATGATGATATTAGTTGGTTAGTTCCGCACCAAGCCAATAAAAGAATTATTGAAGCAACAGCTAAAAGAGTAAACATAGATGCTGTTAAAGTAATGATGAATATTCATAAATATGGGAACACTACTTCAGCAACCTTACCACTGCTTCTTGCAGATTATGAACATCTATTAAAAAAAGGAGATAATTTAATATTTGCCGCGTTTGGTGGAGGCTTCACATGGGGGGCTATCTATTTAAAATGGGCTTATAATTCATAAAAATAAAATAACTAAAACTAAGTGTAATGGATATTAAAGAAATTCAAAATCTTATCAAATTTGTTGCTAAATCAGGCGCTAGTGAAGTTAAGTTAGAAATGGAAGATATAAAAATCACCATTAAAACTGGTTCCGAAAGAACTGAAGTTACTTACTCACAACCAGCTCCAATGATGGCAGCTCCCCAAGTTTTACAAGCTGCTCCAGTTGAGGTACCTAGTGAAACTCATAAAAATATAACTACTAATGATTTGGCAGATGACTCTAAATATGTCACTATCAAATCACCAATTATTGGTACTTTATATAGAAAACCATCTCCAGAAAAACCATTATTTGTAGAAGTTGGAAGCGTCATTAATGTTGGTGATACTGTCTGTATAATTGAAGCAATGAAACTTTTCAATGAAATTGAATCTGAAGTTTCTGGCACCATTGTAAAAATTCTTATAGACGATTCATCTCCAGTAGAGTTTGATCAACCTTTATTTTTAGTAGATCCTTCTTAATTTTTTAGTTAAAAGATTTCATTATAATCTTATAACGTTAAGAATAAAACGATACAATTATGTTTAAAAAAATATTGATTGCCAATAGAGGGGAAATTGCTTTAAGAGTAATTAGAACCTGTAAGGAAATGGGAATAAAAACTGTGGCTGTTTATTCTACAGCAGACGCAGAAAGCTTACATGTAAAATTTGCTGATGAAGCTGTTTGTATTGGCCCTCCTCCAAGTGTAGATTCTTATTTAAAAATGTCTAATATTATTGCGGCGGCAGAGATTACAAATGCAGATGCAATTCATCCAGGATACGGGTTCTTATCTGAAAATGCAAAATTCTCTAAGTTATGTGAAGAACATCAAATAAAATTTATTGGAGCCACTGGAGAAATGATTGATAAAATGGGAGACAAAGCTTCGGCAAAATCAACCATGATTTCTGCAGGAGTTCCTTGTATACCAGGTTCTGAAGGAATTTTAAAAGATTTTCAAGAATGTGAAAAACTAGCAACAGAGGCAGGATATCCCGTAATGCTTAAAGCTACTGCTGGTGGTGGTGGGAAAGGGATGAGAGCTGTTTGGAAAGCTGAAGAGCTTCAAGATGCTTGGGACTCGGCCCGTCAAGAAGCAAAAGCATCTTTTGGAAATGATGCCATGTATTTAGAGAAACTAATTGAAGAACCAAGACATATTGAAATTCAAATCATAGGAGACTCTTTTGGTAAAGCATGTCATTTATCTGAAAGAGATTGTTCTGTTCAAAGACGTCATCAAAAATTAACTGAAGAAACTCCTTCTCCTTTTATGACCGATGAATTAAGAGATAAAATGGGAGAAGCTTCCGTAAAGGCTGCAGAATATATTAAATATGAAGGCGCTGGTACTGTTGAGTTTTTAGTTGATAAGCACAGAAACTTCTACTTTATGGAGATGAATACTCGTATTCAAGTAGAACACCCAATTACAGAAGAAGTTATCAATTATGACTTAATTAGAGAACAAATCTTAGTTGCAGCAGGTGTTCCTATCTCTGGAAAAAACTACTTACCAAAACTACATTCTATAGAATGTAGAATAAATGCAGAAGACCCTTATCATAATTTCAGACCTTCACCGGGTAAAATAACTACTTTTCATGCTCCTGGAGGACATGGAATCCGACTAGATACTCACGTATATTCAGGGTATATGATTCCTCCAAATTATGATTCTATGATTGCCAAACTTATTGTAACGGCTCAGACTAGAGAAGAAGCTATTAATAAGATGAAAAGGGCTTTAGATGAATTTATAATTGAAGGTGTAAAAACTACCATTCCTTTTCACAGGCAATTAATGGATCATCCAGATTATATTGTTGGAAATTATACGACTAAATTTATGGAAAGTTTCGAAATGAACCCTAAATAAGGCGTACTACTTATAAAAAACAATTAAAAGGAAGAACATACAGAATGTACTTCCTTTTTTTTATATTTGATACTTACACATTAAACTAATACACAACACTATGGCTTCTAAAATTAAAATTGATGGAATTGATAAAATTATCATCAAAAGACTTGTTGAAGATGCTAGAACACCTATTTTGGCTATTGCAAGAGAGGTAGGAATTTCTGGAGCTGCCATTCATCAACGTTTACGTAAATTAGAAGGTTCTGATTTAATGGCTGGCTCAAGATTAATTTTAAACCCTAAAGCATTAGGATACACTACCACTGCTTTTGTAGGTATTTTTTTAGAGTCTGCTGCCATGTATTCTTCAGCTATAAAGAAACTAAAACAAATTCCTGAAGTAGTTGAAAGTCATTATACAACAGGTAATTGGGCTATCTTAATTAAGATTTTAAGTAAAAATAACGAAGACCTTATGTACTTACTTAATAATGATATTCAACGAATAAAAGGCGTATCTAGAACAGAGACATTTATATCTTTAGATCAACAAATTAATAGACAAATTACATTATAAGAAAAGCCTTAGCAGTAGTGCTAAGGCTTTTTAAGTATCTAACGTTTGATAACTACTGTTTAATTATTTTGCGTAGTAAAATAATTTTGTTTTTTCGTCTATACCACCAATCCACATTAAAATCTCATCTTCATGGGAAGTAACAGAAGACCAGTATTTATTTGCTGCTTCATCCATTGGCCCTCCATAACTACTTTCTTCAAAAGCAGCAAAATCTGACCAAGTTTCGTAAAACATATATGAATGCCAATCCATTCCAGTACCGTACAAATGTCTACTTGCATACATAGCTACTGTTTTCCCACTGTCTTTGTTATCTTTTAAACTTCCAGAAATTAACCCTTCTGTAAAGTCTTTATTTCCACCCCATTTAGTACTGTACTTACTAAGAACAACTACTTTTTTGGTAGACCAGTCCATACCCTCACTTTCAAAACCTAATTTTTCCAAGCCTTCAAAAGTTCTAATTTGATCTGAATGACCTTCTATATACATTCCTAGATAACTCATATACTCTTCTTGCATTTTAGCTTGAGCTTCTTCATCTAACTTCATTGCTTTGATATTTTGATCAAGAATTTTATTACTAATATCTGCATCTATAACTAGATCCTCTGCTGAATTGTAAAAATCATAGATTGCATAAGTATAATCTCCTGCAAAAGCATGAGCAAACATTCCTGAGTTTACGAGAACACGCTCTTCTCCAAGAGATAAGTTTGTAAACTTCTTATGTAATTCAAGAAAAGTTTCTGAATCCTGTCTTGGAACAGTCACATAAGTAATATTAACTACGTTCTGAGCAAATAATGCGAAAGAAACGGTTAATAGTAAAAAAGTAAATAGATTTTTCATCATAATAATTTAGTTAGTTATAAGATTTATAATAAATCAAAACTACAAAATTAATTGCAAATTAAAACTAATTTTGTAATTTTGTTTTTAATCATTAAATTAATATAACCATGAAAAAAAATCTATTAAGTTCTTTAATTGCTATGTTTAGTGTTAACATTTTACTTGCTCAAATAGTTGTATTTAGCCCCGTAAAAGTTGAACAAAATGACATAGAACAATTTCTTAATGTAGAAATGAATTATAGTAAAAAAATTGCTCAAGATGCTGTAAATAATGGTAAGTTATTGGGTTGGGTTTTAATGCAAAACACCAATGTGGGGCCAGATGATTATAACTTTATGTGGGTAAATGCGTATCCAACTATTGAAATTGCTGCTAATGAAAATGCTTGGTGGAGTCATTCAGAAAAAGTAGTAGGTATAAAACCAGATGTCTTATTTAGCGATAGTTCTAAATATAAGTACGACAGAAGTTATACCTATAAAATGCAAATGTCTATTCCTAATACAGGACCAGCAGCATACGTAATTCTTAATTTTGCTACACCAGATGATGTAAACGCAGTAGCAGCATCTTCTAAAAAATATGTAATCCCTCATTTTAAGAAAAATATGAGTGACAACGGAATGGTTGGATGGGGAATGGCGACTAAAATAACACCACAAGGCCAGGAGTATAGTTCTATGATGACTTATGACTCTTATGACAGCTTAAAAAACGCCATGAAACATCTAGCTGGTGAAGGTATTATTGAAGGACTTCCTATGGATAAGTTAACCAAAGTTACTTGGGAGATGCGCCCAATCATGAAGGTAATTTCTTCTACAACTGAAAAAGAGTAAAAACTTCTCTTACTTATAAAAAACCATCGATATCGATGGTTTTTTTTGTTTTTCTAGAAAATGAAAAAGCCTTTACAAGAAATCTTGTAAAGGCTTTTAGTACAGAAGGCGGGACTTGAACCCGCACGGGCATTACTGCCCATTGGATTTTAAGTCCAACGTGTCTACCAATTCCACCACTTCTGCATGCTTCGACTGTGCTCAGCACAGCGTTGGTATGTTTTATAGAATAGAGCGAAAGACGGGATTTGAACCCGCGACCCCCACCTTGGCAAGGTGATGCTCTACCCCTGAGCTACTTTCGCGTAGTCGTATTTTAATGAACATCCATTCGTTTGAATGGGATGCAAATTTAAAACAAAAAAGGAAACTACAAAGACTTTTGAAAATTATTTTACTTTTATTTTAATTGAATATTTTACAAAAGCTATGGGATTTCAATTATTATGAAATATCTTTGCATTCGATTTAATTTCTAATGAGTTTAACCACAGTTATCGACACTAAAATTTCCTTTCAGAGAGTCCTTTCAGACTATAAACAGCTCGCAAAAGTAGGTTTGTCTTTAAGTGTTGTTTTTTCTGCTATTGCTGGGTATTTATTGGCTGTAGAAATTATTAATTATCAAGTACTTTTCTTATTAGGTTTGGGTGGGTTTTTAATGGTAGCTGCCTCTAATGCTTTTAATCAAATTATTGAAAAAGATACAGATGCTTTAATGAAAAGAACCATGAACAGACCACTTCCAACAGGAAGGATGTCTAAGACTAGCGCCTTCATTTTTGCAATTACATTTACTATTATTGGCCTTGGTATTCTATACAGTATCAACCCAAAAAGTGCGCTTTTTGGAGCCATATCTATCTTTTTATACACTTGCGCTTACACCCCTATGAAACCAGTTTCACCATTAGCTGTTTTTGTTGGCGCATTGCCCGGAGCAATTCCTTTTATGCTTGGCTGGGTTGCAGCTACAAATGAATTTGGAATAGAAGCTGGTTTTTTATTTATGATTCAATTTTTTTGGCAATTTCCACATTTCTGGTCTATTGGTTGGTTACAATTTGAAGAGTATAAAAAAGCTGGTTTTATTATGTTGCCAATGGATAAAAAAGATCAATCTGCAACGAAACAGATTATTTTTTATACTATTATAATGATACTAGTATCTATAGCTCCAGTATTAAAAATGACAGGAGCTTTTTATATACATCCAATTACAGCTATTATTATTGCCCTTCTAGGTTTATTTATGTTGTATTATGGAATTTTACTTCATAAAAAACAAACAAATATTGAAGCAAGAAAATTAATGCTATCAAGCGTCTTATATATTACAGTGATTCAAATTATATATGTAATCGATAAATTTTTACACTAACATGAATATTAACAAAGAAGACTTAGAAGAAGAATTAAAAGTTGGTAGAAATAAATCTGCAAAACCTATGTTATGGGTTTCTATGATTAGTATGGTAATGTTTTTTGCCGGACTTACAAGTGCTTATGTAATTAGTATGAGAAGAGATGATTGGGTAACTTTTGAATTACCAGATGCTTTCTATATTAGCACCATACTCATTATATTAAGTAGCATAACCATTACTATATCTCAAAAACTCCTCAAAAAGGACAAAAGAGAGCTGTCTATTGTATTTTTATTAATCACATTTCTATTAGGAATTACATTTATTTGGCAACAATATGCCGGTTTTGAAGATTTAAGGAATGCTGGATTATTTTTTACAGGACCCACAAGCACCGTGTCAACATCATTTATTATTGGAATTAGTTTAATGCACGCAGTTCATGTATTTGCAGGGATTATTGTGCTACTTGTTGTAATTTATAATCATTTTAAATATCGCTACAAATCAGATGATTTACTAGGCTTTGAACTAGGTGCAATCTTTTGGCATTTTGTGGATGTTTTATGGATTTATTTATTTTTCTTTTTCTATTTTATTAGATGATGAAAATTGATTAATTTTGGCAACTATTAAAGAAATATTTATATAAAATATATGGAAGCAAACATTGCTGTACCTAATGAAAAGAAACCTACTTGGGGAGGTGGAGGAGCAAAACCTTTTGGAGCCAGTTATGGTAAAATGATGATGTGGTTTTTTATTGTGTCAGATGCCTTAACATTCTCTGCGTTTTTAGCTGCTTATGGTTTAACTCGTTTTAAATTTATTGATTCTTGGCCAATTGCTGATGAAGTGTTTACTCACGTTCCCTTCTTTCATGGTGAATTTCCTATGATATATGTAGCTTTTATGACGTTTGTCTTAATTGCTTCATCTGTTACTATGGTATTAGCCGTAGATGCTGGCCATCACATGAATAAGAAGAAAGTAACTGTTTATATGTTGTTAACCATTATTGGTGGTATTATTTTTGTAGGCTCACAAGCCTGGGAATGGAATACATTTATTAATGGTACTTACGGAGCTGTAAAAACTACAGATGGCAAAATATTACAATTTGTAGATGTTAAAGGAAAACAAATAGCCTTAGCAGATTTTGTAGTTGGAGATAGAGGAGATGTAAGAGAACAGCATACCAAAAAGAATGGTTTGTGGTTTGAAGAAGAGACTACTATTGCACAGTATTCTATAGCACAGGTTATTAGTTCTTTTGAAGCCAATCCTGACATTCAAATTAGAACAGAATTAATTGACTTAGATAAAAAACAAAAAACAATATTATCTAGAGAAAAAGCACTATTAGAGCTTGCCAAAACAAGACTAGTTGTTGAAGGCGCCAATCTAGAAGTAAATGAATATGGAAATACCATCTTTGCAGATTTCTTTTTCTTCATTACTGGATTTCACGGGTTTCACGTTTTTTCTGGTATCATTTTTAATATCATCGTTTTCTTTAATGTAATTGTAGGAACCTATGAAAAAAGAGGTCATTATGAAATGGTTGAAAAAGTAGGATTATATTGGCACTTTGTAGATTTAGTATGGGTATTTGTATTTACTTTTTTCTACTTAGTTTAATTTTTTAATAACAGCATATATGGCACACGCACAATCACATACAAAAAGAATTTGGAATGTATTCTGGATATTATCTGCAATAACAATTGTTGAAGTTATACTAGGTATCTATAAACCAAGTGTTTTACATCTTACTAGTTTTTTAGGTACAAGCCCATTAAACTGGATTTTTATTATTTTAACCTTGGCTAAAGCTTACGGTATTACTTGGTCTTTCATGCATATGGAAGGTGAAAAAACTTGGTTTAGAAGAGCTGTTGTTTGGACTGCTGTATTTCTAATCATTTATCTAGTCACACTGCTACTAATAGAAGGAGACTATTTATATAGCACACTTGCGCCTTTAGTGCGTTGGTAACAAAATTTAATCAAGGTGGTTTTTAACCGCCTTTTTTTATCACTAAATATGAAAATTACTAAGAAGAGATTTGTACTCATAGCACTGTTTGTGTTTCCGTTGTTATTCTTTTTAATACTATCTACGGGCATTAACAACTTCAAAAAACTATCTACGTTAACATATAATGTTTCTTTAGATGTTTTAGAAGACTCCATTTCCATGCAAGATCATGTAACCCTTTTATGTTTCTTAGGAGATAATATAGAGGCTAAAAAAGGAGGGGTTTTTAATCTGAATCAAAAAATTTATAAAGAATTTTATGGATACAGGCCTTTTCAAATAATTGCTATATATCCAGAAACATCAGAAGAAGATGTTAAAAAATTATCATCAGATTTGGAAACTTTTACAGACATGTATAAATGGAACTTTATTTCTATGGATAGAGAAGTCATTTCATCATTGCATGCAAACCTCAAAACAAAAGACATATTAGATTCTTCATTGTATTCAAAAAAAGTATACCTTATAGACAAAGAGCTAAGTCTTAGAGGAAGAGATAATGATGGTGATGAAGAAAAACAGATAATGTATGGCTATAATATTGAATCTGTTGCAGAATTAAATAATAAAATGGAAGATGACATAAAAGTATTGCTCTATGAGTATAGAGCCGCTTTTAAAAATAAAAACAAAGCAGTTAGAAAAAACTAACTATATGAGCAAAAAAAATTCATACATAGGAATCTCTTTTATCATACTAATCTTTGGAATCTATGTGATTAGAAATCTCGATGATAGAATTTCTAATGAAACCTTAATAGATGACAACAGACTAAATAAAAAAAATGAGGCTGTACAACTAGCTAATAATAAACTCTTTGTTTATAATAAAGTACCTTCTTTTGAATTTACAAATCAAGATGGCAACATCATCAATAATGAGACTTATGAAGGGAAAGTATATGTTGTAGAATTTTTCTTTACGACTTGCCCTAGTATTTGTCCTATTATGAATCAGAAAATGCTTCTTATTCAGAAAGAATTTACAGAGAATTCAAATGTAGGAATAGCTTCAATCTCTATAACACCAGCTATAGACACTCAAGAAGTTTTGAAGAGCTATGCTAGTTCTAACGGCATTACTCATAAAAACTGGCACTTATTATCTGGAAAATCAGAAGAGACTGTGTTTAATTTATCTAACAAAGGGTTTAAATTATATGCCGGAATAGATAATAAAGTAGAGCATGGAGGCTTTGAACATTCTGGTCTGTTTGCTTTGGTAGATAAAACCGGAACTATTAGGTCAAGAAAAGATGCTCAAGGAAATCCATTACTGTATTACAGAGCTATTGAAGATGCTGGTTTTCCGGACCAAATAAATGAATTAAAAGAAGACATTAAAATTTTATTAAATGAGTAGAATTGAATTAACAGAGAAAAAATACAAACGAGTAATCACCATTTTATCAATTATAATTCCATTGGCAGTAGCTGCTTTGTTTGGAATAAATTTAAGGAAATTAGGTTTTGATGTAGAGCCTCTTCGGTTTTTACCTCCAATATATGCAACAGTAAATGGCATTACTGCTGTTTTATTAATTGCTGCTGTAATTGCAATTAAAAATGGTAAAAAAACATTGCATGAAAGATTAAATACATTAGCTATTATCTGCTCTGTTCTTTTTCTTGTCATGTATGTTGCCTATCATATGACATCAGACTCTACTACATTTGGAGGTGAAGGATTTATTAAATATCTCTATTATTTTATTTTAATTACACATATAGTACTTTCTGTAATTGTAATACCATTTGTATTAGTTACCTTAATGAAGGCTAAATTGGGTAAATTTACTGAGCATAGAAAAATTGCTAAAATTACCTTTCCTATTTGGCTATATGTTGCTGTAACTGGCGTTATTGTATACCTCATGATATCTCCTTACTATGTCTAAATATCTTACTTACTTTTTTGTAATGCTACTTATGTTTGTATCTACAACTCCAATCTATTCTCAGTGTGCTATGTGTAAAGCTGTTGTTGAAAGTGGAGACCAAACAATGGCAGAGGGTATTAACAATGGCATCACCTATTTAATGGTATTTCCTTATATACTTATTGGTGTTTTATTCTATTTTATCTACCGATATAAAAAAGGAGTTAAAAATTAACATTTCAATAAGAGCCATTGGGTGTAACATATTCTAATTTTGGTCGTCTAACATAAGGTGTAAAAAATGACTTGAACATCTTATGCCAAAATTGTTACACAAATTTGAAAAATAATACAACCAAGATGACTAAAAAAAATTTACTAATTGTATCACTTCTCTTTGTTTCTATTGCTTATTCGCAAGAAAAATGGACCCTAAAGAAGTGTGTAGAATACGCATTAGAAAATAATATTTCTATCAAACAAAATGCGCTTAATATTTCTCTTTCTGAAAGAGATGTAGCCATCACCCAAGGAAATTTTCTTCCTTCAATTAATGCCAGTTCTAGCGGTGGTATTAATTCTGGATTATCTCCAGATAGAAGTGGTGTATTAAAAAATACCACCAATTTTAATGGACGGTTCAATCTTTCTGTTAATGGTACGATCTTTAATGGTTTTAGAAATTTAAATTCCTACAAACAAGCACAGCTTGGTATAGAAGCAAGTAAATTAGATTTAGAAAAAGCCCAAAATGATGTTTCTTTGTTTGTTGTAAATGGCTATTTAAACATCCTTTTTGCAAAAGAAAATTTAGCTGTAGCAAGAGTTCAAGCTGAAATTAGCAAAAAACAAGTGGAGGCTGCCTCACAAAGATATGAGGCGGGTATTACGGCAAAAGGAGATCTTTTGAACTCTCAGTCTACAGCTGCCAACGATCAACAAAACGTAATTGCTCGTGAAAATACACTAACCATAGCTTTACTAAATTTAGCTCAATTATTACAAATATCTTCAGTAGGTTTTGATGTAGAAAATATGGAGGTAAATACACCTTCAGGGTTGCTGCTTTACGAAACATCCGATGTTGTTTATGAGAAGGCCTTAACAAATCAACCACAGATAAAAAGTGCTGAACTAGGTATTCAGAATGCAGATTTAAATATTGAGTTATCTAAAGGAGCTTTTTTACCATCCCTTAGTTATAATATTAATAGTGGAACCTCTTATTTTAATCAGTTAAACAATTTATTTCCTGGTCAAAATAACGAATACTTTTTTAAACAAGTATTAGTAGATAGAGTTACCTACGGAATGTCTGTATCTTTAAACATTCCTATATTTAATAGATTCCAGACAAAAAATAATGTAGCTAAATCTTATATTAATAGAGAGTTGTCTCTGTTAAATTTAGACAATCAAAAACTACAACTACAGCAAACAATAGAACAGGCCTTTGCAGATGCTAAAGCAGCCGCAAAAACATTTGAAGCAGCAACTATCTCTTTAAAGGCTCAAAGAGAAGCCTTCAAGAATGCCCAAGAAAGTTATAACTTAGGTGCTAGTACTTTATTTGACTTTGATTTGGTAAGAACTAGATTGGTAAGTGCCGAATCTGCATTAATTAGAGCCAAATATGATTTTGTGTTTAAAACAAAGGTACTTCAGTTTTATTACGGAAATTTGAATTTAGATTAAACAACTATATACTATACAAAACGGCAACTTTTGGTTGCCGTTTTTTTATGCTTTATCTTTACAAGAAAAAGACTTGAGTTTTATCTTACACATAGAAACTTCTACTAAAAACTGCTCCGTTAGTATTGCTAAATCCGGGGAACTTATTTCTTTAAAAGAAATTAACAATGGTGCGTATTCTCATTCAGAAATGCTGCATCCCTTAATTAAAGAAGCTTTACTAGAGAGCAAACTAACAATTAAAGAAATTGAGGCTATTGCTGTAGGCAAAGGCCCTGGTTCTTACACTGGTTTACGTATTGGTATTTCTGCAGCCAAAGGATTGTGTTTTGCCAATGACATCCCATTAATCTCTATCAATTCTCTAGAAATCTTAGCACATTCTACCACTATAGATAAAGGCTATATTATCCCAATGATTGATGCCAGAAGAATGGAAGTTTATTCTGCTATTTATGATGAATCTTATACCCTTATTAGGGAAACTAAGGCTGATATTATTGATGAACATTCTTTCTGTGATAAATTGCAAAATCACACAGTTTATTTTCTGGGTGATGGTGCAGAAAAATGTAAAGAGACCATAGTTCATAAGAATGCGGTATTTATCAAAAATGCATTTCCTTCAGCCAAAGAAATGACTCAATTATCTTATGATAAATACAAAGAAAATAAAACAGAAGATATTGCTTATTTTGAGCCTTTTTATTTGAAAAACTTTGTTGCTACTCAAGAAAAGAAGAAAATTTAGAAGTTATTCATTCTTATTACCAAAATGTTATCTAATTTTTAACCAAGCTTTAATTAAAAGCATTTCTGGGGTCTAATCTTCAAAATTTCTTAACAATTCCTTTATTTTTTGAAAACTATGTATTCAAACAATATTCAGATATTTGGATAATCTTAAAGATTAATTAGAATCATAATACTTAGTTTTTGTCGATTAATATTATTGATTTATGAACTGCCTTTGGCCAAGGCAGTTTTTTAATATTTACGAAACATTAAGTTAACATTGGTATTGGTTATTTGCAGTGACAAAAACTAATACGTATTATGAAAATCAACTATGTGTTTCTATACACAGCTCTATTTATTTGCATGAGCTTAAGTTCTCAAGAAACGAATGCTCCTAAATTTGGAAAAGGACTCTTTAATTTAATTGGAAAAGACAGTTCGTTCTCAATGAATATTAGTGCTAGAATGCAAATGCTAGGCACTTCAAATTGGGATGTTAACAATGGCCTATCAAACCCGTCTTCATCTCTTCTAGTAAGAAGAGCTCGTTTAAAGTTTAGCGGTTTTGCTTATTCTCCAAAATTAACTTACAAATTAGAATTAGGTCTCTCTAATAGAGATATTGGAAAAGCTTCTTCATTTACCAATGAGGCTCCTAAATATATTTTAGATGCCGTTGTAAAATGGAACTTTTCTGGAAATTTTGTTCTCTGGTTTGGTCAGACGAAATTACCTGGAAATAGAGAACGTGTTATTTCTTCAGGAGACTTACAACAAGTAGATCGTTCTTTATTAAATAGTAGATTTAATATAGACCGTGATATGGGATTCCAATTAAGACATCACTTTAACCTTACAGACAAGTTTATTGTAAAAGAAATGTTTTCAATGTCTCAGGGTGAAGGTAGAAATATAACAACTGGAAATTTAGGAGGTCATCAATACACTACTAGAGTTGAATTGTTACCCTTTGGTAAATTTGCAAGCAAAGGAGACTACAGAGGAAGTGATTTAAAGTTCGAACCAGCGCCAAAATTAGCTTTAGGTTTTACGTATGATTTTAATAATGATGCTGTAAAAAATAGAAGTAATCAAGGTTCTTATATGACAACTGATACTGGTTTTTATTCAACTAATATTTCAACAGTTTTTGTAGATGCTATGTATAAGCACAAAGGCTTTTCAGTAATGGCTGAATATGCATACAGAGATGCTGAAGATGCCTTTGCTAAAAATTCTGATGGAACTTTAACAGGAGATGAAGTGCAAGTTGGTAACGCATTAAACCTACAAACTGGATATTTATTATCAGAAACCTTAGAAATTTCTGGTAGATATACCAATATAGATTGGGATCAAAATATTACAGGAAAAGGAAATGAAACTCAATATACTTTAGGTTTATCTAAATATATCTTAGGACACAAATTAAAAGTACAAACAGATTTGAGCTATTTAAATTTAACAGGAGGCACAAATGAATTACTTTATAGATTACAAGTAGATATTCATTTTTAATAAATAACATAACGGTAACATTCATAAAAGATAGTCACTGTACATTCGTACTAAAATAAAAACAAGAACATGGGAGATCCATATATTTTAATGTTAATTGCCTTAGCTATATTAGCTATGGTAGACTTAGTAGTAGGAGTAAGTAACGATGCTGTAAATTTTTTAAATTCAGCCATCGGTTCTAAAGCAATTACAATTAGAAACATCATGATTATTGCCAGTATTGGTGTGTTTTTTGGCGCCATTACCTCTAGTGGTATGATGGAAGTTGCCCGAAAGGGAATCTTTAATCCTGGCATGTTTATGTTTCAGGACATCATGTTCATTTTTATGGCGGTTATGATTACAGATATTCTATTATTAGATGTGTTTAATACCCTTGGTATGCCAACATCTACTACTGTGTCTATTGTATTTGAATTATTAGGTGCAGCAGTAGCAATCTCATTAATTAAGATTTCTCAAAACGATGCAGAATCTATTAGTGCTATCTGGAATTATATCAATTACGAAAAAGCTTCATTAATTATTTTTGGAATACTGCTGTCTGTGGTTGTTGCGTTCTCTGTGGGGGCGCTCGTTCAGTTTGTTTCTAGGCTTATTTACTCGTTTAACTTCGAAAAAAGACCTAGTTATATTAATGCTTTGTTTGGAGGATTTGCAATTACTGCTATTACCTATTTCATTATCATTAAAGGAATGAAAGGGACTCCTTATTATAAGGATGTAAAACATTTAATAGAAGACAATACCTTGTTAATAATTGCTGGAAGTTTTCTTTTATGGACCGTAATTTCTCAGGTATTTATTAAGGTACTAAAACTAAATGTATTAAAACTAATTATTGGTATTGGTACTTTTTCGTTGGCAATGGCATTTTCAGGAAACGATTTGGTAAACTTTATTGGTGTACCTATTGCAGCCTGGAACTCTTATGAAGCATGGAGTGTTTCTGGTGTAGAAGCCAATGCTTTTTCTATGGAAATCTTAGCCAAAAAAGTACCCTCTAATGTATGGTTGCTTTTAGTAGCTGGTGGAATTATGGTGGTTACCTTATGGACATCTAGTAAAGCTAGAAATGTAATTAAAACAGGAATTGACTTATCTCGTCAGGGAGAAGGTCATGAAAAGTTTCAACCAAATCCTTTATCAAGATTGGTGGTAAGGGCTTCTATGGGAATTAATGCCGGCTTAAGTTATATTCTTCCAGCCAAAACAATTGCATTTGTAGATTCTAAATTTCAGAAGCCAGTCATTGAATTACCGAAAGATAAAACCTATGAATTGCCAGCATTTGATATGGTAAGAGCTTCTGTAAATTTAATTGTAGCAGGTATTTTGATCTCTATTGCTACTTCTATGAAATTACCATTATCTACAACCTATGTAACTTTTATGGTAGCCATGGGTACTTCCTTAGCAGATAGAGCGTGGGGTAGAGAAAGTGCAGTATACAGAGTTGCAGGAGTTATTAATGTTGTTGGAGGTTGGTTTTTAACAGCTATTACTGCCTTTTTAGCTGCTGCACTAGTAGCCTATCTTATTAGTTGGGATATGGTTATGATTCCTGTACTATTAGTTCTTGTAGCTTTTTTAATTGGAAGAAACACCATAATCCACAGAAAGAAATCTAAAGAGGTAAAAGAACAACAATACATAGAAAGAGCAGAATTAATTACTATAAACGGTGTCATTGAGGAAAGTGCAGATCATATTTCTGAAGTTGCAAATCGTGTGAATAAATTATACACTAATGTTGTGAATGATTTATCTAATCATGACTTGAACAAATTACGTAAGACAGATAAACACGTTGGGAAACTAAATGATGAAATAGACGGCTTAAAAGATGGTGTCTTCTATTTTATAAAATCTTTAGATGATACATCTGTTCAAGCAAGTAGGTTTTATATTCTAGTTCTTGGTTATTTACAAGATGTTGCGCAGTCAATTAGTTATATTTCTAGAGCCAGTTTTAAACATGTAAATAACAATCATAAAAATTTAAAGAAAGATCAGATTAGTGATTTAAAGGAAATAGACAATCAATTAAGTGACTTGCTAACTAAAGTAAGCACCATATTTGAACACAGATCTTTTGATGATTTAGACCCGATATTGGTTGAAAAACAAGCCTTATTACAAGATGTTTCTGCTTCTATTGAAAAACAAGTCACTAGAATAAGACAAGAAGAATCTAGTCCAAAAAATACAACCTTATACTTTAGTATTTTACTGGAAACACAAGATTTAATTACAGCTTTAATGAGTTTACTACAAACTTATGAAGAGTTTCATATTAGTACTAGAGAGATAAAATAAGACCTTTAGTTGTATCCATTAAAAAAAACCCAAGTTTCTAACTTGGGTTTTTTTATGAATCTAATTCTAAAGACAAGAGCACCATTCTTAGCTCCATAAACGTATATGATTTATCTACACTCTCTTTTAAATGTGTCAAATTTTTATAGTCTACAGCCGCTATAGCTTTCGTCATTTTTTGATACTTTTTTAGAGGAATTAATTCTAATACATCTATTTCTCCAGAAGGAATATAACTTGCCAAATGACTTTCTACAGTGCCAGAAGTTAAACTTCTTTCTAAGGCAATTTCTTTGATAGACAGTCCTTTTTTAAACAACTCAAAAGAGATCTGTTTGGTAGGTTTTTTATCCTCTTTTTTTTGCTCATTGAACTTATTAATACCATTTTCTTTGCAATAGACTTCTATAGATTCTAAAATTTCCTCTCCATATTTCTTAACTCGAATCTTTCCCATTCCAGGAACCTTTAACAGCTCTTTTTCTGTTCTTGGAAGGTCATCACAAATAGCATACAAGGTCTCTTGGGTAAAAATTTGAAAATGGGGAATTTTTTCAGCCTTAGATATATCATCTCGTAGCTCTCGTAATTTGAGTGCTAAAATAGGATCTCTTTTAGAAGATAGTTTTTTCTTTTTTATTGGAGCTGTTTTTTGCAAAACCGAATCAGCCCTCACTTTAAGGTATGGCTGTACTTTAAAACCTTCAGTCATCTTTTTTAAGGCAAAAACTTTTTCGCTTAGCACTTCTTGTAACCTATCAAACTGCAGTGTAAAATCTTTTTTTACAGCTTTATTGTCAGAAGAAAAAGAGATGCTTGCCAATGGTTGAACAATATTTTTAATAGTTTCAGTTAGAAAATAATCTACTGCTTTTATAAAACGTTCTTGAATTTGAGAACTGTTTTCGGGTAAAATACCATCTTCAGAAATGGCTATTAACTGATTTTTAAATCCGTTAGAAACCTTCATCAAGGCAACAATACCGTCATCTTTTATGACTTGTAAATGATCTATGATGTTTCCTTTGATACTAGTGCTGTTTTTGTAAAAGATATCTATCAATCTAGTAATTGGATATAAAAACGATTGGTAGTCAAATAATTCTGATATTAAATTTAATTGAAACTGAATTTCAGAAGAAGTTAAGATAGTCTCATCTGGGAGGTTTTCTTCTACTTCTTTGTTAAAAACACGCACAGTGTTGTCATTAATAATAGCGCTACTTGTAATGGGTGTTTTTAAGACCAAGCCTTCTAAAGAAGTACATCTACTTAGGGCCACATAGGTTTGTCCGTGTGCAAAAGATGCTTCTGCATCTATAATCGCTTTCTCAAAAGTTAACCCCTGGCTTTTATGAATTGTAATGGCCCAAGCCAAGCGTAAGGGAATTTGGGTAAAGGTTCCAACAATGTCTTCTTTTAACTCTTTAGTTTCTTCGTTAATAGAGTAATTAACCGTGTCCCATTGTTCTTTTTCTGTGACAATTTCATCTATTTCGTTGGCACATTGTACGGTTACATTTTCTCTAGAAATGTCTGTTATAATCCCTATTTTACCGTTGTAATATTTTTTTTCTGGCGAAGAGTCATTTTTAATAAACATGACTTGTGCCCCAACTTTTAG
Organism: Flavobacterium sp. SCGC AAA160-P02; assembly: GCA_000383355.1. Taxonomy (GTDB): domain Bacteria; phylum Bacteroidota; class Bacteroidia; order Flavobacteriales; family Flavobacteriaceae; genus Polaribacter. The sequence goes on along the minus strand of KB911095.1, from coordinate 1,000 downwards.
AGCTAATTTTTCATCGTTAGGAAACGCGTTTTCACTAAATTTACCAGACACTTCTGCCTTAAAAAAATAATTTTTTGTGTTCAGTTTGTTTAACTCAGAATCATTTATTAAACCGGCTCTTCTATTATGAGTAGTAAGGGTAATATAGCCTTCGTCTTTATGCGGAGAAAAGCTTGGTTGGTATCGTTCATTTAAAATAGTAGCGGAGGCTTCAGATAACTGATCATTCCTAATTTCATTTAGTATTTGAATAAAATTTTCATTTTTTTGTCTATAAATATGTTGTAATTCTATAGCTACTACTTGTGCTTCTTGAAAAGCTTTGGCACTAAAAAAATAAACGGTATTATAGTGTTGCTGAAGCAAACTCCATTCATTTGGTTTTACTACGGGTGCCAATTGTTGAAGATCTCCAATCATTAAAATTTGCACCCCACCAAAAACTTTGTGCTTGTTTTTATACCTACGTAATACCTGATCTATCCCGTCTAATACATCTGCACGCACCATGCTTATTTCATCTATAATCACTAAATCTAAAGATTTAATAATATCTATTTTAGTCTTAGAAAACTTGCGTTGTTGGTTAGAGGTTTGGGCAATTTGGTTGGGTAAAATAGGCCCAAAAGGCATTTGAAAAAAAGAATGAATGGTAACGCCTTTTGCATTAATAGCTGCCACACCAGTAGGTGCTACGACAACCATTCTTTTTAATGATGCTGCTTTAACGTTGTGCAAAAAAGTAGTTTTTCCTGTACCTGCTTTACCAGTTATAAAAAGGTTTCTATCAGTTTTTTCAATAAATTGGAGGGCCAGATCTAGCTCAGCATTTTTAGGCATTTCAGCTTTTTGTAGCAAGATACCTAATTATCGGCTATTTGCTAAAAAAAATGTATGGGTAAAATAGGGTAATTTATAGGAGACTCGTATATATGTCACACCCAGCTTTGTTGGACATGAGGGTCATTTAAATTGTTACGGATTGGTTAATACTTACTAG
>KB911094.1 GCA_000383355.1 Flavobacterium sp. SCGC AAA160-P02 | reverse complement strand
AAGAGTACCAATCATCATAAATAAAAGTGCTAAAACAATTACTTGTTTTACACGAACCTTTTCTGACGTAACTTTTTTGCTTTGCATTTGATGGCAAAACTACATATGAATCTTCAAAAAAAAAAATTATTTAGAAATATTCTAAATAATTTTTAATCTTTAATAGAATTTAATTTTTCCAAAAAGATTTTAAAAATAAACTTTTCATAGTAAACCAAAATGCAAATATACCTGGAAGATTCTTTTTAGGTTTTTTCCCTTTTCCAATTCGCTGTATTTGAAGTTCATACCAAGGGAGTTCTACACCACCTAACTTGTCTAGTAACGGGATTCCTATTCGTGGAATGGGCGCTTCAAATTGTTTTACAGAGCCATCAAAAATTTGATTAGCTAGTGCTGGATATAAACAAAAAGGTCTAGCCAAACCAATAACATCTAATTTACCACTAGCCAAAGCATCTTCCATTACAGACACAGATCTAAAACCACCTGTAAGTAATAGTGGAGTCTTTGTTAGCTTACGTGCTTTTTCTATATACTCTAAGAAATAGACTTCTCGTTCTACAGTACTCTTTTTACGGTTTCCTTTAATCATTGCAGGTTTTTCATAGGTTCCTCCAGAAATTTCAATAAGATCCATCCCTTCATTTCCCAATAATTGAATAACCTCCATAGATTCTTCTTCGGTAAAACCACCTCGCTGAAAATCTGCAGAATTAATTTTTATTCCTACAGGATAATCTGCTCCAACCTGACGACGAATTTCTCTATATATTTCCAATACAAAGCGTGCTCTATTTTCTAATGTACCTCCCCACTGATCTGTTCTAACATTACTGTTAGGAGATAAAAACTGACTCACCAAATACCCATGTGCTCCATGTATTTGACAGCCTGTAAAACCTGCTTCTTTTAAAATTCTTGCTGTAGTACCAAAGCGTTTAATAATATCTAAAATAGCCTCTTCTGTTAAAGCCGTTGGCATGGAAAACATTTTTGAGGCACCACCCATTTTAAGCGGAATGGCAGAAGGAGCCACAATTACTCTATTAATTGATGCAAAAGCCTGCCTCCCAGGATGGTTAATCTGTGGCCAAAGATGTACCCCAGTTCCTTCAACAGATTTTGCCCAAGCTTCTAACTCCTTAAAATGTTTGTAATCTTCTACAACAACATTACGTGCCTCGCCAAGTGCTTTAGAGTCTACCATTACATTTCCTGTAATAAGTAAACCCGGATTGCCTTTTGCCCAAACCTTATAGGCATGAATTAACCCTTTACTTGGGGCATGATACTTGGTTCCAAAATTTTCACTCATGGCAGATTTGGCAATTCTATTTTTTAAAATTGAACCATTGGGTAATGTAAACGATGAAGCAATATGTTGCATAGTTGATATTGTTTTTTAAAAAAGTAAAAATAGGTAGAATTCTACCAAATAAAATGTAGTTTTTACGATAAGAACATGGCTAATAAAGCAGCTAATGAAGCACCTGTAATTGGCCCAATAACGGGTATCCATGAATACCCCCAATCATTAGATGCTTTGTCTTTTATTGGTAAAATAGCATGCATAATTCTAGGGCCTAAATCTCTTGCTGGGTTAATAGCATAACCAGTTGTACCTCCAAGAGATAAACCAATAGCCCATACTAAAAAAGCAACAGGCAAGGCTCCTAAAGACCCTAAGCCAACTATCTCATTTGAATCTGCCATGGCTGCGTCTGTAAAATTTAAAATGGTAAAAACCAGCACAAAAGTACCTACGATTTCTCCTATTAAATTAAAAAACGTGTTTCGGATTGCTGGAGCTGTACAAAAAACTGCTTTTTTTGTGGCCCCATCTTTGGTTGCGTCAAAATGGTTTTTATACACCAACCAAACAATAGAAGCTCCTAACATAGCTCCTAGCATTTGAGCCAGAATATAGGAGGGCACCTGGCTCCAAGCAAATTCTCCTGTAATGGCCAAGCCAATACTAACGGCAGGGTTTACGTGAGCGCCACTGTAGGGTGCTGTAACTACCACGGCAACATAGACTGCCAAGGCCCAGCCTGTAGTAACTACAATCCAACCACTATTATTACCAATGGTTTTATTTAATTCTACGTTGGCTACTACACCGCCTCCTAATATAATTAGTAATGCTGTTCCTATAATTTCTGCAATAAATGGCGTCATGGTTTTTGTTTTTTAATTAGTAATTTTAGTCCAGTACTCTAGAGCATCTATGGCTTTGTACCATCCTTTAATCTGCTTGGTTACACCCTCTCTTGATTTGGTAGGAATAAAGGAAGTATCTATTTGCCAAATATCTTGTATTTCTTCTGGGCTTTCCCAGTAACCAACAGCCAATCCTGCTAGAAAGGCAGCTCCCATAGCCGTAGTTTCTACTACTTTAGGACGCACTGTTACTGTATTTAAAACATCTGATTGAAACTGCATTAACATATTATTGATAGTGGCACCTCCATCTACACGTAATTCTTTGATGGCTATTCCAGCATCTGCCTCCATTGCTTTTAATACATCCATGGTTTGATAGGCTATAGATTCTATGGCTGCTCTGGCAATATGTGCGTCTGTGCTTCCTCTGGTTAGACCAAACATGGTTCCTTGTGCGTGCTGGTTCCAGTGTGGTGCACCTAAACCTGCAAAGGCAGGTACAAAATAAACACCATCAGAACTTGAAACAGAACTAGCTAAGGCTTCTACATCTTGAGAGGTTCTAATAATTTTTAAACCATCTCGTAACCATTGTACAACTGCACCAGCAATAAAAATACTTCCTTCTAGAGCATAGTGTGTTTTACCATTAATTTTCCAAGCAACGGTTGTTAATAGATTGTTTTTTGAAATAATTGGTTTCTCTCCAATATTCATCAACATAAAACATCCTGTACCGTAGGTGTTTTTTACCATCCCTTTTTTGGTGCACATTTGGCCAAACAAGGCGGCTTGCTGATCTCCAGCTATTCCAGAAATAGGAATGTTAGCATCAAAGAAAGTAGCTTTTGTATGGCCGTATATTTCGCTAGACTGCTTCACTTGAGGTAACATACTTTTTGGAATGTTAAATAAGGCTAAAAGTTCATCATCCCAATCCATGGTGTGAATATTAAATAGCATAGTTCTAGAAGCATTGGTAACATCTGTTACGTGTTGCTCTCCTTTTGTGAAATTCCAAATTAACCAGGTATCTATGGTTCCTAAAACCAATTCTCCAGCCTCTGCTCTTTCTCTTACTCCTTCTACATGGTCTAAAATCCAGGTTACTTTGGTAGCAGAAAAATAAGAATCTATAACCAGTCCTGTCTTTTCTCTTATCAATTCACTCTTCCCCATTTCTTTTAGCTGATCACAAAAATCTGAGGTTCTTTTATCTTGCCAAACAATAGCATTGTATACCGGTTTGCCTGTTTTTCTATCCCAAACTACAATAGTTTCACGCTGATTGGTAATACCAATCCCTGCAATACTCTCAGAGCTTAAACCTTCTTTAGTAATGGCTTCTGCTGCAACACCAACTTGAGTTGACCAAATTTCATTGGGGTCATGTTCTACCCAACCCGGTTTCGGAAAATACTGTTTAAATTCTTTTTGAGCGATAGAAACAATGCTTCCTTTTTTATCGAAAACAATTGCCCGAGAGCTTGTTGTTCCTTGGTCTAATGAGAGTATGTATTTTTTCATAATTTTTAAAGATAAATAAAATTCTTATGCTAAAGAGTTCCTCCCAAAAAAACATGGGAATTGCAATTGAAATACACAGTTTTTTTTTAATGAAAAAGATGTGTTGTTTATAAAGTTAAGTACACAAATTTTCACAACTAAAAACCATGAAATATTTTTTTATGCTTTTTTGAAAAATTTTGTACTTTTGTAAGGCAGTTAACTTAGACTTCAATTGCTATAAGAAGTATAAAGAAAAAGAAACAACATGAAAAACAATCTTTCTAATATGATGTCTTTAGACATTTTTATTTCTTCTATCTCAGATTCTGAGTGCGAAAATATAATGTCTGAAATTACTCCGCTTAAAGAAAGTATCATGCCACTGGCAAGTTGGGATATCTTTAGTCAAGATTACAATCTAACACTAGAGAACCTAAAAATTGAAAGTGACATTGATTTTATAAAATTATTTGCCCAAAAAGCTCACTGGAAAAATGAAATTGATGGAATTTTTAAAGATCAAGATTTTGAAGCCTTAATTATTACAGATATCAATCAAAAAATACTTTGGGTAAACAACGGCTTTACAGAAATGACAGGCTATACAAAGAAATACGCACTAAATAAAACACCTAATTTTTTACAAGGGCAAAATACTTTGCCAGAAACCAAAAAGCGAATTAGAGGTAAACTAGACGAATTAAAGCCTTTTGCAGAAATTATCACCAATTACAAAAAAGATAAGACTCCTTATAAATGTGAGGTTAAAATTATTCCTTTGTATACCGATAAAGTAACCCACTTTTTAGCCATAGAGAAAAAAGTTGTCTAGTAGTATTGTGTCTAATTTTCCCATGAAAAAATACATTCTTATTCTTTCTATTATTTCTATTTTTAGTTGCTCTTCATATAAAGATGTTTCCGTAAAAGAGACCTACACTCAATTTAAAATTGTAAGCACGCCAATTTTAGTTGAAAATGATACTATATATATACATGAGCTTAGATTCTACAAAATTAAATCAGCTAAAGACGGGATGAAATTAATGTATCAAAATTTTGGAGACTGGAACAAAAAAATTGAAAGCATACATCAAAAAAACATGAATAGTTTTATATGGGAAAATGTACAGCTACTAGATGAAAATAATACCTTATTTACAGTAGTGACAGATGGTGCTGAAACTAAAACAGACTATTTTGCCTCCATTAAAATTTTTGATGCTGCTCAAAAAGATTGCCTAAAAGAAAAGTATCCTTACAAACAAAAATTGATAAAAGTTCTTACCACCAAAATGAACGATATTCATAAAAATAAGTTTGACTACAGATTGTTTAAATAGTTGTCTGTTTCTACAATTTTACTTTATCATTTACAAGAATCTCTGATCGTATAATTGCTATGCTACTTTGGTAAAAAAATTATCCTAGAAAGCAGCTATTTTGGAGCATAAATTCTTTTAGCTGTTTTCATAACATCTAAGCGATCAAATGACATTGTTTTTGTCTTAAAATTAGCATACAACTCCATCTGATCTGTGTAATGAGGGCTCTCTGGTCTTCGGCTATTCCCAAAAGAAATCACAGATTCATAATACGTTTTGGTGGGTGTAAACCTCACTAAACCAATATAAGATTCTCCATGAGTAATTTTAATTTTTCCATCCTTGTAAGGTTGCCCTCTCATAGCAGTTACAACATCTGGAAGTCCAAAAATGGGAAGCTCTTTATTTCCTCTTACTAATTTTTGAAATTCACCAAGTTGAATTCGTTCAGCGTTAAAATACGTTTTTAAATGCGCTTTTGTAATTTTTAAAGCTTCATATAAAGCCTCTTTTGTAAAAACTCGATCTTTTCCAAGTTGATAATAAAAAGGAGTTAGCTGATAATACAAAGAAGCGTATGCACCAGCTCCATAAGATGTTTGATTGGTAATTCTATCCCATTTTTGAATGTCTGTCAATAAGGTGCTTACTTCCGGATAATCGGCTACCTTCATGTCAAACAATGGGTTTAAATCCATGTAGTTATATTGTAAAGGTGTTGGTAATTGATGATCATACTTTATGCGTTTAAAACGATTATAATCTATAAGCTCTTGTTCTTCTAACAACTTTAATAACCTAGTAGAACGATTGTTATCATAGGTTTCAAAATTTATTTCTTTGGCAAAATTTTCAGCATTTGGATTGTCTGCCTCACTTGATGATTTAAATGGACTATGATTGGCATTGTACACAAAACCAGATGCTGGCTTTACAACTTGCGGTAAATCTTTTATATCATAATAACTATTCCATAAGGTTTCTTTTGTATTTCCAGGAACAACATCTGTCCAGTCATAGCCTTTTGCTCTTATAGGAATTTTACCATTTGAAATATAAAAAATAGTGTCGTTTCTATCTGCATACCCAATATTATATCCTGGCAAAGCTTTCATTTCTAAAGCTTTATAGAATTCTGAAAAATTAGTAGCCTTATTCATTTTCCACCACTGCTCTATGGCTGTAATATTTGTGGTGCTTGGAGTTCTAACTGAATAGACTCCGGTTTTATTTTTTAATGTTGGACCATAAATACTTTTGTAGAACTTTTTCTTAATTGGTATATTTATTCCAAGAAATTTTAAAGTAAGTTTTGCTTTAAATTTTTCTAATTTATAGGGTTTACCATCAACCAAATAAACATCTTTTTTCTTTGGATGCATTTCTAGTGCAAATACATCTGCCTTATCTGGGTAATTAACGGTATGAGTCCATCCTAAATATTCGTTTGCACCAGTTAATATACAAGGTGTGCCAGGAAATGCCGCTCCAATGATATTGGTACCTTCTTCACTTACCAAATGTGCTTCATACCATGAGGTTGGCCCCTCTAATGGTTGATGTGTATTAATGGCCAAGAATGTTTCGTCTGAACCAGTTCTATTTCTACTAATGGCAATAAAATTTGATCCTTTACTATCTTCTTCAATTTTGTAAGGCCAAGACAAACTATTATTTACAATGCCACTAACTAGTTTATCTGCTTCATTAGAAATAAACAGTTGCAATTGTGTGTAGCGAAGTAATTTCTTAACGGTAAGAGGAAAAAGCTTTTTCTCTAAAATTTCTTCTGGATGTTTTTTAGAATATGCATTTAAACCGGCTGCAAAGGCCTCTGCTAGGGCTATAAATTTTTTATCAAGAGTGTTGTAGTATTTATCAACCGTTTCTTCAGACTGAATTAATTGGGTTAAAAAATCGGCTCCTGCTCCTTTTAAACCAATGAGTTTTCCCAGCAAACCGTTTCCAGCCAAATAGCCTTCTTGAATAAGTTTAAAATGGTCTTCTGCTTGCGCCCAAGCAAAACCATAAGCAACTTCTGTATCTGTGGCAGCATAAATATGAGGCACTCCATAGTTATCTCTTATAATCTCAATATTGTTTGGGTTTATCTGAGAGTAACTTTTAGAACTAATGCTTAAAATAAAGAGAACAAGTACAAGTTTTTTCATAAGGTTATTGAGTTAAAAATAATGTCTTTTTAATGAAATTTAAGACAGAAATGGTTTTTTTTATAAATACTGATTTATATAATTAGATATTTTTGTAAAAGTATCTTCTAGATTTTGGCCATACCAACCATGGCCTTCATCTTGGTAAAAAGTAAATTCGTGAGGAACTCCAAGACTGGAAAGTTTAGAATCCATATCTATTCCTTGCGAGCTTGGCACTAAAGGATCTTGACCACCATAAAACAATAATGTTGGAGGCGAAGTTACTGTTGCTCTGTGGTAAGGACTTGCTGATTCTAAAAACGCTATAGAAGGGTTTCCAAATAATAGATATATAGACTGATAAACAGGATTGGTGCTATTATAATACGCTGGATCTGTAAAATTTACTGGACCAACAATACTACATACCATAGCTACTTGGTTATTGGTGTCATTGGCATAACTCCATAATAAAGATAAATGAGCGCCAGCACTTACACCAATAAAACCAATATCATCACTTATAATAAGTGATGACTTGTTCGTAGTAATATAATTTACTACCTCAGATATATCATCTGTTTGCATTGGAACTGGTGGTGAGTTTGCTCCTGCCAAAGTATAATTCATATTTACAACCCCAATAGACGGATGATTCTCTAAAATATAATCTTTAACACCATTCATTTCTTCTTTATCACCACCTACCCAGCTACCTCCATGAATCAAAAATAAAATCTTAGTATCTTCTGTTCTGTTCTCTGGAAGGTAAATATCAAAAACCTGATTATTATCTAAACCATAGGAAACATTTAATGCCTCATAAGCTTCAATTACTTCAGGTACTAACTCGGGTGTAACTTCAGCATCATCTGTTGAACAGCTTAAAAAAAAGATTCCAAAGAGGGCTAGGTAAAAAATATTTTTTAAATTTTTCATAAATGATCCTTAATGAGTTTTTTTATTGATTAACTTTTGTGGTCCTGGGAAAAATTGATTGGTTTGTTCTTGATACTCCTTATAATTGGGTCTTTTTTGTAAGGTATAATACTCAGACGGAACAGCGCCTGTATAGTAAACTAATGTTGTGTACATAATATAAGATACATACAGTAATGCAATAAAAACAGCTCCCCATACAAAGAGTTTATCTTGAGAATAAAAGGTGGTGTAAGAGAAAAATGCTGATAAGATCATGGAGTTCCAAACCATCCATTCTGCAAAATAATTAGGATGGCGGCTATACTTCCAGAAACCTGCATTGCACACTTGTTTCTTTTTCTTTTCTAAAAATGATTTTTTTAAGAATTGTTGTTTTTGCATATCAGATACATGCTCCAAAACAAACCAAATAGCCCAAAGTGATGCTCCAATTATTTCTATAACTGATATACTAGTTGCTGTATTTTGAGCCATTAAAATTGCCGGTAAAGCCAAAAAAGTAATGTTGGCAAAGCATTGAATCATAATTTCATATTGCAGAGAGATATCTAGATTTTTATACCCAGCTTTTCCCCATCGCCTGCGCTGGTAAGTATACCTAGAAAGCTCTGAATCTAAATGCCCTTTTTTAAACAAAATAAGAGCACCAATTCCCATTCGTAAACCCGAAAATAAATACATCCCTGAAATGAGAAAAATTCTTGGCTTGTAACCATCTCCCAGTAATAAGACTAAGGCGCCTATAAGAACCAAGCCCCAAGGCCAGGCAATGTCTACATAAGACATTCTTTTTGTTAGATATGCAGGAATGCAAGCAACAATTAAAAACAACACCAACTGAAGCAACCCATTATACAATAGCAACTCTCTAAAAATTTCTATGGTGTAAATAACATAAAAAAAAATTATGTGAGGTAAATACCCAGTAATACGGATAGAAAAACTTTTGAAAAACGGCATCATATTAAATTCATTAATTGAAAGTTAAAAATAAACTTTTTTAACTGTCTACAATGAATAACTTTACCATATAAGTCTAAAACAGCGTCTTTTTTATATTTTTATGAAAATTTTTGATTGATATGTATAAATCCTAAAAAAACATCTATTGATTATAAATTACTTGTCTTTCAAGTACTTAACATAATTCGAATACACCTTTAAGCATAAAACACCTATTTATAGTAGGGTGAAATTTCACCATTTATAAGGATTGTGAGTGTTTATTTTATTTCTTTACTTTGTAATGGTATTAGTGCTTACTAATACCACTTTTTCATAGCAATTTTTTTTTTTACCACTCTTCGGAGTGGTACTTTTTTTATAATTTTTTAGCTTTTGGGTGGTATTACTAGTTTCTAAAAAGCCATTACGTTTTTTTTAATACGTAACTCGTGAGATATTTTTTCCAATAAATACGTTAATTCCTAAAATAGTTATTGTTTGAGTATTAGTTTTAAAAGTGTACTTTGTAAAATCATTCTATTTAAATATCTCTCAAAAAACAACTTTAGGTATGAAATTAAAAAGAGAAGTAGGAGTTTTAGGGCTAAGCGCTAACATTGTAAATATTATTATAGGAGGAGGAATCTTTGTCTTACCTGCTATTATTGCTGCTAGTCTTGGTGCAGCTAGTATTATTGCCTACTTGTTTTGTGGTTTTGTAATGGTACTAGTTATGGGGTGTTTTGCAGAATTAGGGAGTTTTTATACCGGAACTGGAGGAAGTTACAATTATATAGCATCTTCTTTTGGCAACTATCCAGGATTTCTTACTGCAATACTTATTGTAATGGCTTCCTTTACAGGAGATGCTGCAGTAGCAAATGCCATTGTAGATATTTTAAGCACCTTTTTACCTGTTTTTAAAGATTTTTGGGCACAGTCGCTTTTTTTTATTCTACTCTTTTTTGGTTTTGGATACATCAACATTATTGGTCTAAAAAAAGGTGTAGGATTTGTGAAAATTATTACTGTTCTAAAATTAGCTCCCCTACTTCTAATTATTATTTTTGGATACACAGAGGTTAGTATTTCTAATCTTTACTGGGAAAGCACACCAAGTAGTGCTCAAATTGGTGAAATGTCTTTAATTTTATTCTTTGCTTTTGTGGGAGCAGAAAAAGGATTGTCTTTAAGTGGTGAAGTTAAAAACCCTAAAAAAACAATCCCAAAAGCAATTGCTTTAAGTATTATTGCCATACTAATTATTTATGTTTTAATTCAACTTATTTCACAAGGTGTGTTGGGTGATACACTATCTAATTACAATAAAAACCCCTTAGCACAGGTTGCTAATACTGTGTTGGGGCCTGTTGGTTTTACCATCATAACATTTGGAGCTGCCCTATCTATGATAGGAAGTATTAGCAGTAAGATTCTTAGCATGCCTAGAGTTGTATTTGCAGCTGCTAAAAACAATGTAATCCCCATAAAAAAACTTGGAACTGTTCATAAAAAATATGCCACACCTTATATGGCCATCCTATTATATGTTTGTTTGGGCTTTTGCTTTTCTATCATTGGAGGTTTTAAAGAATTGGCCATTATTTCTAGTGCCTCTACACTGCTCATCTATCTCGGAATATCTTTTGCCACCATAAAATTAAAAGCTTCAAAATTAAAAAACACAACTGATGGCTTTAAAGTTCCAGGAGGATATATAATACCAATAGCATCAGTTGTTGTGATCCTTTGGCTTTTATCAAAATTATCTCAAGAAAAAATAATGATGTTTATTGGAGTGTTACTTTTTTTGAGTATTGTATTTTTTTCGATCAAGTTATTTTCAAAAAAAACAACTAATGAGTAAAATATTGATAAATAACCATTTCAATATTTCTTTTAAATTATGTAACAATACTTATTTCAAAAATATGATATTATATAATCTCTAGGTTTATTAAATAAACTCCAGAAATAATGAGTAGTAACGCTAGTAAAGAAAAATAACTCCATTTATCTTTGTAAAACAATACCCCAAATAAAATGGTTAGTATGGGAGTTACCAAGCTAATTAATGCAGATATTAAGGGGTTTGTATACTGTAACCCCAAAAAACCAGTCCAAACTGCAGCAAAAATTATTACAGACATCAACACTATTGGAATTACTATTTTTTTGAAATGAAAGTATCCTTTTTGAGGCACAAGAGAGGGTTTTGATAACACTAAAACAACTACTGATAAAAAGACAACTAGTTCTTGAATTGTTACAGAAATAATAGCAGGTATTGCCTGTTTTAAATTATACCAATGAAGCAAACTAGAAGCTGCAAAGAAAAAAGACATCATGATAAATAGAACTAATTGACGGAAAGAATACCTATTATTATTTTGAATTTGAAATATATAGCTACCAAAACCAACTATAATTAATAAAGAAGCAATCGTATAATTCTGAACCAATATGTTTTCAAAAAAATAAAGATATGACGCTATAAAAAAAACAATGATTAAGTTAAATACACCCAGTTGAGCCAGACTTCCTTTTTTAAGTGCTAAAATCATACAGATTAAACCAAGTGCACCTAAAATAGAAGCGCAAATTATACTTATAAGAGTACCGCTATGAATTGTTTGAATTGCATCAAAATAAAATAATAAAATAATACTAATTCCAGTAACGCTAGTGAGGAAAGATCTAGAACCTATAACTATCCATAAATTAAATTCTGAGAGAGTACGCTTCCATAATAAATTATTAAAAGCATAAAGAATACTAGAAAGAATAAGAAATATCATTGTAACTATTGGTTTAGTTATTATGAATAAATCTATTCTAGGATGGCTTCAAATATATCTGTTTTTCTTTAAATAGTAATGTAATTTATTTTGTAATTAAGAATAATTTGCAATAGGCTATTGTGAAAACAAATATTGTTAATTTAGGAAAAGGAAAAGAGCATGAAAAAACGAATCATACTCTTTTTTGTGGCTAATTAATCTTTTTCAATGAATAATTCCCTTGTAATTTATCTAGAGGGTAGATTTATACTTGGAGATCAAATTTATGACATAGATTTTAGTATATTAGTACAAGATTAGTACATGTATGGAAATTAAATTAAAAGAAATTACAGAAAAAAAAATAGGCTTTAAAATAAAAAGTTTAAACGACAGTAAAAGATTAAGCGAAATAATAGCCAATGAAATTGATTTAGAGATAAGCTACAATACCATCCGAAGATTTTTTGGAGTTGTTAAAAGTGTGCGAGCAAGTAATTTCACATTAGACACATTATCAAAATTTAATGGTTTTGATAATTATTCTGATTTCTTAATTAATTTCAACTTAAGAAACAAGTGGAGGCAAGAATTTGAAATCTCAAGGATTATTCATAATGATGAGGAAAATAGATTATTAGAATATATAGACAGTAGTCTTGGTCAAAAAAAAAGCTTTAACTTAAAATTCATTCAAATAATAAGAGAATTATTACTTATTGGAAATTTTAATCTAATTCGCAGGATTTTTGAACTCAAAAAAATGAATGCTAATAATTTTGACTATGACGGGAAAGTGCTTATTGGCGTGTCTATAGGGTATTTAATTCGTGTTGTAAACACAAAAGACAAAGCGTTTAGGCAACTGGTTTTAAATGAGAATTTTATAGACTTGATAATTACAATTTTTGTAGACTATGGAAGCGTAGGAACATATTATTTTGAAATTATTAAAATAATTTACAACAAGACCTCAAGAAAAGATGTACGAGTATTCTGTCAAGGAATTTTAAATTTAAAATTCTTTTTAGATAGAAAAAATAATGAATCATTTTATATTTTAAAAGAAGAAGAAGATTTTCACCCAATATTAAAAAGTAGAATATTTTCTCAATATCTGTTAATGGGTGATTCTGAGATAATATTTAAACTAAATAATTATTATCAAAAAAACCTTGTCAACGGTTTTATTCCAATAGAATATTTATTTGAAATAAATTTTACTAGCATACTAACTCGAAACTTTGAGGTAATGAAATGGATTATTGAAAAAATAACACCTGAAACAGATTACACATTCTTCTACAAGTATGAGCATTACAATAATTATTTATTTATGAAACTCATCTATTATACTAAAATGAATGATCATGAAAAAATTGCTACATTTGATAAACAGTTAACAATACAACGATTTAAATCATATGAAGAAATGGCCCTCTTATACCATAACATATATAAATTTAAATGGAGTAATGATGTCAAGTACCTTTATGATTATATGAAAATAGCAAAAAAGCTGAATCCTGGATTTTTTACAAAAAAATACTTTTTTGACTATTTTAATTAAATTTTTTAACTAGTACTTTCTTAACCTTTTTTATTGGAAAAAACATGAATTTTAGTAAGCTACCTAGTTTTTTATATATTACCTAACTAAATAAAATGAGTTGAAAAGAATACTAATTTCTGTAACAAACGATTTAACAACTGATCAACGTGTTGAAAAAACTTGTGAAGTTTTATCTGAAATTGGATATGATGTTCTTTTGGTAGGTAGAAAACTAAAAAAAAGTCTTCCTATTCAAAGAAATTACAAGACAATTAGGTTTCGATTACTTTTTAATAAAGGCTTTTTATTTTATGCAGAATTCAATATACGTTTGTTTATATTTCTATTATTTACCAAAAAAGATTTATTATTTTCAAATGATTTAGACACCCTGTTGCCTAATTATATAATAGGTAAACTTCAAAATAAAAAAATAGTTTTTGATAGTCATGAATTATTCTCTGAAATACCAGAATTAGTAAACAAACAACAAGTAAAAAAAGTTTGGTTGTTATTAGAAAAAACAATTATTCCGAAGCTGCAAACTGTCATAACTGTTAGTGATTCCATAAAAAAACATTATCAAAATTTATATGGAATTTCTGCAATAGTTATAAGAAATATTCCAAAAATTGAACACATAAATCAAAAAAACTTTGAAATAAATGCCGAAGGAAAAAAAGTAATACTATACCAAGGGTCTGTAAATATTGGCAGAGGCATAGAACTAATGATAGAAACAATGCCGCTTCTTGAAGAATACATATTTGTAATTATTGGAGATGGTGATATTATAGCACAATTAAAAGAAAAAGTAAGTAATCTTTCTTTACATAATAAGGTGAAATTTCTTGGTAAAAAAACACCAGAAGAATTAAAAGAGCTAACTCCAAATGCAACAATTGGCATGAGTTTAGAAGAAGATCTAGGGTTAAATTACAGGTATGCTCTTCCTAATAAAATATTTGATTATCTACATGCCAATGTTCCTGTAATTGTTGCTGATCTTCCAGAAATGAGAAGCCTCATTAAAAAACACCCCATTGGAGAAATACTAATCGAAAGAACCCCTAAAACACTTGCCAAGACAATTATAAATATGACTAACATTAGTTATGAGAAAGAGTTAAAAACAGCTAAGAAAGAACTAAATTGGTCTAAAGAAAAAGAAAAACTAATTTCAATTTTCTCTAAACTTGACAAATAAACTTCACATAATTTCTTTTGATGTTCCTTACCCCACAAATTATGGAGGAGTTATAGATGTGTTTTATAAGTTAAAAGCATTGCATCATCTTGGCGTTATAATTTACCTCCATGTATTTGAATATGGCAAAGGAGAACAAGTAGAACTTAAAAAGTATTGCAAAGAAGTTTTCTACTACCCAAGAAACTCATTTGTAAAAAGTTTTTTTTCTAAAACTCCTTTTATTGTTAAAAGTAGAGGAAGTAATTTATTAATAGCCAACTTAAACAAAAACTGTTATCCTATTCTTTTTGAAGGATTACACACAACTCTACCTGTTCTAAAAGACAGTCTTAAAGATCGAAACATCTATTTAAGAGCTCATAATATAGAACATCGTTTTTACAAAGGCTTAGAAAAAAGCGAATCTAATGCTTTTAAACGTACTTTTTTCAGAAGAGAATCTAAGAAGTTAATGAGGTATGAGGAAATTTTAAAAAAAATGCAAGGTGTCTTTTCAATTTCACCTACTGAACAAGTATATTTTAAGAATAAATATGGAGACAAATGTGTATATATCCCTGCATTTCATGATACTGAAAAACATACAAGCATACAACCAAGAGGAAATTTTATTTTATACCATGGACACCTTTTAGTATCAGAAAACGTAAAAGCTGCCTTATTTTTAATTGATGTTTATAAAGAAACTGATTATCAATTAGTGATTGCTAGTAACTATAAAAATACAGAAGTTATAGCAGAGGTTTTAAAACATGAAAACATAACATTTAATTCTTTAACTGATGAGAACGAATTAAATACATTATTTGAAAATGCACACATAAATGCACTTCCTACCTTTCAAAATACAGGAATCAAACTAAAACTTCTAAACACCTTACGCCAAGGGAAATTTGTAATTGCGAATGACTATATGGTTAATGAAACAGGCTTAGAAACGCTTTGTGAAAAAGCCAATACAAAGGCCGAATTTTTATCAAAAACAGCCAACTTATTCAAACAAGATTTTGAGGTTTCATTTGTAGAAGATCGTAAAAAATTATTAGAAAGTTTTGATTCAAAAAACAATGCAAAAAAAATAATTAATCTTATTTTTAAGAACTAGTTTGTGCTACAACTTCAAATAATTCTCCACCTTCACATTTAATTGTTTTTTGTTTAAATTTTACTATTAAGGCATAATCATGGGTGGCCATTAAGATACTTTTTCCACTTTGGTGAATTTTATTTAATAAGTCCATAACCTCTAGAGAGGTTTTTGGATCTAAGTTTCCGGTTGGTTCATCTGCTAAAATTAAATCTGGATCGTTTAATAGCGCTCTAGCAATTGCAACTCTTTGTTGCTCTCCTCCAGACAATTCATAGGGATTCTTATAATATTTTGTTTTCATCCCCACATCATCAAGTACCTCTTCTATTTTAGCTTTCATAGCTGCTTTATCTTTCCAACCTGTAGCTTTTAAAACAAATAAAAGGTTGTCAAATACGGTTCTATCATTTAATAATTTAAAGTCTTGAAACACAATTCCAATTTTTCTTCTAAGAAAAGGAATCTCCTTATCTTTTAATTTTTTAAGATCAAAACCAACTATAGAACCAGCGCCTCTTTGAAGCTTTAAATCTCCATAAAAGGTTTTCATTAAGCTGCTTTTTCCGCTACCTGTCTTCCCTATCAAATAAAAAAAATCTCCTTTGTTGATTGTCAAATTCACTTTAGACAACACCAAATTATCTCGTTGATAGATATCTGCATTGTCTAAATGTAATATTGAATTTTCCATGAAATTGGTCTTTATACAAACCTACATAATTTTTTGGATAGATTTTAGTCTATTTGTAGGTCTAAATGATGAATAACATAAAATCAATTGCTATTTTTGGGTATCATTTAAACAATTTTAAGATCACAAACCCAACAAAAAAAGAATTTGTACGTTATTAGTTTTACATAGTAAAAAACCACCAATGAAAAAGCCCTTTTCTTACCTAGTACTCACCATCTTGTTTTTTTCTATACATTCTGTTGAACTTTGCGGGCAGCAAACTTCAATTAACACAAACCCCCAAGCTAATTTCAATCATGCATTAAAACTTTTTAATAGTAAAGCTTATGCAGGAGCTCAAAAATATTTTGTGCAAGTTTCTGAAGATGCCAATAATAAAACAGGTATCAAAGCAGATGCAGATTACTATGATGCCATGTGTGCAATACGCCTAAATCAAACAGATGCAGATAAAAAAGTACTCACTTTTGTAGACAACTACCCTAATAGCAGAAAAAAAGACAAGGCTTATTTTACTGTTGGTAATTATTATTTTGCTAATAAAAAAGCAGCATATGCCTTAAAATGGTATTCAAAAGTAAACCCTGATGCCTTATCTGTAGGGAACAAAAAAGAATTAGATTTTAAAATGGGCTATGCTTTCTTAGCAACTAGAAATTTAGACTTAGCAAAAAATAAATTTATTGCCTTAATTAATGATCCAAAATATGGAAATGATTCTCGTTATTACTTCGGGTATATCTCTTATAAGCAAGAAGATTATGAGGTTGCAGAAAAAACATTAGAAGAAATTGCCAATGACGAGGCTTA
The DNA here is from genome assembly GCA_000383355.1 of Flavobacterium sp. SCGC AAA160-P02. Taxonomy (GTDB): domain Bacteria; phylum Bacteroidota; class Bacteroidia; order Flavobacteriales; family Flavobacteriaceae; genus Polaribacter. Next base: position 53,164 of record KB911094.1, on the reverse strand, counting down.
TAAAAGTGAAGTAACATATTATTTATTGGACATCAGTTTTAAGGCTGGAAGGTTTGAAAAATGTATTGACGTTGGTTTAAAACTATTAGAAAAAGCAAAACCAAAAGATATCTCTGAAATTTCAAAAATTATTGGAGAAAGTTATTTCAATCTAAAAAAATATGAAGATGCAATTTCTTACTTAAGAGTTTATAAAGGCAAAAAGGGGAAGTGGAATAATACAGATTACTACCAGTTAGGCTATGCTTATTTTAAGCAAAACAATTTTGAAAATGCTGTAAATAATTTTAATAAGATTATTGATGAGAAGAATAATGTTTCTCAAAAAGCTTACTACAACCTAGGTGAATGTTATATCTATCTAGAAAAAAAACCCGAAGCTCTTAATGCTTTTAAAAGTGCCAGTGAAATGAACTTTGATCTTAAAGTAAAGGAAGATGCTTCATTAAACTATGCCAAGCTTAGTTACGAAGAGGGCAACCCCTATAAAAGTGTTGCAGAAGTATTACAAGACTTCTTAATAACATATCCAAAATCTCCTAGCTATGAAGAAATTAACGGGCTGGTAGTAACCTCTTATTTATACCAACAAGATTACCAAGGAGCTCTTGATTATTTAGAAAAGAATAAAAGCAAACAAAATCTAAATCTAAGTTATGAGGTATCATACTACAGAGCTATTCAGTTATTTAACCTAAATAAGCTAACAGAAGCGCTTCCTTATTTTCAAGAAGGAAAAAAAGCTACAGAAGCAACTATCAAGGCAATAGCTATTTATTGGAGTGCCGAAACAAATTATAGATTAGGAAATTTTCAAACAGGTTTAGATGAGTTTATCAACTTCAAAAAAACAACTTCAAAAGAAATTGAAGAATACCAACTAATTGATTATAACATTGGATATAGTTATTTTAAATTAAAAGAATATACAACCGCAGCAAAAGAATTTCAAAACTTCATCAATACAAAAAATGATGATATGGCGATGATTGATGATGCTATAATACGAATGGGAGATAGTTTTTTTGCCACCAAAGAGTATCGCAAATCTATTGAAGCCTACAAAAAAGTAGTTGATCAATATGGTGCGAGTGCAGATTATGCTCAGTACCAAATGGCAATGAGCTATGGGTTCCTAGAAAAGAACAACGCCAAAATACGTGAATTAGAAAATTTGCTAACTAATTTTGAATTATCAAATTTTAGAGACGATGCCTTGTTTCAATTAGGAAATACCTACTCTGCTCAGAAAGACACAAAAAATGCTCATATAGCTTACAAAAAATTATTTCAAAATTTCCCAAAAAGCTCCTACACTGCCAGAGCTTTATTAAGAGATGGGCTATTGTTTTACAATGATAATGAAAACACAAAAGCATTAAAAAACTATCAAGAAATTGTTGCTAAATATCCAAACTCTTCAGAGGCAAAAGAAGCAGTTACCAATGCAAAAAATGTGTATGTAGATCTTGGAACTGTAGACGAATATGCTATTTGGGTAAAAGGAATTAGCTTTGTAAATATTACAGACGCAGAACTAGATAAAACAACCTATGAGTCTGCTGAAAATAAATTCTTAGCTAACGATATTCCTAAAGCTATTGAAGGATTTAAAAAATACATACAAGCGTTCCCTAAAGGATTACATGCTTTACAAGCTAATTTCTATCTAGCACAATTATTAGTTAAAACAAACTTAGAAGAAGATGCTATTGCAAATTACCAATATGTTTTAGCACTTCCTCAAAGTGAATTTAGTGAAGAAGCTCTTAATAAACTATCGCAAATTTTATTAGAAAAAGAACAGTGGGCAACTGCAATTCCATTACTAGAAAGACTAGAGCAAGAAGCTAATTTGCCTTTAAATATTATGTATGCGCAAAGTAATTTAATGAAAGGGTACTATCAGTCACAAGAATATAACAAGGCAGTTAACTATGCTGAAAAAATCTTATTGCAAGATAAAATAGACGCAATTGTAGAGTATGATGCGAAAATTATTATTGCTCGCTCAGCCTTTCAAACAGAAGACTTGCCAAAGGCGGAAGAGTTTTATACCGAAGTAGAAAGAAATGCAAATGGAGAGTTAAAAGCAGAAGCATTGTACTACAGTGCATACTTTTCAAATAAGAAAAAACTGTATGAAATTTCTAATAAAACAATACAAAGTATTACCTCAGATTTTTCTACTTATAAATACTGGGGGGCAAAAAGTTTTATTATCATGGCTAAGAACTATTATGCGTTAGAAGATTCAGATCCGTATCAGGCTACGTATATCTTAGAAAACATCATTAAGAATTTTACTCAATTTGATGATATTATTAATGATGCTAAAAGCGAATTAAAAAAAATCAAACTCAATGAAGCTAAAACAAATAATTCTGTAATAACTCCTAAAAATTAAGACCAATGAAAACCTATATTTTAGGAATAATTTTAATGGTAAGCACACTCCATGTTTTCTCTCAAGAAAAGTCAAAAAAAGGAGTGAAAAAGAAAGATTCTATTAGTGAAGTAATTAATATAGTAACCTCCTATACACCAACAATTTCGGATGCTTTTAAAGTAAAGAAAAGTCCAAAAATTATAGTAAGTGAGAATACCAAAAAGAAAAAGCTTAGCTATGCTATTTTTTCTGCACCAGTAGCCTCTACATTTGTACCTAAAAGTGGAGTAGTTAAAGGGATTGATGTTGGCATAAAAGAGCGACTGTTTGATAATTACATAGCCCTTGGTTTTGGAAATTACACCACACCTTTTATAGAGGTTTTCTTGCATCAAAATAGAAAATTTGAAACTGATTATGGCGTTTATTTAAAATATATATCTTCAGAAAACGGCATAAAAAACACTCCTTTAAATACTGGATACTCTACCCTAAATCTTGGAGGGTATTATATGAAAGAAGTACGAAATTTTACTTGGAAAATTGGCGGAAATGTGCAACAACAAAAATACAACTGGTACGGATTGCCTGCCATTACTTTTGATGACGAATCTATCGGAAAAATCGCAGAAAAACAAGCCTACGGTTTCTATGAACTAGAAGGTGAGCTTATTTTTGAAGATTCTTATTTTAGCACCATTAAGACATCATTAAGTCTTTTTGATGATCTATTTGGCAGTAAAGAAATTGGCTTTTCACTGAAACCAAGTTTTAATTTTCCTTTAGCTAAAATTAATAGAAACCTCAGAGATTTAGAACTTCAAACAAGTATTCATTACTTACAAGGTGAGTTTCAACAAAACTACCTGAACGAGGCAACTAGTAACTACCGTTTTTTTAATGTAGAAATTCACCCAATTTACAGAATGAATTGGAATAAACTGAACATTAAATTAGGAACAAAAATATACCTAACCTCAGATATAGAAAACAGTTTAACAGACATTCTTGCTTATCCAGATGTAGAAATAAGCTATCCGTTAATTTCTGGTTTACTTAATTTGTATACAGGGGCTGGTGGAGATCTTCACATGAATTCTTTTCAAAGTTTTAGCGAGCAAAATCCTTTTGTTTCCCCTACCCTTTTCTTAACACAAACCAATGAACAATACAAGGTGTTTGGAGGAATTACCGGGACCGTTTCTTCTAACATAAGCTTCAACCTTAAGGCGAGTTATAAAAGTGATGAAGACCATGCTTTATTTGTGAGAAATAATTCTAAATCTAATGGTGTTTTTAATGCTACTACTTCATTATTAGGGTATGAATACGGAAACTCTTTTAATGTTTTTTATGATGACATTAGTACATTGTCAATTTTTGGAGAAATAGAAATTGCTGCTACTAAAAAAGTAGTCATTGGAGCAAACATACAATCAAATTCATATACAACAACCTTTCAACAAGAGGCTTGGAATTTACCCAAACTAGAAGGAGCTATTTTTGGAAAATACAAGAATGACAAATGGTATGCTAACGCAAACATTTTCTTTGTTGGTGAACGATTAGACGTTAACTACAACGGAACGTTTCCATCAACAATTTCAAATATTCAATCTTTAGAAGCCTTTGCAGATATCAATCTAAACGGAGGGTATCATTTTAGTGATTTTTTTAGTGCATTTATTAAACTAAACAATATTTTAGGAACCGATTACGAACGGTATGCTAATTTTAATGTTCAAGGTTTTCAAGCGCTTGCAGGAATTACATATAAATTTGATTTTTGAAGCTAGTGTTCTATCACTAAACTAATTTTATGTAAATTGTAATCAAAACTTTACGTAAATTTAGACACTTCATAAATTTAAGAATACACATGAAAAATATTACTTTTTTAATAGCCCTTTGCATGGTCTTTGGATGCAATCCCAAAAAACCTTCAACAGAGCCTTCATTACAATTGTCTAATCAAGAAAAAGTAGATGCTACCAACATCAAACAATTTTTTGATGCTGCATTAACAGATGGAAAATCGTACGAATGGTTGCGTGATTTAACATCCAATGTTGGCGGAAGACTTTCTGGCTCTCCAGAAGCTCAAAAAGCAGTAGAATGGGGAGAGGCTTTAATGAAAGAAGTTGGTTTAGATTCTGTTTGGCTACAACCTGTAATGGTGCCACACTGGGTTAGAGGCTCTAAAGAAGTTGCAAACTACAGCATAAACGGACAGCAAAAAGACGTTCCTATTTGTGCCCTAGGATTTTCTGTAGCTACACCAAAAGACGGAGTTACCGCAGAAGTTATTGAAGTAAAAAGTTTAGAGGAAGCAGAAGAGTTAGGAACTAAAATGGAAGGTAAAATTGTTTTTTTTAACCGTCCTTTTGACAATACATTAATCAACACATTTAAGGCGTATGGTGGCTGTGTAGATCAACGAGTTCAAGGAGCAGCTGTATGTGGTAAATATGGAGCAAAAGCTGTAATTGTTAGATCTATGACTAATGGCTTAGATGATTATCCTCATACAGGAACCATGTCTTACGGAGATTTACCAAAAGAAAAATATATTCCAACTGCTGCTATTAGCTCTAGAGCTGCCAGCATTTTAAGTGCCGATTTAAAAAACAATCCATCATTAAAATTCTATTTCAAACAACAGTGTGAAACGCTACCAGATGCGCCTTCTTTTAATGTAGTTGGTGAAATTAGAGGTTCTGAAACTCCTGAAAATATTATGGTAGTTGGCGGCCATTTAGATTCTTGGGATTTAGGAGATGGAGCTCATGATGATGGAACAGGAATTGTACAATCTCTAGAAGTTGCTTACCTAGTTAAAAAAAATAACATCAAACTAAAAAATACCCTTCGCGTAGTGTTTTTCATGAATGAAGAAAATGGAACTCGTGGTGCAAAAAAATATGCAGAAATGTCAAAAATGAACAATGAAAATCATATTGGTGGTATAGAATCTGATGCAGGTGGTCATACCCCTAGAGGTTTTTCAATTGATGCAAACGAAACTAATACTGCTTTGGTACAAAGCTGGAAAAAACTGTTAGCTCCTTATGGCTTGCATGATCTAGACAAAGGTGGAAGTGGTGCAGATATTTCTCCTTTAAAAGGAGAAGGAGTAACCTTGGTTGGCTACAGGCCAGACAGCCAGCGCTACTTTGATTATCATCACACAAGTACAGATACCTTTGACAAAGTAAATAAACGTGAACTAGAATTAGGAAGTGCCTCCATGACTAGCTTAATTTATTTAATGGATAAATACCTTTACAGCAATACTCCTGTAAAACTTTAATTGAACTCAAAGCCACATGTTAATTCTTAAAATTATTTTTGCCATTTTTTTTATATATGCAGGTATTATACATTTTATAAAACCCTCATTTTTTAAACATTTTATTCCAAACGGACTTCCAAAATTAACGATCAATTATATAGTAGGTATCATTGAATTTAGTTTAGGAATTGGCTTATTCTTTCCTCAGGCAGTTTCTTATACCGCCTATGGAATTTTAATCTTATTAATTTTATTTCTTCCTATTCATGTTTGGGATGCTACAAAAGAAAGGCCTGCAATTGGCTCTAAAATTTTTGCCTACATTAGAATACCTTTACAGTTTTTATTGATGTACGGAGCCTACTTAATTTACCAAGATTCATTATTAATCATCTAATAAATAACCGATGAAAAAAATTATTTTTTCTCTTAGCATTCTAGTATTATTAGCTTCTTGCAAACAACAGCAAGTAGACTTAATTGTAACCAATGCAAGTATTTATACCGTAGATAGTAATTTTAGTAAAGCAGAAGCTTTTGCAATCAAAGATGGAAAATTTATAGCAGTAGGCTCTAGCTCAGAAATTACAACCAAGTACGCTTCAAAAGAAACCATAGATGCCCAAGGAGAAACCATTGTGCCTGGTCTAATAGATGCACATTGTCATTTTTACAGAATGGGGCTGCAGCAACAAAAAGTATCTTTAAAAGGCACTAAAAGCTATGATGAGGTATTAGAAAGACTGGTTGCTTTTCAAAAAGAAGAAAATCTCAGTTTTATAACCGGTCGCGGGTGGGATCAAAACGATTGGGAGGTGAAAGAATTTCCAACCAAAGAAAAATTGGATGTATTATTTCCAGATACTCCAATTGCTATTCGAAGAATTGACGGTCATGCACTTCTGGTAAATCAGGCAGCAATAGACCTCTCTAATGTCACAAAAAACACCCCAGTTTCTGGTGGTGAAATTATTGTAAAGAATGGAAAGATGACCGGTGTTTTTATTGATGCTGCAATGGACTTTATTCAGGTTCCAGCACCAGATAAACAAGCCTCAATTAAAGGCTTAATAGCTGCTCAAGAAATTGCTTTTTCTTATGGCCTAACAACAGTTGATGATGCTGGATTAGGGCAATCTACCATAGAACTAATAGACAGCTTACAACAAGAGAATGAGTTAAAAATACGTGTCTATGCGATGGTTTCAGCTACTCAAAAAAACCTAGACTATTATATTAACAAAGGAATTATTAAAACAGATCGTTTACATGTTCGTTCATTTAAAGTTTATGGCGATGGGGCTCTTGGTTCGCGAGGAGCGGCAATGAGAGAATCTTATAGTGATAGAAGCAATCATTTTGGAGCATTAATATATAGCCCAGAGCGTTATAGAGAAATGGCAGAACAAATTGCTGCCTCAGAATATCAAATGAATACCCATGCTATTGGAGATTCTGCCAATACATGGATTCTAAAAACGTACAAAGAGTTTTTAAAAGGAAAACAAAATAAACGTTGGAGAATTGAGCATGCTCAAATAATTGCACCAGAAGACTTTACACTATTTGAAAATGTCATTCCTTCTATTCAACCAACACATGCAACTTCAGACATGTACTGGGCAGAAGATAGAATTGGTAAAGAACGAATGAAAGGCGCTTATGCCTACAAAGATTTATTGAACATCTATGGTAAAGTTGCCTTGGGAACAGATTTTCCTGTAGAGCAGGTAAATCCTTTTTTAACTTTTTATGCATCAGCAATTAGAAAAGATACAGATGGGTATCCAGAAGGTGGTTTTCAAATAGAAAATGTACTAACAAGAGAGGAAACACTAAAAGGAATGACTATCTGGGCTGCGTATTCAAATTTTGAGGAAAATGAAAAAGGAAGTATTGAGGTAGGAAAATTGGCTGATTTCACAATGTTAAATCAAGATATTATGACTATTGATGGAGCAAAAATTCCAACAACTAAAGCAACAGCAACCTATATAAATGGAGACAAAGTTTATTAAAATAAACAAAGTATATTCGCGTAAAATATTTAAAACTTCAACATGAAAAAATATCTATATCTATTTACATTAGTCTTTGTTTTTATTTCCTGTTCTGATAAAACAGACACTAGCTTTGAACCTGAGACTGAGCAGGACATTATACAATATATTGAAGACAATAACTTAAATGCTACCAGAAGTAATTCTGGGTTATATTATGTAATTAACAATGAAGGATCTGGCGCAAGACCAACAAGTACCTCTAATGTTACCGTAGATTATAAAGGATATTTCTTAGATGGAGTTGTTTTTGATGAAAGTAATTCTAATGGTATTTCTTTTGGGTTGAATGGGGTAATACAAGGTTGGACCGAAGGTATTACTTATTTTAGAGAAGGAGGAAACGGTATTTTATTGGTGCCTTATAATTTAGGATACGGAGAGTCAGGAAGAGGTTCTATCCCTGGTGGTTCTGTTCTAATTTTTGACATTCGACTTCTGAGCGTAAACTAAGCACTTAAAATTAATTAATAAAAAAGTCGAAACTTTTAAAGTTTCGACTTTTTTATTAGGAAATAATTGACCCTATAAATTCATCAATCTTATCGATTCCTTTCTTTTCTAGATGTTCTATGAATGCAGATCCAATAATAGCACCATGACCATACTCACATGCTTTAGAAAATGTTTGATGATCAGAAATCCCAAAACCAATAATGAGTTTACTTCTCAGATTCATAGATTTGATCCTTTCAAAATAAGCTATCTGCTCTTCAGAAATTTCTCCTTTTGCTCCTGTAATAGCACTGGAAGCCACCATATAAATAAAGCTTTCAGTATATGAATCTATTTTTAGAATTCGCTCATCTGTAGTTTGTGGAGTAATTAAAAATACATTAGTAATTCCGTAAGAATTAAATAATGATTGATAATGATTTTCATATTCTACCATCGGTAAATCTGGTAAAATAAGTGTGTCTATTCCACAATCAACTACCTTTTGACAAAATTTTTCTTCACCATATTTTAATAACTGATTCAAATAACCCATTAGAACCAAGGGTGTTTTATTTGTCCTTTTAATTTGCAATAATTGATCAAAAACAATGTCTAAATTAATTCCATTTTGTAATGCTTTCTGGCTACTTTTCTGAATAGTTGGCCCATCTGCTAATGGATCAGAATATGGCAAACCCACTTCTATAAAATCTACCTTAGCATTGCTTAATCCTTGAATAACCTTAGTGGTATCATGTAACTCAGGGAAACCAGCTGTAAAGTAAATTGACAAATTATTAGATGACTTCTCTTTTAGTATGTTAGAAATTAAATTCACGATAGTGCTTTTTCTAGTTTATGTTTAGAGATGTTATCTGCTATATAATCCCACAAAGAAATCCTTACTTCTAGAGCTTCTTTTGCGGTTACCAAAACCTCACTCCACTTCTGTTGATCATCTCCACATAATTCCACAATCATATCTAATGAAAGAGGGCCATGAGAGTCTCCATCTAACTCTACATGTCTATTTAAATAATATAAAAAATCTTTAAACGATTCTTGTTCGTGAGTTTGATGAATAATTTCAATAAACATATCTGGTATTAAATCTTCTCTACCAAAAGTAAAGGCTGCGGCAACTTTGTGAGCATCATTACTGTATATTGTTTTAAAAGTAACTTTCACAAAATTTTTGACAGCTTCAGGAACTTCTGCAAAGTCTAAGGCTTCTTCAATAGAACTATTTTGGTGTATTTTACTCAAAAAAACTTCAATTTTATGAGTTTCTGATCCCATATGTCTCATGGCATCTAAATACATTTCAAAATGACTTTTACTTTCACCTGAAAGATCTACATCGCTTTCTTCTGCTAAAGTTATTTCATTGATAAACTGAGTAAGTTTCCCTTTTTTTCTTGGAACCCAAGGAACTGAAACACAGGTAAGTTCTCTTTGTAAGGTTTTTAAAAGCGACATAAAATCCCAAACAGCAAAAACATGATCTTGTGTAAAAATCTTAATGTCTTCTATAGTTTGTAATTGTTGATAAAGCCCATGTGATTTTAACTCTTCTCGTAAACTTGTAATTTCTTTTTGAATGTGTTCTATGTTCATTATTCTAAATGTTTAATAAATATTTCCAAATCTTTATCTCCTCTACCAGATAAATTAATAACTACTACTTGATCTTTTGTTAATGTTAACTTTGGCAAGACTGCCAAAGCATGTGCTGTTTCTAAAGCAGGAATAATTCCTTCTATCTTTGTTAATTCATACGCAGCAGCTAATGCCTCTTTGTCTGTTGCATTCATAAATTTAGCTCTCTTACTTTCATATAAAAAAGCATGCAATGGACCAACACCTGGGTAGTCTAATCCAGCAGAAATAGAATAGGGCTCCATAATTTGGCCATAATCATCTTGCATTAAAATAGTTTTACTTCCATGAATAATACCTACTTCTCCTAATTGAGAGGTTGCGGCACTTTCACCAGAATGCACCCCTAAACCAGCTGCTTCAACAGCAATTAATTCTACAGTCTCATCATCCATAAAATGATAAAATGCTCCTGCGGCATTGCTACCTCCACCTACACAAGCGATGATAGTGTCTGGTGTTGTTTTTCCTGTTTTTTCTTTTAATTGCCACTGAATCTCTTCGGAAATAACAGCCTGTAAACGAGCAACCATGTCTGGATGAGGATGTGGCCCAACTACCGAGCCAATCATATAGAAAGTTTCTGGATGCTGAATCCAGTAACGAATAGCTTCATTGGTAGCATCTTTTAATGTTTTACTTCCACTTGTAGCGGGTACAACTTTTGCACCTAACATTTTCATGCGAGCCACATTGGGTGCTTGTCTTACAATGTCTTTTTCTCCCATAAAAACAGTACAATCTAAGCCCATTAAGGCACAAACCGTAGCAGTTGCTACACCGTGTTGGCCAGCACCTGTTTCTGCTATTATTTTAGTCTTGCCTAGTTTTTGCGCAATTAGAATTTGACCAATTGTATTGTTTATTTTGTGCGCACCAGTATGATTTAAATCTTCACGTTTTAAATAAATATGAGCCCCATATTTCTCTGAAAGACGTTTGGCTAGGTATAACGGACTTGGTCTTCCAACATAGTCTTTTAACAAGCTCTTGTATTCTTGTTGAAATTCTTCAGATTCTATAATTTGAATGTAATTATCTTCTAATTCTTTTACATTCGGATACAATAATTCTGGAACAAAGGCACCCCCATATTGCCCAAAGTACCCATGCTTGTCTGGATGAAATTTTGATTTCATATTATAACTGATTCTTAAAATTTATCACTTTTATACTATTTTTTAACCCTGGTTTATCTTCAAATTTACTATTGATATCTACAGCGTAGATTGGCAACCCAGATTTTTTTACTTCTTTCACTAATTGTGCATCATTTGGTCCAATTCCTCCACTTAAAAAGAATGGTTTTGAAAAAGGATACTCTTTTAAAACAGACCAATCAAACTTAACACCATTACCACCTCTATCTTTTCCTTTGGTGTCAAACAGAAAATAATCTACTTCCTTTTCATAAGAAATTAACTCTTCAAAATAAGCATCATTTTTCAAACCAACTACTTTAATAATCTCAATCTTATTTGATAAAGACCTCTTTAGTTCTTGAACATAAGCTACAGATTCATCTCCATGTAATTGTATGGCTTGAAGCTGATGTTTTTCTTGTAATGAAACAACAACGGCAATCTCTTCATTCACAAAAACACCCGTTTTCTTAATATGCTTTGGTAACTCAGGAATGGTTCCTGTAAAGTTTCTTTTGGAGCGATCATAGAAAATAAACCCCAAATAATCAGGATTCAAATCTGCAATAGATTTGATATTCTCTATATATTTCATTCCACAAACCTTTAGTTTCATTTTTTATCTAATTTGACTTATAAACGCCTCACATGCCTCTCCAGGATTGTCTGTCTTCATAAAGTTTTCTCCTATTAAAAAACCATTGAACCCGTATTCTTTAAGACCTGTAATAATTCTTGGATCACTCAAACCACTTTCAGCGATTTTAATACAATCATCTGGAATTTGATTTGCCAGGTTTACAGAATTCTCAATATCTACCTTAAATGTGTTTAAGTTTCTATTGTTAATTCCAATAATTTTGTTGTGGAGCGCTATCTTATCTAAATCTTCTCGGGTATGCACTTCATACAATACTTCCATCCCTAAATCTTCCGCTAATTTTCCGTAATTCTTAAGCTCTTCTTTTGTTAGACAGGCTGCTATGAGTAAAATAACATCTGCACCAATGGCTTTGGCCTCTACAATCTGAAATCCGTCTACAATAAAATCTTTACGTAAAATTGGTTTGGTTGTATTAATGGTTCTTGCTTTCATGAGATCTACCATGGTTCCTCCAAAAAATGAGGTATCTGTTAAGATAGATTGCGCCGCTACATTGGCATCTAAATATCCATTGGTAACATCTTCTATGGTTGCTTTATCATTGATTACTCCCTTAGAAGGCGATTGTCTTTTAAATTCTGCTATGATTCCTGTTGAATGAACCTCTAACAGTGATTTTTTTAACGAGATCGGAGTTCTCTGAAACAACGGACTTTCTACCAGTTTTTTTAGCGGTACATCTGCCTTTATTTTAGTTATTTCCTTCTTTTTAAAAGCAATTATTTTATCTAGTATAGTCATTCTTAACAATTGGTAATTAGTTGATGTAAACACTGCGATGCTTTTCCTCCAAATAAAGAATCTTTTGAAAGTTCAAAAGCATCTTCAAATGATTTCTTAGCATCTATAATTTTTAGAGCAAATGCCGCATTGGTTAACACCACATTATTCTGTTCTTTTGTTCCTTTTCCTTCAAGGATATTTTTAAAAATTTTTGCGGCAGCTTCTACAGAATCGCCTCCATAAATATGGGATTGTAAAATTCTTTTTTGTCCAATATCTTCTGGGTTAATGAGTTCTTCTCCAGACTTGGTAAACAATTTAAAACCGCTTGTTAGAGAAATTTCATCATAACCGTCTAAGCCATGAATAATTCCGTAGTTACTCTTTTCTTCTTGTAAAATATAATGATACAGTCTTGCAATTTCAAGATTAAAGGTTCCCAATAGTAAATTTTGAGGCGAACTAGGGTTTACAAGGGGTCCTAACATATTAAAAAATGTTTTTAGAGCCAGCGCTTTTCTAGTAGGACTAACAGCTTTCATTGCTGGATGAAATTTTGGGGCATGTAAGAAGCAAATATTTGCTTTCTCTAAATGACTTTGTAAAGTAGCTTCATCGTTTGTAAATTTATAACCAAAACTCTGTAACATATCTGAAGAACCAGATTTAGAAGAAACGCTATAGTTGCCATGTTTGGCAACTTTTTGACCTGTTCCTGCCACCACAAAAGAGGTGATTGTAGAAATATTAAAGGTGTCTTTTCCATCTCCTCCAGTGCCAACAATATCTATGGTATTATAGTCAGATAAATCTACTTTTATAGCCAATTCTAACAAAGCTTCTCTAAATCCTGAAAGTTCATCAACAGTTATAGGACGCATCATAAAAACTGTCATAAAAGAAGCTAAATGCGCATCGTTATAAGCAGAAGCAGCTATATCAATTAACACCTGTTTTGCGTCAGATTTTGATAATTTTTTGTGTTGATATAAATCGTTTAGTATTTCTTTCATCTCGTGCTGAATTTTATTTCAGTCGTTATTTAGTATTCATACTTTCTGTATCTGTTCTATTTTTTATTTGATTCAATAAAATTTCTGACAATTTGCTCTCCTACGTCGGTTAAAATTGACTCTGGATGAAATTGCACAGCACTAATTGAAAAATATCTATGACGAATTGCCATAACCCCACCTTCTTCATCTTCGGCTGTAATTTCTAAATCGGCAGGAAAATTTTCATTGGAAGCAATCCAAGAATGATATCTCGCTGCCTGAAATTGTGTTGGAATATCTTTAAAAATAACAGCAGTTGGCTTGGTTACTTTCATTTCAGTTGCAACGCCATGAAATACTTCATCCATATTGATAATTGACCCTCCAAAAACCTCAACAATTGCCTGCAATCCTAAACAGACACCAAAAATTGGTTTTTTACCTGCATATCTATAAATAATGTCTTTAAGAATTCCTGCTTCTTTTGGAATTCCTGGACCTGGAGACAACATAATCATATCATAGTAATTGATGTCTTCTAGAGAGATTTCATCGTTTCGAAAAACTGTTGGAAATTGATTGGTTATCTTTTCAACCATATGAACTAGGTTGTAAGTAAAAGAATCGTAATTGTCTATAATTAATATCTTCATCTTAAATATTTTCAGCTAAAATCAATGCTTTTTTTAATGCTGCCAGTTTATTAGTAACTTCTTGTAATTCTTTCTCTTCATTTGAGCGTATTACAATTCCAGCTCCTGCTTGGTAATACAATATATTTTGCTTGCTTACAAAAGAACGGATAGCTATTGCCAAATTTACAGAACCATCTAGGCCAATAATTCCAACAGCTCCTCCATAAAATCCACGAGATTGATTCTCGTACCGATCAATCAATTCCATTGCTTTATATTTTGGCGCACCACTTAAGGTTCCTGCAGGAAAGGTATCTCCAACAATGGTCATTGGGTTTCCTTTAATTTTACCCTGAACAGTAGATACCAAATGAATTACATGGCTAAAAAACTGCACCTCTTTAAAAACCTCAACGCTTACATTTGAAGCATGTTTGCTTAGATCATTTCTAGCCAAATCTACCAACATCACGTGTTCAGCTGTTTCTTTTTCATCTTCAGACAGTAGCTTCCCAAGCTTAATGTCTTGCGCTATATCTCCAGTTCTTCTAAAAGTACCTGCTATCGGATTTATGGTTGCTTTTCCGTTATTAATTTTAATTTGTGCTTCTGGTGAAGACCCCATCAACTTAAAACTTCCATAATCAAAATAAAATAAATATGGGGAAGGGTTAATAGACCGTAACGCTCTGTAAACATTAAATTCATCTCCCTTAAATTCTTGTTGAAACTGGCGCGATAATACCAATTGAAAAACATCGCCTCTTTTGCAATGTAATTTTGCTTTAGAAACATACTCTTTAAAATCATCGTCTGAACAATTAGAAGACTCTTTACCAACAATTTCAAAAGATTGAGTATTAAATGCTTGAGACTCTATAATGGTTTCAATCTCAGAAATTCTTGCCGTTGTTCCCTCTTCTATATTTTCTATAAGAGTCATCTCATCATTAAAATGATTGATAGCAATGATAAAGCGATAAAAGCCGTATTGCATAAATGGAATTGCAGAGTCAGCTTGTTTTGTTTTAAAGGTTATTTTTTCAAAATATTGCACACTATCATAGGTTGTATATCCATACAATCCATTAAATGATTTTAAAGAATCATCACAATTTAAATCAATGCTATTACTAAATTTTGAAAATAACTCATAAAAATTATCCTGTATATCTTCCTTAAAAATAGTGGATCCTTGATTTTTTACAGAAAATTGGTGATTTTCTACTTTCATAGAAACTACTGGCTCTATACAAATAAAAGAATAACTCTCTTCCTTGCTATGATAATCTGAGCTTTCTAGCAGTAAAGTATTGGCATACAAATCTCTAAATCTAATATACAAACCAACTGGTGTGACAGTGTCTGAAATTCTAGTAGAACTTATTGTTTTAAATTTTATTTTTTTCACGTTCGCAGAATTTATATCAGAATCTAATTTATTATTATGTTAACTTATTGCTGTTTACATTCAGCATAAAAAAAAGGCTTATCGTGAGATAAGCCTTTTTTAAGTATATGTTATATACAAGATTGGGTTCTCACTTATTCAGATAAAAGAGTTCCACCACCAAGTATTTTGTTGTCTTTGCATAATGATACAAATTTAAACCCTCATTTTAAATATGACAAGTTTTCTGCCTTCTTTTTTAAAAGCATTTACAATCTGTAAGTCAGCAATCAAAATTATATTTAAATATATTTCATATTTATACACTTTAACTTATAAAAGTTTCATACGATAACTAAAATATAAATTTTTATTCATTTAAATAACTAAAATACTGTTATTTGTATAAAATATAAAACAAAATATAAATTTCAATTGAGATTTTTAAAAATAAGAAAATAATATGTGTGGTATTGTATGTGCATTTGATTTAAAGGAAAGTTCAGGAAAACTAAGATCACAGATTTTAGAAATGTCTAAATCTATTAGACATAGAGGTCCAGACTGGAGTGGTATTTACAGTAATGAAAAAGCTATTTTAGCTCATGAAAGATTAGCTATAGTAGATCCTGCATCTGGAAAACAACCCTTATTTAACGAAGACAAAAGTCTTGTTTTAGCGGCTAATGGTGAAATTTATAACCACCAAGAATTAAGAAAACAATTTGAAGCTACTGAGCAGAACGGATGGATACCTTCTTATACATTTCAAACACAATCTGATTGTGAAGTAATATTAGCACTATATCAAAAAAAAGGAAGTGCTTTTTTAGATGATCTAAATGGCATTTTTGGATTTGCAATCTACGACTCTAAGAAAGATGAATATTTTGTTGCTAGAGATCATATGGGAATTATCCCATTATATATAGGATGGGATAAAAACGGTACTTTTTATGTAGCTTCAGAACTAAAAGCCTTAGAAGGGGTCTGTAATAAAATTGAAGTATTTCCTCCAGGACACTTCATGTCTAGTAAAGATGGGAAACTTATAAAATGGTATCAAAGAGATTGGATGGAGTATGATGCTGTAAAAGAAAATCAAACTTCTATTGACGAATTACGTGACGCATTGGAAGCTGCTGTTCACAGACAATTAATGTCTGATGTTCCTTACGGAGTATTACTTTCTGGGGGTCTAGACTCTTCCATAACATCTGCCATTGCAAAAAAATATGCGCAAAAAAGAATTGAATCTGGAGACACACAAGAAGCATGGTGGCCTCAGTTACATTCTTTTTCAATAGGCTTAGACGGATCACCAGATTTAGCTGCTGCTCAAATAGTTTCAGACCATATTGGAACCATTCATCATGAGGTAACCTTTACCATTCAAGAAGGATTAGATGCTATTCGTGATGTTATTTATCATTTAGAAACCTATGATATTACTACCATTAGAGCTTCCACTCCAATGTATTTATTGGCAAGAGTCATAAAGTCTATGGGAATAAAAATGGTGTTATCTGGTGAGGGTGCAGATGAGATTTTTGGAGGCTATTTATATTTTCACAAAGCTCCAAATGCTGAAGAATTACATAAAGAAACAGTTCGCAAACTAGATAAATTATATCAATATGACTGTCTACGAGCTAATAAAAGCTTGGCTGCTTGGGGTATTGAAGGCCGCGTACCATTTTTAGACAAAGAATTTATGGATGTTGCAATGAGAATAAACCCACAAGATAAAATGATTAATGGAGAACGTATGGAAAAATGGGTGTTGCGTAAGGCTTTTGAAGCCTACCTACCAGAATCTGTGGCATGGAGACAAAAAGAGCAGTTTTCAGACGGAGTTGGATACAACTGGATAGACACGCTAAAAAAAGTGGTCAACACCTCTGTATCTGATGATCAAATGCAACAAGCAACGCATCGTTTCCCAACTCAAACACCAAGAACAAAGGAAGAATTTTATTATAGAAGTATTTTTGAAGAACATTTTCCTTCAGAGGCGGCTGCATTAACAGTGCCTTCTGTTCCTTCTATTGCTTGTAGTACTCCAACGGCATTGGCTTGGGACAAGAGTTTTCAAAACATGAACGAACCAAGCGGAAGAGCAATTAAAACAGTGCATGAAGATGCGTATTAATAGCCTCTAAAATTTCTCTACAACTCGCTTGTTGGTTTTTCTCTGATTAACTACAAGCGAGTTTTTTTTATAAGCCTACTCTTAGTTCTTCTAAAAGCAGAAATATTGCAAAATTTGAGATTTTATCTTCTAAAATTGAGGTTAAATTTCTTGATTTAAGCCATTTTTTAAATTTAAAGAACAGGGGTCTTGTAAATTCTTTTGAAGAGTAGTTTTAAGACTATTTAAAGGCTATTTAAGCCATTTTTTAGTAATTAACAAATGTTGATAAAACTGAGTATTATTAATGAATGAGCTTTCTAAAAACCTTGTTTTTTTGTAAATTTGAAACTATAAATTTCATCATGTTTTTGTGATGATTTTTTATGTTTAAAACACTTGAAATTATGAGCGAAGAAAATAAAAATAATTATGATGCTTCCAGTATTCAGGCATTAGAAGGAATGGAGCATGTAAGAATGCGCCCATCCATGTATATTGGAGATGTTGGAATTAGAGGGCTACATCATTTGGTATATGAAGTTGTAGATAACTCTATTGATGAAGCAATGGGTGGCTATTGTGATACAATTAATGTTACTATTAATGAAGACAATTCAGTTACTACAAGAGATAACGGTCGTGGAATACCTGTTGGTATTCACAAAAAGGAAGGAGTTTCTGCACTACAAGTAGTGATGACAAAGATTGGCGCCGGTGGTAAATTTGACAAAGATTCTTATAAAGTATCTGGTGGTTTACACGGAGTTGGAGTAAGTTGTGTAAATGCACTATCTGAACACCTAACGGCAACAGTTCACAAAGAAGGAAAAGTTTGGCAACAAGAATATTCTAAAGGAAAAAGCTTGTATCCAGTAAAAGCAATTGGTGAAACAGATTTCACTGGAACCATTGTAACTTTCTCACCAGACAAATCTATTTTTGTTCAAACCACAGAATATAATTATGATACTTTAGCAACTCGTTTGCGTGAGTTATCCTATTTAAATAAAGGAATTACTATTACATTAACAGACAAGCGAACCACTAATGATGAAGGTGATTTTCCAAAAGAAACTTTTTATAGTGATGAAGGTCTGCCAGAATTTATTAGATATCTAGATAGTACTCGCGAGCAGTTAACATCTGGAGTCATTTCTATGGAAGGAGAAAAAAATGGTATTCCGGTTGAAGTTGCCATGGTCTACAATACTTCATATGCAGAAAATTTACACTCATATGTAAATAATATTAATACACATGAAGGTGGAACACATTTATCTGGTTTTAGAAGAGGTTTAACAGGTACGTTAAAAAAATATGCAGATAATTCAGGCTTACTAAAAAATGTAAAGTTTGAAATTGCTGGAGATGACTTTCGTGAAGGATTAACTGCCATTATTTCTGTAAAAGTACAAGAACCACAATTTGAAGGACAAACAAAAACTAAACTTGGAAACAGAGATGTAACATCTGCAGTTTCTCAAGCAGTTTCTGAAATGTTAACAGATTATCTAGAAGAGAATCCAAATGATGCTAAAATAATTGTTCAGAAAGTAATTTTAGCAGCTACTGCTAGACATGCAGCCCGAAAAGCACGTGAAATGGTGCAGCGTAAAACAGTCATGAGTATTGGAGGCTTGCCTGGTAAATTATCAGATTGTTCTGAAACAGACCCATCTATTTGTGAAATATTTTTAGTTGAGGGAGATTCTGCAGGTGGAACTGCGAAACAAGGGCGTGATCGAAATTTTCAAGCAATTTTACCTTTAAGAGGAAAAATCTTAAATGTAGAAAAAGCCATGCAACACAAGGTTTTTGAAAATGAGGAAATAAAAAATATGTTTACCGCATTAGGAGTTAGTATTGGAACAGAAGAAGACCCTAGAGCTTTAAACTTATCTAAATTAAGATACCACAAAGTAGTTATTATGTGTGATGCCGATGTAGATGGATCTCATATTGCTACCTTAATATTAACCTTCTTTTTTAGATACATGAGAGAAATGGTAGAACAAGGATATATCTATATTGCCACACCGCCACTATACTTAGTTAAGAAAGGACAAAAAAGAGAATATGCTTGGGATGACAATCAACGAGATTTAATTGCACAAAAATTAGGTGGCTCTGTTAATATACAACGTTATAAAGGTCTTGGAGAAATGAATGCAGATCAATTGTGGGATACTACCATGAATCCAGAGTTTAGAACTTTACGTCAGATTACTATTGAAAGTATGACAGAAGCAGACAGAGTTTTCTCTATGCTAATGGGTGATGAAGTACCACCAAGAAGAGAGTTCATAGAGAAAAATGCAAAGTATGCAAATATTGATGCATAAAAGCTATAAGTAAACTATATAGAGGTCGAAAAAAATATATTTTAGACGACCTCTATGAATTCAATAAGCTCATTTAGTATTGTTATTTTATACTATTTTTGCGCAAATTATTTAAAAAACAATTAAAAACAAAAAATATGAAAATTACAGTTGTAGGAGCAGGTGCAGTAGGTGCTAGTTGCGCAGAATATATTGCTATCAAAAACTTTGCTTCTGAGGTTGTATTGCTAGACATTAAGGAAGGGTATGCAGAAGGAAAAGCAATGGACTTAATGCAAACAGCTTCTTTAAATGGTTTTGATACAAAAATTACTGGAACTACTAATAATTATTCAAAAACTGCAGATTCAGATATTTGTGTGATTACCTCTGGTATTCCAAGAAAACCAGGAATGACACGAGAAGAATTAATTGGAATTAATGCTGGGATCGTAAAAACAGTTTCTTCTAACTTAATAGAACATTCTCCAAATACCATCATTATTGTTGTTTCTAATCCTATGGATACCATGACATATTTAGTTCATAAAACTACAGGATTGCCAAGAAACAGAATTATTGGAATGGGTGGAGCCTTAGATTCTGCTCGTTTTAAATACAGGTTGGCAGAAGCTTTAGAAGCTCCTATTTCTGATGTTGACGGAATGGTTATTGGAGGTCATTCAGACAAAGGGATGGTTCCATTAACTAGATTAGCAACTCGTAATTCTGTGCCTGTTTCAGAATTTATTTCCGAAGAAAGATTAGCACAAGTATTACAAGACACCAAAGTTGGTGGCGCTACACTAACCGGTTTATTAGGAACTTCTGCATGGTATGCTCCTGGTGCAGCCGTTAGCGGATTGGTACAAGCTATTGCATGCGATCAACAAAAAATATTTCCATGTTCTACCTTATTAGAAGGTGAATATGGCTTAACTGATTTATGTATTGGAGTTCCTGTAATTTTAGGGAAAAATGGAATTGAAAAAATAGTAGAAATTCAATTGAGTGATGCTGAAAAAGCTCACATGCAAGCATCTGCAGAAGGTGTTTCTAAAACAAATGGATTGTTAGAATTATAAATTTAACAATCAATAAAAAAACCAGCCATTTGGCTGGTTTTTTTTATTTTTAATGTAATCCTAAATGTTAGGATAATCCAGAAATAACGCCATTTTTATCAATGGTCATTCCTTCAGATGCTGGGGTTGCTGGTAAACCAGGCATTCGCATCATTTTTCCTAAAATTGGAATAATAAATTGTGCGCCAGCCGCTATTTCAATTTCTCTAACTGTAACTGTAAAACCTTCAGGCCTTCCTATTAACTGCTCATTGTCTGAAAAAGATTTTTGAGTTTTTGCCATACAAATAGCAAAATCATTAAACCCTAGTCTATTGATTCTTCTTAAATTTAATTGCGCCTTTTTACTGTATTCAACAGTTGCAGCTCCATAAATTTCTTTGGCTATTATTTCAATTTTTTCTGTAACCGGGCTTTTCCAGTCATACAAAGGCTTGTATTGTGTTGCTTTATTTTCTACAATATCTACAACAGCTTTTGCCAATTCTTTGGTGCCTTCTCCTCCTTTTGCCCATCCTTCAGACAAAACCGCATGAACTCCTAAACTTTTGCATTTTTTAATGACAAAATTCACCTCTTCTGTTGTATCGGAAATAAAAGAATTGATAGCCACTACTGGTTCTATATTATACTTTCTAATGTTTTCTATATGTTTCTCTAAATTTTTAAAACCTTCTGTTACTGCTGCTAAATTCTGCGTATTGTACCCTTCTTTTTTAACACCTCCATGATGACGTAATGCTCTAATAGTGGCCACTAAAACAACACATTTTGGATTTAAATTTGCAAAAGCAGATTTTATGTTTAAAAACTTTTCAGCACCTAAATCGGCACCAAAACCAGCCTCTGTTACCACGTAATTAGATAAAGTTAAGCCCATTTTAGTTGCAATAATTGTATTGGTTCCTTGCGCTATATTTGCAAAAGGACCTCCGTGAATAATGGCTGGGTTTTCTTCTAAGGTTTGCACTAAGTTTGGCTTTATGGCATCTTTTAACAAAATAGCCATGGCATTTTCTGCTTTTAAATCGCGCGCAAAAATGGGTTCGTTCTTGTAAGTAAATCCTATAAATATATCACCTAACCGTTTTTTTAAATTATCAAAATCTGTAGCCATGCAAAGAATTGCCATTACTTCTGAAGCTGGTGTAATATTAAAACCATCTTGTCTAGGAACACCATTTGCAGTTCCACCCAAACCAATGGTAATATCCCTCAAAGCTCTATCATTCATATCTATCACACGTTTCCAAAGAATGGTACGTGGGTCTATATTTAAATTGGCTACTTTGTTTTGAATATTATTATCTATTAGAGCAGCTAACAAATTGTTTGCTTTTTCTACGGCGTTAAAATCTCCTGTAAAATGTAAATTAATATCCTCCATAGGAACCACCTGAGAATATCCTCCTCCTGCAGCACCTCCTTTAATACCAAAAACTGGCCCTAATGAAGGCTCTCTTAACACAACAGTAGCCTGTTTTCCAATTTTATTTAATCCTTCTGTAAGACCAATTGAAATAGTGGTTTTACCTTCTCCTGCTGGAGTTGGTGTTAAAGCAGTCACTAAAATTAAATTATTACTTGCTGATTTGTCTTCATCTATAAGGTGTAATGGCAATTTTGCCTTGTACTTCCCATACATCTCAATATCGTCTTCTTTTACCCCTAATTTTTTTGCAATAGTAATTACATGCGCCAACTTCTTGGCTTGTGCAATTTCTATGTCAGATAGATGACTCATAGTTTCCGATTTTTTTTTATTGTTAGTTGTTTAATGCTCTTAAAAAGCGAGTAAATATACATAATTTCATTAGGCTAATCTTATTGTAAATACTATATTTGCACGTTTTAAAAAGAAGACGACTAAAATTAAACGAAGATGCAAAACAAAGGACTTATAAGATTATTTGCAATCCTTTTCGGATTGGTAAGTTTGTACCAATTGTCTTTTTCATTCTTTACCTCTAAGGTAGAAAATGAAGCCAAAGAATATGCGAAATCTAGAGGTAATCAAGATAACGGAAGAGAATTAGCAAATTTAGAGAAAAAATACCTCGATAGTGTGAACAACCTAGAGGTTATAAATTTAGGTATTTCTCAATTTACCTACAATGATATCAAAGACAAGGAAATGAACCTGGGTCTTGATTTAAAAGGTGGTATTAATGCAATTTTACAGGTGTCTGTAAAGGAAGTATTAATTTCATTATCTAATGATTCTAAAAGCTTGGTCTTTAGACAAGCACTAAAAGCTGCAGATCTAGCTCAGAAAAACAATAATGACAATTATTTAGACTTGTTTTTTACAGAATTTGAGGCTGCTGCTGGAACTAGTGGAATTAAGCTAAGTGATCCTGAAATCTTTGGAACAAAAGCACTTCGTGAAAAAATAAACTTCAACAAAACAAACGAAGAAGTTAAAGAAGAATTACAATTAGAGATTAATAGCTCTATCAACACTGCTTTTGAAGTTTTAAGAAGTAGAATTGATAAATTTGGGGTAACACAACCAAACATACAACGTATTGGTAATTCTGGAAGAATTCAAATTGAATTGCCTGGAGCTGAAGATACTGAAAGAGTAACAAGATTAATAACAAGTAAGGCTGAACTACAATTTTGGGAAGTATTTTCCAATGCTGAAGTGCAAAACTACTTCTTTACTGCAAATACTGTTGTTGCAGAAATGTTAAAGGATGATTCTCTAGATAAAAAGGAAGATGCTTCTGAAGCAAGTGATATTCAAAGTATTTTAAATGAAGTTACAGATTCTACAGAGGTTCAGCAAAAAACTTTATTTACGTATCTAAGTGTTAATGTTGCGCAATCAGAACAACAACTTAGCTCTCGTGTTGCACAAGCAAAAGTTAGTGATACAGCCATGGTTAACAAACTATTGTCTGACAGAAAAGTTTTAAGCTTACGAACTAATGAGATAAAAAATGTAAAGTTTTTATGGGATTATAAATCTGAACCTATTGAAGATGGTTCTGAAGTTATTGGCTTATATGCAATAAAATCTAACAGAAATGACATTGCTCCTATTCAAGGAGATGTAATCACAGATGCTTCACAAGTTTTTGATCAACTAAACAACCCAGAAGTAAGTATGGCCATGAACGGAAGAGGTTCTAAGCTATGGGAAAAATTAACTGGAGATAATGTTGGTGGTTTTGTAGCAGTTGTCTTAGATGACTATGTATACACAGCACCTTCTGTAAATCAAGCAATTATTGGTGGTAGAACTTCTATCTCAGGTGGAAGTATGACTGTTGAAGAAGCGCAAGATATTTCTACAGTTTTAAAAGCCGGTAAATTACCTGCTGCTGCAAGAATTATACAAGCAGAAGTTGTAGGACCGTCCTTAGGACAAGAATCTATAGACCAATCTACGCAATCATTTATGTTAGCCATCCTTTTAGTATTGGTTTGGATGATTGTATACTATGGTAGAGCGGGTGTCTATGCAAACATTGCCTTGCTGGTAAACATTTTATTTCTTTTTGGAATTTTAGCTTCGTTTAATGCGGTGTTAACATTGCCTGGTATTGCTGGTATTATCTTAACTATTGGTATGTCTGTTGATGCAAACGTAATTATCTTTGAAAGAATTAAAGAAGGAATCTTTAAAAAGAAAGGCTTAAAGCAATCTGTTCAAGAAGGCTTTAGTATTAAAGGAGCTTTATCTGCCATTATAGATGCAAACATTACTAGTTTATTAACAGGTGTTATATTATATGTTTTTGGAACGGGTCCTATTAAAGGATTTGCCTTAACCTTAATTATTGGTATTTTAACCTCTTTATTTACAGCAGTATTTATTACTCGCTTATTAATTGACGGAGCTACAGATAAAGGTAAAAACTTAACGTTTAATACTTCTTTATCTAAAGGTTGGTTTCAAAATATTAATATTGAGTTTTTACGCAAACGTAAAATTGCATACATTGTTTCGGGTGCCATAATCTTAGGAGGTATTGCCTCAATTGCAAGTATTGGACTAAAGCAAGGGGTAGATTTTAAAGGAGGGCGTTCTTATGTTGTTCGTTTTGATCAAACAGTAAACGCTACAGAAGTTTCTGAATCTTTAAAAGAAGTTTTTGGAACTGCTCCAGAAGTAAAAACGTATGGATCTGATTCTCAGTTAAAAATAACAACCGTTTATAAAATTGAAGAAGAAGGAAACAACGTAGATGAAGAAGTGCAAACTGCATTGTTTACCGGATTAAAGGGCTACTTATCAGAAGGAGTTACTTATAACAGTTTTAAACCAGGTTATCAAAAAGAAGGAACTACTACCAATGCTATTATGAGTTATATTAAAGTAGAGCCTACCATTGCAGATGATATTAAAACATCTGCGGTATATGCGGTATTTGGTTCATTACTTATTGTATTCTTATACATCTTATTACGATTTAGAAAAATATCTTTTAGTTTAGGTGCTGTAATTGCAGTATTTCACGATGTACTAATTGTATTAGGGATATTTTCAATACTCTATAAATTTATGCCATTTGACATGGAGATAGGACAATCTTTTATTGCTGCTATTTTAACAGTAGTTGGGTATTCTCTGAACGATACGGTGGTTATTTTTGATAGAATTAGAGAATTTGCTGGAATTCATACCAAATGGGCTTACAGTGAAGTTGTAGACAAAGCATTAAGCAGTACTTTAGGAAGAACCATTAATACATCATTAACAACATTATTGGTAATGTTAGCCATCTTTACATTTGGTGGAGACTCTATTAGAGGGTTTATGTTTGCCTTAATTATTGGTGTTGTTGTAGGAACGTATTCGTCACTATTTGTGGCTACTCCTATTATGTATGATACTTCTAAAAGACAAGAAGCTATAAAAAAATAATTTTAGAACCCATATGACGAAACCGTTTTGTTACTACTGATGATATTTCAGTAACTCAAAACGGTTTTTCTTTTTAAAATGAGCACCATATCTTTGTAACATGAGCACGATAAAATTACACGATTTAAATTTTACTCCGTTTATTTCTGAAAAAGAACTTTCTGAAATAGTTAGCTCATTAGTGCATAAAGTTAGTTTAGATTTAGACCCTGATGAAGTTCCTATATTTATTGGAATTTTAAACGGCTCTTTTCTTTTTGCTGCAGATTTCATAAGAAAATATACCCAGAACTGTGAAGTATCATTTGTGAAATTAAGCTCTTATAAAGGAACAACCTCAACAGAGGTAGTAAACGAATTAATAGGAATCAACGAAGATATCACAGGCAGAACAATTGTAATTTTAGAAGACATTATAGATACTGGCTCTACCCTACACAAAATCTATGACTGTTTTAAAAACAAGCAGGTAAAGCAATTAAAAATTGCTACCTTATTTTTTAAACCAGATGTGTATAAAAAAGAGCTCCCGATAGATTATATCGGAAAAAGTATTGAAGATAAGTTTATTGTAGGCTATGGCTTAGACTACAACGGCTTAGGAAGAAATTTACCAGCAGTTTACCAATTAACAACAGAAACTACATAAATGAAAAAGGGAAAAAACCTAAAAAGAATCTTCCAGGTATATTTGCATTTTGGTTTACTATGAAAAGTTTATTTTTAAAATCTTTTTGGAAAAATTAAATTCTATTAAAGATTAAAAATTATTTAGAATATTTCTAAATAATTTTTTTTTTTGAAGATTCATATGTAGTTTTGCCATCAAATGCAAAGCAAAAAAGTTACGTCAGAAAAGGTTCGTGTAAAACAAGTAATTGTTTTAGCACTTTTATTTATGATGATTGGTACTCTTTTAGAATTATACTTGCTAGATCATTACGAAGATACATGGCAATTAATTCCAATTTTATGTATTGGTGCCGCCCTGGTAAATCTTTTTATTCTTTTTTTTAGAAGATCACAAGTAGTCATTACTTTATTTAAACTAGTGCTGGTTCTTACCTCTTTTAGCGGAATTTATGGTGTGGTTTTACACCTACAAGCTAATTATGAGTTTGAGCAAGATATGAAGCCTACTGCAAACTTCTGGGAGCTTTTTTCAGAAAGTTTATCGGGCGCTTTACCAACCTTAGCACCCATGAGTTTACTTGTTTTAGCATTTATTGGTTATTCATATTTAATTTTAATAAAACAACACAATGAAAAAATTTAGTAAACTATCTGTTATCATACTATCAATAAGTTTGTTGCTAGTATCTTGTAAAGAATCTGCAGAGAAGAAACAAAAACCAGACACCACTTTAGAAAACAAACTAGTAGAAAAAAGTACTCCTATGGCAGTTTTAAATGCCAATCTAGCTACCGAATCAGATTTAATAGCACTTGGGCTTTCATCTGAGCTAGTCACCAAATTACTAGCTGCAAGACCTTTTCTAACAATGGCAGATTTTAATGCAAATGTAGCAGAAGAAAATACAGAAGAACTCTTTAAAAAATTGTTTGTACCATTTAATCTAAATACCACTGCAGAGAAAGATTTTAAAATGATTCCTGGTGTTGGTGATAAAATGGCGCATGAATTTGAAGAGTACAGACCTTATACCAGCGTTCTTCAATTTAAACGTGAAATTGGTAAATATGTAGATGAAAATGAAGTAGCACGTTATTTAGACTATGTTTTTGTGCCAGTAGAATTAAACACAGCTACAGAAAATGACATAAAAGCGTTACCTGGTGTTGGTGATAAAATGACCCATGAGTTTATAGAATACAGACCTTACTCAAATCTAGCTCAATTTAGAAAAGAAATAGGAAAGTATGTAGATGAAAAAGAGCTTAGCAGATTAAAACGCTTTGTGTATTTAAAAGAGTAGCTTTTTATTGCTTTAAGATAAGCTAAGAACGTAAACATTAAATTAATAATAACTCCAACATATTTTTGGGGTTATTTTTTTATTCTTATTTGAAATTATTGAATGTGTATATTTTTCATGTAACTATTTCTAGAAATTTATAAAGAAATCCTCTAAATTTATTTATTATCTTTAGCTTCATAATCAATTGACATAAAATGAAAAACCAGCTAATTACTATCCTAAGTTCCTTTTTTTGTTACCTTATTTTTACAAACTCTATTCAAGCTCAAGAATCTATTTTTGATAAACTAGATAACATAGCCATTATAGATCAAAAAGTAATGATGCCAATGCGCGATGGAGTAAGACTTGCCAGTGATATTTATAGGCCTAAAGAAGCTGGTAAATATCCTATTATTTTTTCTAGAACACCATACAACTTTAATTCTTGGGGAGATGGTGAACAAAGAACAAGAACTGCAAACCGTGCTTATGAGTATGTAAAAAAAGGATATGCCTATGTAGTTCAAAATGAACGAGGGCGTTTTTATTCTGAAGGAGAATGGGATATTTTAGGGGTACCTCTTACAGATGGGTATGATGCTTTTGAATGGATGAAAAATCAAGCATGGTCTAATGGAAAAATTGGAACACTAGGATGTTCTTCAACTGCAGAATGGCAAATGGCTGTTTCTGCCTTAGATCACCCGTCACATGCTGCAATGGTGCCACAAGGTTTTGGTGCTGGTGTTGGACGTGTGGGCGATATTAATGAACAAGGAAATTGGTATCGTGGAGGTGTAGAACAAATGTTGTTTTTTTCTTGGTTATATGGAGTAGAGCACGATAAATTTAAACCAAGAATTCCAACAGGAGCCACCCAAGAAGACTTAATTAGAATATCAAGATTTTATGATTTAGCACCAGAAAATCCAAAAGTAGATATGTCTGAGGCGTTAACTCATTTACCAATTCAAGACATTCTAAAAAATATACACGGTAAACAAGAAGTTTTTGATAAAATGATTCGTAGAAAACCAAACGACCCAGAGTGGTTTAATGGTGGTATTTACCATGATGATAAAGATATTGGCACCCCTAGTTTTTGGTTTGCTTCTTGGTACGATGTGTCTATTACGCCAAATATTTCATTGTTTAATCATGCAAGAAATAACTCAAAAGATGCTTTTATAAGAGACAATCAATACTTAGTAATTGCACCTACACTTCATTGTGCCTATACAAGAGCAACTGAAAACACCATAGTAGGTGAACGCAGTGTTGGAGATGCTAGACTTAATTATGATGAACAAATTACAAAATGGTTTGATTTATGGTTAAAAGGTTCAGAAAATGATTTTAAAGAAACCACGCCAAGAATACAATACTATACCATGGGTAGTAATAAATGGCAATCTTCTGAAGTATGGCCTCCAGAAAATACCGAGTTAATTACGTATTACTTACATAGTAATGGAGCTGCAAATAGTAGATTTGGTGACGGAATGCTCTCTACTAAGAAAGCTAAAAAAGATACCCCAGATACATTTGTCTATGACCCTATGGCACCAGTGCCCTCTTATGGAGGAAATGTATGTTGTACCGGTAATGCAATAAAAGGAGGTGCTTGGGATCAGCAAGATATGGAAGCTAGAAATGATATTTTAGTATACACAACAGAAGTCTTAGCTGAAAATACCGAGGTAAGTGGTTTTATTAATTCTAAACTATATGTCTCTTCTGATGTAAAAGATACAGATGTTACCATAAAATTAATAGATGTATATCCAGATGGTTCTGCCTATAATTTAGATGAAACCATACAGCGTGTTCGTTACCGTGAAGGATATGACAAAGAAGTTTTTATGGAAAAAGGCAAGGTATATGAAGTTAATTTAACGGCAATGTCTACAAGTAATATGTTTAAAAAAGGACACCGTATACGAATAGAAATTTCAAGTAGTAATTTTCCTAGATTCGCAAGAAACCTAAATACAGGGGGTAATAATTATGATGAAAAAATTGGGATTACAGCGCATAATACCATTCATCATTCTGCAAAGTATCCCTCTCAAATACAAATACCCATAGCTAAAAAATAAACAACTAGCTGACATAAATTTTTTGATATAAGATACTTATAAATTAGATGAAGCTCACTGTAGCTTGAACATAGATTTTAGTAGCTAAGACATCATTTCTTAAGTTTTCCATAACATAATTAGCGCCATTAAAACCATTATTAAATTTTCTATAATGGTAACCATACTCATCGGTAAATTAAAAACGGCTCCTAAGCAGGCGCAACGAATTTTCTTTTTGTCTAAAACACTCTGTATAACACCAATACTGCTAAATCCCATAATACAAATAGTTGCAATATAAGTAATCGTAGGTTCAAAACCTGTAAGGTAGGCAACACCCAATATTAATTCAATAAACGGATATACAAGACCATATGCTTTTACTCGTTTTGCAAGTATGTCATACATAGCATAGCTTTCTGCAAAACCGGTAAGGTTTAAAAATTTGAAGAAGGAAAATACAATAAAGAAACCAGCCATAAAGTATTGCATCCATAGCATAACATCTATTTTTCCATTGTCTATTGAGACAATTGCTGTTGTAGCTGCTATGAATAAAAAAATAAGAAGAAGTGGTTTATAAGTAGTGAAAACATGTTTGTTTTGTTTGTCTTCATTGCTGTTAGAAAAAGTGATGGTGTATTTTGGATGAGCTTCAAAAAGTCTTCGTAGCTCATCTATTGCAATCTCTTTTTCCACGGTTAATGTAGCGGTATTGTTTTTAAGCTCAATTTTGGCCAATGAGATATTTGAATGCTGTTCAAGTAAATATGTTACTTTAGCAACACAACCCTCACAGGTCATTCCATTTATAGTATATGTACGAATCATTATCGTTTATTATAAATCTAATATACAAGTTTTATATTTTACGTTTAGCAATAAGTATACCTGCTTTAGACAGAAAACTCTTCTACCAATTTTTCTAACATCACCACACACTTATCTAGTTGTTCTTGTGTGGTAAATTCATTGGCACGATGTGCCTGTTCTATAGACCCAGGCCCGCAAATAATACTTTGGTAACCAGCTTCATGAAATTGCCCTGCCTCAGCCGCATAAGAAACAGTTCTCCAGGTATTGCGTCCAGAGATTTTTTGAGTTAAAGCAACAATACCATCTGTTTCTTTGGTATCTAATGCTGGTACTGGGGGGTGTAATAATGTGTTGGTAATTTTAAAATTAGGAAACAGTTTTCTTACCTCTTGTTCTCGTTCTTTGCAAAACGCAAAAAAATCATTAAAAATAGTTTGAATATCATCTTTTGGAATAACTCTCACATCCCATTCAAAACGGGTGTATTCTGCTACAATATTAGTAGCAACACCTCCATGTATTTGCCCAACATGCAGGGTAGAATGTGGGGGTTCAAATCTGTGATCTTGTGTAGCCAGAGATAATTGTTTCATTTTGTTTTCTAGCCATATAATAAGTCTAGTACTTTCATGTATGGCACTAATTTCTTTATGAATTCCACTGCTATGCCCTGCAGAACCATTTACTTCGGTTTGTACATAACACACCCCTTTTTTTCCAATAACAGGCTCCAACAATGAGGGCTCCCCAATAATGGCATAGGTGGCGTTTTCTATATAGCTTTTTTTAATATGCTCTATAAGTTCTGGAGCTGCTAAACAACCAATTTCTTCATCATAACTAAAAGCAAAATAGATGGGTTTTTTTAAATGAGCCTTACTCAAGGTAGGCAGTGTAGCCAAACAACATGCAATAAAACCTTTCATGTCTGCACTTCCTCGGGCAAATAATTTACCGTCTTTTTTTACAAGTGTAAATGGGTCTGTATGCCAATCTTGGCCTTCTACTGGTACAACATCTGTATGCCCAGATAATATAACACCACCATCTATTGCTGGTCCAATTCTACAATGCAACGAGGCTTTTGTTTCTTCTTTATTAGGAACTAATATAGTTTCTACACCAAAGGCTTCAATATAATTCTTAATCCAATAAATAATCTTAAGGTTACTTTCTCCTCCTAAAACTGGAAAACTAACCAGTTTTGCTAAAATATCTTCTACATTCATATTATTTATAGCCAATAGTTACCGCTATAATTAAGAATATAGCTGAGAGCAAAAATACAATTATTGCCACAGGAAAAATAAATCGCAACCATTTATCTAGCGGCACGCGGCACATGCTTAGCATGGCAATTAATCCGCCAAGAGTTGGGTTTATTAAATTAGAAATTCCATCACCAATTTGAAAGGCTAAAATAGTAGTTTGCCTAGTAAGCCCAATTACCTCTCCTAATGGTAGCATAACAGGTAAGGTTGCCAATGCCTGGCCACTTCCTGATGGAATAAAAAAGTTAATAATACTCTGAGAAATAGACATCCCTATAGCAGATAAATACAAGGGTAATGTTTTTAAAACTTCAGATAAATGAAAAGAAATGGTATCACTAATATGTCCCATTTCCATTAATACTTTAATAGTAGTAGCAAAACCTACCATAAACGCTCCAGGAGCAACATAGGCAACAGATTTTAGTACCGTTTCGCTAATGCTGTTTCCTTTCATTCCGCCTATAATTCCGGTAGCTATTGTAACCATTAAAAATATGGCAGATATTTCATTAATGTACCAGTTTAGATTAAAAACACCATATAAAATGGCGCCCAACCCAACAATAAACGCACTTATTACCAACCAATTATTTAGTGAAATTGAATAGTCTGATAAAGGTTTAGAAAGTACAATTCCGTCTTCATTTAAGTCTTTCCCAAGACTGTTGTTAGGGTCTTTCGTAATTTTTTTTAAGTATCTTACATTGTAATAAGCAAGAAAACTTAGGGCAGAAAAACATAAAGCACTACGTAATAAAGCACCAGAAAATAAGGGTAATTCTCCAATTTTATGGCCAATACCCACCGTGTACGGGTTTATTGGAGAAAGCCCAAACCCAAGAGTTACCGCACCCACAGATATACCAGCTGCCAATACTAGGTCTCCGCCCAACGCTAGACTTACCACTGCTGCAATTGGTATTAAAGCAATATTGTGTTCATAGCCTACAAAAACTCCTAAAGCACCGTAAATAAAAGTCATAATTACAACGGCTAAGTATTTTTTATCTCGTCCAACTTTGTGAACAAAAGTACCCACAGCATTTTCTATGGCCTTGGTTTTTTCCATAACACCAAACATAATACCACCAGAAAACACCACAAACATTACCTCTATAGCAGCTTTAAAACCCAAAGGAATGGCTTTAAACATGTCTAAAAAACCAATAGGAGTACTAGGTATAATACTGTAGGAGCCAGGTATTACGTTGTTTCTTCCTTCAATTAAGATGCGTTTAAACTCACCGGCAGGAATAATATAGGTTAACAGTGTTACAAAAACAATAATCATAAACAGCATGCTTACAGCGTGCGGAATTTTTTCGAACCAATGGGTTGTTTTCATAGATAAAGTTGTGGAAAATAAAAGTGTCTAAAATAGGTGTTTTTTTAGAATCATGTATTTTAAACAGGGGTTAATTTTTTGCAGCATTTTAGTCCTAATAACAATAGTATTTTTGCTTGCTTTCTACAAGGCCTATTGCACAGAATTGATTCGTTGTTTTATTATTGAGTTTTATTATTAACTTTTTAAAGACAAATGAAGATTTATTAAGAATGTTTTTTTACTTTTCAGTAATTAAACAGCTCTAAATGAAGAAAAATGTACTTATTGCTACAGACAACCTGTTTTTAACAAACAACGCTAAAACAGCCCATGGTTTGCTAAGAGGATCTAAACGCTTTCATGTGCTGGCTGTGCTAGATGAAGAAAATAAACATGCAGATGCAGGGCAACTACTAGACGGCAACAATAGAAATGTTCCTATACTTGGCACCATAGATGAAGCCATTAAACAATTTAAAACCATAGACTATTTAGTAGTTGGGGTAGCTACTGTTGGTGGTATATTGTCTGACTCTCTGTTGCAGGTTATTAGAGAGGCTATAAGTAATGGCATAGGCATTGTAAACGGCCTACATGACCAGCTTCAAGAACGCAAAGACATTGCCCTATTAGCCAGCCAAAACAAGGTAGAACTTATAGATATTAGAAAACCAAAAACTCCTAAAGAACTGCATTTTTGGTCTGGAGATATTTTTAAGGTAAAGGCGCCTATTGTTGCTTTTTTAGCCATGGACTGCGCCATGGGAAAACGCACAACAGCCAACTTAGTTGTAGAAGAATGCTTACAATACAACCAAAACGCCCACATGATTTATACCGGCCAAACCGGGTGGATGCAAGGGCATAAGTATGGGTTTATTTTTGACTCTACCCTAAATGATTTTGTTTCTGGAGAACTAGAGCATGCCATTACAAGTTGTTGGAAAGAAGCCACCCCAGATGTAATTATTTTAGAAGGGCAATCTAGTTTAAGAAACCCCAGCGGCCCCTGCGGCTTAGAATTTATTATTTCAGGAAATGCAAGCCAAGTGGTACTTATTCATGCTCCGAAAAAAAAATATTTCGATGATGATCCTCTTTGGGGAGAAATTCCGTCGGTAGCATCAGAAATTGACATTATAGAGAAATTTGGCGCCACAGTTATAGCCCTAGCTTTAAACACCTCTGGTCTTAGCAAGCAAGAAGCACTAAGCTATAAAGCTAGCTACCAAAAAACCTTAGATATTCCGGTGGTGCTGCCTTTGGAAGAAGGTGTTAAAAAAATTGTTTCAGAAATAAAAGGCTTATCATTATGAAGATAAAAAATATTGAAGTTTTTTCAAAAAACTTAGCACTTACAAAACCCTATACCATTGCCTATAAAACCATTGCAGAGGTAGAAAATGTATTTTTACTTATTACTTTAGAAAATGGTGTTGTGGGCGTTGGAGCATCTAATCCAGACTTAGAAGTTGTAGGAGAATCTCCTTCAGATGTTTTAAAAAACTGCCAGTCTGGGTATTTTCAGAAATTTATTGGTAAAAAGATCCAACATTTTAGAGCTATAATTTTTGAAATAGGAAAAGCATTTCCAGATAAACCAGGTACCCTGGTACTTTGGGATATAGCTCTGCACGATGCCTTTGCCAAATTTTTAGAGATTCCTGTGGCAGCAATATATGGGCAACATCATTATTCACTCCCTACCTCAGTAACTATTGGTATTATGAATATCGTAGACACGGTAAAAGAGGCAGCAGAGTACGTAAAGCAAGGGTTTAAGGTATTAAAAATTAAAACAGGGCAAGAGGTAGGGTTAGATATTGAGCGAATTAAAAAAGTAAATGAGAAATTTGGTAACATAAAAATAAGAGTAGATGCCAACCAAGGATATGAGATTAAAGACTTAGAAAAATTTATAAAGGCCACCCATACCTTAGGCTTAGAAATTATAGAACAACCTTTACTGGTAGGCAAAGAAAATGAGTTGGCTACAATAGACCCTCACTACCGTAGTATTTTAGTAGCTGATGAAAGCTTAAAAAATAGTAATAGTGCCATCAATTTTACACCTTCTCCTCAACCCTTTGGCATTTTTAATATTAAATTAATGAAATGTGGAGGTCTTTTAGCTGCACAAGAAATAGCTACTATTGCCAAGGCAGGAGGCATCGATTTATTTTGGGGCTGTAATGATGAAAGTATTGTAAGTATTACAGCAGCCTTGCATATAGCATTTGCCTCTGCCAATACTAAATATTTAGATTTAGACGGTAGCTTAGATCTTGCAGAAGATATTGTAACAGGTGGTTTTATACTTAAAGACGGTTTAATGAGTATTTCAGACAAACCAGGCTTGGGTGTAGAACTAATGGCTAGGTAATTTTAATAAAAAAATCTTTCTAAAAATAAAAAATTAACTCTGTTGAAAATACACCAATAAGTTTTTATTTTTCAATCCTATCTTACTTTGAAAAAATTTCTTATAGTATTCTTTTAAATCAGTTATCTAAAACTAAAAAAACCTAATCAAGCCTGATTAGGTTTTTAACGATATTTCACGTTTTAGATTTGTTTGGTATAAAAAAAATAAAAACAGTCTACGATAACTGATAAAATGTTAGTGACTGTTTCTTTATTTTTTTACAATTTTTTTTGTTGTTCCGTTGTCAAACTTTAAGAAATAGACTCCAGAATTAAGATTTCTAATATCTATAGTCTCATTGTTTGAAACACTACCACGTATAATTTCTGAACCTAAAATTGTATATATTTTATAATTTTCTTTGGCTGATAATTCAGAAACTCTTATAAAGTCAGTTGATGGATTTGGGAATAATTTAATGGTTTTGTTTAATTTAAAATCATTGGTGCTTATAGCTTGAGCAGTAGAATTATTCCAACTTAAAAGGAAAAGTATAAAGGTTAATAAGATGTAATTTTTTTTCATAAAAATATACCTAATAAGTTAATTAGGATAAATATACAATTAATAAAAATAGATTACAAATCTATTAGATGAGTTCTTTTATAGCTTAGACCAACACTCATTAGCTTTGTGTAAGCTACTTTAAAATTAAAGCAAACAATCTTGTAGTTGTATTTTTATAGTAATTATGATAGTGTTACTTTTTTTGATTATAGCAATTCTCAGATTTACATTGACAATAATTTAGATTATATATATGTAATATGGCTAATGTGTATGCTGCACTATTAGTGAAGAATTCGGCCAGAGGTATCCAATCCAATTTTTCATTTAGAATTAAAAAAAACAATATAAGCTAACTAATAGTAATTTACAAAAATTGAAGAATAGATAACTATACAAACCTACACTTTTTTAAAGCCATTAATTATTTTGTTAGAAAGCTGCTATTGGTTATATATATTAGTTACTAAAGATCTCCTAATTCTTTAAATTTGAATTTTTCATTAGAAGCCGGCTCATGTTCTTGTTTCATAATTCTTTTCATATTTTTTATAATTGTAGGATGTAGACTAGAAATATCAATTTGTTCTTTTATATCTGTTTCCAAATTATATAATTCAATCTCTAAATTACCATCAAAAATATTTTTCCGAACACCTTTCCATTTCCCCATTCTAACTGCCTGCTGGCCATTATAACTAGGAAACTCCCAATACAAAAATTGATGTTGTATTTGTTCTTGATCAAGTAAGGTAGATTTAAAGCTAATACCGTCTATAGAATTTGGAGGGGGTATTCCAGCTAGATCAGATATGGTTGGCATAAGGTCATAAAAAGCCGATATGTGCTCACTATTAGTTCCAGGTTTAATATGATTTGGCCAACTTACAATTAGCGGAACACGAATACCTCCTTCATATACAAATCCTTTGGTTCGTCCATAGCCATTTGAAAATGGTTTAGAACTTTCAAAATAATCATAGTCAACCCCTCCTAAATAAGTAGGGCCATTATCGCTTGAGAAAATAATAATGGTATTTTCATAAATTCCTTTTTCTTTAAGTGATTTAACAAGCTCACCCAATTGATTGTCTAAATAACTTATCATTGCAGCATAGGTAGCTCTGGGGTACCTATTTGGAAAATAACTGTCATTTCCAACATATGGTTCTTCTTCTCCTAAAATTTTTCTATACTTATCTACATACTCTTTAGGAGCTTGCAAAGGCAGATGGGGCAGAGGAGATGCGTAATACATAAAGAAAGGGACATCTTTATTATTTTCAATAAAAGACAATGCTTTTTCTTGAATTTTTTGAGGAGCATACTCATTTTGAGTAAATAGCAAATAGCTTTCTTCATTATATGGGTCAGCCAAGGAGTCTAATTTGGTTCTTGGCGCTACTAATTGGTTATTCAACATAACTTTAGTTTCATTTTCCCAAAGATGGGCTGGATAAAGATTATGTGCCTGTCTTTGGCAATTATATCCATAAAAAAAATCAAATCCTTGTAAGGTTGGTATTCCATCAGATTCAGGAGCCCCTAAGCCCCATTTACCTACTATACTTGTTGCATATCCAGCTTTTTTTAATTGGTCTCCTAAAGTAACAGTATTTTTAGGGATGGGTCTTTGTCCTTCTAAACCTGGGTTAAGATAGACCTCTTCGTAGTTCCATACATCTCCTCTTTCATTCCATTCATCATTACCTCTTATGAAGGAGTGGCCAGAGTGTTTTCCTGTTAAAAACATATATCTAGCAGGAGCACAAACCGGAGCTCCAGAATAATGCTGAGTAAATTTCATTCCATTTCTGGCTAATGCATCTATATGAGGTGTTTTGATGATAGATTGCCCATACACACCTAGTTCTCCGTAACCTAAATCATCTGCAAGAAAGTAAATTATGTTTGGTGTGCGCTCTGTTTTTTTTTCAGAAGTACAGCTATAAAAACCAATGCTACAGATAATTAAAACTATTATTTTTTTCATATTGTTAGCAATATTAATGCTAGTTGCTAAGCTAATATAGCTTATATGATTCACTTAACTAAAATAGAAAAAAAAAACCTGAGTTTATACCGTGTATATTTTTATTTTGTACGAACTTTTATAGATGTTTGGCCTAATTTTTTTGGTTTTACTAAAGTCTTAAAAGATGTAGTAAAGTTGTACAAAAGGAAAAGTTAGATTTGTTACTTCAAAATTTAAATTGTACTAAAAAAGTTCTTAGGGTTAGGGTTGTACTAGTTGTTTTACAACAGGAAATATTCGCTCAACCCAATAACTATACATCAACTCACTTGGATGCAATCCGTCTGAAGCAACCAATTCAGAGGCATCTGGGTTGGTTCTAGAAATGTCTGTAATGTTTATAAATGGTGCAGCTCTTGCCTCAGCAGTATTTCTTTTTAAGCCGTTAAATTGGTTAATTTCTATGGCAATTTGTACTCTGTCATAAGAACTACCAAACGGAGTAGCTCCCCAGTCTGGTATAGACACAACAAATTGTTTGGCATCTTTTAAATAAAAGTTAGACGCAATTGTTTGGAACATGGCTTCTAACTCTTCTCCAAACTGCGCTACACTCTCACCTCTGTATTGGTTATTTACTCCTATTTGTATAGAAATAATATCAAAGGGTTTGTTAAATGTTGCTGTGTTTATTAATTGGGTAACCTCTCGGGTAGTATAGCCTGTTGCGGCAATAACAGTTAGTTCTACCTCTTCAACACCATCTTCTAGTAATTTTCTTTTTAATTGGTAGGGCCAACTTTTAGAAGTTTCTAAGCCTTCTCCTACGGTGTAACTATCGCCAATGGCTAAGTAGCGTACCAAACCAATTTCTTGTGCAATTGGAGGGGTTTCTTCAACGGGTTCAGATTCATTTATAATTTCTGGATCGTCAGCACAATTTGTTAGGATACAACACATAAACAGACCTATAGCTAGTCTACAGAAGTTATTTGAGATATGACTCCAAGCTTTAGTCAATGTTGCTGTTTAATTACAATCAGAATTTAACCGGAATAAACTATATTCAGGTGTTTCAAAAATTACCTCTCCACCATCACATTCAAATATAATTGGAGTAACTAATTCATTTCCAAAATTCAAATCAACAGTTAAAATATTATCTTCAACGGTATAATTATTTGTTCCTGGGATATGATTTCCATCATTTGCTTCGTATGAATTGTACAAAGCACTACAATCATCTGCTACACAATAATACGTGTAACGCACACCATCTTCAAATAGATACATGGTATTTAAGCTGTTGTCTCCAAAAGTCCATTTACCCTCGATTGAATAATTAGGTGCAGGAAGATTTTCTGAATCTTCGTCACAACCCACAAATAAGATTGCTACAAAACTAAAAAGTAAAAATTTTTTCATGATGTGATTTTTTTAATAAAAAACAAATATGCAATAATTCTATTATTAGAATCATTTCTAAACGTGAAATTTATCTATTTAGGTATAATTTGATTCTCAATGTAAAATTAAGTCAAACTTTTAGCAAGACAAATACTATCTGGAATATCCTTTAATTTTCCATAGTTTTCTATCACAGAAAAGTTATTTCTTAAATACAACTTCATGGCTTCCGGTTGATTTACTCCCATAAACAAAATACATTTGCTAAGTCCTAATTCTTTGGTCCAATTTTCTAATTCGGAGAGTATTTTTTCTCCTAGTTGTTGGCCTCTATGTGATGGAGTTACATACATTCGTTTTATTTCTGTAGCAGAAAGATCGTACTTAGCAATGGCACCACAACCAACAGCTTTATTTTTAAGATACACCACCACAACATGCTTTAGATGTATGATTTCATTAAATTGAGATAAGGGGTGGTCTTTGCCATCTCTATTGGCAAGGTCTGTATTTAATTGTGCTACAAGCTCTTGAAAAGCAGGGTTTAGATAATCTGTTCTAATGATCTTCATAGATTTTTTAAATATACACCAAAAAAAAGCCTTCTAAAAGAAGGCTCTTGTGTATTTGTAAAGAGTAAGATTACTCTTCTGTAGCTGCTTCGGTATCAGGAGCCAAAGAATTCATCATTCCTCCATAATCAAACCAATCTCCACCGCCAGATATTTTGCCATCTGTAAATGCAAAAGCATGATATGCTGTTAGTGTAACAGACTTCCCAGAAGCTACATGATCTGCCGTCCAAGTACCATATACTCGTGTGCTACCATCTAATAATCCAGTAGCTTCATCTACGCCAGGTAACCAGTAATCTGCCGTAAAATTCATGTTGTCAAACGCTGTTTGATAATTTACAAGAGCGTCTTTTAAGCCTTGTGCATCGGCCATTTCAGAACCATACACTGGCATATGCCATGATAGATCATCATGTATCATTTCAAACATTTCTGCAGATTTTTCTGCTTGATGTAGTTCAAAATATTTTTTTGCAGCTGCTGTATTTTTTTCAAAATCAGCATGATTTCCTGTAGAGCAAGCAGTTACTAAAACTGCCATCATCAATAATTTAAATAGTTTTTTCATTTTTAAAAAATTTAATTAATACTTGTTTTTATGTTTTTAGAGGATTTTTTTTAATTAGTAAATCCAACCACCAACAGCAGTTCTGTATTCAATTGGATAGGCTTTTAAGAGCTCTTTTAATTCATTAGTCGCATTACCGGCAATAATAAATTTATCTATTTCAAACATCTTCATAAAAGGAGCAAAGTTTGGCCCACCTTCAAAGTTATTTGCATGCAATACCATGTCTGCAGAGCTTAGATATTTCTCTACTAAAAATACACGTTTTCCATTTTCAGAAATAAAGTAGGTATAGTCATAGGTATTGGGTTCATTAGCTCTTACAAAATCATTTAACTTTTTAACCAATGTTTGTACATCTTCTTTAGAGTTTCCATTGGTTACTTTTAGTTCTAATAAGATTACTAATTTCTCAGAAACATTGTTGGCCGCTTGCATGGCATTCAGTTCTTTATCAAAAACAGCATTGTCAAAAAATTGTACTTCTCTACTTATTTTAAGCCCATCCCATTGATACGATATGTGAAACGGGAAACTTATTTTTTGCCCAGTGTATTTACCTGTGGCACTAAAGGTATTCCAGATATTGGTCCAAATAATTCCATTATTGTAAGTAGTAGTTTCTATTTCAGAACCGGTAGCATCTCCGTCTACATTTTCAAAGCTAATATCATCAAACATCTCAAACATTCCTTCAACACCAGCAATAAAACCTGCTTTGTCTTTTGTATTGTTTCTAGCGTCTACAAACGTCATGTCATCAGAGAATACCTCTTTAAGGTACTCTATATTTTCTTCACTTACGTTTTTAAAAAGTGTTTTAATAATTTCAGATCGTTCATCGTTAGTTGTTACGGTCCCATTTGGGCTTTGGCAAGAATATACCACCACCAGTAATAATAAGAGTATTTTTTTCATATTTAGTTGTTTAGGACCACTAATATAAAAAAAAACGATGAGTTAAAAAGAAGTTGGCTAGAGATGCT
Source organism: Flavobacterium sp. SCGC AAA160-P02 (assembly GCA_000383355.1). Lineage (GTDB taxonomy): Bacteria > Bacteroidota > Bacteroidia > Flavobacteriales > Flavobacteriaceae > Polaribacter. The sequence continues at coordinate 11,498 of KB911094.1, read as the reverse complement.
TCTAAACCCATAGCAAGAGGAGGTATCTGGCTTATCTCTTCCAGGTACCACCGTATTTGTAGGTTGGGTTGTCTTTTTTAAGAGATACTAAGCACTCTTTACACACAAATACCCATTCTTTTGGGTGTTTGTATTGCACTCTATATAGGGTAGAAAAATCTATTTTGCAGACGTTACAGAGTTTGATACGTTGTGTCATTTTTTAAATTCTTTACAGACTAGCAAACAACTTTTATTTTTTTTCGAATGTTAAATTTTTAACCCTACCAAAATCAAATTCAAAGCCTTTTACAACGCCATTATGTCTGATAAATCGTAAAATAGCGTTGCTGGAATTAAAAACATCAGTTTTATAAATCTGTAGTTCTTTTGTGTCGCTATTTGGAATTTTCACGTTCAATTTGTCCTTTCGATTTGAAACAGTAACAATCTTGTATTTTTTTCTTCCAGTAGGGTCTTCTTCCAGTATTGGTTCGGAAATTTCATTATCTTTTAGTGTTGCAATCTGCTTGTATACTTGTACATCAAAACTGGCTAGTGAAAAATGAGTATTTCCAGTTTCAGGATTTATCAAAGAACCTCCATTAGTACTAGTTATTTGATCATCTGAAAACTCACGTGCAGCATCTGAAAAACTAATTTCACCATCTGTAATTCGTTTACTTAGAAGATTCAAAGTGTTTTGTGCTTCATCTAAAGCAGCACTAGACACAATTGGCACAAGTAATATGTGTCTAACATCTATTAGTGCCCCTCTAATTTTATCTACTGTAACAATATGCCACCCATAATTTGTCTTGAAAGGTTCAGAAATTTCACCCTCTTTAAGTTGAAAAGCCTGTTTTCTAAATTCCTGTACCATTTTAGGTTGATTTTTATCTAACGTATAGCTACCACCTCGAGAGCTCGATTCAGGATCTTGTGAATATAGAATTGCTTTTGAGGAAAATGAAGAAGCATTTTTTAAAACATCATTACGAATTGTTTTAAGCTGTTCTATTGTTTCACTTTCTTCTTTATCGGTAGCCTTGGCTTGAATAACAATTTGTGCTATTTCTAATCCAGGTTCCGTAGATATTAAATAATCAACACCTAATTCTTCGCTGTAGAAATTCCCAGTATAATCTTGCAAGTTTACTGTTGAGATATTTATTTTTTCTTTCCTTTTACAGACGGTCTTATCACCATTCTGTATAACGGTAAGCTGTTGGGTTACATTATCTTTTAGTTCTGAGAATACAAACTGTAGGGAGTTATCATTTGATATTTCATAGGTATTACCAGTTGTGTTGATGATGTTGTATGAATTAGAATTCCAAGTTTGAAAGACGTGAAGAGAATCGTTTTTTATGCTTATTTCCAAATCTGCACCAGTTTGTATTTCATATTTACCAATTATTTGAGTATTAATGTATTCTTGTGGTTTAATTTTAGTGTCTTTTAGGGAGGTGTTGTTTTGTGTGTTTTCTGTAATTTCATCAAGTTTATAGTCTAAAATTAGATCAGCAATTTGCATGGCCTTACTTTCAGTATTTACACTGCTAAAATTACTCATCACTGCAATGGCTAAATCCTTATCAGGAAATTGTACGTAATGAGCTCTAAACCCTCCCCAAGACCCACCATGACCTATTGTTTTTAAATTTTTATAAACACCATGTGTTAGTCCTAAAGCATATTCAATAGTGTCACCAGTAGACAGCCTCCCTTTTGTAAGCATTTTATCTAAGAAGGAGCTATTTCCTACTTTGATGGACTTAAAATTTTCGTTCCATTTAAAGAAATCTTCAACCGTGGTATAAACCTGTCCATCACCACCGCCAAGAAAATCAAAATGGTGTTCTCTTTTATATTCATACCCTTGTTCTGAATAGCCGATAGCTCTATTTTTTACTACTTTAGTTCCGTCTTCATAAATGAAAGTGTTTCCCATCTGCAATGGATCAAATATATTTTTTTTTGCAAAATCTCCAATAGATTCGTCACTTACTCGTCTTATAATAATTGCCAAGGCTAGATACCCTGAATTACTATACATATATTCTGTTCCTGGAGTAAAATTCAGTTCTTTTTGGTTTGTTAAAATATCAAGCCCCATTTGTTCTGTAAAGGAGTCATCAAATGAACGACCTGATAAAAACATTAATGTTAGGTAGTCTCTTAAACCACTTGTATGGTGAAGTAAATTTCTTATGGTGATTGTACCTTCTTTGAATTCAGAAATTTCAGGAATGTATTTACGTATATCATCGTCTAAAGACAATTTTCCACGATTTTCTAAAATAAGAATACAGGCTGCAGTAAATTGTTTTGAGACAGAACCAATATCAAAAACTGTCTCAGGACTTATTTTAATATCGTAATCTAGGTTTGCTATTCCATATCCTTTCTTAAAAAGTATTTCTCCATTGCTGTAAACACCCACAGCGCATCCTGGTGAATTGTTATATTCAGAAAAAATACTGTCAATTTTTGCTTCTAATTGTCCGAATACCATAGTGGTAGACAACATAAGTAATATGAATATTGTAGATAATTTCATTGGTACATCTATTATTTTAGTCAATGCTAAATTAAAAAAAAATATCCCCAAAAATTAAAAGTTATTTCCAATAATAATTGTGGAGCAGAGGTGAGTTAAATCGAACTATTTTGGGGAGGATTTGACCTCATTTCTAAACCACTTCCGATTATATTAGTTTCTTCTTATCTCTCTTGTCTGCTTCAAACATTAATAACTCAATGACTCTTTTAGAAGTAATTTCATAGTCAAAATGAGCTGAAACATTTTTTTTAATTTCATCAAAATCAACATGAGATTCTATCTCATTAAGTTTTGATAAATAATTCAAATAGAGTTGAGTATTTCCTATTCCATAACTACTTTTTTTATCAGTAGTATATCTGTAGATTCTACTATCCCAAATAGCATAATCAACAGGGTTAATAAAATGCAATAGTTTTGAAAGTCCTACTAGAGAATTGTTGATTGTACTTTTCAATAATTCTAATTCAGCAATCGTTAGCAAAGCTCCATTCTTTGCCTTGTTGAGCGACTTTAAAACACCTTCTATATCTTGAAACTTTAACTCTATAATTGTTGGCATCCAACCATATACAAAATGACTTGAAATTACAAGATCGTGCTTGGATATTATATTGATATTTTTAAAAAACTGAATAAATTCAGGATAGGTTTTAATGTACGAGTCTTCATAAGGTGGGTTAAATTTTAAAGATTCAGAAAGTATATTTTCAAATACTAAATTTTTTAATTCAGGTGTTTTTTTCATGATTTCTTAAAACTCATTTTTTATTTTTTTTCAATTCTTGAAGCGATGGTTGTAATTTATGAGTAGTACAATTGTATAACTGGGATAAAATGAAATCTTTGTCATTTTCATTATATTCAAAACCAGGTCTACTCAACTTTAAAAATTTCAAAGGACCTTCTTGTGGAATTCGTTTTACAACTTTGCAAATTCCAAGATTTGCCGCCGAAAAATAATCATGAGATTTTGTTTTTATCTGCCAGTTTTGAATTTTTTCAATTAATCTATTTTGATCTAAATTAATACTTGTGTTCTTCAAGAACTCTGTAAGATGCTTTTCAAATCCAATTTCCAAGTCACCACATTTGTCAATGACATTGAATGCTAATAAGTTTGCCCAGTTGCTTCCATTTTCGTGGTCATGATAAATCTCTCCAATTATTGCTAGGCTGAACAAAGAGGTCCTTCTTACTAGAACTTGATAGTGAATTAATTTCTTCTGCGTATATTCATCGTGTCCTGAATCAAACGAAGAATTACAGAGTAAGTTTACAAATGCTCCAAGTAGATTTAGCGTTGCTCCTGAGAAATTTCTTAGTCCTGTTAATTTACCACTCAATGGATATAAAACACTTTCATAGTTATTGTCCACAGTTACTTTAAAAACAACTTTTCTGTCCGTAAACTGAATCAAGTGTTTCATAACAATTAAGAACATTGCCATATCAACCAAACCAATTTGATGATCTTTTTCAGTAATACTCTTATTAAGACCAATAGAATAATTCGTCAAAAACTTCTCAATAGAAGCTCGTCTTCGTTCTAAAACCTTGACAGAGTTTAAAGGAATTGAAAACGTTCTCTCCTTTTTTTCTGTCCTAGTTCTGCTAGTAGTTGCGTCTCCCTCTTCCTCATCATCCATATCTTCATCTTCCTCTGCATTGGCTAATTCCTTGAAATACTTTTCAATTGAATCCCATATTCTGATTGAGCTATGCTGCTTTAATATTTTTTGATGTTCAATAGTCTCTTTATTAAGATCAATAGCCTCTTCATAGGTCAGGCTAGCTGGTGATGATTCATTATCTTCTTTTTTCTCATTATCACTTCCAGAACCTCCAGATGTCTTTTTTTCTATATGTTTCCTGCTTGATTGAATTGTATTATAAAACTCTACAACATCAAACACCCCGCCATTACCACTTTCAATTAAGCTCCCTAATTTCATCAATCTTCTGTTTTCAAGAGAAGGGTTGGTGTTCCATAGTTCATGTAACTTATTCACAACTTGCTTATTAGAAAGTGATTCATTTTCTGAGTCGACGAACTGGACAAAGGCAAGCGTGTTTTCTTTGAGGGAGTTCTTAATTTCAATCCTAATTTTAGGTTTTGTGACATCTACGGTTAACCTTTCTAATTCTTGTCCCCAGTTGTCATATAAAGCAAGAATTGAAGATTTTAGATTCGTTTTATTTTGAACGAATAAAGTGATATTCTTACCATCTTGATCTACCCCTAACAGTTTTATTTTGCCCCTGTTTTTAGTTTGGTCGTTTTCGATTTCCTTTTCTACGACTTGATCATCAATATTTTCAGTTGGAGTTAATAATTCAACTTCCCCTGTCAATTTTAATTCTTTTAATATTTGCTTATCGGACACCTTAATAAGAACTGCAAACTCATCATTGGATCCTCTCTTCGTTTCCGTTCCAAAAGCGGCTATGGTAGCGTTTGGACTGCCTATCAAACAATATTGATTTTCTCCAGCATCAAAACAAAACAACTTGCTGTGCAGTTTCCGCTGATATTTAACCGTTGTTTCTTTTGCTCTATTTGTACTTTCCCAAGAGACGAAACGAATTTCATCCTGTTCTTCCATTTTAAAAGGGTGTATTCCTCGATTAGGTTGCAGGTAAGCATCAATTGTGCAATTATTGTATTGAGCTGATAGGCGGTTCAACAGAGTCCCTTTTTCATCGTAAAAAGGACTAAATACTTTTATGTTCTTTATAGAACCTGAAGGAACCAGTTCCTTTAATTGCTGCCATATACTCGTCTCTTCATTATATAAAAGTGCTGCGCTGAAATTTGTTTCAATTTCACTAAATTGATGGGGCTTAATATTTATGTCTGTTAACAGGTTACAATTAGAACTAACCCAGTCCAGTTTTTCAGATGAAATACCTTCAATATTGGCAGTCAATTTGCGTAAATAAAGCCAAGCTTCTTGAATGATTGCTAGCTGTGTTTGATCTTCTTTATTTGCGTAGAACACTGTGAATAGTTCATGATTCTTTCCATGTCCTCCATTGGTTATATTACCAGAACCTTGAAGTAAAAGAACATCATTTTCTCCAGCTAATATGGTTATTTTAGGATGAAATGCCCCCAGACATGGTATGCTGTTTATGCTATATGAAGTACTCAAAGATTTTAAATGCCCCGTTGAGAATCCGATGTTTTTGTCAAGCATTGCTGTATCTGCAAAAAGATTCACATTCGTAACTCCTTTTCTCTTTAGTTCTCGTAACACCTGAGATTCAAAATGATGAAAGTCAAAGGAAAAAGTCGTCATTACAACCGAGTGGAAATCGGCCGATTTAGGAACTTCTCTAAACAATTTCAACTCACTCATTTAGCGGAGTTTAAATCATTTAACAATTTCTTTCCGGATTCAGTAAGTTCGTTGTCAACAGTCACCAATCCTAAGTCTCTTGTGAAGTTAAGTAGCGTTCTAAGTCTTGGATTTGTAAAGTTTGGACGCATGGTTTCGATGTGTACCAAGTAATTATCCTCTACTACAAATTTTAGTAGATTCTTCTCGCCATTCCCCATCTTATTATAGGCAACTGCAATATGTTCGTTCAATAAAGTGTGAATAAACTTGCGCACGAAATCTGCGAACTTCAAGTTCTGACTTGTTTCAATATAGGTGTGAAATATTTGAAGTGCATTGCCATATTTACTATCTAAAAAATGATCGTTCGCATAAAAACGCACATCATTTAATTTATGCTGATTATCTCTATACAATGATAGCAAGGCAAATATACCTTGAACTATTCCATCAATTCCGTTTTCTCTTTTTACTGAATCAGCGATACTTTCAATGTAATTGAGCGTGATGAATTTTTCTTTGTCTAATTGTGAAATCAATTCAGGAATCAAATATTCTGCATGTTCTCCTAAAAGTATCTTAGATTTATCACATACCTTTTTAGTTATTTTAGACAAGAATTGTTCGAGTGAGTAGCTTTTAAGGTCCATTTCACGCAACATTCCCCAAAAAACAGCTTCCAGACTGTGATGAGCAAGCTCATTTAAATAATAGTAATACCAGCCAAAACTAGCTTCGCTAACTTCATCTTTATTTTTTTTTAAACAAGAAGAATAAGAGATTAACGGTAACTCAAAAATATTTAAATTCTCATCCCCGTTATTTATTAAGTTTAAAAAAATTTGAAGAGATTCTTTACGTTGGCTAGTTATTTTCTGAGAAGCCGTCTTACTTTTTAGACCATCATCAGATAAAAGCATTTTAAAGTAAAATACACCTTCTGGAGTGTCTTTATACTCTTTGTTGAGTGCAATTTCATCTATTAAATCTAAATCATCGAGGTACAATTTACCTTCATTAATTCGTTTCAAAAACAATACTTCTACTTCCTTGGATAAGGATTTTCGATAGCTTTCTGCAAGTTGCTTTCCATAATCTTCAGTTCTTTCGAAATAACCATTTTTTGAGTCAGCTAAATTTAAAGCGAAGAGTGAGCCTGCGTAATACTGACCTAAAGCACCAGAGTTATAATCCCAATACACACTTCCTTTTTCTGTATCTTTATTCTGGTCGGCTCCTAATGCAATATCATAGAAACCCTTTTCCTTTGCCTCATTAATATTCCTGTTAGCAAAATCATTTCCAATTACACTGAGTTCATTAGGGTGTTTATTCACCATTAAAAAAGCAGTAATGAGTTCTGCTCTTCGTATGAAGGTATATTGTGCCTTTTGACTTTGTTTAAAAGGGCTATTTGTTGGTAAAGCATGATATTCATCCAATAACCACAAATACATGCCATAGTAGCGTAGCCTTAATGTTAGATTCGTCATACCTGGCAATAAAGTTGCATATACCGATATTGAACTATTTTGTACGCCAAGAGGATCACGACCTCTTACGAAGTTTCCGCTTTTAGCCCAAAAGGGTTCTTTGTATGTTTCTAAATTATAAGACATTTAAAAGTATTAAATAACAACTTCTTCCTTTTTACCCTCAAAAGCCTCTTTTAAAACTGCTTGCATAAGCATTTGAGCATTGGCTTCACTGGTCTTAATTTCTTCTTCCAAGGCTTTGCATTTTTGCATTAGGCTTTCTACTTTTTCAACTATTTCTCTCTGTTCTTCAAAAGGAGGTAAGGGTATAATGGTGCTTTTAAATTGGTCGTGTGTTATACTTGGAGAATTGAAACCATCCATATATTCTAAATATATATCTTCAATATATTTTGAGAGCAATAACCAAAACACGTATTTATTCTCAACACATAGGCAGTCAAATACTGCAAACCCAGTTGAGCCAATGTAGTTAGGCTTTTCATCTTCAACTATAGCTAAGTTGTGCAAGTATGGTCTTACTAAAGAATATAGGATTTGACCTTTTTTTAATACTCTTCTTGCTCTTGAAGATAATTCACGAACTGGCAATGCTTTGGGTTCTTTAATTACCTGTTTCTTATTGTCAATCGCATCAATATCAACGTAGTTGATTATTTCGTTAGGGCTTAGTTTTTTCTGAATGTCGAGATTGTCTGCATTCACGATTATATCCCCCAACCTACACCAAACCCAACCCTCAGGTAATTCAAAAGGAATTTCGTCTTCTGTGATTGGTTGAAGTGCTTTTTCCTTTTTGATTTTCTTCTCCTTAATTAATTGGGCTTTCTCTGCTTTTATACGATTTAGTAATTCGCTTGCAGGTTCTGTATCTGGGTTTTGTGTCCGCCATTCTTCTGCAAGTTTGCCTTGAATGGCTTCTTGGAGAATCGAGTGTTTGAGTTGAGATAACAGATTTTTTTGGGTCTCAATTTCAATATCCAATTTACTCTGTCCTTCTTTAAAGTCAAGAATTTTTATGAGTAACTCTTCTTGTTCAACTCCTTCTGGTAATAATATTTTTTGATTAAAGAATTTATTTTTTTGAAGTCTAATTCTTTGAGTTGTTCCGTCACTTCCTTTTTTGCATATATCATCAAACCAATTAGTAGCAGTTAGTTCAAGAAATAGCTTTTTTGAAATAACTTTCTCATCTATTTCAAAATACCAAAAGTCATTTGTAACTATTGCACCATCAAGTTCTTTTGGAATGATACCAAAAGCACCATTTCGAGCATCAATTCCTGAAAGAATAAAGTCACCTTCTTTTACTTCATACATATTAGACTTTATATCACGCCCTTTTTTCTTACCTCTTAAAACCACTCCATTATGATTCATCTTAATTGTAACCAAATTATAATCTTGATTATCATTTAATGTCAATGGCCGCTTTATTCTTTTGAGAAAGTCTCCTATAAAAAATTCTTTTGCCATCTATTTAAGGAGTGTTTCAAGTTCTGAAATAATAGTTCTAGAAGCTTCAAAAGAAGATTTTAAAGCAGTTAATGTTTCTTCAGTTGTATATGCAATTTCAACAGTCTGTGTATTAGGGTTTTTTATATCTAAATCCCAATTCTGTAGATCTTTCACATTAACTTTCCAGGCCACATCATTCTCCTTTCTGTTATTCCACCATTCAATTATGGGCTGTAATTCATTGAATTGAATAGGTTTTGTTTTTGAATACGATTTTTGACCTTCAGGTAATGTGTGTTCGTAATACCAAATATCTTTGGTCTTACTTCCTTTTTCAAAAAACAATAAGTTAGTGCTTACGGTTGCAGGGAAGAAGGTGCTTTGAGGTAAGCGAACAATTGTGTGTAGGTTGGTATCTGTCAAAAGCTTTTCACGAATTCTTGATTTAATACCGTCACCCGTTATTGAACCATCAGGCAATACAATCGCACATCTACCATTAGGCTTTAATAACTGTAACATCAATATGACAAACAAATCGGCAGATTCCTTACAACGGTAGGTTGCTGGGAAGTTGGTTTCAACACCATCCGCAATGCGTGCCCCAAATGGAGGATTAGCAAGAATTACATCAACTTGATCTTTCTTACCAATGGAATTGTATTCTCTCTTTAGACTATCCATGTAGTGATAGTCAGGAATGTCCATTTCGTGCAATATTAAATTAGTTAACCCCAAAACATAAGCCACAGGCTTTAATTCCCATCCTGTAATGTTGTTTTGAAGAATGTGTTCATCATCTACTGTGTTAACATAGTGATCACGGACATGGTCAATTGCAGCAGTTAAGAAACCTCCTGTCCCAGCAGCAGGATCAAGAACTCTATCTTTCAACTTAGGATCAATCATTTGAGTCATAAGCTGTGTTACAGCTCTAGGAGTATAGTATTCCCCCTTATTTCCTGCATCACGTAGCTCAACTAGAATACTTTCGTAGATATCGCCAAATACATGTTTGTCATCAGAATTGTTAAAATCAACTTCATTTAGTTTATTGATGACTTTACGCATTTCATAACCAGACTTCATGTAGTTATTGGAACCGTCAAAAACTTCTTTTACGATAGAAGCTCTTTTCGAATTTGTAATACTCGTAAGGTTTCTTAATGAAGCAAAAAGACCTCTATTGCTTTCAGCATTACTGTCTATAAATTCTAATAATTCATCTCCAGTAATTCCCTCGGGGTCTGATGCCCAAGTTCTCCATTGAAATTTTTCAGGAACTACGGAAACGTAATTGTCTTTTAGTATTTCAAGTTCTTGGTCTTTATCATCAATAATTTTCAAGAATAGCATCCATCCCAATTGCTCCAAGCGTTGTGCATCACCAGAGATTCCTCTGTCTTGACGCATAATATTTCTTATGCTGCTAACTACAGCGCCTACGTTTGCCATTTATGCTGTTATTTTATATAATTCGTTTTCTAATTCTTTAAGTGCTGCCGTATATTGTGGCTTGCCGCCAAAAGCTTTTACTAATTCTATCGGTGTTCCTAATTTGTTTAATGGATCAAGCTTTAAAACCTCAGTGCTTTCAATCGTTAACAATCCATCATCGGTGTATTTATCAAGTAGACTGTTTATTACAGCTTGAGCCTTTGCACCATATTTAGTGAAGTAGTTTCGCTTCTTTACATTTTCTGCTCGTTCTTTTCGAGTTAATGGTTTCGACTCAAAAGCAATGTGGCATATCAAATCGAAAGGGTCAAAATCTTTCCCAACTTCTTCTTTCAATGCCTCAAAAAACACGCCTTGCTCTTCTAGTTCATCAACAATTGCTTTCTTCTTGTCGGACTGATTCCAGCGAGTCAAAAATTCATCAATGGTTTTAAAATGTTCAGTTATGTTTTTCTTGGTATAGTCTTTTAGACTTTCGGTAATGATTTTACCATCAGCACCTAAATACTGAACACGCTCATTCACAATTTTCACTTGAACACCATCTACACGAATTTTAACTCTAGGCTCTTCAACAATATCACCACCTCCTTCTATTTCAGGATATTCTGGAGTTTCAGGAAAGTCTATTTCTTCGCCATCAAAATCAGTGATTACATCATCTGTAGTTTCTTCCTCTGTTCCCGTTAAATCATCACTTTCACCAACTTGTTTTATCATAACTGGGTCACCATCAAAATCAGGGTCAGCAAATAAGTGGGTTACATTTCTAAAATCCATGATGGTGAAGTAGGTTTTTCCGTACTCCTCATTTACTCGAGTACCTCTTCCAATTATTTGTTTAAACTCAGTCATTGAGCCAATGTTACTATCTAAGACAATCAGTTTACAAGTTTGAGCATCAACACCAGTAGTCATTAGTTTTGAGGTTGTAGCAATGACAGGATAGCGTTCAATTGGGTTAGTGAAATTGTCTAATTCACGTTTTCCTTCTTGGTTGTCACCCGTAATTTGCATGATATACTTGCTGTTTTGAGCAACTAAATCTGCATTGGCGTTAGCCAAGGCGGTTCTCATACCTTCAGCATGTTCTATATCAATACAAAAAACAATACTCTTTGCAAATCGGTCGTATCCTTTTAAGAATTCAGTAATTTTTGCAGCAACAACTTTTCTGCGTTCTTCAACAACTATATT
>KB911093.1 GCA_000383355.1 Flavobacterium sp. SCGC AAA160-P02 | reverse complement strand
TGGCGGAGTGTCTGTTAAATTTCCATTATGGTCTACATAAGCAAATTCAATTCCTTTGCTTCCATTTTCCTTTAGCTCAGCTTTCCTAGCCTCCATCTTCTTTCGCTTGTCTTCACGCTTTTTTAAACGCTTCTTCTCTTTTTCACTCTTATTAAATGTCTGTTGCGATTTTGCCATTCGTTATTTAAAATGTATTATAATTATTTCTCAAAGATATCTATTTACTTTAAAATAAAGAAAATATTTATTTAAATTCTTATTATTTAGGGTACTATTCAATTATTTAGATGAAACTTTTTTCATATAAGTTACATCGTTATTTTAATAGTAAGGTCTATCTGTTTATTTTCTACCTAATGAACGAAGCATTTTAGTATGAGCTGAAATTGCTTGAAAAAGTGATGACTTCACATGATACTTCATGCCAAATTCTTCTGCCGTAGCTGCTACAATTTTTGAAATATCTTTGTAATGTACATGGCAAACATCTGGTAAAACATGGTGTTCTACTTGGTAGTTTAAGCCACCAATTAACCAATATAATAATCTACTTTTGGGTGAGAAATTTGTTGTAGTTGCCAATTGATGTCCGTACCAACACTCCTTCATTTCACCTTTGTTATTTGGAAGTGGAAAATCTGTAGAAGGCATAATATGAGCAATTTGAAATATAATACTCACTAAAAAACCAGTAACAAAATGCATGCATAAAAAAGCTACTAAGATCATTCCCCAAGAGAAAGGAAGCATGATCATTGGTAAAATTAATGCATAAGAATAATACAATAACTTCCAAGCAATCATAGCTGCTAAAGTTTTTTCATATTCATTTTTCTTATCAAAAAAACCCATCTTTTTGTACCGTTTTAAACGTACAAAGTCTTTAGAGGTTATCCATGATATTGTTGAAATAGAATAGAAAAACCAAATGTATATGTGTTGAAACTGATGCACCCAGTAATGCTTTGCGTGTGGAGAGAACCTCAGAAAAAATGGCGCATTTAAGTCATCATCTGCTTCGTCAATATTTGTATAAGTATGATGTAGTATATTATGTTGAATTTTCCAAATGACTGCACTTCCACCTATAAGGTTAAAAGAATATCCAAGAAAAGTATTTATTTTCTTATTTTTTGAATATGAACCGTGAATGGCATCATGCATAACACTCATACCTATTCCAGCCATTCCCAAACCACTTATTACATAAAGTAAAAAAAGTACTAGTGGAGCATCTACTAATCCTGAGGAAAGAATTACTAAGGGCATAAAAAACAACGTAATCATAAAAATTGTCTTTGCAACCATGTTGGCATTGGCATTTCTATTAATATTATTTGTTTTGAAATAATTATTAACACGTTTTCTTAATGTCTTAGAGAAATCTGGATTGATATCTCTAGAAAATTTTGGATTTTCGATAGGATACTTTATTTAATTGTTTATGGACTACTAAAAATGATTGGAAAATTAAAAGCTAATTAAAACAGGGGAATAGTTATAAATAGCAGGTCATTTTAACAATGATGTAAATGTAAGCTATTTTAAGAATAAAATGAGCCTATAGATTAAATTACTGGAGGTTACATGTTTCAATATAATGAAGGCTATACTTTCTATTTTTTAGATTCTAGTAACTCGTACTTTTTTCTTTTTTAATCTTGTATTGTTTAAGTTTTCTACCAACAGATCTGCTATGGTAGCAGGTACCGCAACAAAAGCACAGTCTTGCTTTAATTCTATAATTCCTAGTTGATCTTTTGTTAGTTTCCCTAATTTAAAAAACATTCCTGCAATATCTCCTTTAGAGATTTTATCTTTTCTTCCTCCAGAAATAAATAAGGTTTCCCAAAAAACGGGCTTCCTTAAAGATTGCTTGCTAATATCTTCTATAGGAGGAGTGCCAATAAATTCTGGTAATCGTTCTTCTTTCCATTTTAAAACATACGCGGTTCCTTTTGCTGAAACTCTTGCAGTTCTTCCGTTTCTATGTGTAAATTCTTCTTTAGATAATGGAAGTTGAAAATGAATAATATAGTTCATTTCTGGAATATCTATTCCTCTTGCTGCTAAATCTGTAGCAATTAGAATTTGATTGGTGCCATTTCTGAATTTAATTAAGGAACGTTCTCTATCTTTTTGTTCCATTCCACCATTAAAACACCCATGACTGATGTTTTTACTTTCTAAAAATGAGCTAACCTTCTGAATACTGTCTTTTAGATTACAAAAGATAATCCCTTGTTGATTGCCAATATGGTTTAATAAATGTAATAATGTATTTAACTTGTTTTTGGCGGGAGAGATAACCGTTTTAACTTTTAATTTAGAGACAGAAGTTCCTAAATAATTTACAGTTTTTGGTTTGTCTAATCTCACAAAGTCTGGAATTTCAACACCCTGTGTAGCAGAGGTTAATATTCGTTTACTAATACTTGGCAATTCATTGATAATACCTCTCATTTCATATTCAAAACCTACTTCTAAGGATTTATCAAATTCGTCTAAAATGATTGTTTTGATATATTTTTTAGAAAAACGGTCATTGCTAAAATGATCAGAGATTCGGCCAGGTGTACCTATTAAAATAGCTGGTACATGTTTTAGTTCTATTTTGTCTTTAGACATAGGTCTGCCTCCGTATACAGCATTTACTTTATACCCAGACCCCATAGATCTAATTACTTGTTCAATTTGTATGGCTAATTCTCTTGATGGAACTAATATTAAAGCCTGAATTTCATTAGACTCTGGATCTAATGAATCTAAAAGAGGTAACGAAAAAGCCAATGTTTTCCCAGTTCCTGTTGGAGATAATAAAATTGTATTAGTATGAGTTTTAATAGCAGTAATAGCTTCCTCTTGCATCGGGTTTAACTGATGAATATTTAATTTTGCTAAAATGCCTTCTTGATCTTTGATGCTATTTGCCATAAGAACTAGTTTTTTTACTTTTTTGTTAATTCTTCAGGAGTAGATTTCCCACTGTTTGTTTGTGCCAAATGGTTTAAGTGATTCGCTAAAACTTTTTCAATTAGTTCTTCTTTAGTTAAGTGATGAAAAATGGTTTTTACTTTAGATTTAAAATCATTAGAAACAGCACGATTAGGTTTTGTCTTAAATATTTTTCTTGCCCATAATAAGGTATTGTTTTCTTCAATACTTCCAGAATCAGCTTTTTTTACTTCTTTAAATTTAATTCCTAATTCATTTTCAAAATCTGCAATACCTGCAACTTCTTCTTTTTGGAGAACAGTTAATGAAAGGCCCTTTGCTCCTGCTCTTGCAGTTCTTCCACTTCTGTGAACATAGGCTTCATAAGTATCTGGTAAATGATAATTAATAACATAGGAAACTTCTTTTACGTCTATTCCTCTAGCTGCTAAATCTGTAGCAACCAACACATCAACATGGCCTTCTCTAAACTGACCCATTACTCGATCTCTAATTCCTTGGGTTAAACTACCATGTATGGTGCCAGATGAAAATTTATTCTTAGCTAAATTTTTACCTAATTTGTTTACAGCAGCTTTGGTTTTGCAGAAAATAATTCCTTTTTGTCCTTCTCTGGCATATAAAAAATGAAGTAAAACATCTAATTTTTCTATAGGTTCTACAACTGTATATTGATGTAGTATTCCTTGATGTCCAATAGTAGCCATATCAGCTTCAATGGTTACTGCGTTTTTTGAAAGGTAATTCTGAACCAATTGTTTAATAACTCCAGGCATGGTAGCCGTAAACAGTAAGGTTCTTGTAGTTTTAGGTATTTCCTTAAATATGGTTTCTACTTCTGAATGTAAAGCCCCCATCATTTCATCAGCTTCATCCAATACTAAATATGAAATATTTGTAATGTCTATAGCTTTTCGCTCTATTAAATCTATTAAACGTCCTGGAGTTGCAACAACTATATGCGTAGTTCTTTTTAATGCTTCTACTTGAGATTTAAGAGTAGCACCACCAAAAAGTCCAACAACAGCAATTTCAGGATTATAGGAAGCAAACAAAGTTAAATTAGCTTGAATTTGCTGACCTAATTCTCTTGTTGGTGACATAATTACAGCTTGAACACTATTTTCTTCATGATTGATTAATTGCAATAATGGCAAACCAAAAGCTGCTGTTTTGCCTGTACCAGTCTTAGCCAGTGCAACTAAATCTTTCTTTTTCTCAAGAAGAAAAGGAATAACTTTCTTTTGAACCTCTGTTGGAACAGAGATTTCTAAATCTACTAAACGTGCTTGTAATTCTTTGTGAATTCCTAAATCAGAAAACTGTAATGGCATAAAATAATTTTTGGCAAAGGTACTCACACTTTAACAGCTTCTAATACTAATTATATATAGATTTATAAAGTTAAAAAAACCTATCAGGATTTTATGCAAGTTTATATCATAATAAATGCATTTTTAATATTAAAACACCCCAGATAGCTCCATATTTTTTTTTAATATCACAATAAAAGTATTAAAAAATATTTATTAGATAATATATTATATTTTTGTTTTTCTA
This sequence comes from Flavobacterium sp. SCGC AAA160-P02, assembly GCA_000383355.1. Taxonomy (GTDB): domain Bacteria; phylum Bacteroidota; class Bacteroidia; order Flavobacteriales; family Flavobacteriaceae; genus Polaribacter. Next base: position 68,248 of record KB911093.1, on the reverse strand, counting down.
AATTCAAACTTTGAAATTACTTTTATCATTATTAATAATACTAACTCTAACTCAAGTATCTTTTTTAGATGCACAAAATTCAGTTGCAAGAGATTGGAATGATGAAATCTTAGAAGCCATTAGGAATGATTATGCCAGGCCAACAGTTCATGCAAGAAACTTATTTCACAGTTCTATGGTCATGTATGACGCTTGGGCCATTTTTGATGAAAGTGCAGAAACTGTATTTCTAGGAAAAACATTTGGAGAATATACTTGTAATTTTAATGGTATTATAACACCAAGCAATACAAATGAAGCAATTCATGAAATTATTAGTTATGCTATGTATCGGTTGCTCACTCATAGATTTGAGAACTCACCAAACGCTACTATTTCTTTAGATAATTTCACTACATTATTTGAGTCTTACGGTTACGACACCATGATAACCAGTACTGATTATAGTTCAAACTCATTTGCAGCTCTTGGTAATTATCTGGCACAAGAAATGATTAATTTTGGCTTACAAGATAATTCTAACGAACAAAATAATTATGAAAACCAATATTATACATCTCAAAATGATGCTTTAATTTTAGATTTATATGAAGACAATTCTGTGATCAATCCAAATAAATGGCAGCCTTTGGCTTTTGATGTTTTTATAGATCAGAGTGGTAATACTTATGCATTAGAAACACCAGAATTTTTAAGTCCAGAATGGGGGCAAGTAACTCCCTTTTCTTTAAAATCGGAAGATTTAACAATTTTAAATAATAGTTTTGATAGCTATGTTTACAATGATCCTGGATTTCCAGAATTTATTCAAAATTCTACATCAGATGGTATAGAAGATCCATATAAATGGAATTTTGCTTTAGTAATTTCCTGGTCTGCGCATCTAGATCCAGCAGACGATACTCTCATAGATATTTCTCCTGCATCTCTAGGAAATACAGCCATGAATACTTTTCCGACTACATTTGAAGAGTACCAGAGTTTTTACAATTTCACAGAAGGGGGTGCTACTGGTTCTGGACATGAATTAAATCCAATTACCGGGGTAGCCTATACTTCTCAAATGGTTAAGAGATCAGACTATGCACGTGTATTGGCTGAATTTTGGGCAGATGGTCCAGATTCTGAGACACCACCAGGTCATTGGTTTACCATCTTAAATTATGTGAGTGATCATCCCGAAACAGTTAAGAAATTTGGAGGACAAGGAGCAATTTTAAGTGATTTAGAATGGGATATAAAATGTTACTTAGCTCTTGGAGGTGCTATGCATGATTCTGCAGTAAACATATGGGGAATTAAAGGCTATTATGATTATGTTAGACCCATATCAGCCATTCGTTATATGGCCTCAAAAGGTCAAAGTACTGATAGCAGTTTAAATAATTTTGACCCTCATGGATTGCCTTTAATTACAGGGTTAATTGAAGCTGTAGAAATTGGAGACCCTTTGGCTGGTGATAATGATTCTAATGTGGGAATGATTAAGGTAAAGTCTTGGAAAGGTCCTGATTTTATTACCAATCCAGATACTGAAGTAGCTGGTGTAGACTGGATATTAGGAACTCACTGGTGGCCTTATCAAAGACCAACTTTTGTAACTCCTCCGTTTGCAGGGTATTTATCTGGACATTCTACCTTTTCTAGAGCTGCAGCAATATCATTAACTCAAATTACTGGAAGTAAATTTTTTCCTGGTGGTATTGGAACATTTGAAGTTGAGCAAAATAATTTTTTAGTTTTTGAACAAGGACCATCTGAAGGCTTTACGCTAGAATGGGCCACTTATCAGGATGCTTCAGATCAAACAAGTTTGTCTAGAATTTGGGGGGGTATACATCCTCCTATTGATGATATTAAAGGGAGAATTATTGGAGAAAAGATTGGTAAAGAGTCCTTTGATTTGGCTCAACAATACTTTACAGGAACACTAAGCAATACATCTATTTCAATACATAAAATTAGTACAGAAGTATACCCTATTCCAGTAGTATCTACACTTCACGTTAAGACTCAACATTTAGAAGAAATTACATTACAATTATATTCGCTTACGGGTAAGCTTATATTTTCTAACAACAGAAAAAATCATCAAGGAATAATAGATTTAAAATTAGATGATCTAGCCCAGGGAGTTTATATTTTAAAAGGAGTCTCTAAGAGTAATTCTTTACTCTTTCAGAGAAAAATTATTAAATAACTAAGCTGTTTTATAGAACTCTATCATTAAAAATCAATTACAATTCCAATACTGGGAATAGATGTGCTGGTATCTTGATTTATTTGTGACAAACTAAGAGGGTTTGTTAGATTGCCACTCATATCTCTAGAAAGACCATATTCATTGGGTCTTGGAATACTTTGCCCAAGAACATTCTGAATTTCAAAAAAGATGTTTAAACTTAATTGTTCATAGTTCCATTTTTTATCTACACGAATATCTAATTGACTAAAAGTTGCTAATTTCTCTTCCCCTAAACGAGTATAATCCAAAATAATTTCTGGATAGGAAGCTAGTGTAGCATCTAAGTTTGTTGGTACATAAGGTGTTTTTCCAGCAAAACGATAGCGCGAACTAATTTCCCAATTCTTTTTTAATTTATACCCTCCTACAAAAGAGGCCAAATGTCTACTATCCCAAACAGAGGGTATATATGTAGCGGTGTCAAAACCTGTAAATTCACTAAAGAAATAAGTATAAGAGAAAATACTGTAAAAATTATTTAGTAGTTTTTGTTGGTATTGAAATTCTAGACCATAACTTCTCCCCTTTCCAACAGTTTCTACATCTTCATTTCCTAACACTTCAAAATCTGCTCCTTTGTTTGCCAGAGAGACTTGATCTAAAACTGAAACAGGGTAATCTGTATAGCGCTTATAAAAGCCCTCTAAAGAAATACTTGCTGCAGGATTTAGATAATGCTGTAAACCTATTACATAATGATCGCTTTGTGTATAATCACTATCTTTATTTGTGAAGTTTCCACTAGCATCTTTAAATCCTAAAATTGTATATGGCGCTATTTTAAAATAGCGTCCTGCAGTAGCACTTATGCGCCAATCTTCTAAGAATTCATAAGATAAAGAAAGTCTTGGTGAGAAACTTGATAGCAAATCATTAGAACTTGTAAAACTGTCATCATCCATTCTAAACCCTAAAGAAACATCTAATTTATCATTAAAAAATGAACGAGTTGCATTTGCAAAAAACCCGTATTTTATAAAGTCTATTTCTGTAGTATAGAATATGGCGTCAGCATTATTAACAGTGCTATTGGTGTAATAAGAATGTTGCGTATTAAAACCACCTGTAAATTTCCAATCATTTAAAAATTTAGTAAGCTGGTATCTTAGCTTTGTTTCTGACTCTAAGGCATCATTTCTAAAAATAATTCCTGTTTCGTTTTCTGGATCTAGATAGTTTGTAAATATATTTTCTAAGCGATTATTACTTACTGTAGTTTCCATATAACCAGAACCATCTTTAAATCTTTTTCTCCAGGTAACTCCAATAGAGTTTGTTTTTTGTTTTATAAATGGTGCTTGTTCTATAATTGCTTGAGCTTCTTCATCAAAATCATCTGGGGCCTCAACACTAAAATCATCTACAGAACCTAATCCAATAACATACAGGTTGTTATAATCATCTATTTGATGTGATAGTTTATATTGGTAATCCCAGTAATCTGGTCTTATTGGTAAGCCAATTAATTTAAATAAAGCTTGTAAGTAACTTCTTCTTACAGATAGTAAAAAGCTTGTGTTACTTTCCGGTTTATTATTTTTAAATAAAGGACCTTCAAAAGTAAATGCTGCATCTGTAGCGCTTACACGAATATTAGTATTAAACCGCTCTTTGTTTCCATCACGCTGTTTAAATTGAAGAACACCAGATAAGGGATTGTCATATTGCGCACCAAATGCAGAAGTTGATAGCGTAACATCATTAATAAAAGAAACATTTAATAAGCCAACTGGCCCTCCTGCACTACCCTGTGTTGCAAAATGATTAATATTTGGTACTTCTACACCATCTAAATAATAAACAGTCTCATTGGGTGCACCACCTCGTATAATTAAATCATTACGAAAGCCACCAACAGATGGAGATACACCTGGTAATGTTTGAGCAACCTGAACTACATCATTGTTTCCTCCGGGATACGTTGCAATTTCAACAGCAGACAAAGATTGAGTAGATAAAGGAGTTTCTTTGGGTCTACTAATGGTGTTTTTATTAGAAACAACTACTTCTTCTAAAGATTCAAAAGATTCAATTAAAATAAAATTAAACGAGCGGTTTCCTTTAGATTTAATAATAACATTAAATTTTGTTTGTGAATCAAAGCCAACAAAACTAGCTGTTAAATTGTAAGAACCAGGAATAACATCGGTAATTATAAAACTACCATCTTCTTCAGAATAGGCTCCTTGGTTGCTGCTTAAGTATAATGATGCTGCAAATATTGGAGGCTAGGAAAGCTGAGCTAAAGGAAAATGGAAGCAAAGGAATTGAATTTGCTTATGTAGACCATAATGGAAATTTAACAGACACTCCGCCAGATCCATCGTTAAAGGTTAAGATAAAAGCAAAGAATATAGAGATTAGTGTTCCTAAAATGACAGAAGCTGATAAGGTTGATCCTGTTAGAAATGGTAAAGTTTCATTTTTTGATTCCTCAAAAGGTTTTGGTTTTATTATAGATACAGAAAACCAAGAAAAGTATTTCACTCATGTTAGTGGTATCATAGATGAAATTGCTGAAAACGATAAAGTTACCTTTGAATTAGAACGAGGTATGAAAGGTATGAATGCTGTAAAAGTTACATTAAAAAAGTAATCTATCATCAATAATATACAAGGGCTACAAATTTAAATTTGTAGCCTTTTTTTTATGCAACTTTTTTTTTGAATAAGATCTTCTTCAGTTTTTTAGTATATTTAGTTAAAATTATTTTAAACATCCTCTAACCATGAAAAAAATTCACATAATTTTACTGCTACTTATTAGTTTTATCAACTGTAAACAAGATAACCCACAAGAAAACTTAAGATCAATTGTTTATTTTAATGGTGATATCATTACCATGGAAGGAAATTCTCCGGCATATGCTGAAGCCCTTGTTGTAAAAAACAAGAAAATACAATTTGTAGGTTCTTCAGAAGAAGCTATGAAGATTGCTGGAAATAATCATCAAATGATTAATTTAGAAGGAAAGACTCTTTTGCCAGGCTTTATAGATGGTCATGCACATTTTGCTTCATTTTCTGCTCAAGCAATTGGAGCAAAGATATTACCACCACCTGATGCAGGAGCAAAAGACATTGCAACATTAATTAGTATTTTAAAAACCTGGAATACTCCTGAAAACAGAGCTTTAACAGGTTGGATTTTTGGGATGGGGTTTGATGATTCTGTTTTAAAGGAAAAAAGATTTCCAACAAAGCATGATTTAGATCAAGTATCTACAGAGTTTCCCATTATGATTATTCATATTTCAGGTCATTTTGCTGTAGTAAACTCTAAAGCATTAGAACTGTTAATGATTACTTCTGAAACTAAAAACCCTGAAGGTGGCATTATTAGAAGAGAAAACGGTAATGAACCTAACGGAGTTTTAGAAGAGTTAGCCGCTATTCCATACATGCTTAAAGTTTTAAATCCAACATCAAAGGAAGCTGCAGATCATTTTTTTGAAGCAGGACAAGAAATGGCATTATCATTTGGCTATACAACAGCTCAAGAAGGAAGGGCTATGGAAAATCATGAAATGTTGGTAAATGCGTCCAAAGCAGGTAAACTAAAATTAGATGTAGTAAGTTATGTAGATTATTTATTTGTAGACAAGTATATGGGGTCTAAATGGAATAGTAGGTCTTATGACAATAATTATCGTATTGGAGGAATGAAATTAACTTTAGACGGTTCTCCTCAAGGAAGAACTGCATGGAGAACACTACCTTATTTATTGCCTCCTGATGGTGCTAAAGAAGGATATCTTGGGTATCCAGCAATTCCAAATGATAGTTCAGTAATTGCTATATATGAAAAAGGATTTAAAAATAATTGGCAAATTCATACACATGCCAATGGAGATGCTGCCATGGATCAAATGATTAGGACAATGAAACCGATAGCTGCTAAATATGGAAATACAAATAGAAGAAATGTTCTCATTCATGGTCAGTATGTAAGAGAAGATCAATTAGATTCGTTTAAAGACTTAGATGTAATTGCCTCTCTTTTTCCTTTACATACATTTTATTGGGGAGATTGGCACAAAGAAATTATTGGAGACAGCTTAGGTAATACTATAAGCCCAACAAGAACGGCTTTAAATAAAGGATTAAAAATCACGATTCATACAGATGCTCCTGTTGCATTGCCAAATCTAATGCGTATGGTAGGAATCTCTGTAGACAGAAAATCACGTTCTGGAAAAGTAATTGGAGAACATGAAAAATTAACTCCTTACGAAGCACTTCAATCTATTACTAGTTGGTCTGCTTATCAACATTTTGAAGAAGACCAGAAAGGAACTTTACAAGAGGGGAAATTGGCAGATATGGTTATTTTAGATAAAAACCCACTAAAAATTTCACCAACTGAAATTAAAGAAATCGTAGTTTTAGAAACCATCAAAGAAGGTGTTTCTGTTTACAAAAAGAAATAAACAAGTTGCTTTTATCTTAATAATTTAATTTATTTTTTTTCATAGCCCTGCGGTAATTCATAGCTACTGTGTCAAATTTTAAATGAAGTTCTTCAGATAAATCAAAAGGAACTTGAATGGGTCTTTGAGATTCTACAATTCGCTTGTCTTGGTCAAAAATAACTTGTTCAAACTCTTGTAAAACAGTATCTGGGTCCTCTAGATTATAATTTCTACCAATAATACAAAACCCTCTACATGAGTTTTTTGAAATAGGTTGAGATGTAAAAAAGTATACCATTCCCTTTTTGCCTCCCCAGCCCAAACGAAGAACAATGGTGTATGGAAGATGAAGTTCATACACACTTTTTCTTTCTGGTTTTACAACATCATCATTTGCAAAAATAGGAAAGTTATCACTGTTTTTTGCCTCAGGTCTTACTACAGAATAGTGCAATACTGTGTCTTTTATTGTTACTTGACAATCCGGAACCTCAGGTCTTTCAGGATCTCCTAATAAACCAGGGTGAACCCATGGAAAATGACCAAAGTCTGTAAAATTTTCAACCTGTCTAGAACTATCACTATTCCAATCAAAGGGTCCAGTGTTTACGAGTTTCCAATCATTTTGCTCAAATTCAGGAATGGATGGTAATTTTAAAAGAGGTTTTTTTAGCGCTACCCAAACCAATCCAAATTTTTCTTGACAATGGTAGCTTGGTGTTTTTGCTTTTGAAGGTATTTCCATTTCTTTTGCTTGTGGAATTAATACACAAGCACCTTTTTTATCATATTGCCAAGCATGATAAGGGCATACCAAACAATCATCTTTTATCCATCCTAATGACAGGGCTGTGCCTCTGTGTATACACAAATCTCTCATGGCATGTGTTGTGCCATCTGAAGTTCTCCATATTACCACAGGTTCATCTAATAGAATAGTGCCAAATGGTTTGTCTGCTTTAATTTCATCGCTATAGCCAACAGGGTGCCAACAGGCAAGTAGTTTTTCTGGAAATGTTTGTGTGTGTTGAATCATGTGTAAATATAATTAATACATTGGAACTTTCAATTGCTAGAAATAATGGTATTATTTTAATAAATTTAAGTACCGAAAGTATTTAAAAAGCTGTCTTTAAGAAGTTTGGTATTATTTGAGTTCTTTTTTATATATTTATATACAATTAAATCACTTAAAATTTTTATGATGAAAAAACAATCAATGATGCTTTGTATGCTTGTCTATTTTTTTGTTGCCAACTTTCATGTGATGGCTCAAAAATCTAGTAAGAATATATATGGAGGCTTAGAATTTAGAAATATAGGTCCTGCCATGACCTCTGGTAGAATTGCAGATATTGCAATACACCCTGAAAACGAAAATGTTTGGTATGTAGCTGTAGGCTCAGGAGGTGTTTGGAAAACAATGAATTCTGGAACAACTTGGAAACCAATTTTTGATAATCAAAAAGTATATTCTACTGGATGTATTACTATAGATTCTAAGAAGCCAAGTACTATTTGGTTAGGAACAGGGGAAAATGTAGGAGGGCGTCATGCTGGTTTTGGTGATGGTGTTTACGTTAGTCATAATGATGGTAAATCTTGGAAAAATATGGGGTTGGAAAACTCCGAACATATATCTAAAATTATTGTTCATCCAGAAAACTCAGACATCGTTTGGGTTGCGTCTCAAGGACCATTATGGAGTAAAGGTGGCGATCGTGGAGTTTATAAAACAATAGATGGTGGTAAATCATGGAGACGTACTTTAGGAGATGCCGCATGGGTTGGTGCTACAGACATGCTTATAGATCCTACAAATTCAGATGTTTTATATGCTGCAACTTGGCAAAGGCACAGAACCGTAGCTGGTTATCTTGGGGGTGGTCCTGGTTCAGGATTGCATAAAAGTATAGATGGAGGTGAAACATGGAAAGCTCTTAAAAATGGTATTCCATCTTCAAACCTTGGAAAAACAGGATTAGCAATGTCTCCATTTAATTCTAATGTTATTTATGCTGCTCTAGAGTTTGATAGAACAAAAGGAGGGGTATATATGACTACTAATGGTGGTGAGTCTTGGTCAAAACAATCTAATGCAGTTTCTGGAGGAACAGGGCCACATTATTATCAAGAAATTATTGCTTCACCACATCATGAGGGAACTATTTTCTTCATGAATAACAGCGCTTTAATTTCAAAAGATCACGGAAAAACATTTACCAATATGAGCAGATCAAATCAGCACAGTGATAGTCATGCGTTGGTTTTTAAAAAATCTGATCCTAATTATTTATTAATAGGAACTGATGGTGGTTTGTACGAAAGTTTTGATGGAACAAAAAGCTGGAAATATGTACGAAATTTACCCATTACTCAATACTTTAAAATTGCAGTAGATGATGCCAAGCCATTTTATAATGTGTATGGTGGTACTCAAGATAATGGATCGCATGGTGGGCCGTCTAGAACAATTAGTTCAGATGGTATTGCTAGTGCAGATTGGTGGAAAACACTTGGGGCAGATGGGGCTCAAACCGCTACTGAACCAGGAAATCCAGATATTTCATACGGAGAGTTTCAACAAGGAGCTTTGTGGAGAATAGATAGTAAAACTAGAGAAACAGTTTTTATTCAACCGCAAGCCAGAGAAGGAGATCCTTATGAACGATTTAATTGGGATGCCCCAATTTTAGTAAGTTCACACAATCCTAAGCGATTATATTTTGCATCTCAACGAGTATGGAAATCAAAAAACAGAGGTGATGGCTGGGAACCTATTTCGGGAGACTTAACATTAAATCAAGAAAGAATGACTTTTCCATATTATGATAAAACTCAAAGCTGGGATAATGCCTGGGATGTAGGTGCCATGTCTAATTATAATACCATTACATCATTGGCAGAATCACCAAAACAAGAAGGTTTGTTATATGCAGGAACAGATGATGGATTGATTCAAGTAACAGAAGATGAAGGTGCTAATTGGAACAAATTTTCTCTAAATACTATTAAAGGTATACCCGCTACACCTTTTGTAAATGATGTTAGAGCAGATCTTTTTGATGCAAATGTTGTGTATGCTGCCTTAGATAATCATAAATATGGTGATTATAAACCTTATATTATTAAAAGTACAGACAAAGGAAGATCTTGGAGACTTATTAACGGAGATTTACCAAACAAACTTTTAATTTGGAGATTAGTACAAGATCATGTTAACAAAGATTTACTATTTGCTGCCACAGAATTTGGTGTGTACTTTACGTCTAACGGTGGTAAAAATTGGATACAATTAAAAGGTGGAATGCCAACTGTTCCAATCAGAGATATTAAAATTCAAAGACGTGAAAATGATTTGGTTGCAGGCTCTTTTGGAAGAGGAATATTCATTTTAGATGACATCACCCCATTGCGTACTTTTACTAAAAGCATGATGTCTGCAGAAGCTAGCATGTTTCCTGTTAAAACAGCACATTGGTATCGTCAATCTAGTAGAGTAGGAAGTCAAGGTGATGCAGAATGGATCGCAAAAAACCCTCCATTTGGTGCTAATTTCACTTATTATATGGCAGATAAAATTAAATCTAAGAAAGATCTTAGAAAAGCAAAAGAAAAAAAGGGAGATGTTAAATTTCCAGGTTGGGATGCTCTTGAAGATGAAAACAGACAAGATGGCCCCTCTATAGTCTTACTTATAAAAGATGCCAATGGCAACGTAGTAAATACCATCAAAGGAACAAATAAAAAAGGTTTCAATAGAGTAAACTGGGGGTTAAGCTATCCAAGTAAAAGTGGAGAACGCTTGCAGGCACCTAGAGGTAGACGTGGGTTTAGAGGAGGAGGAGTGATGGTTACACCAGGAGTTTATTCAGTAACACTTATGAAAAGAGTTGATGGTATACATACAGAATTACAAGGCCCTGAATCATTTTCTGTAGAACCTTTATTTGAAGGGGCTTTACCTAGGAAATCATACAAGGAAATAGATGAGTTTAGAGAAGCAGCCTTTGCTTTTCAGCAAGATTTGACAGCAACAAATATTGCCTTATCTCGAAGTCAACAAACTGTTGATGCTATGTTAAGAGCACACAATAAAGCAACGTCTCCATCTAATGAGTTATTTAAGCAATTAAATGGTCTTAAAATAACGTTATTAGACATAGATAAAGAACTTCATGGTGATGCAGTAAAAGATGAAATAGGAGAACGATCTAACCCAACTGCAAGTGATGGAAATTCATTAGGCTGGAGAGCCCTAGGAAATACCTATGGCCCAACTGATGAACACAAAGGTTTATTAAGCCGTGTTCAAAAGCAGTTGAAGACAGTAAAAGAAAAATTAGCGCCTATTGTTAATTCTACGCTTCCAAGACTTGGGAACGATTTAAGGAAAACGGGAGCACCTTGGGTAGAAGGTCAAGGCTTAATAAACAACTAATTTAAATAAAAAAAGCTCTTTAAAAAGAGCTTTTTTTTTTGAATTAAATTTTAAATATTTAAAAATAACAATCATAAGTTTTCCCTTATTCTTGCAGTAGTTTATGAAAGATCTATAATTAGTCTTCTAGGCAATGGTTTTAATAAGATTATTTTTATAAATTCGTACATGTTTAATAGTATAAAAAACTAAAATCATGGAATTACAAGCATATATTATCATTGGACTAAAAATAATTATTGGTATTAGTATCTTAAATGTATGGTTAATTCAATCTAATAAACACACAAAATGGAGAGGTGGTGATGCTACAACAATTATTGAAGAATTTAATGTTTATGGTTTATCAAAGTCTTTTTATGTTACTATTTACATTTTAAAAGTAAGTTTAGCAATCTTGCTTCTAGCTTCTATACAATTTGATGTCTTAACCTTAGTTAGCAGTCTAGGCTTAGCGTTATTACTGCTAGGATCTATACTAATGCATGTAAAGGTAAAAGATGCATGGTATAAATCATTTCCTGCTTTTTTGTTTATGCTAATGAATCTTGTGATTGCTTTTCTTTCTCTCTAAAAAAAATCAATAAAGGTTTTTATCGCAATAAAAAGGTTTAGGGCTGCAAAACCAAAAGACGGAGAAGATTTAATAAAATTATCTTTAATTTTTAATCGTACAATAAAACCAGCTATCATTAATAAAAATAAGCCAGTTGATGCTAATAACAGAATTATTGGACTTAAGTACAAACCTATCAACAACCCTAAAGCGCCAATTAATTGAAGAAAACCAGTTAGTTTTCTAAATTTAGGCAAGTCATATCTATCAAATTCAGAAATAATAAATTTTGAATAAAAACAGTTGAAACCAAAATACACAAAAGCTACTCCTGAGAACCAAATTACTATTGTAAGTATATCCAATTGATCTTTTATTATTTAAGAATTATTTACTTCAACAAGATTACAACAAAACCATCACTATTTGAGTTAAGAAAATCATTAAATATGTTTTTCTACATGAATTTTCTCTCTGTTTTTAAGAAACTTTATAATTTTTCACAATAGACTGTACTATACTTAAAAGTCTTGTAAATACTAGAAAAGGTATCCATATCACAAATTAATTGCTTTCTTTGATAGGTATCAATTAAAAAATTTCCCTGTGTGCTAATTTCACATTCAAGAAGTTGTTCTATACAAACTTGGCCTCTTGAAGTAATTGTTGATATCTGTGATAAGCATTTTTTTATGTCTTTATAATGATAATCTAAAGATAAAAATGACCTAGTTATTTTATTGAAAGAACCACTAAATTCTTTAATCGGATGGCTTAGTGAAGACGCGTTGGTAAATAATGTTTGTTGTTTGTTTTTATGATCTTTATAAACATCAAACATATCATTGATTAATTGAATTAGGTATCCTAATTCATAAATAGCTTTTTCTTCGTTTTTCACCAAAGAGTTTTCTAAAACAAGCCTAAATAAGAAGGTAGAAATTCCTCCCTTTTCATAAGTTATTTGTTTTAAAATAGCTGTATCTAATGTATGATTTTCTAACTGCAAAATACTTTTATCTTGAACCTTAAGAGCCTCATGAAATAATTTAACAAAACTATCACTGCAATTATTTAGTAATTTATTATAAAGGTATCTTATGGCAGGCATGCTTGGGTGAAGACTATCATTATTATTTTTAAGACCTTTTATAATGTCTATAGAAGGTATTTTTAAAGAATCTGTAAGATCATCTAATAAAGGCATAATAGCTGCCAGATAAAATGTATCGTGTTTTTCTTTTGTTGTTGCAGCATATCCTCTAAGTGAACAAAACCAACTATTCGTAAAATCACTCATCAATATATAAAGTTTGATTCTTCTACTAATATTACCATCTAAAGAGGTGTTTTTAACTGCCAATACTAGATTTAATTCTTGAATAATTTTTCTAGAATTTCTGGGGTTTAACCAAAATACTTTATAAGCAGAGGAGAGGTAAATAAAGAAAATATAGAGGTATTTTTTCATTCCTAAAATAATAGAAGTAACAACAATATTAATAATTTTTTGAATATAACCTTGGCTAAAAGGTTCTATAAATATAGTCAAATAGTCAGCAAGTAAAAAAGCGAAATAGAAAAGAAAAAACAAACTTAACTGTTTAGATATTAACCACTCTCCATGGCCAGTTTCCAAGGTCTGTATTCTTATCTTCGCAAGATTATTTTTAATCACAACCAGATTTTTATTGTCACAACGCTTATATATGCCTGAAGATCAAAACGAAATAGAAAGTGCTAAAATTATTTCATCAAAAGAAATAGACAGCTGTATTGCTGTATTAGAGCAGCTAGTGTCTGATACAAATCAACTGTTTGATCTTTCAGAAGATAAAAGAACAGCATTACTGAAGGTTTCTGGAATACTTTCTAGACCCAATAGAGATGAGTTTCAACGAAGAAGGAAAGATGCTAAAAAAGCGGCAAAACGTAAAATGATTGCCAAAGACACTCATGCAAGAAAAACAACAGGAATAAGGTCTGCACGTGAAGCAGCACTATTTGTAGCTCCAAAGCTACTAGCTGCTGCGTCTATAACAGACGAAACATTGGAGTTAGAATCTCCAAGAAACTGCTATGTATGTAAGTCTGTATTTACGAAATTACATCACTTCTATGATACCATGTGTTTAGCATGTGGCGATTTTAATTATACAAAACGGTTTCAAACAACAGACTTAAAAGATCAGGTAGCAGTTATTACTGGCTCTAGGCTTAAAATAGGTTATCATATCACTCTAATGTTATTGCGTTCTGGTGCAACAGTGATTGCAACTACTCGTTTTCCGGCAGATTCTGCACTACGGTTTTCTAAAGAAGATGATTATAAACAGTGGAATGATCGCTTACATATTCACGGACTAGATTTACGCCACATTCCTAGTGTAGAAATATTTTGTAATTATATAGAGCAAACATATGATCGATTAGATATTTTAATTAATAATGCCGCACAAACAGTAAGAAGACCTGCTGGTTTTTATGTGCATCTAATGGAGAAAGAGAAGTTGCCCATAGACCAACTTCCCAAAGCTGCTCAAATAGTATTAAAAAATCATAGCAACTGTTTGCAGGAATTAACAGAGATAAGTACTGGTGCTTTAAAAACAAATAAAAATAATGTTTTGCCTGTTAGTTGGCACGGACCAGAACCAGGTATTGGACTTCGTAATTCTGCTGCATTGTCACAAATTCCTTACAGTTTTGACAATTCACTACAAACTGCTGAGGTTTTCCCTGTAGGAAAATTAGATGCAGATTTACAGCAGGTAGATTTAAGAAAAACCAATAGTTGGCGATTAAGACTTGGTGAAATTGAAACAACAGAAATGGTAGAAGTTCAATTGGTAAATGCGGTTGCTCCTTTTGTTTTATGTAACCGTTTGTCTAATTTAATGATGAAAGAAAATACGGGTAAGAAACACATTATTAATGTGTCTGCAATGGAAGGTAAATTTCATCGATTTAAAAAAGTAGACAGACACCCACACACCAATATGGCAAAAGCAGCCTTAAATATGCTCACACATACCTCTTCTGCAACCTTTGCCAAATCAGGTATTTATATGAATGCTGTTGATACTGGATGGGTAACAGATGAAGATCCGGCAGAATTATCTAAAAAGAAGGTAGAGATTCATGATTTTCAACCTCCTTTAGATATTGTAGACGGGGCAGCAAGAGTGATGGATCCGTTAATAGACGGTATTAATACTGGAAAACATTGGTCTGGGAAATTTTTAAAAGATTATTTTCCTATAGACTGGTAGTTTTATCAACAATTTTTAAGAGCAACTATTTTAATTGAATACATCCAACTGCATTTAATACTCTTATAATTAGGTAAGTAATATCTACCTCATGCCATTTAACACCAAAATTAGCATTGCTTGCATTTTTGTGATGGTTGTTATGATATCCTTCACCCATCATTAAAAAATCAAAATGAAAGAGGTTTTTACTGGTGTTTTTCATGGTATAATTCACATAACCATATATATGACCAAACCAGTTAATAATAACCCCGTGTATAGGGGCCATTAACAAGATTACTGGCAATAAAAACCACTGCCACCAGCTAGTTACAAATACAATAAAGAATGTGATATAAACGGCAATCCAAAGCAATCTAGAAAACCGAGAGCTTGCAAATTTATCAAAGCCTTTCCATTGTGGAACATTTTTCATAAAACGTTGATCAATAGCTATTCGTTGTAGATTAATATCTTGATAGATTGTTTTAGTTTTCCACATCATTGCAAATAAATTTGAATCATGAGAAGGGGAGTGGGGATCTTTTTCAGTATCTGTATATGCGTGATGCATTCTATGCATAATGCCGTAACCATAAGCACTTAAATAACTAGAACCTTGAAAAACCCAAGTTAAAACAAACGTAATACGTTCCATTGTTTTAGACATGGTAAATACCTGATGTGCGGCATAACGATGTAAAAAGAAAGATTGAAAAAATAACCCACCATACCAGAGTACTAAAACAAAAATAAGAATCACCATGTTTTTTGTTTCAAAGATACTTTGATCTTGAAAGCCAAACAATGAACCCAAATCAATAAAATTGAGGTATTATAAACGTTTTCTAATTCTACTTAACGCTTGTGCTGTAACACCAATATATGAACTAATATATTTTAAAGGAATTTCTTTTAAAAGTTCTGGACGTTCTTTAAATAATTTAAGATATCGTTCTTCTGCACTGAGGTTTAAAAGGTTTTGTTCTCGTTTAGATTTTATTAAAAAAAGACGTTCTGCGGTTAATCTACCGATAAGGTTTCCAATCTGCGTGTGTTTATAAACCAACTGCAAATCTTCATACGTAATGCTAAGTATGGTGGTTTCTGTGAGAGCTTGTAGTTGATAAGAAGAGGGAGTTTGTGTTAAAAAAGAATCATAAGCGCTCACAAACTGATTTTTAAAACTAAAACCAAAAGTTATTTCTTTTTCTGGATTTTCTTTTGGAATAAATAATCTTACAACTCCAGATTCTATAAATGAAATATGATTTTCTATTTCTATAGCTTTAAAAAAAAGAGCTTTCTTTAGAATTATCCGACGTTGTAATTTGGACGTAAAAAACAACCAATCTAGTTCAGATATAGACGCTATTTGATCTAAATATAATTTTATTTGTTCTAAATTTTTCAATAATAAATAATATTTTGCAAATATAATGATTCATATCTGAGAAGTACAACAAGTTATTAATCACAATTAAAACTATTTTTTAGCTCTAATGACTGATTTATAGCTTTTTATTAGTGAACTTATTCAATATAAGTTAATTAATTCCTTGCGTGTATAAAAAAAGGAGTCATCTTTGCATTTCAAATATTAAATTATATTACAATGAGTAAAGGAACAGTAAAATTTTTCAATGAGTCTAAAGGATTTGGATTTATCACTGAAGAAGGAGTAGACAAAGATCATTTTGTACACATTTCTGGATTAGTAGACGAAATTCGCGAAGGCGACCAAGTTGAATTTGATCTTCAAGAAGGTAACAAAGGATTAAACGCAGTAAACGTAAAAGTTATTTAATAAAATATACTTCAAGTTTTTAAAAAGTCCATCACTTATGTGATGGACTTTTTTTATGCTATAAAGTAATGAAGTTATTATTCTACTTCAGCAACTTGATTCATTGCCATTTCATGATCGTATTGGCAACACCCTGGCAAACTGTTATAAGCTTCAAGGTTTCCTAATACTGTTTCTGTATCATATCCAGAGGCAGCAATAGCATTATGAATAGACAATGCATCTGTTTTTGCATCATTAAATGATACTGCTATTTTCTTTAGATCTACATCCCAAGTTGCAGTTACTACACCTTCTAAACTATTAGCTGCTTTTTCAATGGTTGTTTTACACATACCACAATTTCCTCTAACACCAAATGAAATATCTGTCATTGCCATTTCTTTGACAACTTCAGTAGTGGTAGTGGTTTCTTTTTTTGCTTTACTCGTACAGCTTGTAAAACTAATTGCAATTAGAAAAACAAGACTTAAAATTACTTTTTTCATTGTTTAAAAATTTAATTATTGGTTGTTTATAAATAATGTAAGGTTGCTTTTTCATTTCAATTTAGTAAATGTACTACAATGTAGCCTATTATTTAAGATTACTGAGGCAAAAAAAACTAGTATTCTAGACTAGTAGTTATATTACCATCATAGTTCAATGAAGCTTTTAAAAACTATAACATCATCTATAATAATCTTCTAAAAAAGGTAATTTAAGAGTATATTTGGCACATCAAAAAATCTTGGTATATTCCACAGTACGGTTTTTTCTTTACTCATGCATGTCTAAATTACCTAAAGAACATCAATTTACAGATCTTTCAGATTATGGAAGACCTGTTGCTAAGTTCATCGCAAACTCATTAAAAAACACCTCTTTTACTCCAATTCATGTAACCATTGCCTTTATAATATCTGGGCTTATGGCTATTTATTGTATTATTATGGGGTATTATTGGCTTGCTGCATTTTTTTTAATTTTTAAATCTATTTTAGATGCTGCAGATGGTGAATTGGCACGTGTAAAACAGAAACCATCGTACACTGGTAGATATTTAGATTCAGTAGCAGATATCATATTAAACGCCTTATTTCTAAGTGCCATTTGGTATATAACAAATATTTCAATTTGGATATGTTTTCTTGCTTTCTTTGGATTGCAGTTGCAAGGCACACTTTATAATTACTACTATGTTATTTTAAGGAATAGATTTGATGGAGATACCACTAGTAGAGTATTTGAAGATAAAACACCCGAAGCTTTAGCAGGAGAAAAACAACAGCACGTAAACATTCTTTTTGGCTTGTATAAACTGTTATATGGTGTATTTGACAAAGTTATTTATACGCTAGATAGTAATGCAGACAAAGGTACCATATTACCAAATTGGTTAATGACCAGCGTTTCTACCTTTGGTTTAGGTTTTCAGTTACTAATTATAGCAATATTACTTGTATTGGGTTTAAAAGCAATTATTCTCCCTTTCTTTTTGTTGTATACTATAATGATTTTTGTATTTGTGGGTATAAGAAAGTTTTTTTATAAATAATCATAAACTTAATGATACAACAGATTGCAAAACGACCGAAACAAGTACTTAATATTTAAAATAATTACTACAGTTTCTTGAATATTTTATATTTCGACTTCGCTCAATATAAACTCCATAGAGAATTATAGCTATCAAATAAACCTTAAAGTTTCTAAACCGTAATTTCTTTTAACATAATTGTTGACGATATAGACCTAAAGGCACTATATCTACATTTATGTGTAAATAGCCTGAAATACGGCTATACAGAAATTACTACATAAATGTACTATAATTTATATTATGTTAAGTAGGTTTTTTGTATTGTTGAGATCATTCACTCCTATAGCATAGGAATAAAAAGAAGAAAACTATTCTAGTCTAATTGAAAAAATAGGCTACTTTTGCGCAATGATTTCAAAAAAACCTTCAATAGATACAAAAAAAACGGGTACTTCTCAGTTAGAATTCATACTGTTAATGGCTTGTTTGATGTCTATTGTAGCCTTGTCTATAGATACAATTCTCCCAGCTTTAAAACCAATAGGCCTTTCTGTTGGTACTACAAGTGCTGGGGAAAATCAACTATTAATTACCATGATTTTTTTAGGTCTAGGTTTCGGACAGTTAATTTTTGGGCCATTATCAGATAGTTTTGGAAGAAAACCTGTTGTTTACATTGGGTTTGCAGTATTTGTATTGGCTAGTTTTTTATGTATTGCAGCTCCCAGCATAGAAATAATGGTTGTTGGTCGTATTCTTCAAGGAATAGGACTTTCTGCTTCTAGATCTATTAGCATTGCCATGATTAGAGATCGTTTTGAAGGCGATTATATGGCTAAAATAATGTCTTTTGTGGTTACTATTTTTATTCTGGTACCAATTATTGCTCCTACCTTAGGTAAATTTTTGTTAGACAACTATGGTTGGGAATCTATCTTTTACAGTCAGTTATTATTTGGTATTGTAGTGTTGTGTTGGTTTTGGAAAAGACAACCAGAAACACTTCCTCCGGCGTATAAGAAAAAGTTTTCAATGGCTATTTTTATCAGTGGTTCTAAAGAGTTTTTAAAATATAGATCTGCCATTATTTTTACCTTAATCTCTGGATTAGCTACCGGATCTTTTATGGTTTTTCTTAGCACTTCTCAGCATATATTTGAGGTTCAATACGGATTAGTAGATGAATTTCCTTATATATTTGGTGCCTTGGCTTTTTCTGTTGGTGTGGCTACTTTTACTAATGGCACACTGGTTGTTAGGTTTGGAATGAAAAAATTAGTGACTATTTTTTCAATATTATTTTCTCTAACTTCTCTTCTTTACATTAGTATCTTTTATGGAGAAACCAACCCAAGTATTGGCATTTTAGTACTTTTTCTAGCGCTACAGTTTTTTTCTGTTGGTTTCCTCTTTGGTAACGTGAGATCATTAGCAATGCAGCCTTTGGGGCATATTGCAGGAATTGGAGCTGCTATTAACGGCTTTGTTTCTACCATTATGGCGGTGCCTATTGCTACGTTTATTGGTGGTTTTGTAGAGACCACTGCCCTGCCATTATTTATTGGTTTTGCAGCCTGTGGTTTTGGTTCTTTACTTTTGTTATTATTTGTTAAAAAACCTGCTTAATGCCTTTAGAAATTATCTATCAAGACAGCTATTGTTTGTTGGTTACCAAACCAAACAATGTATTGGTTCATCACGCACATCATTCTAGAAATAAAATAGATGAAGAATCATTATTGCAATTAATTGAGCATCAATTAGGTACTAGGTACTACCCTATCCATAGATTAGATAGAAAAACTTCTGGAATTATTTTATTGGCTTCTAAAAGAGAGTATGTTGCTTCTTTTCAGTCCTTATTTACCAATAACCAGATTCAGAAAATATATTACGGACTGGTTCGTGGTTTTGCTCAAGAATTTAAAATTATAGACTCTCCAGTAAAAGGAAGAGATGCAGATGTGTATAAAGAAGCAGAAACTCATGTAAAACTCTTAGATAAAATTATACTTGATATACCTGTAAAACCTTATGATTCTTCAAGATATAGTTTGGTAGAACTGCAACCTAAAACCGGAAGAATGCACCAGTTGCGCATTCATATGAACAAAGTTTCTACTCCGTTAATAAACGATGCTAAATATGGTGATAAAAACCACGACATCATGTATGAAGAGCAATTTGGCTGGAAAAACCTTTTTTTACATGCAGGCTCCTTAGAATTTACTCACCCATTTACAGAACAAAAATTAGTCCTAAAATCATCTTTTTCAGAAGATTGGATTCAATTATTTGAAAAGTTTTTGTGGAAGAATCCGCTTTCATAAAAAAACTCATTGCTCTAAAGATTGGCTCTCAAAAGCAATAAGTTCTTGTGCTTGAAATATAGGCGTAACTTCAATAGGATTGCAACATACTTCACAATCTTCTATATAAGTTTGCTGTCTAATACTACTGTCTAAAATCATTGATATTTCTTCCCAGCAATGCGGACATTGAAAAAAATGCTCCAAAGTTTAGTCTTCTATAACTTTTAAAACTAATTTTCCTTTTTTATTACCGTTAAATAAGCGTGCATAGGTTTCTTGAAAGTTTTCAATACCGTCATAGATATCTTCTTTAGATTTTAACTTCCCTTGAGCTATCCACATACCCATTTCTTCAGCAGCTTTTTTATAATCTTTTGCATAATCCATAACAACCATACCTTGCATAGTTGCTCTATTAACAAGTAAACTCAAATAATTACTGGGACCTTTTACCAATACTTTATTGTTGTATTGTGAAATAGCACCACAAATAACTATTCTAGCGTGCATTCTAAGTTTAGATAATGCAGCGTTTAAAATTTCACCCCCAACATTGTCAAAATAAACATCAATTCCTTTCGGACATTTTTCTTTTAAGGCTTCATAGATATTTTCAGATTTATAATCAATTGCAGCATCAAAACCCAATTCATTTAAAAGATAGTCACATTTATCTTTTCCACCAGCAATACCAATTACAGTACATCCTTTAATTTTTGCAATTTGTCCAACAACACTTCCTACTGCTCCAGCAGCACCAGAAACCAAGACAATATCACCTTCTTTAATTTTTCCAACTTCATGAATTCCAAAGTAAGCCGTCATCCCTGGCATCCCTAAGGTGCCAATAAACAATGGCATTGGTGCAATAGTATCATCTACTTTAAACCAACCTGCTCCATCGGTAGCAACATATTGTTGAACACCACCCCAGCCTGTTACACAGTCTCCAACTTTAAAAATAGGATGATTGTTTACTTCTATTACTTTACCAATAGAGCCAGAACGCATTACTTCATTAATACCTACAGGTGGAATGTATGATTTACTGTCGTTCATCCAACCACGCATTGCAGGATCTAATGAGATGTAGTGATGCTGTATTAAAACTTCTCCTTCTTTAAGTGTTGGAATTGCATTAGATTCTAAATTCCATGTAGCATCATTGGGAAAACCAATGGGTCTTTCTTTTAAAATAATTTGTTTGTTCTTCATATTTTATATGTTAGGTATTAATACTCTAATAAGGTTTTTAATTCAGTAGCAAAACGATGCTTTGGTAAGTATTGTTTTTCTAGTTCTCCTTGAAAAGGAATGGGTGTTTCTATACTAGCCACACGTTTTACAGGGGCATCTAATGATTCAAAACAGTGTTCGGTAATTAATGCAGCAACATCGCTTGCAATACTTCCAAAAAGTGAATCTTCTTGTAAGAAAATTGCTTTTCCAGTTTTACGAACCGATTCATATATTGTTGCTACATCTAAAGGTTGTAATGTTCTTAGGTCTAAAAGATCTGCACTTATTTCTGGATGTGTCTTTAAAGTATCTAAAGCCCAATGAACTCCAGCTCCGTATGATATAATAGTGACATCATTTCCTTCTTTTAAAAGGGATGCTTTTCCTAATTCTACCGTAAAATAATCATCAGAAACTTCTTGGTATATAGAACGATACAATGCTTTGTGTTCAAAAAACAACACAGGATTTGGATCATTAATAGCAGCACACAACAAGCCTTTAGCATCTTCTGGAAAAGCAGGATACACTACTTTTAAGCCAGGTGTTTTGGTAAACCATGCTTCATTTGTTTGACTGTGAAAAGGCCCAGCTCCTACACCAGCTCCACAAGGCATTCTTACCACTACATCAGCATTCTGATTCCAACGATAGTTAGATTTTGCTAACAAGTTTACAATTGGATTAAACCCAGAGCTTACAAAATCTGCAAACTGCATCTCCATAACGGCTTTCATTCCGTTTAAAGCTGCACCATAGGCAGCTGCAACAATAGCAGATTCGCAAATGGGTGTGTTTCTTACACGTTCTCTACCAAATTGTTCTGTAAAACCTTCTGTTATTTTAAAAACACCCCCGTATTCTGCAACATCTTGCCCCATAATAACTAGATTTTCATATCGTTCCATAGACTCGCGTAAGCCCTTAGATATGGCATCTATTAATCTTATATTACTTTTTTTATTAGAAGGTGTTATAATTTCTTGTTGATATTCTTTGAAAACGTCTTTTAGCTCTGTCTCTAAATCTGCATTTATAGTTTCTTCATTAAATGCCATTTGCAGATGTTCATTAATTTCTGCTTTAATTTCTTTGGTGGCATTGGTTATTTGTTGTTCTGTGAGTATATTTTTAGAACGCAGAAAAGTTTCGTAGTTTTTTAAAGGATCTTTTTTTGCCCAGGTTTCCATTAATTCTTGTGGAACGTATTTTGTACCACTAGCCTCTTCATGGCCTCGCATTCTAAAGGTTTTAAATTCTAATAAGACGGGGCGAGGATTTTTTCTGATGTCTTTAGCTATGTTAGAAACCGTGGTATATACATCTAAAATATTATTTCCATTAATGATATGGCTTTCCATACCATAGCCAATGCCCTTATCGGCTATATGCTCACAATTATATTGTTCAGAAGTTGGAGTAGACAAACCATACCCATTGTTTTCTACACAAAATAATACGGGCAAATCCCAAACAGAAGCTACATTTAATGCTTCATGAAAATCACCTTCACTGGTACCTCCTTCGCCAGTAAAAACTGCGCAAACTTGGTTGTTTTGTTTTAATTTATTAGCCAATGCTATTCCGTCTGCAACACCTAATTGAGGACCTAAATGAGAAATCATTCCCACAATATTAAACTCTTGTGTTCCAAAATGGAAGCTGCGATCTCTACCTTTTGTAAAACCATTCATTTTTCCTTGCCATTGAGAAAATAAACGATGTAAAGGAATCTCTCTTGATGTAAAGACACCTAAATTTCTATGCATAGGAAGAATGTATTCTTCTTTATGTAAGGCCGCAGTAACCCCAATAGAGATGGCTTCTTGTCCAATTCCAGAAAACCATTTAGAAATTTTTCCTTGCCTCAACAAAACGAGCATTTTTTCTTCAATCAGGCGAGGCTTTAACATCTGCATGTATAAGCTAATAAGTCTTTCTTTTTCTAAACTTGAAGTATCATATTCTAAATTAGTAGTCATCAAAATTATATCAATTCTATCTATTGGTTAACGAAAATACTATTTTCAAACACAAATACGATTATAATTTATTTAAAATCTTAGCAGCTTTTAAAAGTGTTTCATCTGTTTTAGCAAAACAAAAACGCAGGGTCTTATTGTCTTGTTGGTTTTTGTTAAAAACAGACATAGGAATGGAAGCTATTCCTGCTTCTATGATTAACCTTTTGGCAAAATCTACATCTCTCTCATTGCTAATAGATGAGTAATCTAAGGTTTGAAAGTAGGTGGCTTCTGTTGGTTTAAAAGAAAAATTAGAAGTGGCAATTGCAGTTAAAAAAAAGTCTCGTTTGTTTTGAAAAAATTCTGGCAACAAATTGTAATGTTTTGGTTCCTCTAGGTATTTAGCCAAGGCAATTTGTACAGGATGATTTACAGAATAAACGTTAAACTGGTGAACTTTAATAAATTCACGCATTAAATTTTCTGGCCCACAGCAATAGCCAACTCTCCAGCCAGTGTTGTGAAATGTTTTCCCGAAAGATGCAGTAATAAAAGATCTTTTTTTCAATTCAGGAAATAAACAGATGCTTTGATGTTTTTTACCATCAAAGATCATATGTTCATAGACTTCATCACTTAAAATAATAATATCTGTATTGTTTGTGATCTTTTCAAGTCTTTTCATATCTGACAAAGAAAAAATACTACCTGAAGGATTTTGTGGTGAATTAATGATAATCATTTTTGTTTTCGAGGTAATACTCTTCTCAACTAGACTCCAATCAATTGTATTTTTAGGGTATTGAAGTTGAATAGGTATAACTTTCCCACCCTGGAGCTCTACAGATGGCTGATAACAGTCATAAGCTGGAGTAAAAATAATGACTTCGTCGTTTGTATGAATGAAGGCAGAAATAACGGTAAAAATGGCTTGAGTAGCCCCAACTGTAATTACAATTTCTTTTTCTGGACTATAACTAGATTGATATAATTCTTTAAATTTTTGAGCAATAGCAGTTCTTAATTCAATGACTCCCATCATAGGTGCATATTGATTATGCCCATTTTTCATGGCTTGTGAAACTAATTCAATTAATACAGGGTCACTTTTAAAATCAGGAAATCCTTGCGAAAGGTTTAAAGCATTGTGCTCTTTTGCTAAGGAACTCATGATCGTAAAAATTGTAGTACGAACGTTGGGAAGTTTAGACTTAAAATTCATGAGTTGAAGATATAAAAAAAACCTTATCAAATAATGATAAGGTTTTTTAACTATATACGTTTAGCTGCGAAATTTTTATAATTCTTTAAAAATTGCATGCATCATTCTTTTTTTGTCGTTAATACTTTCTTCTAAAGCAATCATTGTTTCGGTTCTACTCACACCAGGTATTTCATCTATTTCATAGATGATATCTTTAGCATCATTGGTTCCTTTTGCACGTACTTTACAAAAAATATTATATTTTCCAGCAGTAACATAGGCTACCGTTACGTTAGGAATGGAGTTTAAATTAGAAATAACATTTTGTGTCATAGATGTTTTTTCTAAGAAAATTCCAACGTGAGCTATAAATGAGTAGCCCATCTTTTCATAATTTAAGGATAATGTAGACCCCTGAATGATTCCTTCATCTTCCATTTTTTTTACACGTACGTGAATTGTACCTGCAGAGACTAATAATTTTTTAGCAATATCTGTAAAAGGAGTTCTAGCATTTTCAATTAAGATGTCTAGTATCTGATGATCAATTTCATCTAGGATAAATTTTTTCATAATATATAAATTATTCAAATAATTTAACAAAAGTATAAATTAAATTGAACACAATAGGTAATATTATGAGAAAAATTCAAAAAATTAACGAACGAAAACGATTTCTTTATGGAAAAAGAACTCAGAAATATCTCCAAAAACTTGATTTGGGATAAATTTTACTTCTTTTTTCTCTAAAACTTCGTCATATTGAAATACTTCATTATGCTTTTTTGGATGTATATGCAATATGTCTCTAAAACTTTCATTATTATTAGGGATTTTAAAATATGCATTATAATCGTCATAATTCTTAGCTATGCTAATATGATATAACCCTTGAAGGATAGAAATAAAGGTAAATTCTCTCACCTTTTCTCTTTGGTAGTCTTTTTTATAATGACCAGATTCTATTAATATGGTTGAATAACCAAGCTTTTGAAAATTATCACCTGTTGCTTTTGGGTAAAAGGTATCTGTATACCTACCTATATGATTTGGAATTATCTGTTGTAATAAGCTATTCATAGCTACAATAACATTCATGGTTTTTTTTCTGGTAGGGGTAACTTTCCTAGTTTCTTCTTCTGAGGGTGCTAAAAAAGAAATAGTTGCAGGGTTTTTTGTGCCTTCTACACCAAAAATAGTACGTTGATCATGAAGATTAAAACAAAAATCTGGACAAAACTCCTCTAATACAGTTCGTAACAATTGACTCTCTTTAGCAATTATATCAACAGCATCTCTGTTAAGATCAATTGCATGCGCATTTACTCTGGTATAATGCTCTGCCCCATCTGGGTTAAGAATAGGAATTATTTTTATAGTACAGTTGTCAAGAATTTTAGAGCATATGTCATCTTTAGAAGTGTAGATATAGTTTAATAAATCTATAACTGCTTTTGTACCTGTACTCTCATTTCCGTGCATTTGAGTCCAAATAAGAATTTTTTTGGAGCCAGAACCCATAGTGATTTGATGAATATTCCTATTTTCCTCTGAGATTCCAATTTTTTTGAAGGATATTTTAGGAGAATTTTTAAATTTTGTAAAAACCTTTTCTAAATCATTCAAAGTAACCCGTCTACCTGTAATGGAAACATCCTTAAATTCTTCAGCAATTTTACTTGCTATATTAGCTTTGATTAATGTATTTGTAGTGGTCATATTCAGAACAAAAATACAAGAATCATTTTAGTATCATGTAAAATCAATTATAATTTTAGCTTGGTAACATATTACAATTGTTACAGCTAATTATCCTATAATTGTGATGATTGTAAACTTGCTACCGACTCGTTACATTTGTAATTTCATTAATTTAAGCCTCGTTGGTTGTTTTATACATTAATTAATATATTGTTCACATAATCAGTTATTTACAAGCTTTAACTAAAGCTTTACTTTATTTATTAAATCTATTTTAAAACTTTACATAATTTAAATTTGGAAACAACCTATACTAGGTTTACATTTGTAACTTAAATAATAGTTTACAATGGTAAACAAGATAGAATTTACGAACAGACTTAAAAAAATAATGGAACACCATCAATTAACAGCTTCTTTGTTTGCAGATAAAATTGGTGTACAACGTTCTAGTATCTCTCATATATTGTCTGGGAGAAATAAGCCTAGTTTAGATTTTATTTTAAAAGTAACTAATATATTTAGTGATGTTGATATTTATTGGCTATTGAACGGAAAAGGCTCGTTTCCAAAGAAATCAGCCGATGTCCCCTCCTATCCGACAACTAATAGTTTTCTAGATTCAAAGGATTCTTCCTCTAATTCAATAAAAAAAATGGATAGAATTGTTGTTTTTTATACAGATGGCACTTTTGATGAATACAAAAAAGGCTAATTATTGAATTAATTTAGCAATTCCGGTCCTAATAATTTCAATGTTGTTAAACTTATTAGACAAGTTTGCTTTTTTTTGTTTCTGAACCATTTGTCTTAAAAGGCTAATCCCTACCTGATCAAAGTTAAATTTCCTATACTGATTGCCTTTTACTACAACATCATTTACCAAGTTCTGAATGGCTTCAGTATTATTACTTTTTGATATTTGCTCGTAGGCTTTTTTATAGATTTCTTGAATCTTTGGATTGTTATTTAAATACATCCCTGCCAATACATTATTGGCAATAAAGGCCATTTCAGAATCATCTTTCTCTTCTATATATATTCTTGTTAATGGTGTTGCAATAATATTTTTAACCTCCAGAGGCAGTTCTTTAGATTTTTTAATGGCAAATTCTTTGTCTATATAATACATTCCAACCAATGCCTTCCCAATAACACTATAAGATTCACTAGAAAGTGCTTTTGCAAAAACAGGTCTTAGTTCAGGGTCTGTTAATTTACCAAGAGTTTCTATAGCTGCTGCCTGTGCTAAAGTTTTTGGATCATTAGAGGCTATTTTTTTTATGTCAGTTATGGCAGTTTTTTTAGACCACTTATTAATTAGGTTAATTTGTTCTAGAGCAAGTATTCTTATTTTATAAAAATTATCGTTAAGAGCTTCTGCAATGGCGTTAAATGCTTTCTTTTGATCTTGTTTTTCTGCTACTTTTAATAAAGCTTCTCTTTTGTGCTGGTAATTTTCTGCGTTTTTAAGTTGAAAGATATAATCGCTCAAAACTTTGTTTTCTGTAAACTCTGCCAATAACACCCCATCTGCATTTACTTGAATTAAATCTGGGCTTTTGCTGTTAAAAACAAATTTAAATGAACTATCTCTGGCATCAATAAAAACCTGATGTCTAGTTTTGGTTCCGTTTTCAAAAACATCAATAGCCATTGGAAATTTAAATTCATTGGTTTGAGTTTGAACAAAGTTTATAGTCACTGTTTTTTCTAAGGAATTATAATCATAAGATACCTGAATGTTTGGATGCCCTGCACCATAAAACCACTGATTAAAAAACCATTGTAAATCTTTACCACTAACTTCCTCTAATGCCAAACGCAATTGAGAAACTTCTGCAGATCTGTATTGATGGTCTGTTAAGTATTTTTTTAATCCTGAAAAGAAAGCCTTGTCTCCTAGATAATTTCGTAGCATGTGTAAGATCGCTCCTCCTTTATTATAGCTAATAAGGTCAAACATATCTTCTTTGTCTTCATAATAAAAACGAACTAATTTTTTTTCATAATTGTCTGTATCGTCTTTGTATGCCTTAATATTTTCAAATAGATGTGCATCTGCATCTGTTTTACCATATTTATATTCTCTCCAAAGGTATTGGCTATAATTGGCAAAAGATTCATTAAGCGCTAGGTTACTCCAACTTTCTGAAGTAACTAAATTGCCAAACCAATGATGAAATATTTCGTGTGCAATGGTGTTTTCTTGCCTGTTTTCATCAATTAACTGGCCTTTCATTTGGTATGCATCGTCTCCATGTACTACAGCTGTAGTGTTTTCCATCGCTCCACTTACATATTCTCTTGCAACTATTTGACTATACTTAGCCCACGGGTAAGCAACTCCAAGTCTGTCTTCAAAAAAACCAATCATTTCAGGTGTTAGCCCAAATATATCTTTCGCTACGGATGCATATTTTTTCTCAACATAATAGTTAACAGGAATGTTTTTGTATGAATCTTCTATAACTTCATATTCGCCAACTCCCATGAAAAACAAGTAAGGTGCGTGTTTTTGATCAAATTTCCAATAATCTGTTCTGTTTGATCCACTATTTTCTTGACTTACGAGTACTCCATTAGAAAGTGTCTTAAATTTATTTGGAACAGTAATATAAATTTCTTGACTTGTTTTTTGATTGGGCGAGTCTATCGTTGGAAACCAGCAGCTGTTTGCTTCTGTTTCACCTTGTGTCCATATTTGAGTAGGTTTGTTAGGATCTGAACCAGTAGAATTTATAAAATACAATCCTTTGGCAGCAGTAATTGCAATACTTCCCTTATCTTTTACTTTTTCTGGTCTTGCGGTGTATTTAAGATACAAGGTATAGGTCTCACCTTTTTTATATTCTTTTGGTAACTCAATTGTTAATTGATAACCATCATAAGTATAGTCTAAATTTTTATCATCTAAACTGACGGTTTGAATGATCATTGCTTTTGCGTCTAAAACAACCTTATTTGTTGAATAAAAATGTGGTTCTAATGTAAGCCACTCTTCACCATTTAATTCTTTTTTTTCAAAATTAAAATTAACCTTAAGCTTCGTGTGAACTAGGTTATTTATTTTATCTCTTTCTTTTCTGTAAATTGAAGAAGGATCTTGAATTTGTGAAAAAAGAACAGAACATGAAAGTAAGGAAATGATTAAAAAGACAGACTTTTGAATCTTCATATGTGATTTAATAAGCATCAAAAATACTAAATAATAAAAAGGCAGTTGTTAATCCCTAGTTAAAAGAAAAAAAAGTCATTATGTTTTTAAATAATGACTTAACAAGTTAATTTAATCAATCTTATTAAAAAAAAGTTGTAATTGTTGAAGATTAAACTGTTTAGGATCAATTTTAAGATACTCTACCATTTGCATAATTTTGGCTGCATTCATATTTTTACCTAATATTCTTGCAACCCCTACCCCTACTTCTTTAGAATAACCAAAAGCAATAACTTCATCAATAGCATCAGAATCACCATTACAATAAACAGACATTTTCATACCCTTTACATCCATTCTCATTAAATTCTTATACGATTTTGAATTCTTAAGAATTGTTGAGAGTGCCTTTTTTTCAACTTTATAAGCGGCTTCGTTATTAAGGTATGGAAGACCTACCAAATTTACTTTCCGAATACTCCTGTAAGCCTCTTTAATATCATTAGGTACCTCATTAGTTTTTAATTGAATAAAACTAAGAGGAACATCTATAGACATAAAACCAGGCTTATCTTGACTTTCTACTAGATACGATTGTAATGATTGTTCTTTATTGCAAGAAATACATAGAACAGATAAAATTAGAGCAGATACCATGATGGCTATTTTTTTCATATTCTTAGTTAATTTTAGTGAAAGTATCTACTAATGTTGACATTTGATTGATGTCTATGTTTCCGCTCAACGAAATAATCATCGCTTCAGACATCCCGTTGGTTCTTTTATCAATTCCTTTTACTAGCATGAGAACTTCACTTACAAGATCTTTGTTAGACGTTGTTTTTACATAGATCCAAACTTTAGAATCGTCTTCTTTGAGTCTCATTAATTCGGTTAATTTTTGAACTTTTACGGCATTTTTAACCATACTTTCCATTTGTACAGCAATGTCAGGTTCGTCTGTAGAAAATGTTTTGAACTCGTTTAAATCGTCAATCATTTTAAAGACCTCTGTCATTTCATTACCCCCCTTGTCACTCTCAAAATTAAACTTTGATAAAATTTCGAAGGCGTCTTTACTAATCACTACAGACGAAACTCCGTCCATGTCTTCTAATCTATCAAAAATAGATTGCCCATAACTTACTGTTGATATAACTGCCATGGAAATTAAGAAAATTATTTTTTTCATTGTTATTGAATTTAATTAATAGTATTATTTTTTAAATATTTTATGTACAGAATCTTCATACACATATAATTTATTAAATGCCTGATGTCCCTTTTTTAAACTCGACGACACTATTTTTAATGCCTTTGTAACCTCTGCTAGAGTTTTTGCTGCTGCTTTTCTTTCCTGATACTCCTCAAACTTAGTAGATCCTAAATACATACTCACCAACAAAGCTACGGAAGCTGCAACTGGCAACCATGTATAATTTCTAGTCTTTGTCTTGAAGTTTATTTTATTTGTGTACGTTTCATCGTTACTTACTTTGAAATATGCGAAAATTAGTTGATATTCTTCTAAATGTGGTGCTACAGTATCTGATAAAAAATACGCTTTTAGTAGTGCCTCCTCCTTTAAGGTAGTCTCAGCATTTTCATACTTTATCAATAATTGTTCTATGTTAGCTAACTCCATAATTATGTTGTTTTGTGAGTTGTTCTCTAATTGTTTTTCTTGCTCTAGATAATGAAACTCTTACGGCAGTTGGTTTCATCTGTAACATGCTGCATATTTCTTCAAAATCATACTGTTCTATGTCTCGCAATTGAATAATTAACTTTTGCTGATCAGGCAAGTTTTCAATGAGAAGATGAACTTTACGAACACTATCCATATATTCTAGTTTCTTATCTAAACTTGTTTCTTTATCTTTATAATTACTATGAATTAATGTTAAATTACTGGCCTGTTTAGATTTTAATCTATCATAACAGTAATTCTTTGTCATTGTCATGGCAAAGGCTTCTATATTTCTGTAATCAGCTAATTTATCTTTATTTTTCCATAGTTTAAATAATAGTTCTTGAGTAGCATCTTCTGCCTCTTCTGTAGATACCAAGAATCTTTTTGCCAATCTAAAGACCTTATCTTTAAAGGGTAAAACAACTTTTAAAAAGTCAGATTGATTCATTATGTATGGTATCTAGTCCTAAATATAAAACGTTTTGTTATATAACTATACAACTCTTCGACGACATGCATTATATTTTGTTACAACAATAGATAAAAAAATACTAATTATACTTAAATTGCGTTTCTATTATTGTAATACATGATATGAAAGAAATAATACTGAAACCTCTTATTTTAATTTTATTTGTAATTATTTCGCTGCAAAGCTGTGATAGAACTGACGATGTATTAAACCCCGCTATTGAAGTACAAGATTTTGTGTGGAAAGGTTTGAATGCTTACTATTTATACCAAGAAGATATTGCTGATTTATCTGATACACGTTTTAGTTCTGACCTCCAGTTAGAAAATTATTTGGTTGGTTTTGACACACCTGTAGATATTTTTAATTCATTAAAACTTCCTTCCGATTCTAGGTCTTTATTAATTGATGATTATACCAATGAAGATATTGTTTCGCCTTTACGATCATCATTTACCACAGGAATGGAATTTGGGCTTTTTAAAGACCCTAATAGATTAGATAGTATTATAGGCTTTGTTTCTCATATTCTTCCACTTTCTCAGGCATCTACAGATAGTATTGTAAGAGGAGATTTTTTCTATGCTATTATTAATGAAGAAGCAGATACCATACATCTAAAAGAAGACAATTATAGAGCGCTTTTATTAAGCTATCCTCAAGACACCTTAAAATTACTCATGGCTAATTTTAATGGAGATACCCTTATTATAAATAATCAAAGAGTAGACTTGGTTAAAAAAAATTATCAGTACCCTCCTATTTTGTTAAAAGAAGTTTTTGATCTAGGTGCTAAAAAAGTAGGATATTTATTATACAACAATGATTTTTCCACCAATTATATAGGAGACCTAAACGCAACCATGCAGGAGTTTAAAAATGAGTCTGTAAACGAATTGATTATTGATTTGAGATATGCTATTGGTAGTTATTCTTACGCAAGAACTATTGCCGAAATTGCTTCAATGATAACGGGTCAATTTCCTAATGAAATTCTTATGAAAGAAACTTGGAATGAAAAAGCTCAAACTTGGTTTGAACTCAATCAGCCAGATTCTCTTATTACAAAATTTCCATCAACGCTTCAAAATAATGAGACTATTAATTCTTTAAATCTAACAGATGTTTACATTATTTTAAATGGTAATGGTTTTAATGGATCTTCTGCTCTAGAATTATTAATAAATAGCTTACAACCTTATATTAATGTTCATGTGTTAGGAAATACTACAAAAGGCGATAATTTAGGATCTATTAGTTTGTATGATTCTCCTGATTATGATATTTTTAATTCCAATTTAAATCACACATATTCATTACAACCTACTGTTGTAACATTTTCTAATAAGGAAGATGAAACTTATGAGACAGGAATTATACCTACTATACAATTATGTACTGTTGAAGATGCTCTTAATTTAGGCGAACTAGGTAAGATCACAGATCCTTTACTTGGTGAAGTACTGCAATATATAACCACTGGAAATACTGGAGTAACGTTTTCCTGCAACCCATTTGAATTAGAACTCATTTATGTTTCTATAGACTCACAGCGATTAATCGATAAAGGAACTTTTATAAAACAAGACTTACCAAATCTAGGACGATGATAAAAAATATTAAATTTACATATATACTACTTGTAATTGTTTGTATTACACTATTTACTTCTTGTGAAAAAAGCGATAATTTTACAGCTAGTGGAAATGATGAAATTCATTTATTCATTTGGAGAGCAATGAATAACTATTACTTATGGCAATCAAATGTGCCAGATTTATCAGATACAAGATTCACTAATATTGGTCAATTATATTCTGAATATTCTAATTTTTCATCACCTAGAGATGTGTTTGAAAGTCTTCGATATCAGCCAGGAGTTGTAGATAGGTTTTCTTGGATTGTTGATGATTATGTAGCTTTAGAGAATTCTTTTCAAGGAATAAATTTAAGTAACGGAATGGAGTTTGGTTTGGTTCGGTATGATAATGATGCTACAAAAGTATTTGGATACGTTCGTTATGTAATTCCTGGGTCAGATGCAGAAGCTCAAAACATAGAAAGAGGAATGTTGTTTTCAGAAGTTGATGGTGTTCAGCTAACAGAGTCTAACTACAGAGATCTTCTTTTTGATGATGGCACTAGTTATACAATTAGCTTAGCAGACTTTAATGACGGGAATCCATTGGCTAATTCAACAACCGTTAGTTTATCAAAAACTCAACTTCAAGAAAACCCTGTTGCAATTGTAAAAATAATTGAAGAAGGAGATCACAAAATAGGATATTTATTATACAATCAATTCTCTAGTAGTTTTGATGGATACTTAAATGCTGCCTTTGCTACGTTTCAATCAGAAAACGTTACCGATTTAATTTTAGATCTGCGCTATAATGGTGGTGGTAGTGTAAATACGGCAACATATTTGGGTGGTATGGTTACAGGCCAATTTAACGGTCAGTTATTCTCTAAAGAACAATGGAATACTAAAGTACAAGAAGTAATAGATGCTAGTGTTTTTGAAAATAATTTCACCAATGAAATAGTAAATAAAGATCAGAATCAAAATATTGTTTTACAAGAACCTATTAATTCACTCAATTTAAATCGTGTTTATTTTATTACAACTGGAAGTTCAGCTTCTGCCTCTGAATTGGTTATGAATAGCTTGTCTTCCTACATACAGGTTAGTTCTGTAGGTAAAAAGACCGTTGGGAAGGTTCAGGGTTCTGTAACACTTTATGATTCCGATAATTACACAAGAACTGGAGACAATTTAGCTTCAAATCATACTTGGGCCATACAACCACTGGTATTAGAAATAAAAAATAAAGATAATTTTAACGAACCTAATGGTATTATACCTACAGTAGCAATCCCCGAAAATTACGAAAATCTGGGTGTTTTAGGTGAGCGAAGTGATCCATTGTTAGATAGAACAGTTCTTTTAATTACCACAGGTAGTAGGACTAATAATTTTAGCAAAACTAATTTTCTTGACTTAGAAGAAATTAGTAGTTCTAAGGCTAATAATCCACTAAGAAATAACATGTTTATAGAGCTAAAGAAATAAAATAATGAATATTTGTATAAACCATCTCTGTTTTTAAACATCTAAAATATCTGGTCTAAATTCACTACTTTTTTCTTCTTCTCTTTTTTGTGCATATTTAAAACCCGAATCCCACCACTTTGCCATTTTCTTAGCATCAAAAACCAGTGAATTTGTTGTTAAAACAGTTGGCGTATAATATAAATTTAATTTTACATTATTTTGTTTAGCTGAGAGTTTACCTATGGTAATATTGTGTTTTTCTACATGCTCCATCATAAATTCTTGGATGGTAAACAATAACGAAAAAGGATTCTTTGCAGGCATTCTATTAATTTGCGTGATCTCTGTTTCTAAAATAATAGCATCAATTTCTTTAGCACCTCTTTCAATAGCTTCTCTAATAGGAATTAAACAACCAAAACCTCCATCACCAAATTGATGACCGTTTTTCTCCAATAAACTCATAAAAGGAATATAATTACACGATCCCCAGATCCAATCACAAAAATCTTCATAACTGTGCTCTTGTATTGTTTTGTATTCTATTTGATTGGCTGTAAGATTTGAAATTGTTACAACAACTTCTTTCTTTTGCTCTAAGATACTGTCGTAAATCTCTTTAGTTATATTTTTTTTAATAAGTTTTCGAAGATTTTTACTTTCTCCAAAAGTTTTACTTCCTCTTAAAAAGTTAAGTAAGGTACTGCTGTGGCGAATATGCACGATAGTAACTCCATCTTTAATAGTAACACGAAACGGGTTTACATTAAATATACTGCGTTGATTTACAGATGTATATATTTCTTTAAGTGTATCAATTTTACCAAGTGCTAGGTGTGAAACCATCAAACTTCCGGTAGATGTGCCAAGAAAAATATCATAGTTTTTTTTCTTTTCTTTTAATAAATATTCTGCGACACCTCCTGCAAATGCTCCCTTACTTCCTCCTCCTGAAATTACTAATGCTTTCTTCATTATTCAACAAATGATTTGTGTATTTTCGTTTTATAAAAATACCAAAATGAAATCATTCTATACAGTCTTTATTTTATTAGTTTTTATGTGTTCTTGTTCTAATGAATATGAATCAAGAAAAATAGCTGCTGTTTCAATAAAACCCTTTGCAGTAGAAAATGCCAGTATTAGAACTATAGTTCCTGTAGATGCTAAAAAAGTATATTTTGCTGCTTCCAACGGAAACTCGGGGCTACAATTAGACAATGGGATGTTTAATTCTATAAAGACTGTAAAATATGCAGATTCTATTATTCCTAATTTTAGAAGTTTAGCAACAAATGGAACAGATTATTTTGCGATGAGTATTGGAAATCCAGCATTACTTTTTAACCTTTCTAAAGATACCTTGGTATATAAAGAAGTACATGAAAAAGTTTTTTATGATGCTCTTACGTTTTTTGATAGTTTACATGGTATAGCCATGGGAGATCCTACAGAAAATTGCATGTCCATTCTTTTAACACATGATGGAGGAAAGACTTGGTCTAAAATACCCTGTGAGAAACTCCCAGAAACTGTCGCTGGTGAAGCAGCTTTTGCAGCAAGTAATACATCTATAAAAGTATTAGATAAAACGGTATGGTTGGTAACTGGTGGAACCAAGGCACGAGTTTTTAAATCTACTGATATTGGTAATACATGGCAAGTTTATGAAACACCAATTATTCAAGGTAAAAGCTCACAAGGAATTTATTCAGTAGATTTTGCTGATCAATATCATGGAATCATTCTAGGTGGTGATTATTTAAAGCCCGAAGAAAACTATAGTAACAAAGCCATTACCAATGATGGTGGTAAAACATGGTCACTTATTGCAGATGGAGAAAATCCAGATTATAAGAGTTGTGTTCAATATGTTCCAAATACAGCTGGAAAAGAAGTTTTTGCGGTAGGAAAAACAGGTGTTTCTTACTCCAATAACGGTGGCCTAAACTGGGTACAAGTAAGTGAAGATTCTTATTATACTATTCAGTTTGTAGATAGAAATAACGCATGGTTGGCTGGAAATAATAAAATAGGAAAACTAATGCTTCCAAGAAAATGAAAAAATATAGCATCATCTTATTAATTGTTATACTAAACTCTTGTGATGAAGAGCCAGTATTTATTTCAGAATTTAATTGTGGTGTAGAAAGTTTTTCAAACCTAGAAAAAATTGAAGACGTTAAGAAACTATTTACAGTTCAATATCCAGATACTTGGAAAACTAATTTGTATTATGATAAAAACCAATCGTCTATTTTTACAGCAGATACGACCAAACAGTTAAAAGAAACCATGTTGTTAGATATTACACATATCTCTAATCAACTAAAATTTGATACTAATTTTATCAAAAAATTTAACTCAAACTTATTAAAGCAGCAACTGGAAGAAAACAGTTCTGGAACACTAACATTTAAAGATAAAGAGGCTTATTACTCTTTAGCTACCGGAATAAAAAGAACATTTAAATATCAGATTCTTACTTTGTTTATAAAACTAGATGAAAAGAATTATATAAACTCAACTATTGAAGTTTTCGGAGATTCTTTAGTAAATCAAAGAATTTGCAAAGGCATTAATTTAGTAGAAAAAACAACTTATTAATACGTATGAATAAAGAGCACATTATCAATAGATTTGTTAGTTATGTAACCATAGACACAGAATCTGACCCAAATAACCCTGCATTTCCAAGTACGGAAAAACAATGGGACTTAGCCAAGTTCTTGGTAAAAGAACTAACAGATATTGGCATGAGCGACATTACATTAGACGACAACTGTTATGTGATGGCTACTTTACCAAGCAACATAGACTATGAAGTTCCAACCATTGGTTTTGTTTCTCATATAGATACAACACCAGATTATACAGGAGCCAATGTGAAACCTCAAATTCATCATCAATATGATGGAAAAGATATTATGCTTAATGAAAAAGAAAACATTGTATTAAGTTCTTCCTATTTTGATGATTTACTACAATACAAAGGACAGACCATTATTACTACAGATGGTACAACTCTTTTAGGTGCAGATGATAAAGCTGGAATTACTGAAATTGTTTCAGCAATGGAATATTTAATCAATCATCCAGAAATAAAACACGGGAACGTTAGAATTTGCTTTACACCTGATGAAGAAGTTGGAAAGGGTGCTCATAAATTTGATATAGAGCAGTTTGGAGCAGACTGGGCATACACAATGGATGGCAGTCAGATTGGAGAATTAGAATACGAAAATTTTAATGCAGCAGGTGCAAAAGTAACTATTGCAGGAAAAATAGTTCATCCTGGTTATGCAAAAGGAAAGATGATTAATTCTATGACCATTGCAAGTGATTTTATTAGTAGACTGCCTTCAAAAGAAGTGCCAGAAGCTACAGATGGCTATGAAGGATTTTTTCATTTACATCAATTGGCAGGTAAAGTAGAACAAACTGTTTTACACTATATTATTAGAGATCATGATCATAATTTGTTTGAAAACAGAAAACAATTTATGCTAGATTTGGTAGCCAAAATGAATATAGAACTAGGAAGTAATGCCATTGAAATAGAATTAAAAGATCAATATTACAATATGAAAGAAAAAGTAGTCCCTGTAATGCATATTGTAGATATTGCTGAAGAAGTAATGAAAGATATCGGGATTACACCTTTAATAAAACCTATAAGAGGAGGAACAGATGGTTCTCAACTTTCATTTATGGGACTTCCCTGCCCAAACATATTTGCGGGTGGTCATAATTTCCATGGAAGATATGAATATGTTCCAGTAGAATCTATGATAAAAGCAACAGAAGTAATTATTGGAATTTCAGAAAAAGTGGCTAAAAAATTTAAAAACTAGGATAATTCTGAATGATTTCCTTTCACTCCCTTAAAGAAGGCATGAAAATGTTTAAAGTCTTTTTCTTTATCGTTGGTTGTGTCGTAAGGTTCTGAAAATTTTATTTGTTTGTTTTCAAAATCTAAAGTTGCCATTACAATAGGTACTTTAGCTCCTTTTGCAATATAATAAAAACCTGTTTTCCAAGCTGCTACTTTTTTTCTAGTTCCTTCTGGAGAGATTCCAAGTCTAAACTCTTTCTTGTTCTCGAAAATTTGAACAATTGCATCAACCATATTACTACTCTGACTTCTGTCTACAGGTGTACCACCTAAAGAACGAAAGATAAAGCCAAAAGGCCCTTTAAATAAAGAGTTTTTTCCAATAAAATTCACTTTTTCACCAGAAGAGTTTCTAGCTAAAATGGCAATAGGAAAGTCTTTCCAGCTTGTATGTGGTGCTGCTATTACTACATATTTCTTTAAATGTTTTGGAAAGTCACCCACTAATTTCCAACCTAAAATACGTGTAAATATAAATTTTGATAATTTTTGCATCGTCAATTTTAAAGTTCTAAATTTAAGAACTTATTTTTGAATGATGACAGATTTATTTATTTACTTGATTATAGCAATTGCCAGTGTTTTTATTGGCCTATTTTTAGGAAGAAATTCAGCCAAATTACGGTTTGAAAAAGAACAAGCTACCCTTGAAGAGAGAAATACTAGTTTAAATCTCAGTCTACAAGATACTACTGATGATTTAAAAACTACTCAACTAGAAAAAGAAGCTTTAATAGCTTCCAAAACTCGTTTGGAAACAGAATTAAAAAACTCGGAAAAAAATATCGCTGAAAACAAAGAAGAGTTGGGTAAGATTCAGGAAAAATTTACCAAAGAATTTGAAAACTTAGCCAATAAAATTTTAGAAGAGAAATCTACCAAGTTTACAGAACAGAATAAAGTTAACATGACTTCTATTCTTTCACCTTTAAAAGAAAAAATTGAAGGATTTGAAAAAAAGGTATCAGAGTCTCAAAAAGAAAGTATTGGAATGCATTCTGCATTAAAAGAACAGCTTAACAATCTAAAAGATTTAAATCTTCAAATGAGTAAAGAGGCTATAAATTTAACAAAAGCCCTAAAAGGCGATAGTAAAGCCCAAGGAGACTGGGGTGAAACTCAATTAGAAATTCTTTTAGAGAAAGCAAATCTTGCCAAAAATATTCACTTTACCACACAAGGTGGTTATAGAGATGATGATGGAAGATTAAAAAAACCAGATTTCATTATCAATTTACCAGACAATCGTCACTTGATTGTAGATTCTAAAGTTTCTTTAACAAATTATGAAGCTTATTTTAATGCAGAAGATGAACAACAGAAAGAACTTCATTTAAAAAAACACATAGAAAGTATTCGTAAGCATATCAAAGAATTAAGTGAAAAGAAGTACGAGTCTTTATATGAAATTAATACTCCAGATTATGTATTGATGTTTGTACCTATAGAACCTGCTTATTTATTAGCTTTAAGTAAAAATAACCAACTATATATGGAAGCATTAGATAAAAATGTTGTGCTTGTATCTACTTCTACTCTTTTAGCCACATTAAGTACAGTTTCTTCTATGTGGAGACAAGAAAATCAAAAGAAAAATGTATTAGAAATTGCCAATCAAGCTGGAAGATTATATGATCAATTTGTAAATTTAACAGACGATTTAATAAAAGTTGGTAACCAATTGAAAACAGTTCAAGGAAGTTATGATACCTCAATGAAAAAACTAACAGGTAAAGGAAATCTTATTAAAAAAGTAGAAAAAATTAAGGAATTAGGGGCAAAAACTAGTAAAGTGATGAACAAGAGCTTGTTAGATAGAGCAACTGAAGATTAATTTACAAGTAACTTAATAGAACTGATGTTTCTTCCTGAAGAAATTTTAGCAATATATATTCCTTTATGATAATGACTTACATCTATTTCATCATTATTTCTTAAATCATCTTTTTTAGTAACTAATCTTCCTGAAAGATCAAAAATCTGCAAAGAAACTCTTTCGTTATCTGAAATTGATAGTTTAAAAATACCATTATTACTTGGATTCGGATACATGCTAAAGAGATTGTCAGTTTGAATATCAGTATTGCTTAGTATTCCACTACCCTCTTTAATAATTATTGCTTGGTTTACATCAATATTAGTAATAGTCTCTATAATACCTGTAGCTGTCCATGTCACTTTAATATAATCAATTTCAATAGCTGTTCCAGTACCAAAAAACTCATAAAAAGAATTTTGAGATAAGTATCCTTCTCCGGCTAATGTATACCGATATTGAGATTGCCCATCAATACTAATTTCTATAGTATTTCCAATACCGTCTCTGTTTGATATGACTCCTTCTAGTTTTACTTTTAACCAATTGTTTTCATTGACTGTTTTATTTTCCCACAAAAAATTATTCTCGGTATCATTACAAACAATAATATCAGGCTTTCCATCATTATTAATATCTCCAATAGCGTTAGAGTAACTTTTTCTTGTATCATTTTCAAAACCTATATTTTGAGGTATAACAAACGTACCGTCATTTTGTTGATGATAAAAAGCAGCAGATAAAAATGATCCAATACTACCATCAAAACCACCACTAACATATAAATCTAATAAAGTATCATTGTCAGTATCAAGAAAAACAGCACCCCATGCAAAACTGTTAAAAGTAGTACCTGTTTCTTCAGCAACATTAGTAAAAGTACCGTCAGCATTATTCATTAATAATACATTACCATTACCCGCTTGTGAACTTTGGGTGTTTGTAATGTATATGTCAAACCAACCGTCATTGTTATAATCACCTAAAGTTGTTGTCATTGCATTAACAGCTATTCCTGAGCCACTAGCGACAGAAACATCTTCAAAAGTACCATCTCCTAAGTTTTTGTATAGTCTGTTTATGTTATCAATTTTGTCATTTGCTAAATATATATCTTGAAATCCGTCTTTATTATAATCAAAAAAGATAGTACAAAAAGATAATTGGCTGTTTTCATTACCATCTTCATCTTGTATTGGAATCCCTGATGATTGAGTAATATCTATATAAATACCTTCATCATTTCTATATAGGTAATTGCGTTGATTCTCTTCAGTATTTGTTCTATTTGAAATAAAAGCATCTAAATCACCATCATTATCAATATCACCAAATGAAGCACCATAGGTAAAAAGATCTGTTTGAAAAAAACCAATTGTAGATGAAATATTGGTAAAACTCATATCTCCATCATTCCTGTAGAATTGATTTATTCCTTCGATAGCAGTGGCAAATAAATCTT
Source organism: Flavobacterium sp. SCGC AAA160-P02 (assembly GCA_000383355.1). Lineage (GTDB taxonomy): Bacteria > Bacteroidota > Bacteroidia > Flavobacteriales > Flavobacteriaceae > Polaribacter. The sequence goes on along the minus strand of KB911093.1, from coordinate 26,038 downwards.
TATCACCATCATTATCATAATCTATCCAAATTACTTGCTTTGTTTTGTATGTATTTGAAATACCATTTAATGTCACTAAATTAAAGACTCCATTGTTGTTTTTAAAAAAATATACTTGAGCGCCATCTTCTGAAGCATAGGTAATATCATCCCAGCCATCATTATTAAAATCTGCAAAAGAAACACCACCTCCATACTCAGAATCACCGTAACTATAGTCAACACCTATATAACTAGCGACATCTTCAAAAGCTATTTGGGAGTATAAAATATTTGAGAAGAACAGAAAAAAAATAAAACTTATCTTGTTCATGCTTATAAAGTTAATAATTTTATCCGTTGAATAAAGGTCTATGACTCATAAAATCATGAACTTTTTCTGAAACTACTTGTAATGTTTCTTCATTTTGAAAATCTTGAATGACTGTGTCAATAAATTCAACAACGGTCTTCATATCTTCTTCTTTTAATCCTCGAGTAGTTACTGCAGGGGTTCCAATTCTAATGCCAGAGGTAACAAATGGTGATTTATCATCAAAAGGAACCATATTTTTATTGACAGTAATTTCTGCTTTTTCAAGAGCAGCTTCAGCATCTTTTCCAGTAATATTCTTATTTCTAAGATCTATTAGCATCATATGATTATCTGTACCACCTGAAATTAAATGATATCCTTTAGCAACAAACTCTTTTGCCATAGCGGCAGCATTTTTCTTTACTTGAATTTGATAATGTAAAAAATCATCTGTTAGTGCTTCAGAAAAAGCAATTGCTTTTGCAGCTATAATATGTTCTAATGGTCCTCCTTGATTTCCAGGAAAAACACCTCCATTAAGTAATGCAGACATTTTTTTGAGGTTTCCATTCTTTAATTTTAAACCAAATGGATTGTCAAAATCTTTTCCCATTAAAATCATTCCTCCCCTAGGACCACGCAATGTCTTATGAGTTGTAGTGGTTACTATATGACAATGAGGCAAGGGATCATTTAATATTCCTTTTGCAATCATCCCTGAAGGATGAGAAATATCTGCCAATAACAAGGCATTTACACTGTCTGCAATCTTTCTAAAGCGCTTAAAATCTATGTCTCTTGAATAAGCGGAAGCACCCGCAATAATCATTTTCGGCTGCACTTTTGTTGCTATTTCTTGTATAGTATCATAATTTAATACTCCTGTTTCTTTCTCAACTCCATAAAAATGAGGTTCATATAATTTGCCAGAAAAATTAACAGGAGATCCATGTGTTAAATGTCCTCCATGAGATAAATCAAATCCTAAAATTTTATCACCAGGTTTTAAACATGCATGAAAAACAGCTGTATTTGCTTGAGAACCTGAATGGGGTTGAACGTTTGCATATTCAGCACCATATAGCTCTTTTGCCCTGTCTATGGCTAATTGCTCTACTATATCAACAATTTGACATCCACCATAATACCTTTTTTGGGGATATCCTTCTGCATATTTATTAGTTAAAACAGAACCTGCTGCTTCCATTACTTGATCACTCACAAAATTCTCTGAAGCTATTAATTCTAAGCCATTTAGCTGTCTCTCTTTTTCAGCATCTATTAATTCAAAAATCTCTGTATCTCGTTGCATTGTTAAAATTTAATTAAGAAATTCAAATGTACTTAAAAAACGTTTTTAAGATGATAACTTTCCACTATATTTGATACAAACTTTATTAACAATTTTTAATGAAAATAACAGCCAACAACCCAAAAAGAAAATCATGGTTAAAAGTTTCAGACAACTCAGATTTTCCTATTCAAAACATACCCTTTGGAGTTTTTATTACCAAAGATGATATTATTACTATTGGTAGTAGAATCGGAGATTTTGCTATTGATTTGGGAGCTTTTCACCAGTTAGGATATTTTGATGGAATTCCGCTTACTGATGATATTTTTTTACAAGATAATTTAAATGATTTTATAGCTGATGGTAGAAAAACATGGCGTTTAGTTAGAAACAGAATTGCAGATGTTTTTGATGTAACTAACGGTGCATTGCGAGACAATGCTGAGCATAAAGACAAGGTTATCTTTAGAATGGACGAAGTAGAAATGTTGTTACCAGTTAGTATTGGTGATTATACAGATTTTTATGCCAGTAAAGAGCATGCCACAAATGTAGGTAGTTTATTTAGAGACCCTGAAAATGCATTATTACCGAACTGGTTACATATTCCTATAGGTTATCACGGTAGAAGCTCTTCTATTATTCCTTCTGGAACAAAAATTAGAAGACCTTACGGCCAAACAAGACCACCAGAAGGATCTAACACACCTGGTTTTGGCCCTTCTAAGTTATTAGATTTTGAATTAGAAATGGCTTTTATTACTACCGCTTCTAATAATTTAGGAGAAAGAATTCCCATAGATGAAGCTGAAGAATATATTTTTGGACTAGTACAATTTAATGATTGGTCTGCAAGAGATATTCAAGCATGGGAGTATGTTCCATTGGGGCCGTTTTTAGGTAAAAGTTTTGCCTCAACAATATCTCCATGGATAGTAACATTAGACGCATTAGAACCCTTTAGGGTAGAAAATCCAAAACAAGATTTTAAACCACTTCCGTATCTTCAAAATGAAGGAAAGGGAAGTTTTGATATCAATCTTCAAGTAGGAATTCAACCAGAAGGAGAAAAAGAGACTGTTATTGCTAATTCTAACTTTAAATATATGTACTGGACTATGGCTCAGCAATTGGCTCATCATACTGTAAATGGTTGTCCGGTGAATGCCGGAGATATGATGGGAAGTGGTACAATATCTGGCCCAACTAAAGACAGTTATGGTTCTATGTTAGAACTTACTTGGAAAGGTCAAAATCCAATTAAGTTGGATGATGGTTCCGAAAGAAAATTTATTAATGATTATGATACCGTTATTATGAGGGCTCATTGTAAAAATGATATCATACGAATAGGTTTTGGAGAGTGTATAGGCCAAATTCTACCAGCTAAATAGTTGTTTAATTTCATATTTACATAAAAAAAGCATCCTTAAAAGGATGCTTTTTTTATGTAAATACTATTCTTCAATAGGTGGATGACCATGAATTTTTTCAAAATCTATTTCAAAATTTGCTCTCAAGTAAGCTTTTAATTTCTTGCGGTAATCATCTTTTAACCATGTTATAAAATTATGTGTGCTTTTAGAAATACATTTAGAATATCTATTAATTCGATCATCTATTTCTTCTCCTAACATTTTTGCTAATGCTAAAGAATCATATACGTCTTCACTGTTTTCTATACATATTTTAGCATGATGTATGATAGACCTTTCAAGTACTTTTTTTGAGGATTCTCCGGCTCTAATAGTACTTAAATATTCGTTTTTAATATCAAAATAAAGCTCTGAAGATTTAGCAAACTCCTTTTTAATATCGCTAGGGAGTTCAAATCTAAATGCACCTTCAATCTCTTCATCTGATAGAATAGCATCTAAATAATAATCAGGGGCTCTAAACATTCTTTGCCAATCTAAGTCTGCTCCCCAAGCTCCAAACCTATGAAAGTTATTCCCTAAATCAATCACATTAAAAGTTGATTTATTGTCTAAAATTCTAGAACCACGACCAATCATTTGATAATACAAGGTTAATGACTTTGTAGCCCTATTTAAAATGATAGATTCTATAGTAGGTTCATCAAATCCAGTAGTTAAAATACTTACAGAAGTAATGATGGCATTGGGAGTTTTCTTAAACCATCTTAGAATAAAATCACGTTCTTTTTTTGTATTTGTATTATCTAAGTGTGCAATTGGATAGCCAGCCTTTTTAAATGCGTGATATACTTGAATAGAAGTATGAATTCCGTTGTTAAAAATTAAGGTCTTCTTTCCTTTTGATGTTTCTTCGTAAGCACCTACCAGTTTAGAAAGCATATCTACATTGGTATATAGATCTTCAGATGATTTTACAGTATAATCTCCATTAGCTCCCACTTCAAGAGATGTTAAACCTACATTATATGAAAACATATTTGCACTAGCTAAATAATGATGTTCAATTAAATGCTCTATTGTTTCGCCTACATACAATTCTTGGTAGTTTTCATACATGGGAAGCTTTATATTAGAACTTAACGGAGTTGCTGTTACACCCAATATAAAAGAGTCATCAAAAAATTTAAAAATCTTTGTAAATGAATTATAATGAGCTTCATCTACAATTACCAAACCAATATCAGAAATATCTAACTTATCATCAGTTAGCCTATTTTTTAGTGTTTCAACCATGGCTACAAAACAATGATAATTGTCTTGATCGTCTAGATTAGCTGTACTATTAATAATTTTATTAGGAACTCCAAACTCATCAAGCATGTTTGAGGTTTGCTTACTCAGTTCAATTCTGTGAGTTAATACTAAAACCTTTTTGTTGTATTTTGAGATATATCGTCTTACAATTTCAGAAAAAATAACAGTTTTACCACCTCCTGTTGGAAGCTGATATAATAAATGATAATCATCTGCAGCGCTATCAAACCTTTGAAATATTTCTTCAATAGCTGTTTTTTGATAATTGTAAAGTTCTTTTCCTGAAGTGTTTTTTAAAGTATTGATTTTTGACAAAATTTTATACAATTTGATTAGAAAATTTGTTAAAGATATTTTTGGATATTTACAGTTGCAATATCATAATGAGAAACGTTTAAAACAGCAACTTCGTTTCTAATGATTAATAATTGTGGAGATTGATGTTGTACTTGAAAGCTATACCCAACTTCATCAGAGATAGCTCTAAAATTAAGTAAATCTAAATAATATACTTTGATATTATTCATAGAGGAGTCAAATAAGTTTTCAAAACGTTTGATAACCATACTACTAATACCGCAACGGGTAGAATGTTTAAAAACAAATATGGTTTCAGATTTAGATTGCTCTTTAATAGTTTTTATTTGTTCTAAAGAATTTAAAGAAATCCAGCTTACGTTAGTTTCCTTTTTTTCTTTTACTTTACTTCCCAATATTCTATCAAATAACCCCATTCACATATTTATTGAACAAAAATACAATCTAAATATTTAATTATAGTTATCTAAGCAGCATAAATCAACCATAATAACAGCACCTTATTTATAGACTGAATATTCAAGAATATCTATATGTAGATCATAAGTATCATTTTTATATTTTAGCTATATTCGTAAAACAAAATATCATAAATAATGAAAAAATTAGTTCTTGCTTTTAGCGTTCTTTTTATATCCTTAAATTCTTACTCTCAAGAGATTACTACCTATTATTTTATTCGACATGCAGAAAAATTACGAATTGATAAAACAGACAGAAATCCAAATTTAAATGATGATGGGCTTAAAAGAGCAGAAGCTTGGAAAGAGGTTTTCTCTGCTATTTCTTTTGATGCTGTTTATTCTACAGATTACAGCAGAACTAAATTAACAGCCAAACCAACAGCAGATAGTAAAAACTTACCAATTTTGTTGTATAGGCCTGATAATATGTATTCTGAAGCCTTTCAGAATAATACCAAAGGAAAAACAGTTTTAGTTGTTGGTCACAGTAATACAACCAATGTGTTTGCAAACAAGGTGCTAGGTGAAGAAAAATATGATGAAATTAATGATAGCAATAACTCAAATCTATATATTGTTACTGTTATTGATGGAAAGCCCTCGGCTATTTTATTAAAAATTAATTAAAAGTAATTTTAATATTCTCTAAATTAATTTCGGAAGCTTTTATCAATTTGTTGTTTTCAAAGGCTTTATCTAAGTCCGATAATTTTGTGTTTGTATCTTTTGGTTTAAAATTATTGTAATCTAACAATCGAGTTCCTTCAATTAAATGTTCTTTTCTTACTTCTCTAAATCTCATTCCACCACCATTTACGTGAAATGTATAAGCTAGATAATCTATTTTAAAATCTTCTGCACCAATCCAATAAATAAAAACATCATCAAAGTCTACTCCTCCTCCATCTTCATTAAATGTAATTTGAACTTTGTAATATTTTTTTCCTTTGATGATCGTACTTTTCAATAACTTCTTTTGAACAGCGTTATCATTTAAACCATACGGTAACACAGAAAAATAATGAACAGAATTTATAGATTCTATATATTTAACAGCCATAGAATCTGCAACTATGGAAGGCCTAGAATTGATTAATCTTTGAAATCCTTGATTAGACAATTGATCTTCTATTTGAAGATCTTTCATTGCAGAAATTCTTTTCAACACAAATACTCCCGAGTTTCTTTCCGCAATATATTTCTTATCTCTAAAATTAAAAGAAAGTGTAGAATTATGAATTTTATCAACACCAGACATCTTAATAGAATTATCAGTGATTTGCTGAGCCGTTAATAATTTTTTATCTGTCTTACACGAAGTTAATGAGATTAAAAATAGACAGAAGAGAAATCTATATGTTAGAAAGTGTGTTATTTTACTATTTGTGATTAGATAACTCATAAAATTACAGGCATAAAAGCAGACTAAAAATGTATCTTTGTAAAAGATTTTTATATTAAACCTTAAAAGTAAGGTAAATCTTAATGGGAGTTCAAAAAAAAATTAACATACAAAATAAAAAAGCACGTTTCGAATTTGAAATTCTAGACAAATATACTGCTGGAATACAATTAACAGGAACAGAAATTAAGTCAATTCGCGAAAGCAAAGCCAGAATTACAGAAAGTTTTTGTGAATTTAATGACAGAGGAGAATTGTTTATTGTAAATATGTATATTGAAGAATATTCATTTGGTCATCATTTCAATCATAAAACTACAAGTGAACGCAGGTTATTACTCAATAAAAGAGAGCTGCGTAGTTTACAAAAAGATGTTGAAGCTAAAGGAAATACAATAGTTCCGCTACGTTTATTTCTAAATGAAAATGGCTGGGCAAAACTAGAAATTGCCTTAGCTAAAGGAAAGAAAACACATGATAAACGAGAAACAATAAAAGATCGTGATAGTAAACGAGACTTGGCAAGAATAAAAAAGACGTTTAATGCATGATTTCTTTTTTTCAACTCATTCGTTATAAAAATCTATTAATGGTCTTACTGACCATGATTTTAACTAAATATGCCCTTATAAATTCCTTTATAAGTAACCCATCCTTAACTTCTATTGATTTTATAATTCTTTCACTAAGCATTTTATTTATTACAGCAGGTGGATACATCATAAATGATCTTTATGATATTGAAGCAGATACAATTAACAAACCATTAAAAGTTTTTATTTCTAAAAGTATTTCAAAAAAAAATGCATGGGTTATTTATTTACTTAGCTCTACATTGGGAGTAATCTTAGGAATTTATTTATCAGTTATAAAAAATAGTGACTTTCTGTCGTTCTATTTCATTGGAACTACGCTCCTACTGTTTCTATACTCTGTATTGTTAAAAAAACAAGTATTTATTGGGAACTTATGTATTTCTTTATTAGTTACGCTACCTATATACTTACTCTATAAATTTGATAGTAATAGCAAAACATTTAGTAACATACTGCAATATTTTTTCTTGTCTATAGCTGTTTTTTACTATATGTTTTTTGCTTTTTTAACAACAATGATTAGAGAAATTATTAAGGATATTGAAGATATTAATGGAGACTATATAGTAAAGCTAAAAACACTTCCTATTCTAATTGGAAAAACAAGAGCAAGAAATATTTCTATATTTTTATCGGTAGTTCTTCTACTCTTTCTTTTTTTAGTATCTAGTAATTACTTTATCTCAAAAAAGTATTTCTTAGGAACTATAATGTTAATGATCTCTATTATTTTAGTACACTTCATTTTTAAGAGTTGGAACGCAAGTACAAAAAAACAATTTCATTATTTAAGTAATTTAATGAAACTCATCATGTTTATAGGAATATTATCAATGACACTTTTTAAATTTAAGTAATGTTAAGAAATAAATTATCTAATTACAATCTTATCTTGGCTTCAGGGTCTCCAAGAAGACAACATTTTTTTAAAGAACTAGATGTTCCTTTTACCATTGAGATTAAAGAAGTTAATGAAATCTATCCAAACCATCTAAAAGCAGCAGAAATAACAGACTACTTAGCAGATTTAAAGTCGAAGTGTTTCACCAATTTAAAATCTAACGATTTATTAATTACATCCGATACAATTGTTTGGTTTGAAGAAAAAGCACTTGGGAAACCAAAAAATAAAGAAGAAGCATTTAATATGCTTAAAAAAATGTCAGGAAAGCAACATGCTGTTTACACATCTATTAGCATAAAAAGCAGTTTTTTTCAAAAAATATTTCATGATGAAACTATTGTTGAGTTTGAAGAATTCACAGATGAAGAAATTAATTATTATTTAGAAAAATTCTCTCCATATGATAAAGCAGGGAGTTATGGCATACAAGACTGGATTGGGCTGGTTGGTGTAAAAAAAATCATTGGAAGCTATTTTAATGTGATGGGATTACCTGTTCATAAATTGTATAAAGAATTGCTAAAAATTGCTCAATAAGATTTAATTAATAACTTATTTTTACGAATAAATAACAACACAATAAAAATGAAAAAATATACATACACAGAAATGAAAGACACTAGGTCTGGTTTTGGTGACGGTTTAACAGAATTAGGGAAAACAAACCCTAATGTAGTTGCTCTATGTGCAGATTTAATAGGTTCATTAAAAATGAACGACTTTAAAGAAAATCATCCAGAACGTTTCTTTCAAATAGGAATTGCAGAAGCAAATATGATGGGAATAGCTGCTGGTTTAACCATTGGAGGAAAAATTCCGTTTACAGGAACGTTTGCTAATTTTTCTACTGGACGTGTATATGATCAAATCCGTCAATCAATAGCTTATTCTGATAAAAATGTAAAAATTTGTGCTTCTCATGCTGGGTTAACATTGGGTGAAGATGGTGCAACTCATCAGATTTTAGAAGATATTGGATTAATGAAAATGTTGCCAGGAATGACTGTTATTAATACGTGTGACTACAATCAAACAAAAGCAGCAACTATAGCTATAGCAGACCATAAAGGACCTGTTTATTTAAGATTTGGAAGACCTAAAGTGCCTGTATTTATGCCAACAGATCAACCATTTGAAATTGGGAAAGGAATTGTTTTAACTGAAGGAACAGATGTAACTATTGTAGCTACAGGTCATTTAGTTTGGGAGTCTTTACTAGCAGCAGAAAAATTAGAAGCTAAAGGAATTAGTGTTGAAGTGATTAATATTCACACAATTAAACCTTTAGATGAAGAAGTAATTTTAAAATCAATCGCAAAAACTGGTTGTATTGTAACTGCTGAAGAGCACAACAAATATGGAGGTTTAGGTGAAAGTGTTGCAAGATGTTTATCACAAAATAATCCAACACCTCAAGAATTTGTAGCTGTAGACGACACCTTTGGCGAATCTGCTACACCAGCACAATTAATGGAAAAATACAATATTAATGATGCTGCAGTCGTTACAGCAGTAATGAATGTTTTAAAGAGAAAATAATTCTCACAAAAAGTCTTTGTTTTACAATTAATAAAAAAGTTATGAAAAAAATATTACTAGCCAGCTTCTTTATCATAGGAGCTATTCAATTTTCACAAGCTCAACTTCAATTTGGTGTAAAAGCAGGTGTTAATTACAATTCTGATTCTTTTGAAGATGTTTCTGAAGATGTTTTAAACGGAGCAAAAACTAAAACAGGTTTTCATACAGGCTTATGGTTTAGAGCAAAATTACCAGCTATTGGTTTTTATATAAGACCAGAGATTGTATACACTGAATTAAATAATAGTGTAAGTTATGACAGTCAGTTTACAGCGCCAAGAAATACAAATTTTAAATTTAGAAAAATTGACGTTCCTGTTTTGTTTGGGAAGAAAATTCTAGGAATTGGGAATGTTTTTGTAGGACCTTCTTTTCAATATATTCTATCGTCAGATTTTGAATTAAATGATTTAAGCGAGGTTTCTGTTGACAATTTTTCTCTTGGTTTTCAACTTGGAGGAGGTGTAGAATTAGGACGCCTTGGTGTAGATGTAAGATGGGAAAGAGGATTCTCCAAAATAGAAAGTGTATTTGTAGACAATACAATAAATAATAATTTTAATTTTGACAAGAGAGTTAGTCAAATAATTTTTGGTATTTCTTACAAACTAAATAAAATTAATAAGTAAAATTAACAGCATGTTAATCATAAAAAAAGCTCTTGAAATTCAAGAGCTTTTTTTTATTCATATAATCTTATGATATCAATTACTTGTAACATCTGGATTTAAATAATCTGGTAACGTTGGATTATTTGGATCGTTAAAATCGTTTGTTGGGTCTCCATCTGCTCCACCTTCATCTTTGGTTAAAACACCATCATTATCATCATCAATATCAAGAAAATTAGGAAAACCATCTCCATCAGTATCGTCATTTCTAGGATCACCATCTCCATCTGGATCTTCAAATATAGAAGCAATGTTATCACTATCATGATCTGTATTTTCTATCACATCAAATAGGTCAATGTAAAATATCAAATTTGAATTTGGAGGAATAACTGCATTACCAGTAGTTGAATATCCTAATCCTGAAGGAATAAATAAAACACCTTTACCTCCATTGTCAAATGTTATTGGACCGTTGTAGGGGTCTCCATTAGGCTCTGTTCTTAACTTTCCTCCCTTAAAGTTTCCAAAACCATAAGACCATCCACGAATAACATTATTTAATGTTAACCAAATAGGGTTTACAGAATTTTCATCAAAATTAATTAAACTATTAGTATTAGATAAATACTGTCCTTTGTATTTAACCAAGACAGAATCCATAACTGTTGGAAAACTTTTCACAGGATCTGGATTTCCTTCTCTTTTTACAAAAGCATACAATATATAATCTACCTCAAAGTCAGTAACGTCTTGAATCATTAACCTAGAATCGTCTATTAAAGCAACAGATCCAGTTACTAAAGGCTGAAGGGAATCTATTGCATCATTATAGTAATGATTTTCTAAAAAATTAACAATGGAATCATTGTCAATTAATGCCTGTCCAGCATAATCAAAATTATCTACGGGAGCACTAAAACTATCGTCATCACAAGCATATCCAACTAATAATATTGACAAACATAAAAATAAAAACTTTCTCTTAAACATTTAAACTAATTTAGTGCTGCAATTTACCATTTTTATACCTTTGTAGAAAGTGATTAAGCTTTTTTTAACTTTTTTATGAGAATAGATAAATATCTTTGGTGTATTCGTACATTTAAAACAAGAAGTATTGCAACAGAGTCTTGTAAAAAAGGGCATGTTAAAATAGATAGTGTTAATTGTAAACCTTCCAAAGACGTGTATGGTGGTGAAATTATTACGGTTCGAAAAAACCAAATAAATTTAAAAATTGAAATACTAAGTATACCTGAAAGTAGAATTGGTGCAAAGTTACTTCAACAATTTTGTAAGGATATTACTCCAAAGGAAGAGTTTGAAAAGTTAGATTTACTAAAATATTCTAAAGATTATTACAGAAAAAGAGGAACAGGAAGACCAACTAAGAAAGATAGAAGAGATATTGATGACTATTATGAATCTCCAGAGCAATAAAAAAAACGAATGAAAACAACCACTATAATTTTAGATCACAATCAAATTAATCAGAAAATCATAAGGATAGCTTATCAGATTTATGAGGCTAATAGTTCTGAAAAAGAAGTTGTAATTGCTGGTATTCAAGGAAACGGAATTTATTTTGCAGAACAACTAGCTACATCTTTAGAAAAAATATCTTCTTTAAAAATTATTCTCTGTGAAGTATATATCGATAAAAAAAATCCTTTAAATGCTATTACAACTAGCATTAAAAATAGTGAGTATAAAAATAAGCCTATTGTTTTAGTAGATGATGTTTTGAACTCTGGAACTACATTAATGTACGGAATTAAGTATTTTTTAGACGTACCTCTAAAAAGATTTAAAACAGCGGTGCTGGTAAATAGAAATCATAAAAAATATCCTGTGAAGGCAGATTTTAAAGGCATTTCTTTATCAACATCAATCAAGGAACATGTAGAAGTTGTATTTGATAAAAAAAACTCTAAAGCTTTTTTAATGTAGAAGGATTCTTATTTCAGCTACAATAGCTTCTATGCTTTTTGAATTAATAGAAATACGATACTTAGCTTTTTCATAGTAAATACCTCGTTCAAATAAATGTTTTGCAATGTACTCTGTTAATCCCTCTTTTGTTAATGTTGCTAGCAAGGGTCTTTTAGAACTATTCTCATATAACCTTTCATAAATTGTAGCAATTGAGGCTTGTAAATAAATAGTTTGAATTTTGGTTTGATTAATGATCATATCTATGTTTCCTGAATAACATGGCGTTCCTCCTCCTAGAGATAAAACATATGAGTTGTTTTCACTAATAAATTGTTTTAAATAAGTATGTTCTATTTTTCTAAAATAAATTTCTCCTTTATCAGCAAAAATATCCGAAATAGTTTTCCCTTCTTTTTTTTCTATATACTCGTCTAAATCAGTAAAATCAAGATATAGTTTCTTTGCCAGTTGAAAGCCAATTGTTGTTTTACCACTTCCCATATACCCTAATAGAATAATTTTCATACAACGTTAATTAGATTGCAAATATCGATAAAAAATAAAGTAAAAAAAGTGCTTTTCTATATGAATGCGTTTATATTTGCAGTCTTAAAAAAAATTAAGACCTGGTAGCTCAGTTGGTAGAGCATCTCCCTTTTAAGGAGAGGGTCCTGGGTTCGAGCCCCAGCCCGGTCACTAAAGTTATTGCTTTTGCTTTAAAAGCGCACGTGGCGGAATTGGTAGACGCGCCAGCTTGAGGGGCTGGTATCTGAATAGGATGTGGAAGTTCGAATCTTCTCGTGCGCACTTAAAAAGGTTGTTTTTTCACACAAAATTAACCATTCGATGTGCTTAATAATCCTTACTTTTGTGGGATGCATCAAAACAAAATTTTCTTATTACTATTCCTTTTTTTATCCTTAAATGTTTTTTCTCAGACAGATAGTTTGGCTGTTAAAAATTTGAAAGGACAAGTAATAGATTCTGAAAGTAAAAAATCATTAAGTGCTTCACATATTTTAAATTTAAATTCTGTTACGGGTACAATTACCGATGATCAAGGTTTTTTTGAAATTACAGCGAAAGCTAATGATACAGTAATGGTTTCATACTTAGGTCATTCCTCTATAAAAATTAAAGTAACAAATGATTTACTTAAGGGAAATGAGTTATTAATAGCCTTATATGAAAAATCTGAAGAAATAAAAGAAATCATTATTAGATCTAGCAAACTAATTGGTGTGTTAGAGGTTGATGTTAAACTAGTTCCTAAAGATAAGTTTACCAGAATAAAAATTAATGGAATTAGACAAACTTATGAAATTGCTAGACCAAGAGCAGGTGACTTTGCTTCTCCTATTGCGGCATTATTTCAGCCAGTTGATTTCTTATACAAACTCTTTGGAAAGAAACCTAAACAGTTAAAAAAACTTCAAAAAATTAAAAAAGAAGACAACTTACGTAAGATTATGGCAGGTAAGTTTGATAGAGAAGTAATGATGGAGTATCTTGAAATGGATAGAAATGATCTAATGAAATTAATTTCAGATTGTAATTACTCTGATTATTTTGTCAAAAATGCAAGTGATCTTCAAATGATTGAAGCTGTTTTAGATTGTTATGAAACTTATAAGGCTCTTAAGCTAGGAAAAATTGAAAGAAGCAGATTGCCCACAAAGAAAAGAAACTAAAAAAAAAGTCAAAGTTTACATAAACTTTGACTTTAAAAACTAACTAATACAAACTAAAGTTTATTCTTTAGAATATACCTACAAGACGTCTAAACTGCTTTTTAGTTACTTATATAAGATAGTTTAACATATTGTTAAGAAATAAAAAAAACCAGCTTAAAAGCTGGTTTTTTATTTTAATATTTTATTTTTATTGATTTCCTAAAATAATAGGCATTCCACTCTTTCCAGAACCAATAATTACTACTTTACTGTTTGGTGATTCAGATAATTTAATAGTAGCTTCAATTCCTTTATCTTGTAAAATTCTATCGTTTAATGAAGCACTTAAAATCTTGTTAGCATCTGCCTTACCCTGAGCTTCAATAATTTGTTTTTCTGCTTCTTTTTTTGCAGTTACCAATCTAAACTCATATTCTAAAGATTCTTGTTCTTGTTTTAACTTACGTTCAATAGCTGTTTTAATTGTTGGAGGAAGTGTTACGTCTCTAACTAATACAGCATTTAATTGGATATATTGAGGACCTAATATCTTTTTAGTCTCTTCAAATATTTCTGTTTGTATTGCATCTCTTTTTGTAGAATATAATTGTTCTGGTGTATATCTACCAACAACACTTCTAGTAGCAGATCTAATTGCAGGAATAATTACATCATCTTCATAGGCTTCACCTCTAGTTTGGTGCAATAAAGCAACTGTAGCTGTTGTAGCTTGGTATAAAACCGAAGCGTCTAATTTAATTTCTAATCCGTTTGATGATAATACAGACATCTTTTCTTCAAATAACTCTTGTTGTCTAACATTGTATTTAAAAACCTTGTTCCAAGGCATCACTAGATTAAACCCTTCATCTAAAGGTGGGACATCAGTTACTACTCCTCCTATCCATTCATATAGGACGCCACGTTCTCCAGATCCTATAGTTACAGCAGATTTAGAAATCAGTACTATTGTTGTTAAAATTACAGCTATCGTAATAATAGCTCCTTTAGGAAATTTAAATTCTATTTGATTATTTGCCATTTTTTTATTTTTTGTTTTTACAAATTTACAACTTAATGTTCTTTTATTAACCGTTATGTGAAATCATCTTTTATATTTATATAAATAATAACTATTAAAAATATATTTTAAATTTTACCAATGTATTTTCTAATAAACCACTCTAAAGACAATAAGCCAATAATTAGAAGCATTAGCCATTGCCAATTAACAAGTTTATCGATAGTTTTTTTAGATTTTTGAATAGTGGAAAACCTAGTATCATTAGTTAAATCATCAATCACTAATCTGTATTTGTCTTCAAAATAAAGTTTTCCAGCTGTTTTTTGTGCCAAAAGCTCTAATTTATAACTGTTAGCATTGGTAAATTGCTCTTCCACCAGAAACTCATTAACTTTAAATGTTCCTTTTTTAGAAATATTTCGCCCATCTACTTCAATAGTATACTCATATTCGCCAGCCTCTAACGAAGTTAATTCTAATTGATAAGAAGAACCTGATAATGAAAATGGGAATGTTTGCTTTTTCTTTGAATTTTTATTTTTAATTGTAAATAATATGGTAGCTCTATCATCAAACTGATAATTTTCATCTACATAAAAAGCGCCAATTTGTATACTCGAATTTGCATTGTAAAAAGAGTTAATATCTAGATCTAATCGATTTCTAATTTTCTTATTCGAAGCATATTGAACAAGGTTGCCTATAAATTCATCAAAATATTGAAAAGAATCATTTTTCAAAAAGCTACTTGATCTCCATTTCCATAATCCTTCACCAAATAAAAACACTTTCTTTTGATTGTTATGATTTGCTGTTGCTAACAGAGGGTTTTGAGAAGAAAAACCGTTGATACTCTGATATAACAAGGTTTGATGTGGAATTGATACAGTTGTTTCTCCGTAGTAATCTATCATTGGAGGTAAATTTTCAAATCCAATATTTTTTTGAGAAAAATTTAAAAACCCATTATAAAACCTTGCAGAGTAATTCTCTAACTGGTTTATATTTTTCTTATTGATTCCTAAAGATTTATTATTTAGAAATAACCAATCTGTTTTGGATCCTGTAATCAACATAAAAGATGATTTATTGCTATTTAATTGATCGATAATTATATTAAACTTATTATTTGGCTGATACAGTACAACTAATTGATAATTATTAAGTTGAATATTTTTGTTATCTACTATTCTTATAGTAACTTTTCGTTGTTTATCACTTTCTATAGCTTTCTTTAAAGCTCCTAAATCTGGGTGATAGAATGAACTAACTATAAGTATTTCAGATTGTTTGTCTATAACCTCTACTGAGAAATTCTTACTATTATTAACTACATTCTTTTCATTTTCTAAGTATTCTATCTTTGAGGTAAAGAAATTGGTCCCTTCTTTGGATGCTTTAATAAATGTTTTAAGTATATGAGAATTATTTTTTTCGCTAAAATTAATACGTTCACTAAAAATAATCTTTCCATTATTTTCTAATGAATAACGAAGCTTTATAGTTTGTGTTCCTTCATATTGTAAAATTGATTCTACTGGAAATTGATTGTTAATAAAGCTATATCTATTTACGTTTATTTGAGCAATTTTTACATCTTGATACTTAGTAGTATCTCCTATTACTACAGGAAAAACAGGATCTTTTATAGAGGTATACTGATAATCATTTCCTATGGTTTGATTTCCATCTGAAAGGAGAACTATGGCATTACTTGCATTTTTTTGAATCTTAGAAATTCTTTCTAGAGGCATTGAAATGTCTGTTTGATTTTCATCAAAACTAAAACTGTCACTTTGTTGAAATAGATTTCCAAAAGAATAATAATTTATATCAAATCGTTTATTTAGTTTTTTATGAGTTTTAAAGTTTTGTAATATCGCATGAACTAAACTATCTTTTTTGAAAAAAGTAATAGATGAAGAATTATCAACAAGAACAGACAGTTTTGCTTTTTGGTTAATGATGCTCTCCTTGGTTATACTTGGGTTTAGTATGACTAACATCAGTAAGAAGAAAACTAGTGAGCGAATTATTACTAATAGAAAACTAACTTTTGTTGGTTTTTTAACTCTGTAATAGTACTGATAATAACCCAAAGAGCCACTTAATACAAAAGCAATGATAAACCATATAGCAGAATATTTTTCCAAAAAATAATATTTATGCGAAAGATAAAAAGAAGCTGTGTATAAAAAAACCTAGACAGGAAATATGTCTAGGTTTTTTTTATATGTTTTATTATTTAATTTTATGTAAGCATTCCTCCATCAACAGATAAAGTTTGTCCAGTAATATAACTGCTCATGTCAGAAGCTAAAAAAACACATGCATTAGCAATGTCCTCTGGAGTACCACCACGCTTTAAAGGAATAGAATCTCTCCAACCTTGTACGGTAGCTTCATCTAATTTACCTGTCATTTCAGTTTCTATAAAACCTGGAGCGATTACATTGCTTCGTACATTTCTTGAGCCTAGTTCTAAGGCTACAGATTTTGAAAATCCAAGAATTCCAGACTTAGAAGCTGCATAATTAGATTGACCAGCATTTCCTTTTAATCCAACAACAGAACTCATATTAATAATTGAACCTGCTCTTTGTTTCATCATAGGTCTAATAACGGCTTTGGTCATATTAAATACAGATTTTAGATTTACATCGATCACCTTATCAAAGTCTTGTTCAGAAATCCTCAACAATAAATTATCTTTTGTAATTCCTGCATTGTTAACCAGTATATCTATGCTCCCAAATTCATTTAATACTTCTTTTGCTAACTCTTGGGCTGTATTAAATTCTGCCGCATTAGATTGATATCCTTTTGCTTTAACACCTAAAGAAGTTAACGCTGCTTCTAAAGTATTTGCAGCTTCAACAGAAGAACTATACGTAAATGCCACATTAGCACCTTGCTTGGCAAACTCAACGGCAATTCCACGACCTATTCCTCTTGTGGCACCTGTAATAATTGCAGTTTTATTTTCTAGTAATTTCATAAGTTAATGTTAGTTGATTGTCAAATATAATTCTTTTTTTAACAAAAAATCCCCGTAAAGAATACGAGAATTTTTGTCACTATTTTTTTATTAAACTTTATTATTTCAATACACTAGCAATCATTTCACCAATTTTTGCAGGTGATTCTACTACATGTATACCGTTTTCTGCTAAAATTTTCATTTTTGCCTGTGCAGTATCGTCATCTCCACCAACAATGGCACCAGCGTGTCCCATAGTTCTTCCTGCAGGAGCTGTTTGACCAGCTATAAAACCTACAACAGGTTTTCTGTTTCCGTCTGCTTTAATCCATTGTGCAGCTTCGGCTTCTAATTGACCTCCTATTTCACCTATCATTACAATAGCTTCTGTTTCATCATCATTCATTAATAATTCTACTGCTTGTTTTGTAGTGGTTCCAATAATAGGGTCTCCTCCTATACCAATGGCAGTAGTAATACCGTATCCTTGTTTTACAACTTGATCTGCTGCTTCATAAGTTAATGTTCCAGATTTTGAAACAATTCCAACGTTTCCTTTCTTGAAAATAAACCCTGGCATAATACCAACTTTAGCTTCATCTGGCGTTATAACACCTGGGCAATTTGGTCCTATCAAAGTACAGTCTTTATTTTCTAAATATGCTTTTACTTTTACCATGTCTGCAGTTGGAATTCCTTCAGTAATGCAAATAATTACTTTAATTCCAGCTTCAGCAGATTCCATAATTGCATCAGCAGCAAAGGCTGGTGGTACAAAGATTATAGAAGTATCAGCTTGTACATTATCAACCGATTCTTTTACGGTATTAAAAACTGGCTTTCCAAGATGTTCTTGACCTCCTTTACCTGGTGTAACTCCACCAACTACATTGGTTCCGTAATCAATCATTTGACCAGCGTGAAAAGTACCTTCACCACCTGTAAATCCTTGGACTATAATTTTTGAATCTTTATTTACTAAAACACTCATGGTATATTTTTTTTCTAATATTTTGTGCAAAAATACTTTATTGTTTGAAGCAAAAAAAGGAAAATTAATCTTTCTTTTCTTCTCTTAGCAATCGTTTTAAATACGCTAACTCTTTTAGCTTTACTCTTGACTCAGAAATAGGTGTTCCAAAATAGGTTTTCCCTCCTGGCACTGATTTTGTTACTCCAGTTTGACCAAGAATAACAGCTCCTTTACCAATAGTAATTCCGCTATTTGTGCCTACCTGGCCCCAGAGTGTTACTTCATCTTCAATAATTACACAACCGGCTATTCCTGTTTGTGAAGCGATTAAGCATTTTTTTCCAATCTTGGTATCATGTCCAACATGAACCTGATTGTCTATTTTAGTTCCTTTGCCAATTGTTGTATCTCCCGTAACTCCTTTATCTATGGTACAAGAAGCACCAATATGAACATTATCTTTTACCACTACTCTACCAACAGAAAGTAATTGATCAAAGCCTTCTGGCCTATTTTTATAATAAAATGCATCCGCACCTAATACAGTATTTGCATGTATTATAACCGCATCTCCTATAATAGTATTATCATAAATAGTTACATTTGGATGAATCAAGCAGTTTTTTCCTATGCTAACATTATTTCCAATAAAAACATTGGGCTGTATGATAGTTCCTTCCCCTACTATAGCAGTATCAGCAATGCTTACTTTTGAACTAATAAAAGGGCTAAAGTGTTTTGTTATTTTGTTGAAATCTCGAAACGGATTGTCTGAAATTAGAAGTGATTTCCCTTTTGGGCAATCAACCGCTTTATTTATTAAGATAATTGTTGCCTCAGAATTTAACGCTTTTTCATAATATTTTGGGTGATCTACAAAAACAATATCACCAGCTTCTACAACATGTATTTCATTAATTCCTGAAATTTTAAAATCTGATTCACCAACAAATGTTGCATCAATTAAGTTTGCTATTTTTTGTAATGTTTGGACAGATTTAAATTTCATTGAAGAATGTTTATGCTTTAATTCTTTCTTGGTAGGTTCCTTTGGTCGTTTCTACTTTTATTTTATCTCCTTCATTAATAAAAAGAGGAACATTTACAGTGGCTCCCGATTCTACTTTTGCGGGCTTGGTTGCATTAGTCGCTGTATTTCCTTTAATACCGGGTTCTGTATGAATCACTTCTAATACTACACTTGCTGGCATATCTACAGACAATGGCATATCATCTTCAGAATTAATAATAATGGTGACTGTTTCACCTTCTTTCATTAAATCTGGTGAATCTAACGTGTTTTTTTGTATTTCAATCTGGCTATAATCGTCATTATTCATAAAGTGATAGGTTTCTCCTTCATTATATAAATATTGAAACTTATGAGTTTCTACACGAACATCTTCAATTTTTCTTCCAGCTGGAAATGTATTATCTATTACTTTTCCACTGGTAACACTTTTTAATTTTGTTCTAACAAAAGCAGGGCCTTTTCCTGGTTTTACATGAAGAAATTCTATTACTTTATAAATATCATTGTTATACTTTATGCATAATCCATTTCTAATATCTGATGTTGTTGCCATAGTATCGTATGCTTGTTTAATGTTTAAAATAGTTGCTATAAATCTAATTAACCTCCCCAATATCCTTTCATAATACCTCTTTGTGAATTACGAATGAATAATAATATTTCATCTCTCTCTGAAGTAGCTTCCATTTCTGCTTCAATTTTACCAACAGCTTGGGAAGTATTGTAGTTTTTTTGATACAGTATCCTATAAATATTCTGTATTTCACTAATTTTTTCGGTTGAAAAACCTCTACGTCTTAAGCCAATAGAATTAATTCCAACATAAGATAAAGGTTCTTTTGCTGCTTTAGTATAAGGTGGCACATCTTTTCTAACTAAAGATCCACCAGAAACCATTGCATGATCTCCAATATGAATAAATTGATGAATTGCAGCCAAACCACCAATAATGGCATAATCTCCAATAGTTACATGACCAGCTAGAGCAACTCCATTTACAATGATAGCGTTATCACCAATAACACAATCATGTGCAATATGAACTGTTGCCATAATTAATACATCTTTTCCAATTCTAGTTTCACCAGAAGCACTAGTACCTCTATTAATAGTAACACACTCACGAACTGTTGTGTTGTCTCCAATAACGGTTAGTGAATCTTCTCCTTCAAATTTTAAATCTTGTGGAATTGCTGATATCACTGCACCAGGAAAAATTCTACAATTTTTACCTATTCTAGCTCCTTCCATAATAGTTACATTAGAACCAATCCATGTTCCTGATCCTATATGAACATTAGCATGTATGGTTGTAAAAGGCTCAATAACTACATTTCTGGCTATTTTTGCTTGTGGATGAACGTATGCTAATGGTTGATTCATTATTATTTTCTTTTAGATATTTGTGCCATCAATTCTGCTTCAACAACTAATTTTCCGTTTGCATATCCATAAGATTGCATATGAGCAATACCTCTTCTTATGGGGGTTATTAACTCAGCTTTAAAAATTAAAGTATCTCCAGGCAGTACTTTTTGTTTGAATTTAACTTTATCTATTTTCATAAAGTAAGTCAAGTAATTTTCTGGATCTGGAACAGTGCTTAAAACTAGAATCCCGCCACATTGAGCCATTGCCTCTACTTGTAAAACACCAGGCATTACTGGAGCTCCAGGAAAATGACCAACAAAGAAATCTTCATTCATTGTTACATTCTTCATTCCTACTACATGCTTGTCAGATAGTTCAATGATTCTGTCAACAAATAAAAATGGAGGTCTATGTGGTAAAATCTCCATAATTTGATGAATATCCATCAAAGGAGGCTCGTTTAAATCTACTTGAGGAATATTATTTCTTTTTTCAATCTTTATTATTTTCGCTAATTTTTTAGCAAACTGGGTATTAACAAGATGCCCTGGTTTGTTTGCGATAACTTTCCCTCTAATTCTGGTACCGGTTAATGCTAAATCTCCTATGACATCTAAAAGTTTATGTCTAGCAGCTTCGTTTGCCCAATGTAAATTTAAATTATCTAAAATACCATTAGACTTAATTTTAATGTCATCTTTTTTAAATGCTTTTTTTAGTTTTTGCATGGTTGCCTCAGAAAGCTCCTTGTCTACATAAACAATAGCATTATTTAAATCACCACCTTTAATAAGATCATTCTCTAACAACATTTCTATCTCATGAAGAAAACTAAAGGTTCTAGCATCTGCAATTTCTTCTTTAAAATCTAACATGTGCTCTAAAGTAGCGTTTTGTGTTCCTAAAATTTTAGTTCCAAAATCTACCATAGTGGTAATTTGATATTCATCTGAAGGCATTAAAATTATCTCACTTCCTGATATTTCATCTTTATGAGAAATAATCTCTTTAACAATATATTCTTCAATTTCAGCATCTAATTCTTTAATTCCTGCTTTTTCTAATGCTTTTACAAAAAACTTTGATGAACCATCCATTATAGGAGGTTCAGATGCATTAATTTCAATTATTAAGTTATCTATGTCTAGTCCAACTGCTGCGGCTAAAACATGTTCTGAAGTCTGAATTAAAACTCCATTTTTCTCAAGGTTAGTTCCTCTTTGTGTGTTTACAACGTATTCAGCCTTCGCTTCTATAGTTGGAGAGCCTTGCAAATCTACTCTTTTAAAAGCAAAACCATGGTTTTCAGGAGCAGGCTTAAAAGTCATTTTAACTTCGTTACCAGTATGCAATCCAACACCAGATAAACTAACTTCGTTTTGTATTGTTTTTTGTTTTTTACTCATCATTTAAATTTTGAGCATTAAATTCTTTTTCTATTTTTTCTACTTTATTTACCAATTTAGGTAGGTTTTTAAAATGTACATAGGATTTATAATAATCTGAATAACCAAAAGCGGGTGATCCCTGAACAGTATCATAATCTTTTAAATTTTTTGAAATTCCAGATTGTGCTTGAATTTTAAGAAAATTTCCCAAAATTAAATGTCCAGCTATTCCTACTTGCCCTCCAATCATACATCCCTCTCCTACTTTGGTAGATCCTGCAACTCCAGTTTGGGCTGCAATTACTGTGTTTTTACCAATTTCAACATTATGAGCAATCTGAACTTGATTGTCTAATTTAACTCCACTTCTTAAAATTGTAGCTCCTAATGTAGCCCGGTCTATGGTAGAACTTGATCCAATATCTACATTATTTTCTATAATTACATTTCCTGTCTGAGGAATTTTAACAAATTCACCATGCTCATTTGGGGTAAAACCAAATCCATCTGAACCAATAATACATCCTGAATGAAACGTACAATCATTTCCTATTTCTGTTTCAGAATAAATTTTTACTCCAGCAAAAATTAAGCAGTTATTTCCAATGGTTACATTGTCTCCAATATATGAGTTAGGGTATATTTTTACATTCTCACCAATCACAACATTCTCACCTATGTAACTAAACGCACCAATATATTCATCTTTACCAATAGAGGCTGTATTTGAAATATAATGTGGTTCTTCTCTTCCTTGTTTGTTATTCTTTACTTGATTGTAAAATTCTAACAATTTAGAAAAGGCTTTATAGGCATCCTTCACTCTAATTAAGGTAGTGCTGACTTCTTTGTCTAGCTTAAACGTATCATTAACAATGGTTATGGATGCTTTTGTAGTATATAAATAAGAATTATATTTTGGATTTGATAAAAAAGTAAGTGATCCAATTATGCCTTCTTCTATTTTAGAAAGTCTAGAAACTTCGGCATCTGGATTACCTTCAATTTCACCTTCTAAGATCTGAGCTATTTGTTTGGCTGTAAATTTCATCTTTTGCAAAAGTATAAAAAAATGTAAGATTAGGCTAATTCCATTTTCTTAGGATAACATATGAAAAATTTTCTCACTGGTTTTGAGAGTGCTTGTAAATTTAATTGATCAGATGCTTCCACTATATCTTCTAAATCACCTTTTTTATTTACAATCTTTATAGGTTGAAGTTTATTATATGCTTGATTAGAAATAGCTCCTTTAAATACAAAATACGACGCTTCTTTTTTTGTTAAAATTGAGGTATTCATTAATTTATGCATATTGGTTAACAAATAATCTTCAGATACCTCTTGATTATAAATTTCAATTTTTAGAAGATCTCTGTTTACGATCATATTTGATAAATTAGAAATTATTTTATCAGAATGATTTGTCCATTCTTTAATAGCTGATAGTATATCATAATCATCTAATTTAGAAAACAATTCTAGAACTGCTGTGTCAAAATTTTCTTTGTTCGTCTTATTATACAAGAAAAAATGCAAAGAAGAGCTACTAAATAGTTCTATATTTTTTTCAGCTAACTCTTTTGCTCTCATTAATACTTTAACGAGCATATGTTCTGCTACCAAACTTGTTTTATGTAAATATACTTGCCAGTACATTAATCTTCTTGCTATTAAAAACTTCTCTACAGAATAAATTCCTTTTTTTTCAATAACCAACTCGTCATCAACAACGTTCATCATGGCAATTAATCTATCTGAACTTATGTTTCCTTCTGCAACACCGGTGTAAAAACTATCTCTTTTTAAATAATCTAACCTATCTATGTCTAATTGACTAGAAATTAATTGTTGTAAAAAAAATCGAGGATATTTTCCAGTAAAAATTTCTATTGCTAAATCTAACTGACCACTAAACTCTTCATTAAGCTTCTGCATATATTTTAATGAAATCTCTTCATGAGTAATTCCAGTAACAATACTATGCTCTAAAGCATGTGAGAAAGCACCATGACCAATGTCGTGAAGTAAAATTGCGATACACAAAGCATTTCCTTCTTCTTCTGAAACCTTTATTCCTTTAACTCTTAATACATTAATTGTTTTCTGCATAAGATGTAAACAACCCAATGCATGATGAAAACGAGTGTGATTGGCTCCTGGGTAGACTAAATTAGAAAACCCCATTTGTGAAACTCTTCTTAAACGTTGGAAACTAGCATGCTCAATAATATCAAAAATTAAACTATTTGGAATTCTAATAAAACCATAAATAGGATCATTTAAGATTTTTAATTTGTTGGTTGATGAGTTTTTCAAGCCTTTGTTTTAGAGTTACTGGTACAAACTAAACACTAAATTTACTCTTTACAAAGTAGATTCTATCTTTATTAGGAATAATTTATCATTTTCTAAGCATTCAAACCATAACAAATAAATACTTTTAACGTTTTAAATGAAACGATCGCTTTATGAATAGTATTCAAATTTTATGGGTTGATGATGAAATAGATTTATTAAAACCTCATATTTTATTTCTCAAAAAAAAAGGGTATACACTTACAACATGTACTAATGGAACTGATGCCATTGACTTTGTTAAGGAATCTAATTTTGACATTATATTTCTAGACGAAAACATGCCTGGTATTAATGGACTAGAAACATTGGCCGAAATTAAACAAATAAGATCTAATTTACCTGTAGTAATGATTACTAAGAGTGAAGAAGAATATATTATGGAAGAAGCAATTGGCTCTAAAATTGCTGATTATTTGATAAAACCTGTAAATCCTAATCAAATTTTACTGAGTTTAAAAAAGAATTTAGATCATTCTAGATTAGTTTCTGAAAAAACAACCTCTAATTATCAGCAAGAATTTCGAAAAATATCAATGGATTTAATGTCTGTTAATTCTTATGAAGAATGGATAGATTTATATAAAAAATTAGTTCATTGGGAACTAGAATTGGAAAATATTAATGATTCTGGAATGTTAGAAATTTTAGAGAGTCAGAAGTCTGAAGCAAATAACTTATTTTATAAATTTATTAAGAAAAATTATCAGGAGTATTTAACTTCCTCAGATAGTCCTACTTTTTCTCATACGTTGTTTAACGATTATATTGTTCCTAATTTATTTCAAGAAAATGGTGTTTTATGGGTTGTTATAGATAATTTAAGGTTTGACCAATATAGAATGTTAGAACCATTTATAAATAATTATTACAAGAAAGAAGAAGAATATTCTTATTACAGCATACTTCCTACTGCAACTCAGTATGCTAGAAATTCCATTTTTTCTGGCTTAATGCCATCTGAAATGGAAAAAAATCATCCAGAATTTTGGAGAAATGATACCGATGAAGGTGGTAAAAACATGTTTGAAAATGAATTTTTAAGTGCTCAAATTAAAAGGTTAAAACTTTCAATAAAGCATGAGTATTATAAAATCACTTCTTTAAAAGATGGAAAAGAGTTAGCAACAAATTATAACGGA